>CALDSD010000089.1 GCA_937911325.1 uncultured Neomegalonema sp.
AGACCGCGTCTGAAGTGAGACAGGCGCTCGACAGCGGCGATGTGAAAGCGGTCGCGTTCGCTCCGCATGCGCATATGTCGATCGGCACTGTCGAAACCGGCAAATGGTGGACCACCAACCTGAACCCGGGTTCGGTCAACTGTCCGGTTGTCGTGAACACCGATGCGCTCAACGGCCTGTCGGACGCGCATCGCGACGCGCTGCTCGGCTCGATCGACGAAGCGCTCGACTATTACATCGAGTACTACAACGGCGCGACGATGGACGCCTGGGGCCCGAAGCTCGACGATAAAGGCATCGAGCGGATCACCTATAGCGACGCCGAATTGCAAGCCTTCCGTGACACGGTTGCCGGTCCGGCGGCTCAGGAGTGGATCGAAGAGAACAACGCGCGCGGCCTGCCGGCGCAGGAGCTCTACGATCTCGTGACCGGCATGGTGACGAACTAGGCCTCAAAGCCTGATGCGCCGCCGCGGCCTTCGCGGCGGCGTTGCTTTTTGCTTGTACTTCACAGCTATTAACAGGGGGGCACCGCCATGGCAGGCGCCGCCACCGTGATCGAGGACGGCTCTGCTCTGAGCCGCATCGACCGCTCTCTTTATTCTGCAGAACGACTCCTCGCGCTTCTCAGCGGTCTTGCGGTCTTCTCGCTCATGATCCTGGCCGTCGTCTCGGTCGGAGGTCGGAACTTTTTCAACAGCCCGCTTCCCGGCTATGTCGACTGGATCGAACAGGTCATGCCGCTGATCGCCTTCATGGGCGTGGCCTTCGTTCAGCGCGACGGCGGACATATTCGGATGGACATTCTGGTCGGACAACTCCGCGGCCGCGCGCTGTGGATTGTCGAGTTCATTACAGTGCTTGCGATGCTGATCCTGATGATCCTTCTGGTCTGGGGATCGTGGGCGCATTTCGAGCGCAGCTTCAGTTTCGACGCGCCCATGTGGAGCAATGACAGCTCAATGGATATCGCGCTGCCGATCTGGCCGGCGAAACTGCTCGCGCCGATCGCATTCTTCGTTCTGTGCTTGCGTCTGGCGCTGCAGCTTTACGCCTATGCCCGGGCGATCGCGCTTGGTCTGGAGGAGCCGGTCGCGGTCCCCCTGATCGAGGATGTCGCGACCCAGGCGGCGCGCGAAGCCGAGCATGTCTCCGGCGCAGAACACGATCTCGACGCCTCGACAGATGCGTCTTCAGGCGCAAAGGGAGGCTGACATGGAGCCGATCGACATCGGACTGATCGTCAGCGGCGGCATGATCGTGCTGGTCGTCCTGGGGATGCGCGTCGCCTTCGCGGCCGCGCTGGCGGGGCTCGTGGGCCTCGTCTGGATATTCTGGGCCAAAAAGGGCTATGCGCCCGACGAGTTCGGCTGGGCGCTGACAGTTGCCGCCAAGACCGCCGGCCAGGTGCCCCACTCGAAAGTGTCCAGTCAGGCGTTGTCTTTGATCCCGACGTTCATTCTCATTGGCTACCTCGCCTACTACGCTGGCCTCACCAAAGCGCTGTTTGAAGCAGCAAAGCGATGGGTCGGTTGGCTTCCGGGCGGGCTGGCGGTGTCCACCGTCTTCGCGACCGCCGGTTTCGCCGCCGTCTCGGGCGCTTCAGTGGCCACCTCGGCGGTGTTTGCGCGGATCGCCATCCCCGAGATGCTGAAGATCGGCTATGATAAGCGCTTCGCCGCCGGCGTCGTCGCGGCCGGGGGCACGCTCGCGTCTCTCATTCCCCCCTCCGCAATCCTTGTGATCTACGCGATCATCGTCGAACAGGATGTCGGGAAACTGCTGCTCGCCGGCTTCGTGCCAGGCGCGTTCTCGGCCCTAATCTACGGTGCTTTGATCGTAGGCATGGCGGTGGCGTTCAAGAGTTTTGGCCCTCCCGTCAGCGGGTTCACCTGGTGGGAGCGACTGAAAGCGTTGCCGCCGGCGATGCCGATCTTTTTCGTCGTCTTCATCATCATCTTCTTCATCTACAACCCGTTTGGCGGGGACGCCTGGGGTACGCCGACCGAAGGCGGCGCGCTGGGGGCGTTTGTCGTCTTCTGCATCGCGGTGATGAAAGGAATGCGCTGGGCGCAGCTGAAAGACGCGCTCCTCGAGACCGCAAAGCTGTCCGTGATGATCTTCACGATCATTTGGGGCGTGCTGATCTACGTGCGCTTCTTGGGGTTCGCCGACCTTCCGGGCGCGTTCTCCGACTGGATCACCTCGCTCGAGCAAAGCCCAATGCTGACGCTGGTGATGATCCTACTCGCCTACGCCGTTCTGGGCATGTTCATGGATGCGATCGGCATGCTCCTGCTGACATTGCCGGTCGTCTACCCGGCGGTGATGGCTTTGAACGGCGGGGAGTTCGTCGCAGCCGAGGACAGCGCGTTTGGGATGTCCGGCACGATGTGCGCGATCTGGTTCGGCATCTTGGTGGTCAAGATGGCGGAGCTCTGTCTAATCACGCCTCCGATCGGCCTAAACTGTTTTGTCGTCGCCGGCGTGCGGCCCGACATCTCGGTGCAGGAGGTCTTCCGGGGCGTCTCGCCGTTCTTTGTCGCCGACGCGCTGACCATCGCTGGCCTCATCGCGTTCCCGGGGATCGTCCTGTATCTGCCTCGATTGATGGCTGGATAAAAAAGGGGCGCGTACGCCGTGAGGCGCCGCGCCCAAGTCTCCGTTTTCATCCGGTGCGAGAGAGAGCAAGTCGCAATCGAAAACGGTGGTGGCGCAACCATGCTCAAAGGGAGCCCCTTAGCGCATCGTCGCCGCCGCCTTCCTTCGGTTTACGCCGTCATGATTAACAGTCGGTAACCACGACGGCTCCTAGGCATGTCGACCTAAAGATTTTTGGGATGCGCGCACGCGGCTCAACGGCGCCAGAAGCTCGGCGTCAGCAGAACGAGAACGCTCAACAGCTCAAGCCGACCCAAAAGCATTCCGACGATCAGAACGTATTTCGCTTCGTCCGGCAATCCGGCGAAGTTGCCGGCCGGGCCGATCTCCGGGCCCAGACCAGGCCCGACATTCGCCAGGGCCGTCGCTGCGCCGGACAGCGCTGTGATGCTGTCCAGACCGATCCAGGTCAGCAAGATCGTCATCAGCGCCAGCGTCGCGACAAAAACAAAGAAGAACGTCAGAACCGACGAGATGACGTCCGGTCGGATCGGCCGCCCCTCGTATCGCGGCCGGAAGACCCCATGAGGGCGCCGAACGCGGAAAAGCTCGGCGGACACCGTGGCCGCCAGGATCTGGTAGCGGAAGATCTTGACGCTGCACGAGGTCGATCCAGCACAGCCGCCGATCAGACCAATCATGAAAAACACGGCCACCGGAAAAGCGCCCCACAGGCCGTAATCGGCGCTGGCGTATCCGGTTCCGGTGAGGATCGACACGCCGTTGAAAAGAGACTCCCGCACGTGACGCTCAACATCGCCTTCGACGGTCTGAAGACGATAGATCGTCAAAGCCAGCATGATGACAAAGGCCGTGATCAAAAACGCCCTGATCTGCGCATCCTTCAGCAGCGGCTGATGCGCACCGTTCACCAGCTGCACGTACCGAACGAACGGCAGGCTTGCGAGCAACATGAAAATGACGCTGGCGTACTGGATCGCGGGACCATAACCGGCGAAGGAGCTGTCATAATTGGCGAAGCCGCCCGTGGCGATCGTCGTCATCGCGTGGCAAAGAGCATCGAACGCGCTCATGCCGAAGCTCGCATAGATCAGCGCGCAGGCGAGCGTCAGCCCAAGGTAGATCGAGAAAATCGAACTGGCGATTTCGGTCGCTCTAGGCAGGATCTTGCCAAAGGTGTCGAACGACTCCGACTTGAACAGCTGCATGCCGCCGACTTGCAGCGTCGGCAGGAAGACCATTGCGAAGACGACGATCCCGATCCCGCCGATCCACTGCAGCAACGCCCGCCACAGCAGGATCCCAGGGGGCATGTCGTCCAAACCGATATAGATCGTCGATCCTGTGGTGGTGATCCCGGATACCGCTTCAAACAGCGCATCGACCGCGCGTGAATTCGGCTCCCCCAGCATGAACGGCAGCGCGCCAAAGACCGGGAGCGCCACCCACGCCAGAACGGTCAGCAGGAAAGCTTGCTCGATCGTCAGCGCCGCGGAACGTCCGGTGCTGCAGCCAAGCGTCAAGGCGCCGCCCACCAGCAACGTGAAAACAGCCGACACGCCAAAGGCGCGCCAGTCCGGATTGGACGCAATGGCGTCGAGTATGCCGGGCACGATCATGAAACCGCCCAGCGCCAACACCATGAGACCGATGACGTATCCGACAGGGCGAAGATCGATCATACGGGCAAATTCAATGGCTATGCCTTGAGGTCAAGGCGTTGCGGCGCAGCATACTCTTTTATTGGTTAACGATTTCACGCCGCGAGCCTCAGTAACTCCGCCAGACACATGGCGAGCGCCGAGACAAAGCCGGCCCAGGGCGCCCAGACTGGCGCCACAAATCCGTTCTCTGGGGCTGGGCCGAGCTGCTTTAGCCTCAATAGGGCAAGGTTCATGGCCGCAAAAATCACCAATAGAATGAATGCGCTGATCGCCGCGAGCGTGGCGACGGGCGCTCCGAGCGCCAGAAGGATCACAAACGCGGTGATCACGGCAGTGGCCCGAACAGGCGTTCTGGTGACGGGGTTCGTGCTCTTGAAATAAGCAAGGAAAGCCACCCGCCGGCCCAAACCGTAGATGACGCGGGACGCCATGACGATCTGCGCAATCACGCCATTGACCGCCGCCATGACGGCGATGGCTTCAATGCTCCATGATCCGCCGCCGGTGGCGCGCTCGAACACCAGCGCCAATGGCCGATCGCTCGCACCCAGCTCCGCCGCCGAAACGATCCGCGTCACCGCCCAAGCCACCAACACGTAAATGATCACCGTCACCGCAAGGGCGATGAAGATGCCACGCGGCAGATTTCGCAGCGGCGACTTCACCTCCTCAGCCATGTTGACCATGTCCTCGAAGCCCAAAAAGGCGAAGAACGCCAAGAAGGCCGCGCCGGACAACGCAACCACCGGCAGCGCGTCGAACTCTGGCTGGACCGGCGCTGGAAGCTCAGAGGTTGTGGCGACGAAGCTGACGATCAGCAGCCCCAACACCTCGATCGCTGTGATGATCGCCGCGAAGCCAAGCGCTTTCTCAACTCCCAACGCCGACACGATCCCGAGCAGAAGGCCGACGCCGACGATCAAGACGAATTTGGGGAGCGGCAGAAGCGCCATGAGGTACCCCACGCCGCCTTGCAGGACGGCGCCCGCCGAGATGACGCCAACCGCGGCGACCGCCAGACCAACGACTGTCGCGAGCCACAACCGCCCAAACGCTTCGCGGACATACGCGGCCTCGCCCGCGCTTTCGGGCAGGCGGCAGGAGAGTTCTGCAAAGGAGGCCGCCGTGAAAGCCGCAGTGGCTCCCGCCAGAAGAAACGCCATTGGAGCCCACGGACCGACACGGGCTGCGACTTCGCCGATGAGCACGTAAATGCCGGCGCCGACCATTACGCCGACGCCATAGAAGACGAACAGTCCAAGCCCGAGCCGACGGGCCAGCTTGTTTTCACCGCCGCGAGTCATACCCCGAAGGGTGCGAATTCGCCGCAAACTCGTCTAGTGATAAACTGTCGGATGCTAACGAGAGCGCTGCCCAAATAGGACCGCTTGCTGAGCGTAGGAGTAGCGAAGTTGCAGTGTCTAGCGCTCTTCCTTGCCCACGGCCTTGCCGCGTTGCACTGCGGGCCTTGCCCACATCCGTTCGAGCCACGCCTTAAAATGCGGCAACGCCTCGATATCCTCTTCTGTCTGTCCTTGACGCACCCATCCCTGAGCCCACGGCCAGATCGCCATATCGGCGATCGAGTAGTCGCCGGCGACGTAGTCGCGATCCGCCAGACGTTTGTTGAGCACGCCATAGAGGCGGTTCACTTCGTCTGTGTAGCGCTGCTTCGCGTAAGGCAGGTCTTCCCGCGCATATTGCAGAAAGTGCTGCGCCTGTCCGGCCATTGGACCGACGCCCCCCATTTGCCAGAACAACCATTGATCCACTTCCGCGCGCGCGCGCTCGTCTGATGGATAGAACTGCCCTGTCTTCCGACCAAGGTACTGCAGGATAGCGCCTGACTCGAAGATCGAGATCGGTTCGCCGCCCGGACCATCAGGGTCGACGATCGCTGGCATGCGATTGTTCGGCGCAATCTTCAGAAACTCGGGTTCGAACTGGTCTCCAGCGCCGATGTTGACAAAACGAATCTGGTAGGGAAGTCCCGCTTCCTCCATAAAAATTGATATTTTCCAACCATTTGGGGTCGGCCAGTAATGCACTTCGATCGGAGCCGGCATGTTCAACAGTCATCTCCGTTGGGTATAGCGAAAGTCCGCCGCTTAAAGCCCGGCGGTCAATAGCGCGGCTCACAGATGGAGCAAGAAGCAGGAATGGCGATCACTCGCCAAACCTTTATCGCTTACTTTTCAAACTCCACCGCCACAAAACGCAGCGCGCCTTGGCGGTTGATCATCAGAAGTACGGACTTCTTACCCGCTTCCTGCGCAAGCGCAATCTGTTCGCTCGCGTCGGCTGGGCTCTCGACTTCCTTCTGGCCGACTTCCACCAGCACGTCCCCTGCGCGAATGCCACGCTCCGAGGCTGCGCTGGCCGGATCGACCTCCGCGATCAAAACGCCGCGGATATCCTGATCAATGCTGTACTGGGCGCGATTGGCCCTGGTGAGGTCCTCGAACCTCATGCTCAGAGGGTTCTCATCGGCCGCTTCGGGCTCGGTCGCCTCGCTCGTCTCTTCGCCCTCTCCGCCTTCATCCAGAAGAGCGACGGTCACCGGCAGGGTGAGGACCTCTTCGTCGCGGAAAACCTCGACATCCACCGTATCGCCGACAGGGGTTTCCGCAACGATGCGCGGCAGGTCCTTCATTTCCTCGATGTCTTTCCCATCAAAGGACAGGATGACGTCCCCGGTCTGGATACCGGCGGCGCCGGCCGGCCCCGTGTCGTCAACCACCGAGACCAACGCGCCGACAGGCTCGCTCAGACCCAGGTTCTCGGCGATGGCTTCATCCAGCGACTGGATGCGGACACCCAACCAGCCGCGGCGGGTCTCGCCGAATTCCCGCAACTGCGCGACGACGTTCTCCGCAAGCGACGCCGGAACCGAGAAACCGATTCCGATCGAGCCGCCCGACGGCGAGATGATCGCCGTGTTCACGCCGATGACTTCACCATCGAGGTTGAACAACGGGCCGCCCGAGTTGCCTCGGTTGATCGCGGCGTCCGTCTGGATGAAATCGTCATACGGCCCCGAGTTGATGTCTCTGTTGCGCGCGGAAATGATCCCAGCGGAGACGGACCCGCCAAACCCGAACGGGTTGCCAATCGCCAGCACCCAGTCGCCAACGCGCGATTTTTCGCTGTCGCCGAATGGCACGAACGGCAGATCGACATCGCTGGACACTTTCAGGACCGCCAGATCGGTCTTTGGGTCGCGACCGATAAGCTGCGCCGGCAACGCATCGCCGTTCTGAAGAATAACCTCGATCTCGTCCGCTTCTTCGATCACGTGGTTGTTCGTGACGACAACACCTGACGGATCAATGATGAAACCCGATCCCAACGACTGCACCGTCCGTGGGCCCTCGCCACGCTGACCGCGATCAAAGAAGTCTCGAAACAAGTCTTCGAAGGGCGAACCCGGCGGCAACTGCGGCAGCGGCCGAGACGGCTGCTCGACGTTCTGCGCCGTCGAGATGTTGACGACCGCGGGAAGCAATCGCTCGGCCAAGTCGGCGAAACTCTCTGGCCGCTCTTGCTGCGCGAATGCGAGATTTGGCGAGATCGCTTGAGGCGCCGTGATCGCAATGGCGGCGGCCAGCGCGACGGCGCCTAGCGCGGTGCGGCGAGAAACAGACTGAAAGAACACTCGGGTCCTCCTTTGGCGTAACCATTAGCGACGCACGACAGACGAACGACGGAACACCGCTTTGTCATAGACTTGGTGTGCTCCCATGCCGCTTCAATATGGAGCAATCTAGGCGAAAGCCGAACGGTTTTAGGAGGTTGTTGATATCAAAACGACGCTAAACCGCGAGGAGGCCTTCACGATCTGGCGAGCGCGATCAACGCAACGCCGGCTCCCGCGACAAGAAGAGCGACAAGCCGCAGCTCGTCCGGCGGGGTTCGCAAGGCGACTTCCAGAATGCGCCGCATCGTGTTGGGGAACAGCGCATACAAAAAGCCCTCGGCCGCCAGGATGAGGCCGAGGGCGAAAATCAAGTCTGTGAGAAACCCGTCATCCATATCGGGGCCTCCCAATCCAGGGGCGTCAGCCCAAGTGCGGCGTCAGTTCGCCTGAGGCGTCGGGTTGAGGTACTCGAAGAACTCCCGGAACTGGGAATCCGGCGAGATCACCATGCTGGTGTTTTCGCCTTTCAACGCCTCCTCATACGCCTTCAAGGACTCGGTGAACTGAAAGAACTCCGGGTCACGCTGATAGGCGTCTGCCAAGAGCGCAGTCCGTTCAGCCTCGGCTTCACCGCGGATCACGGCGCCCTGACGCCGCGCCTCGGATTCGAGGACCACCGCTTCACGATCGGCGGTTGCGCGACGGATCTGAGCCGCCTCGCGACCACGCGCCCGCTCGTCGGCGGCTTCCTGCGCACGCTCGGCTTCCATCCGATCGTAAGTCGCCTGAAGGTTGCGGTCCGGCAGATCGGCGCGCCGGATACGCACGTCGATGATCTCAACGCCCAGGCTTTCAGCCTGTTCCCGCGATCCGTCGCGGATCTGGTTCATCAGCTGCGCGCGACGCTCCGACAGGATCACGGTCGAGTTCACCGCACCCAGCGTTTCACGCAGGCGCGCGTTCAGGATCTGCTCAAGGCGGTCCTGACCGGCCTGCTGCGTCTGAACGGCTTCGCGGAAGCGTTGTGGATCGATAATGCGCCACCGCGCAAAGGCGTTCACCACAAGACGCCGGTTATCAAGCGGGTTGACCTCGAGGTTGTCCGTCTCGAGCGGGAGGATGCGGTCGTCATAGAAGACGACCGTGTTCACCGGCGCCGGATACTTGTAATAGAGGCCCGGTTCTGTCCGCACTTCCTTGACTTTACCGAACTCGAGAACAAGCGCCTGCGTGCGTTCTTCGACGATATATATGCAGCTGAGCGCGACCGCGCCGGCCACACCGACCAGCAGAACGAGGATTGGCAAAAATCTCATCTTTTCCGTTCCTTAGTTCGTCTGAGCGCCAGCGGCGCGCGCGCCGTTGCGGTTGAGTTCGTTGAGAGGGAGATACGGAACGACGCCTTGTCCGCCCTGGGACCCCTGATCGATGATCGTTTTGTCGATCCCGCCCAGAACCTGCTGCATCGTCTCAAGATAAAGACGTTTGCGCGTGACGTCTTCAGCCTTCTTGTACTCCTCCAAGATCAGCTTGAAACGTTCGGCCTCACCTTGCGCGGCGGCGACCCGCTCAGCGCGGTAGGCTTCCGCTTCCTGGACGATCTGCGCGGCCAGACCACGCGCGCTCGCGACCTTCTCGTTGTAATAAGCGTCCGCCCGCTTTTGCAGGGTGTCTCGCTCCTGCTCGGCGGCCTGAACGTCCCGGAAGGCGTCGATCACCTGCGGGGGCGGATCGGCTCGGTCGAGCGTGACACGCAGGATATTCACCCCAGCGTTGTATTGGTCGAGAGTGGTCTGCAACAGCTCGGTCACCTGCCGCTCCAGCTCGGCGCGATCCCGGTTCAAGAGCGGTGCGAGCTGCGACTTGCCGACGATCTCGCGCATCGCCGACTCGCCAACCGCCCGGATCGTCGCGTCAGCGTCCGCCAGGTTGAACAAGAATTCGTCGAGTTGGCGAATGTTCCAGACCACCTGGAAGTTGATGTCGATGATGTTGGCGTCGCCGGTCAGCATCAAGCCGTCGCTGCGGCCGCCGCCGCTCGACGTGCTGGCCCCGATGGCGACGATGTTTTCCGATGTCACCGGACGGATGATCGCCGTTTGAACGGGCCAGGGCGCGAAGCCAAGGCCGGGACCGTCCGTTCGGTCATACTTGCCAAACGTCATCACGACCGCCTGCTCTTCCGGCTTGACGGTGTAGACCGACATGTAGGCCCAGGCGCCGACGGCCAGCAGCAGAATCAGCAGGAAGCCTCCAAAGCCTCCGCCTTTCGGACCGTCGCCCAAAACCGTCTTTAGCTGGTTCTGACCCTTTTTGAAGAAGTCGTCGATGTTGGGACCCTGCCCGCCGCCGCCGCCACGGTTTCCACCGCCGCCGCCACCGCCGCCGCCCCAGGGACCGCCGCCGCCGCCTTGGCCGCCACCGCCGCCCCCAGGTCCGGAAGACTTCGGACCGCCACCATTATTGCTCCACGGCATCTGTTTTCCTCTTGCCGGTCGTCGTTATCTGCTCTCGCCTCTGTCGCCAGACGCTGGCAGAGCTGTAATCTCTCGCCACCCGATCGCAAAGGCTTCGTTCACGTCTCGCGTGTCGTTGTCGCGAGAGCGGCGTCAGCGTTTGCCTATCGGCTGTCGCTAAGTTGGGGCTTCCGGACGCAGCTTCAACGCATTGACGGCGTCTCAGGGCGCTAATCCCCACAAATCCATCGCGAAAACCGACGAAATCAATCAGAAACCGGCTCTCGCATCGTCACCAACTCCTCTGCGGCGGTGGGGTGAACGGCGACGGTGCGATCGATATCATCCTTCGTCGCGCCCATTTTCACCGCAATCCCGAGCATCTGGATCATCTCGCCAGCATTGGCACCGATGATATGCGCGCCGAGGACCTTTCGGCTCTCCTTGTCAATGATCAGCTTCATGAAGTCACGCTCCGCGCGACCAGCGAAAGCGTGCTTCATCTGATTGAAATCGGTTTTATAGATCTCAACCCGACCGCGCTCCCGCGCTTGCGCCTCAGTCATGCCGACCGTCCCCATCTCCGGCTGGGTGAAGACAGCCGTTGGGATCAGCTCGTGATCCGCCTTGGTCGGCTTACCGCCAAAGACTGTGTCGGCGAAGGCGTGCCCCTCGCGGATCGCGACGGGCGTCAGGTTCACGCGATCGGTCACGTCGCCCACCGCGAAGATCGACGGGCAGTTTGTCTGAGAATAGGCGTCGACCACGATCTCCCCGCCACGGCCGAGGGCGACATCGGCCGTTTCAAGACCAAGCCCGTCCGTGTTTGGCTTGCGACCGGTTGCAAACATCGCCTGATCGATGGCGACCGTCTCGCCATTGGTGACATGGGCCACCAACGCGTCCTCGACTTTCTCGAGCTTGTCCAGAACCTGGTTGAAGATGAACTTCACGCCCTTCTTCGCCATCTCGGCCTGAACATGAGCGCGGACGTCGTCGTCAAATCCGCGCAGGATCTGATCGCCCCGATAGATGAGCGTGGTGTCGACGCCCATCCCGTTCATGATCGAGGCGAACTCGCACGCGATGTAACCGCCCCCAGCAATCAGGATCCGCTTGGGCAGACGGGGCAGGTGGAACATCTCGTTGGACGTGATCGCGTGTTCGGATCCGGGAAAGTCCGGCACGAACGGACGGCCGCCGACCGCAACGAGGATATGTTTCGCCGAGACGGTCCGGCCATGGCTCGCCAGGGTGATCTCATGCGGGCCGGCGACGCAGGCGCGCGTTTCATGGATCTCAACCCCGGCGTTCTGCAGGTTGCGGCGGTAGATCCCTTCGAGCCGGGCGATCTCCATATCCTTGTGTTCGATCAGAGCCGGCCAGTCAAAACTCGGCTCGGGCACGGTCCAGCCATAGCCCTTGGCGTCGCGGAAATGCTCGGAATAGGCGCTGGCGTAAACGAACAGCTTCTTCGGAACGCAACCGCGAATCACACAGGTCCCGCCGTATCGGTACTCCTCGGCGATCGCGACCTTGGCGCCGTACAGCGCGGCGATGCGCGCAGCTCGGACGCCGCCAGACCCCCCGCCGATGACAAACAGGTCATAGTCGAATTCGCTCACCGCGACCTCCGTAACGAGACTTCACCGGCTACTTACGAGCGCTTGACCTGCGCGTCCACCTGCGTTCTTTCCAGAAAAACAATCGTGATGGCTTCGACCGGCTTTGATCAGCCCAGCTAACTCGAAGGATCGGGCGCGGCGATCACTTCGCAAGAACCATCTTCGCCGGCGACAATGGCGGCGTCTGCGATGCCGATGAACAGCCCGCTGTCGACGACCCCCGGGATCGCATTCAGCGCGTAAGACAGATCTTGCGGCTCTCCGATCCGGCCAAGATGCAGGTCGACGATGAAGTTGCCCTCGTCGGTTTGGAAGGGTTCGTCGCGGTTCATCCGAAGCGACGTTTCGCGGCCGTCGACGTCATAACCCTGCAACATGTCCTCGACCAACGCGCGCGTGGTCTCCCACCCGAACGGCGTCACTTCGATCGGCAAAGGGAACTTGCCCAGTACATCGACTTTCTTGGATTGATCGGCGATCACGACCATTCGGTCGGAGGCGGTCGCCACGATCTTCTCGATCAACAATGCGCCGCCCCCGCCCTTGATGAGGTTGAGCTGCGGATCGAGCTCGTCAGCGCCGTCGACAGTCAGATCGAGCCAACCCGCGTCATCAAGCGTGGTGAGCGGAATACGGCAGCGTTCCGCCAAGCGCCCCGTACGGATGGAGGTGGGCACGCAGAGCACCTTGAGCCCTGCTTTCACTTTCGGCCCCAACGCGGTCACGAACTGTTCGGCGGTCGAGCCCGTGCCCAGACCGAGCTTCATCCCCGGCTCCACGAACTCCAGCGCTTTCTCCGCTGCAAGCCGCTTTGCGTTGGCCGCCGCGTCCGCATGGCCTTTGGCGTGGCCTGGTCCTACTTCGGTCATTGAGGGCTCCGCTCTCTCTCTTCTTCCGCGCTCTCGCCTGACAAACTCAGGCCCGCCGAACGCCGCGGTGCATCATGTCGATGCGGCGCCTCATGGTCAAACGGTCGCGATCAATCGCTCCGCCGTCTCTTTCACGCGTCCACCTTTCGCGGAACTTGTTGAAGCTGAGCGCCGACAACCAAGGTGCTACGCCATGTTTCTGAGCGTTTTCGAAATCTTCAAGATCGGCATCGGCCCATCGAGCAGCCATACGATGGGACCAATGATCGCCGCCTCTCGTTTTCTGGAGAGCCTTCGGACCGGACGTTTGGAGCCCGGCGCGCGCGCGCCGGCTGCGATCAAGTGCTCGCTGCACGGCTCCTTGGCCTTCACCGGGAAAGGACATGCGACCGATCGCGCCGTAGAATTGGGATTGCTTGGCTTCTCGCCCGAAGCGCTCGATCCCGTCGAGGCCGACGCCGCGCGGACCGAGTTGCGCCAGAGCAAAACGCTCTCGCCCCAAGACTTGCCTCGCCTCGCCTTTGATCCCGAGACTGATCTGGTTTTCGACTACGGTCCACCATTGCCGGGACATGCGAACGGAATGGTGCTGTCCGCGGCGGACGCGTCGGGCAATCTGGTCCTGGAGGAGACGTATTACTCGATCGGCGGCGGGTTCGTATTGACCGAGCGGGAGTTGAACGCCGCCGAAGACGATGGTTTGGCCGGACAGCTTCCCGACGTGCCTCACCCTTTCCACACCGCGGAAGAGATGCTCGAAATGGGCAAGCGAACGGGCCTGTCGGTCGCGGAGATGAAGCGCGCAAACGAATTGACCCGTTTGAGCTCTGAAGAGCTTGACGCAAAGCTCGACCAGGTCTGGCAGGCGATGTCGGATTGCATTGAAAGGGGCCTTTCCTCCGAGGGCGTGCTGCCAGGCGGACTGCAAGTGCGCCGGCGCGCCAAGGGCATTCGCGACGCGTTGGAGCGAGAAGGACGCCGAAACGATGCGCCGCCGCACATCGTGAACGACTGGATCAGTCTCTACGCGATGGCGGTCAACGAAGAGAACGCGGCCGGAGGGCAAGTCGTGACGTCTCCGACAAACGGCGCCGCCGGCGTCGTCCCAGGCGTGATCCGCTACTGGATCGACCACTGCCCGCAACACCACGCCGCGTCCAGCTCGCAGGACGTTCGGGAGTTTCTGCTGACAGCGTCGGCGATCGGCGGTCTTGTGAAGTGGAACGCCTCGATTTCCGGCGCGGAATGCGGATGCCAGGCGGAAGTCGGGTCCGCCTCCGCCATGGCGGCGGCCGGCCTCTGCGCCGTGCTCGGAGGCACAAACGCCCAGATAGAAAACGCCGCGGAAATCGCGCTGGAGCACCATCTCGGCATGACTTGCGATCCGGCCGGAGGACTGGTTCAGGTGCCTTGCATCGAACGGAACGGTTTGGGCGCGGTTAAGGCCGTGACGGCGGCGTCGCTCGCACTCCGAGGCGACGGCGCGCATTTCATGCCGCTCGACAACTGCATCGAGGCGATGCGCCAGACCGGCGCCGATATGAATGCAAAGTACAAGGAAACCAGTCTCGGCGGGTTGGCTGTGAACCTGCCTGGCTGCTGAAACTGTTCCGAGGCACTGGCCGCGGCGGGTCAATCCGAGTTATGCGGGGCTCCGAACGGATGACGATCATGTCGAATCCCACGTCGAGTCCAACGTCGGATCCCAAGTTGGATCCCAAGTCGGACCCACAGACTTCGGAGAGCCTCTATGCGACGCCTCAATCTGATTATCGCCGCTGCGCTTATCGCCCTGACGGCGACGCCGACCATTGGTCACGCGCAAGAGGCGCCCAGGCTTGCAAAGGCTAAACAGGTCATCGAGTTCGCGCTGCCCCCCGGCAAAACGCGGGAGATGCTGGAAAGTCTCCGTCCGATGATGGAGCAAGCGATGTCGCAAGAAGCGGCTTTGCGCGGGCAGGTTCTGCCGGATGGGGCTTCAGAGCGCCTGTTCGAGATCATGTCGGAGGAGATGGAAAGCATGATGACCGGGCTTAAGCCGCGGCTTGCCCCCGTCTATGCCCAAACCCTGACAGAAGCCGAGCTCGACGTCCTGATTTCGCTCTATGAATCGCCTGAAGGGCGCTCGATCCTCGACAAACTGCCGCTGATCACCAATCGATTGAGCGAGGTGATGGCCACCGACATGCAAACGTTCACTTTGCGCGTCCAGGAACGTTTCGCGGTCGAGATGCAAGCACGGCGAGAAGTCGGCGCGGATGCGGAATCGCCCGACGCGAACTCGGACGGCGAGCAGGACCCGCAATAACGCGCCGAAGGCATCCCAACCCCCGAAACGGGATGAATCGTTTCCCCTCATAAGCCGTATTTTAAGCTCTATCGGTGAACTTCCTCAGGTGACTTGCGCTCAAGACGCAAAAACATGCCGATCACCTGAATTGAGGTCCGCCCCATGAGCACCGACGTAACCGACGCTCCCGTCGCCGCCGCCGCCACCGCGCTGGAGACGAAGGCTCCCATCACCCAGCGCGGACTGAAGGCGACTGTTAAGCTCGTCGAAAGCAAAACAGGCAGACCCGCCGCTGAAATGCTGGCGGAGGCGACAAAGCTCGCTTACGGGCGCAACAAGCTGCAGCCGGAAGAGTACTTCGATCTGGGTTTGTTCGACCCAGCTCTGAGCAAAGCCGAGCGCGAGGCCTTCGTCGGCCACAAGAAGAGCGCGATCGTCAACCGCTCCCTCAACGGCGTTCTCGGCAAGTCGGCAAGCACGATCGACGACAAGCTCAAGCTCAGCGCTCTGCTGCGAGGATTCGGCCTCGGCGCGACTGAAACCCAAGCGTTGGTGGACAAAACCTCCGGCGGACCGCTGAAAAGCCTGGCGACGCCAGATGACGCCGCGGCGTTTCTGCGCGAACAGGCGGTCTACCCTCTCTTTGGCAAGCCAAAGAACTCGAGCCTCAGCCTGGGCGCGGCCAGCATCGACCGTTTCGAGGAGAAAGAGGATTCTCTCGTCCACCACTCGGGCGTCCGCACCAAGGTCGAGACGTTCGTAAAGGAGGTTTTCGAAGCCTATGGCGAGACCGGCTACATCTTCCAGAGCCGCCTGGGCCCGCACCCGGATCTTGCGACGGTCAGCGGCCCCGCCGTCGGCACCGTGCGCGTCGTTACACTTCATCGCGGCAGCCATATCGATGTGCTCTATGCGCTTTGGAAGGCGCCCGCTTTGGGCGCCACGGCAGACAACTTCTGGCGCGGCGACAACATGATCGTCGACATTGACGCCGAAACGGGCCGCACCCGCCGATGCCAGCGCGGGACGGGCGCCCATGCGGAGGAACTGCAGAACCACCCGGGCACGGGCGCTGCGATGATCAACGTTCAGATGCCGATGTGGCCCGAGCTTCGGCAATTGGTGCGCGCGTCGGCTTGGATTTTCCCAGACGTGCCGCTGCTTGGCTGGGATGTCGCGATCACGCCCGACGGCCCGATGATCATCGAGGGCAACACCTCGCCCCACCATATGCTTCACCAGATGGCTGCTCGGCGAGGACTGCTGACGCCAGATTTCATCAGCGCCCACCAGGAGACGAAGGCCCGCATCACGGCTCTTAAGGAGAGCGGCGAAGCGCGATCCAAGTCGAAAAGCAAGGGATGGCGCAAGAACTACATTCGCAACCTGATCTGGGGCGGTTCGGACTGACCGGACCCGCCGCGATCGCCGGATAATCAGTCCGGCTCGCCACCCGCGGGAGGGGGGGGGGGGCGGGGCCCAGAAAAAAAGAGAGGCGGGAAAGAGGAGAACCCCCCCCACACCAAGGAGGGCGAAT
>CALDSD010000090.1 GCA_937911325.1 uncultured Neomegalonema sp.
ACTACGTGAAGAACATGATCACCGGTGCGGCCCAGATGGACGGCGCGATCCTGGTTGTGAACGCAGCTGACGGCCCAATGCCGCAGACCCGCGAGCACATCCTGCTTGCCCGTCAGGTCGGCGATCCGGCTCTGGTCGTGTTCCTCAACACAGTCGACCAGGTCGACGACGAAGAGCTGCTTGAGCTGGTTGAGATGGAAGTGCGCGAGCTGCTGAGCTCGTACGACTTCCCGGGCGACGATATCCCGATCGTGGCCGGCTCGGCGCTCGCCGCGCTGGAAGGCCGCGACGACAATATCGGCACCGAGAAAATCGGAGAGCTGATGGCTGCGGTCGACGAGTACATCCCGACCCCGGATCGTCCGAAGGATCAGCCGTTCCTGATGCCGATCGAGGACGTGTTCTCGATCTCGGGTCGCGGTACGGTTGTGACCGGTCGTGTCGAGCGTGGCATCGTCAACGTTGGCGACGAAATCGAAATCGTCGGCATCCGCGACACGCAGAAAACCACCTGCACGGGCGTTGAGATGTTCCGCAAGCTGCTCGACTCGGGCGAGGCTGGCGACAACATCGGCGCGCTGCTCCGCGGTATCGATCGTGAGCAGGTCGAGCGTGGTCAGGTTCTGTGTAAGCCGGGTTCGGTGAAGCCGCACACGAAGTTCGAGGCCGAAGCCTACATCCTCACCAAAGAGGAAGGTGGCCGTCACACCCCGTTCTTCACGAACTATCGTCCGCAGTTCTACTTCCGGACCACCGACGTGACCGGAATGGTGACCCTGCCGGAAGGCACCGAGATGGTCATGCCGGGCGACAACGTGAAAATGAACGTCGAGCTGATCGCACCGATCGCGATGGAGGAAAAACTCCGCTTCGCGATCCGCGAAGGCGGCCGCACCGTTGGGGCGGGCGTCGTCTCGAAGATCGTCGAGTAGCGGCGAGAAGTTGACACCGCGGGCCGGGGGCCCAAACCCCCGGCCCGCTTCTTTTTTTGATGCTCGAAAGAGCTCACGGACGACGAAGCGAAAGACGCTGAGATGAACGGACAAAATATTCGCATTCGGCTGAAAGCCTTCGATCACCGCGTGCTCGACACCTCGACGCGGGAGATCGTCTCGACGGCGAAACGGACTGGCGCCAATGTGCGCGGCCCGATCCCACTGCCGACGCGCATTGAGAAATTCACGGTCCTGCGTGGACCTCATATCGACAAGAAAAGCCGTGAGCAGTTCGAGATCCGGACCCACAAGCGCTTGCTCGACATCCTCGATCCGACGCCGCAGACGGTCGATGCTCTGATGAAGCTCGATCTGGCCGCCGGCGTCGACGTTGAGATCAAACTCTAAGGAGGGTCGACCCATGCGATCGGGCGTAATCGCGCAGAAATTGGGCATGACCCGGGTGTTCGCCGAAGATGGTCGGCAAACGCCCGTGACGGTGCTGCGGATGGAAGGTCTGCAGGTCGTCGCCCAGCGCACTGAAGACAAGGACGGCTACACCGCTGTGCAGCTTGGCGCAGGTTTCGCCAAGGCGAAGAACGTGTCGCAACCCATGCGCGGCCACTTCGCGAAGGCCAGCGTCGCGCCGAAGCGTAAAGTCGTCGAGTTCCGGGTGAGCCCGGACAACTTGATCGACGTTGGCGCGGAGATCACGGCTGAGCATTTCTTGCCGGGCCAGCATGTCGACGTGTGTGGCACGTCGATCGGTAAAGGTTTCGCCGGTGCGATGAAGCGGCACAATTTCGGCGGCCTGCGCGCCTCGCACGGCGTGTCGATCTCGCACCGCAGCCATGGCTCGACCGGTCAGTGTCAGGATCCGGGCAAGGTCTTCAAGGGCAAGAAGATGGCCGGTCACATGGGCGATGCGCGGGTGACGGTTCAGAACCTGGAGATCGTCAAGACAGACGCTGACCGCGGCTTGCTGCTGGTCAAGGGCGCTGTCCCCGGGCCGAAAGGCGGCTGGGTCACGATCCGCGACGCGGTGAAGCGCGCGGCTCCGGACGGCTTGCCGTTCCCGGCGGCGATCAAGGTCGCAGAGGCTGTCGCAGCGGAGGCGGCGGCCGAAGACGCGGCGCCAGCCGAGGCGCCGGAAGCCGGAGGCGAGGAATAATGAAAACGAAGATCATCACCCTCGACGCAGGCGAAGCCGGCGAGATTGAACTCGACGACGCCATCTTTGGCGTTGAAGAGCCGCGCAAGGACATCTTGCACCGTGTCGTCGTTTGGCAGCTGTCAAAGCGGCGCGCCGGGACGCACAAGGTCAAGACGCGCTCCGAGACGTCTTACTCGAGCAAGAAGATCTACCGGCAAAAGGGAACCGGCGGCGCACGCCACGGCGACCGGAACGCTCCGATCTTCCGCAAGGGCGGCGTTTACAAGGGCCCGACCCCGCGCAGCTATGAGCATTCGTTGCCGAAGAAGGTGCGCGCGATGGGCTTGCGCCATGCGCTCTCGTCCAAGGCGAAGGAAGGCCAGTTGGTCGTTCTAGACGCGGCCAAGGCCGACGAGCCGAAGACCAAGGCCCTGCGTGAGAAGCTCGAGAAACTGGGCTGGGGCCGCACACTGATCATCGACGGGCCAGAGCTGGACACCAACTTTATGGCCGCCTCGGGCAACATCCCCGACTTCGATGTGCTGCCGAGCCAGGGCGCGAACGTCTATGACATTCTGCGCCGCGATACCCTGGTGATCACCAAGGCGGGCGTTGAGGCGCTTTCGGCGCGCTTGAACGCGACGGCCGGCGAAGCGTCGGCATAAGGAGAACGCGAGATGGCGATCAAAGCTGAACTCTACGACGTGATCCTGCGTCCGGCGGTCACCGAAAAGGCGACCATGGCGTCCGAGCACAACGCGGTTGTGTTCCAAGTGGCGCTGACGGCGACGAAACCGCAGATCAAGGAAGCGGTGGAAGAGCTGTTCGGGGTGAAGGTCAAGAAGGTCAACACGCTGGTTCAGGCCGGCAAGAAGAAGATGTTCCGTGGCCGTCCGGGCCGCCGGAGCGACTACTAGAAGGCGGGCGTGACCCTGGAAGAGGGCCACATGATCGACGTGTCCACAGGACTCTAAACGAATGAACCGGGGCTTTCGGCGGTGGTCGCCGATCGTCCTACCCTGAAGCGGAAGACAGTAAGACAGGCGACAAAAACATGGCGTTGAAAACCTTCAAGCCGACTTCGCCGGGCCAGCGTTCGCTGGTTCTGATCGACCGCGCCGGGTTGCACAAAGGCCGTCCTGAGAAGACCCTCACCGAGGGTCTGACCAAGAAGGCCGGTCGCAACAACAATGGCCGCATCACCGCCCGCCGTCGCGGCGGCGGGGCGAAGCGACTGTATCGGCGCGTTGATTTCAAGCGGCGGAAATGGGACGTGCCGGCGACGGTCGAGCGGATCGAGTACGATCCGAACCGCACCGCGTTCATTGCGCTGATAAAATATGAAGACGGCGATCTCTCGTACATCCTGGCGCCGCAGCGCCTGGCGGTTGGCGATCAGGTGGTGGCGAGCGCGAAGGCGGACGTGAAGCCTGGAAACGCGATGCCGCTGTCCGGAATGCCGATCGGCTCGATCATTCACAATGTCGAGCTCAAGGCCGGCAAAGGCGGCCAGATCGCACGGTCCGCAGGCGCATACGCTCAGTTCGTCGGCCGTGACGGCGGCTATGCGCAGCTGCGCCTGAGCTCTGGCGAGATGCGCCTCGTGCGCCAGGAGTGCATGGCGACCGTTGGCGCGGTTTCGAACCCGGATCACTCCAACCAGAACCTCGGCAAAGCAGGTCGTGTTCGGCACATGGGCAAACGCCCGGCTGTACGCGGCGTCGCGATGAACCCGATCGACCACCCGCATGGCGGCGGCGAAGGCCGCACCTCGGGCGGTCGTCACCCGGTCACGCCTTGGGGCAAACCGACGAAAGGTCGTCGGACCCGTTCCAACAAGACGACCAACAAACTCATCGTGCGCAGCCGCCACAAAGCCAAGAAGAAATAGGAGCCGACTGAATGCCACGTTCGGTATGGAAAGGCCCGTTTGTCGACTCCTACGTGCTGAAGAAAGCACAGAAGGTTCAGGAGTCGGGCCGCAACGAAGTCATCAAGATCTGGTCGCGCCGTTCGACGATCCTGCCCCAGTTCGTGGGGCTGACCTTCGGCGTCTACAACGGTCAGAAACACATTCCGGTTTCGGTCACCGAAGAAATGATCGGCCACAAGTTCGGCGAGTTCGCGCCGACGCGGACCTATTACGGGCACGCGGCCGATAAAAAAGCGAAGCGGAGATAGGACGTTGGGCAAGGAAAAGAACCCCCGCCGCGTCGCGGAAAACGAAGCGATGGCGAAGACGCGGATGCTGCGCACCAGCCCGCAGAAGCTGAACCTCGTCGCCGAGTCGATCCGGGGCATGCCCGTCGACAAGGCCCTTGCGGAGCTGACGTTCTCGAAGCGCCGCATTGCTCAGGATGTGAAAAAGACCCTGCAGTCGGCCATCGCAAACGCCGAGAACAACCACGGTCTCGACGTCGACGAGCTGATCGTCGCCGAAGCCTGGGTCGGCAAGAACCTGGTCCTCAAGCGTGGCCGTCCCCGCGGCCGCGGTAAGTTCGGCCGGCTTCTCAAGCCGTTCTCGGAGATCACCATCAAGGTGCGGCAGCCGCTTGCCGACGCCGCCATCGAGGAGACCGCGTAATGGGTCATAAGGTAAACCCAGTCGGTCTGCGCTTGGGCGTCAACCGCACCTGGGAATCGCGCTGGTATGCTGACAGCAAAGACTATGGCGACCTGATCCACGAGGATCTGGCGATCCGTCGCTATGTCAAAGACAAGTGCAAGCAGGCCGGCGTCAGCCGCGTCGTCATCGAACGTCCGCACCGCAAGTGCCGTGTGACGATCCATTCGGCGCGCCCGGGTGTGATCATCGGCAAGAAAGGCGCTGACATCGAAAAGCTGCGCAAGGAATTGTCGCAGTTCACCGATAGCGAGATGCACCTCAACATTGTCGAGGTTCGCAAGCCTGAGATCGACGCGCAGCTCGTGGCCGAGAACATCTGTCAGCAGCTGGAGCGTCGCGTATCGTTCCGTCGCGCGCTGAAGCGTGCTGTTCAGAACTCGATGCGGATGGGCGCTCTGGGCGTCCGGATCAACTGCGCTGGCCGTCTTGGCGGCGCCGAGATCGCGCGGACGGAGTGGTATCGCGAAGGTCGCGTGCCGCTGCACACCCTGCGCGCGGACATCGACTACGCGCATGCGGAGGCGAAGACGGCGTACGGGATCATTGGCGTGAAGTGCTGGATCTTCAAAGGCGAGATCATGGAGCACGATCCGCAGGCCCGCGACAAGCGCAACGCCGAGCTGCAGGAAGGCGGGGGCGGCGGCGGTCGTCCACCCCGCGGCGGCGATCGTGATCGCGGCCCGCGCCGCGACCGCGAGCGCGCGTAAGACTTAAGGAGATCGAGCGATGCTATCGCCGAAACGCACAAAATTTCGCAAAGCGCATAAGGGCCGCATCCATGGTCTGGCGAAGGGCGGAACGAACCTCAACTTCGGCCAGTTCGGCCTGAAGGCGGTCGAGCCTGAGCGCATCACCGCCCGCCAGATCGAAGCCGCAAGGCGCGCCATGACCCGCTATATGAAGCGTCAGGGCCGCGTGTGGATCCGGATCTTCCCAGACCTTCCGGTCACCCAGAAGCCGACGGAAGTCCGCATGGGTAAAGGCAAGGGCTCGGTCGAGTACTGGGCTGCGAGAGTAAAACCAGGTCGGATCATGTTTGAGATTGACGGCGTGTCCGAACCTATTGCAAAAGAAGCGCTTCGTTTAGCTGCGATGAAACTGCCGATCAAAACGCGGTTCGTCGTTCGCGAAGACTGGTGATCTGACAAGGAAACCACCGTAGCCCCGGGATGGCTTGGGGCGCGGGATTTTTGTTTTTTCGGGTTGCGAACAGGGGCTGGCTGAGACGATGGCCGACGACAAGAACATGAGCGCCGCCGATCTGCGGGAAAAGACCCCGGAGCAGCTGCGCGAGTCGCTTTCGGCGCTGAAGAAAGAGCAGTTCAACCTGCGCTTTCAGGCGGCGACGGGGCAGATGGAGAACACGGCGCGGTTTCGCGAACTGCGCCGGAACGTGGCGCGTGTGAAGACCGTGCTGAACCAAAAGGCGGCGGATGCCGCACAGGCCGAATAACGGGCTGGATTATCGGATCGAGGCGCTAGGGACCTGTTCCCGACCGCTTCAAAGGAGAACAGATGCCGAAGCGAATTCTGCAAGGCCGGGTCACGAGCGACAAGAACGACAAGACGGTCACCGTCTCGGTCGAGCGTGCGTTTCAGCATCCGGTTCTGAAGAAGACGGTGCGGAAGTCGAAAAAGTACCGCGCGCATGACGAAGCGAACGTCGCCAAGGAAGGCGAGATCGTCCGCATCATCGAGTGTGCGCCCAAGTCGAAGATGAAGCGTTGGGAGCTGGTGACGCCAGAGATCGATGCGCAGCTTGATGCGGCCCGCAAAGAACGGGCGGCGCAGGCGGCGGCCGAACAAGGCTAACTCCCTGCGCTTTCGATGAAACCGGCGGGCCTTTGCTTACAGGCTCCGTCCAGGTCGGAGAAAGAGCATGATTCAGAACGAGACCAAGCTCGAGATCGCCGATAACAGCGGTGCGAAACTCGTGCAGTGTATCAAGGTGCTGGGCGGCGCCGGACGCCGTTACGCCCGCGTCGGCGACATCATCGTCGTATCCGTGAAAGAAGCGATCCCGCGTGGCCGGGTGAAGAAAGGCGATGTGCGTCGCGCGGTCGTCGTGCGCACCGCCAAGGAAGTTCGCCGCGACGACGGCACCGTCATTCGCTTCGACAAGAACGCGGCTGTCATCATCAACAACAACATGGAGCCTGTCGGCACCCGTATCTTCGGGCCGGTCGTGCGCGAATTGCGCGGCAAGAACTTCATGAAGATCATCTCGCTGGCGCCGGAGGTTCTCTAATGGCTGCGAAGCTGAAGAAGGGCGACCGCGTCATCGTTTTGGCCGGCCGCGACAAGGGCAAGGAAGGCGAGATCACGCAAGTCCTGCCGAAAGAAGGCCGTGCGATCGTGACTGGCGTGAACACCGTCGTGCGTCACACCAAACAGTCCGCGCAAAGCGAAGGCGGTCGGGTTCCCAAGGAGGTTCCGATCCAGCTGTCCAACATCGCTTTGGTCGACCCGCAAGACGGCGGCCCGACGCGCGTCGGCTTCAAGTTCACCGATGAGGGCAAAAAAGTCCGCTTCGCCAAGAAATCCGGGGAGGTCATCGATGGCTGATGCTTACGTCCCGCGTCTGAAGACCATGTATCAAGACAAGATCCGCGGCGCGATGCAGGAGGAGTTCTCCTACAAGAACGCGATGCAGATCCCAAAGCTCGACAAGATTGTGCTCAACATCGGCGTCGGCGAGGCGGTCTCGGACTCCAAGAAGGTCAAGGCTGCGCACGACGACCTTATGGCGATCGCCGGGCAAAAGCCGGTGATCACGCGCGCAAAGAACTCGATCGCGGGCTTCAAGCTGCGCGAAGGCATGCCGATCGGATGCAAGGTGACCCTTCGCCAGGCGCGCATGTACGATTTTCTTGATCGCCTGATCACGATCGCGATGCCGCGGATCCGTGACTTCCGAGGCGTCTCGGGCAAGAGCTTCGATGGCCGCGGCAACTACGCCATGGGCCTGAAAGAGCACATCGTGTTCCCAGAGATCGATTACGACAAGATCGATCAGGCTTGGGGCATGGACATCATCATCTGCACCACCGCGCCGACGAATGACGAGGCGAAGGCGCTGCTGCGGCATTTCAACATGCCGTTTTCGAACTGACGCGGGGGAGGAGAAGACATGGCGAAAGTCTCGATGATCGAACGCGAGAAGAAGCGGCAGCGGCTGGTGGCGAAATACGCCGAAAAGCGCGCTGAGCTCAAAGCGATCGCGGCGAATCAGGAACTGCCGGCGGGCGAGCGCATGCAAGCGCGCTTGAAGCTGGCGAAACTGCCTCGGAACAGCGCACCGACCCGGCTGCACAACCGCTGCCAGGTTTCGGGCCGTCCGAAGGCGTACTACCGCAAGCTCAAGATGAGCCGTATCGCGCTTCGTGAACTCGGCAGCCAGGGCCTTCTGCCCGGCGTCGTGAAGTCCAGCTGGTAAGGGAGGGCGCACAATGTCTATGACTGATCCTCTCGGCGATATGCTCGCTCGGATCCGCAACGCGCAGATGCGTTACAAGTCGACCGTGGTCGCGCCGGCGTCGAAGCTGCGCGGCTGGGTGCTCGACGTTCTGGCGGATGAAGGCTTCATCCGCAGCTACGAAAAATCCGTCGACGCCGACGGCAAACCGATCTTCGAGATCTCCCTTAAGTACTACGAGGGCGAGCCGGCGATCCGCGAAATGCGGCGCTACTCGAAGCCGGGCCGTCGCGCCTATTCCGGCTCGAAAGAGCTGCCGCAGGTCCGCAATGGTCTCGGCGTGGCGATCGTCTCGACAAACCGCGGCGTCATGTCCGACGCCAAGGCGCGCGAGTTGAACGTCGGCGGCGAAGTCCTCTGCACGGTCTTCTAGGGAGAACAACGATGTCACGTATCGGAAAAGCCCCTATCGCTGTGCCGGACAAGGTGACCGCGACGATCACCGGACAGCATGTCGAGGTGAAGGGACCGAAAGGGACCTTGGCCTTCACCTGCCCGGACGAGATCGAGGTCGCCATGGCCGACGGGCAGATCACGGTCATGCCGCGCGGCAAAGAGAAGCGTGCGCGTCAGATGTGGGGCATGGCCCGCACGCGCGTCGCCAACCTCGTCACTGGCGTGACCGACGGGTTCACAAAGAAACTCGAAATCAACGGCGTCGGCTACCGTGCGCAGGTGCAGGGCAAAACCCTGAAGCTGTCGCTGGGGTATAGTCACGACGTCGATTACGCGATCCCGGACGGCGTCGAGGTGAAGACACCGAAGCCGACCGAGATCGAGGTCGCCGGCGCTGACATCCAGGTCGTCGGCCAGGTCGCCGCGGAGATCCGCGATTGGCGTCGCCCCGAGCCTTACAAGGGCAAAGGCATCAAATACGCGGACGAGTACATCTTCCGTAAGGAAGGCAAAAAGAAGTAAGGGCCGGACAAATGGCGTTGAAAAAGCATATGGTCGCGGCCCGCCGACGTTTGCGGGTCCGCAACAAACTCAAGCGGATGGCCAACGGCCGCCCGCGTCTTTCGGTGTTTCGCAGCTCGAAGAACATCTATGCGCAGGTGATCGACGATGTGGCTGGCCGCACCCTGGCGTCCGCCTCGACCGTCGAGGCCGATCTCGGGTTGAAGGGCAAGTCGAACGTCGAGTCGGCGACGAAAGTCGGCGAGTTGATCGCGACGCGCGCGAAAGAAGCCGGTGTCGAAGAGGTGTTCTTCGATCGTGGCGCATATCTCTTCCACGGCCGCGTGAAAGCGCTCGCGGACGCCGCCCGCGAAGCCGGGCTGAAGTTCTAAGGAGGCCTCTCAATGGCGCGTGAAGATAACAGAGGCGGCGGACGCCGCGACCGCGATGACGAGCGGGACTCCGAATTCGTCGACCGCCTGGTCCACATCAACCGTGTGGCCAAGGTGGTCAAAGGCGGACGTCGCTTTGGTTTTGCGGCGCTTGTCGTCGTCGGCGACCAGAAAGGCCGCGTCGGCTTTGGCCACGGCAAGGCCAAAGAGGTGCCTGAGGCGATCCGCAAGGCCACTGAGCAGGCCAAGCGCGAACTCGTTCGGGTGCCGCTGCGCGAAGGCCGGACCATCCATCACGACATGGAAGGCCGTTGGGGCGCTGGCCGCGTGATCATGCGCTCGGCTCCGCAGGGAACCGGCATCATCGCCGGCGGTCCGATGCGCGCGGTGTTCGAGACCCTCGGCGTTCAGGACGTGGTGGCGAAGTCGCTCGGCTCACAGAACCCCTACAACATGGTGCGCGCGACCTTTGACGCGCGGGCTAAAGAGACCTCGCCGCGCTGGGTCGCGCAACGCCGCGGCAAGAAGGTCGCCGACATCCTGCCAAAGCGCGGCGAAGTCGAAGCGCCCGCTGTCGAAGCAGAAGCCTAGGGAGCTTGATCGATGGCTGAGAAGAAAAAGACCGTGGTCATTCGGCAGATCGGCAGCCCGATCCGCCGCCCGGCGGATCAGCGCGCGACGCTGGTGGGCCTGGGGCTGAACAAGATGCATCGCGTGCGGGAACTTGAGGATACGCCAGCTGTCCGCGGCATGATCCGGAAGGTCGCCCACATGGTGGAAATCGTAGAAGAGCGCGGCTGACAGCCGGCTCGAGCGCCCCGCGAAGGCGGGGCGTTTTTGGTGTCGATGGCGCGTGCTCCTTTTGACGCGGAGCGCGATGATCCGACGGAAGGAGAGGCGTCATGAAACTGAACGAACTGCGCGACAATCCCGGCGCTCGCAAGAAACGCACGCGCGTCGGCCGCGGTCCCGGATCCGGCAAAGGCAAAATGGGCGGGCGCGGCATTAAAGGCCAGACCTCCCGGTCCGGTGTGGCGATCAAGGGCTTCGAAGGCGGTCAGATGCCGATCCACCGCCGTCTGCCGAAGCGTGGCTTCACCAACATTTTCAAGAAGTCCTACGCGATCATCAATCTCGGGACCCTTCAGCAGGCGATCGAGGCTGGCAAGTTGTCGGCGGGCGATACCGTGACGGAAGACATGCTGGTCGCAAACGGCGTTATCCGCCGGAGACGCGACGGCGTACGTTTGCTGGGACGCGGCGAATTGAACACGAAACTCAGCCTGGAAATCACCGGCGCCTCCAAATCGGCGGTGGAAGCGATTGAGAAGGCGGGCGGGTCGGTTAAGCTCGCCGAGTCCGCGAAAGCCGGCGAAGGGGCTGACGCGACCGCCTAAGACGCTTAAGTGAGTGGCGCTTAGGAAAACGGCGCGCCCGGCGATCTGGGCGCGTCCGACACAGGAAACCGGAAAGAGAGACCGGAATGGCGTCTGCAGCAGAACAACTTGCCGCGAACATGAGCTGGAGCACGTTTGGCAAAGCCAAGGAGCTTCAGCAACGCATCCTGTTCACTCTTGCGCTTCTGATCGTCTACCGCCTCGGCACCTACATCCCGATGCCCGGCATCGACCCCGAAGCGCTGGCGCGATTTATCGAGCAGACGCAGTCCGGGATCCTGGGCGTCTTCAACATGTTCGCAGGCGGTGCCGTCGAGCGGATGGCGATTTTCGCCTTGGGGATCATGCCCTACATCTCCGCCGCGATCATCATGCAGCTGATGACCTCCATGGTGCCGTCGCTGGAGCAGCTCAAGAAAGAAGGCGAACAAGGCCGGAAGAAAATCAACCAGTACACCCGCTACGGTACAGTGCTTTTGGCGGCGTTTCAGGGTTACGGCATTGCGATTGGCCTTGAATCGGGCGGCCTTGCGTTGGAGCCCGGCTTCTTCTTCCGCGCATCCGCGGTGATCACACTGGTCGGCGGCACGGTGCTCCTGATGTGGCTGGGCGAGCAGATCACCGCCCGTGGCGTTGGCAACGGCATCTCGCTGATCATCTTCGTCAGCATCATCGCAGGCCTTCCGGCGGCGCTCGCGCAGCTCTTTGAACAGGGCCGGACGGGCGCACTGTCCGCGGCGGTGATCATCGGCATCATCCTGCTTGCGATCGCGCTGATCACTTTCGTGGTCTTCATCGAACGCGCGCAGAGGCGGATCCTGATCCAGTATCCGCAGCGTCAGGTCGGCATGCGGGTCTATCAGGGCGACCGCTCGCATCTTCCGATGAAGGTGAACACGGCCGGCGTCATCCCTGCGATCTTCGCGTCCTCGCTGCTGTTGATGCCAGCGACCGTCGCCGGTTTCGCGGCCGCTGGAGGCGGGGAAGGCGGGTTCCTGTCGGCGATGGCCGCCTATCTGGGCCGTGGGCAGCCGTTGTTCCTGCTGTTGTTTGCAGGCCTTATCATCTTCTTCTGCTTCTTCTACACGGCCATCGTCTTCAATCCGGAGGACGTGGCGGACAACCTCAAGAAGCATGGTGGGTTCGTGCCGGGTATTCGTCCGGGCAAACGAACCGCCGAATATCTCGACTACGTGCTGACGCGGCTTACCGTGATCGGCGCCGCCTATCTAGCATTCGTCTGCGTGTTGCCTGAGATCTTAACAGGGAATCTATCGATCCCCTATTATCTGGGCGGGACATCGATTCTAATCATCGTCAGCGTAACGATGGATACGATCAGTCAGGTGCAGAGCCATTTGCTCGCGCACCAATATGAGGGGCTGATCCAAAAATCGAAACTAAGGGGGCGGAAGCGTTGAACATAATCTTGTTGGGTCCGCCAGGAGCCGGGAAAGGCACTCAGGCGCGGATCCTCGAAGAAGGGTACGGCCTTGTGCAGCTCTCCACCGGGGACATGTTGCGCTCCGCGGTCGCGTCAGGCTCGGACATTGGGCGGCAAGCCAAAGAAGTGATGGAGGCGGGCCAGCTGGTGTCCGACGAGATCGTCATCGGCGTCATCGATGAACGGCTCGATGCGCCAGACACGAAGAAGGGCGTGATCTTCGACGGCTTTCCGCGGACGGTCGCGCAAGCGGAGGCGCTGGACAAACTGCTTCCACAAAAACGTTTGAGTTTGAATGCCGTCGTCGAGATGGCGGTTGACGACGATTTGCTCGTGGACCGGGTCTCCGGTCGCTACACCTGCGCCATGTGCGGCGAAGGCTATCACGACCGTCACAAGCTCACCAAAGAAGAGGGCGTTTGCGACAATTGCGGCTCGAGGTCGTTTACGCGTCGTCCGGATGACAACGCCGAAACGGTCAAGAGCCGGCTTGCGGCGTATCACGAGCAGACCGCTCCGCTGATCGCTTATTACGCAAGAAGCGGAAAGCTCAAGACTGTGGATGGGATGGCCGATATCGACGAGGTCACCCGACAGATCGAACATGCGATCCGCCGGTAGGGCGTGATCGTTGGAAATAGTTGGGTTCCCGGACGTTTTTCATGGCCTGGGAGCCTTTGATGATTGACTGAGGCCGCGAAATACGCAATATGCGCGGCTTCTCGAAAAGTGGAGACGTCTCGTGGCGCGTATCGCTGGCGTGAACATTCCGACGGCCAAACGGGTGCCGATCGCATTGACCTATATCCATGGCATCGGCGCGCAGACAGCTCGCACGATCTGCGAGTCTGTCGGGATCGACTCGTCGCGCCGTGTCAACGAACTGTCCGACGCGGAAGTGCTTCAGATCCGTGAGCACATCGACGCGAATATCACGGTTGAGGGCGACCTCCGTCGTGAGCGGTCGATGAACATAAAGCGGTTGATGGACCTGGGCTGCTATCGCGGCCTGCGTCATCGTCGCGGCCTTCCTGTGCGGGGGCAACGCACGCATACGAACGCCCGCACCCGCAAGGGTCCGGCGAAGCCGATCGCCGGCAAGAAGAAGTAAGGGGAACGGCTGAGCATGGCTCGCGAAAAGCAACGCACCAAGCGCAAAGAGCGTAAGAACATCACCTCGGGCGTCGCCCATGTGAACGCCTCTTTCAACAACACGAAGATCACGATCGCAGACGCTCAAGGCAACGCGATCTCATGGTCGTCAGCTGGTCACATGGGTTTCAAGGGATCGCGGAAGTCGACCCCTTACGCGGCGCAGATGGCGGCTGAGGACGCCGGCCGCAAAGCTCAGGAGCACGGCATGCGGACCCTCGAGGTCGAAGTGCAAGGACCAGGATCCGGGCGCGAGTCGGCGCTGCGCGCCTTGCAGGCCGTCGGGTTCGTGATCTCTGCGATCCGCGACGTCACGCCGATCGCGCACAATGGCTGCCGGCCGCCGAAACGGCGCCGCGTCTAAGGGTCGAGACGACCTGTTGCAGAATTCCTCGCCCCGGATGAAGTCCGGGGCTTGGTCGTTTCAGGACGCGGATGCGGTCTGAGACATTTTCCTCGGGACACGCGGCGGCGATCGATCACCGCTCCGCGTAAGCATGGAGGACCCAAACGTGATCGAGAAGAACTGGAAAGAACTCATCCGACCGCACGGCGTCGACGTGGTGCACGGCGACGAACCGAGCCGCCAGGCGAAACTCGTCGTGGAGCCGCTTGAGCGTGGCTTTGGCCTGACGCTTGGCAACGCGCTGCGCCGCGTGCTGCTGTCTAGCCTGCAAGGCGCGGCCATCAGCTCGATTCAGATCGACGGCGTTTTGCACGAGTTTTCGAGCGTCGCAGGCGTTCGCGAGGACGTCACCGACATCGTTCTGAACGTCAAAGGCGTCTCGCTACGCATGGACGTCGATGGGCCGAAACGCCTGACTCTGCGCGCGAAGGGCCCGGGCCCGGTGACGGCGGGCGACATCACGGATGTCGCAGGCGTCGAGATCATGAACCCGGACCACCTGATCTGCCATCTGGACGCCGGCGCCGAGCTGCATATGGAGCTCACGGCTGAACAAGGCAAAGGCTACGTTCAGGCCGACAAGTCTCGTCCCGAGGACGCGCCGATCGGCATGATCTCGGTCGACGCGCTCTACAGCCCCGTCAAGCGCGTCTCCTACAAGGTCGAGCCGACGCGTGAAGGCCAGGTTCTTGACTATGACAAGCTGACCCTGTCGGTCGAAACGAACGGCTCGCTGAAGCCTGACGACGCTGTGGCCTATGCTGCTCGTATTCTTCAGGACCAGCTGCAGTCGCTGATCAACTTCGAAGAGCCGACGGTCGACCGCGTCGTCGAACAAGAGCAGGAGTTTGAGTTCAATCCGCTCCTGCTGAAGAAGGTCGACGAGCTGGAGCTCTCGGTTCGTTCGGCGAACTGTCTGAAGAATGACAACATCGTCTACATTGGCGATCTCATTCAGAAGACCGAAGCGGAGATGCTGCGCACCCCGAACTTCGGCCGCAAGTCGCTGAACGAGATCAAGGAGGTGCTGACCAACATGGGCCTGCACCTCGGCATGGAAGTGAACGAATGGCCGCCTGAGAACATCGAGGAATTGGCCAAGAAGTTCGAGGATCAGTTCTAAGAACCGATCCCGACGCGACTGGCGTTTCCGCCCGGCTTCAGGCTCGGGCGGGCGCGCCCAAGGAGGCGGCGATCCTCCCTTTCCCGGCGCCAGCAGCCGGGACAGCGCCGCCGGACAAAGCACAACAGAACGATGAAATAGGAGTTTGAGATATGCGTCACCGCAAAGGCTACCGGAAGCTCAACCGGACCCATTCGCACCGTAAGGCCATGTTCGCGAACATGGCGTGCTCGCTGGTCGAGCACGAACAGATCAAGACGACGCTGCCGAAAGCGAAAGAGCTGCGGCCGATCGTTGAAAAGCTGATCACACTCGCCAAGCGCGGCGATATGCACGCCCGCCGTCTGGCAGCGTCCCGCATGCAGCAGGACCCGGCTGTGAAGAAGCTGTTTGATGTGCTGGCCGAGCGCTACAAGGACCGCGAGGGCGGCTACACCCGTGTGCTGAGAGCCGGTTTCCGCTACGGCGACATGGCCCCGATGGCGGTCATCGAGCTCGTCGACCGCGATCCGGAAGCGAAAGGCAAGGCCGATCGCGAACGCGTCGCCGCTGAAGAAGCGATGGCCGAAGCCGAGTAGCGCGCCTCCGCGAGATTTGGACCAGAATCACGGCGCGGCCTTGCCAGGCTGCGCCGTTCGCGTGTTCATGCGGGCATGAGCGATCTTTTTGAAAGCGCGGGGCCGCCCGCAGACGCGCCGCGTCCTCTGGCCGACCGTTTGCGCCCCGCGAGCTTGGCCGACGTGGTTGGGCAAGATCACATTCTGGGCGTTGATGCTCCGCTCGGGCGGATGCTGGCGGCCGGCAGACTTTCTTCGATTATCTTCTGGGGACCGCCTGGCGTCGGCAAGACGACCATCGCGCGGCTCTTGGCGGAGGAGACGGACCTCCATTTCGAACAGATCAGCGCCATCTTCTCGGGCGTGGCCGAGCTGCGGAAGGTCTTCGACGCCGCCAAAGCGCGCCGCAACATGGGGCGTTCGAAAGGAACACTGCTGTTTGTCGACGAGATCCATCGGTTCAACCGGGCGCAGCAGGACGGCTTCCTCCCGCATATGGAGGACGGCTCGTTTGTTATGGTCGGCGCGACCACCGAGAACCCTTCCTTCGAGTTGAATGCGGCGGTGCTGTCTCGCGCGCAGGTTTTCACATTGAGGCGGCTCGATGAGGTCTCGCTCGAAAGCCTGCTCAGGCGCGCCGAAGAGGCGGAGGGGCGCGAGCTGCCGTTGACGGATGAAGCGCGCGCGAGCCTGCGGGCCATGGCGGATGGCGACGGGCGGGCGATGCTGAACCTGGCGGAGGAGGTTCTGGCGCTGTCTGCGGATGCGCCGCTCGACCCACAGAGCCTTGGCGCGCGGCTCACACGGCGAGCGCCTGTCTATGACAAGGACCGCGACGGGCACTACAATCTGATCTCCGCCCTGCACAAAAGCGTCCGGGGCTCGGATCCGGACGCGTCGCTCTATTGGCTGGCGAGGATGCTGGAAGGCGGCGAGGATCCGCTGTTCCTGGCGCGCCGATTGGTTCGCATGGCGGTCGAGGACATTGGTTTGGGTGATCCTGACGCCCTCAAGCACTGTTTGGCGGCGAAAGACGCGTATCACTTCCTGGGCAGCCCGGAAGGCGAGCTGGCGCTGGCGCAGGCGACGATTTACCTCGCGCTCGCGCCCAAATCGAACGCGGCTTACGTCGCCTACAAGGCATCCCGGCGCGCTGCAAAGGAGACGGGTTCGGCGCCGCCGCCAAAGCACATTCTCAACGCGCCAACGAGCCTTATGGCCGATGAAGGGTATGGCGACGGCTACGCCTATGATCATGACGCGCCCGAAGGGTTTTCGGGCCAGAACTACTTTCCAGACGGAATGCAGCGACCGGAGTTCTATGCGCCGGTCGAACGCGGCTTCGAGCGGGAGATGCGCAAACGGCTCGCTTACTTCGCCAAGCTGCGTTCAGAGCGTGGCGGCCAAATGTGATGATTGGCGCTTGCGGCGTCGTTACGCCGCAGCCGGTTGCGCCGTTACTGGCGCATCGTGCGTTTTGGTCGCGTTGCCATAAGCGCCTCCAATCCCATCTGCTAACGCTTGAGTTTTCACCCATCCGCCGGGAGCGGTGCGCATGATTTTCTTGGATCAAAGGTTAGAGAGGCTGGCATATATCAGCGCCGCGACGCGGGAGTTCTCTACGCAAGACCTGATCGAGATGGGCTATGAGGCGCGCCGGAACAACGAAAACCTGCGCGTGACAGGTATGCTGTTGCTTTTGGAAGGGGAATTCTTCCAGGTGCTGGAAGGCCCAACGGCGGCGGTTGAGGAGATCTTCTCGCGCATAGGCGTCGACGAACGGAACGAGTGGGTCACGCCGCTCGTCCGAGAGCGCCCGTTCCGCCGCGTGTTTCGGACCTGGTCGATGGGGGTGATGGATCTGCCTTTCGACAAGCTTCCCAAGGACGTGTTCTTCAAGGCCGAGTGGCCCGAGGTGAAACGTCGGACCAACGCCGAGGGTCAGGAGTTCTTCGGATTTTTGGAGCGCTTCTATCGCACCAACGATCAATTGGCGCGCGCCGCCGGTGAGATCGCCTGAGCGCAAAGCGTCTTCCCCCAGACGAAACGCCGGGCTAAGCAAATCGCCATGAATTTCTTGATGGTGGCCGTTGGCGGCGCAATCGGCGCTTCGCTTCGATATCTCACGGTGGTTTGGGCGGCGCGGGCGTTTGGGTCTGGCTTTCCAGCGGGCACGATGGTCGTGAACGTTGCGGGGTCGTTCGCGATGGGCGTCCTGGCGGTGCTGCTCATGGAGCGGTTCCCGGGCGCCTGGGGCCGCTATGCGCCGTTTCTGCTGACCGGCGTTCTGGGCGGCTTTACGACGTTCTCAGCCTATTCGCTCGACGCTCTCTACCTGCTGGAACGCGGCCGGCATGCGGCTGCGGCGCTCTATATCGGCGGGTCGGTCGTTGCATCGATCGGCGCCTTGTGGGCCGGTCTGACGCTCGCCCGTTCGATCTGGAGCGCGTGACGATGCCGGGTGTCCAACACCTCACCGTGGAGCCGGATGAAACCGAACAACGCCTGGATCGATGGTTCCGACGTCGGTTTCCACATGTGCCGCACGGCCGTGTCGAGAAAATGCTGCGCAAGGGCGAGATCCGCATCGACGGGGCGAGAGCGAAGGCTGCAGACCGGGTCAGCACCGGTCAAACTGTCCGGGTGCCGCCGTTGCCGGATCCGGAAGAGGTTTCAGCTTCCCGCCGCATGAAATCGGATGCGTCGGTTTCCGAGGCGGACCGCGAGATGCTCGAGGCTTGCGTGCTCTACAAAGACGCAGAGGTCATCGTGCTCAACAAACCGCCTGGGTTGCCGGTTCAGGGCGGCTCGGGCCAGGCCCGACATTTGGACGGGATGCTCGGCGCGTTGAGTTTTGACCGCTCCGACAAACCGCGTCTCGTGCATCGGCTCGATAAGGACACGTCCGGCGTACTGTTGCTGGCGCGTACGGTTCCGGCGGCCGCGGCGCTTGCGAAGGCGTTTCATGGGCGCGACACCGACAAGATCTATTGGGCGGCGGTCTCAGGGGTTCCAAAGCCGCGTGCGGGGACGATCCGCACCGGTCTCGTGAAGGCGCCCGGACACGGTCCGCACGGGGCAGGCGAGAAGATGCTCGCGATCGCGACCGAGGCGGTGAAGACGACGGAAGGGGCCAAGCGCGCATCTACCGACTTTACCGTGGTCGAGGCGATGGGCGATCGCGCCGCGTGGATGGCGCTGCGTCCGATCACCGGGCGCACGCACCAGCTCCGCGTGCATATGGCGGAGCTCGGGTGTCCGATCGTGGGCGACGGAAAATACGGCACGAACCGGATCGAGAAAGAGGATGGCCGCTACGGCGCTCAACTGGGCGGCGAGATCAGCCGCAAGCTGCATCTGCATGCGCGCTCGATCGCGATCCCCCACCCAGCAGGCAAGGGGATGCTCCGAGCAACAGCGCCGCTGCCGGATCACATGCGCCGCACATGGGCTGCGTTTGGCTGGGACGACGGCGCCGCGCCCAGCGACCCTTTTGAGGACATCGAATGAGCGATCCTTTGCGACTTGCGATCTTTGACGTCGACGGGACGCTCCTTGACAGCCAGGACGTGATCGTCGGGGCGATGGACCGGGCGTTCCGCAGCCATGATCTGCCGCCGCCGACATCGACCGAAACCAAGCGCATCGTCGGCCTGGAGCTGTATGAAGCGGTCACTCGCCTCGCGCCGGATCTCGACGAGGCGCTGATCAAGTCGGTCGGCGACGCTTACAAGAATGCGTTCATTGAGAACCGCAAGACCGGTGGGGGCGAAGCCGAAGCGCCGCTCTACGCCGGCGCGGTGGCGGCGTTGGAGCGGCTCCATGCGACGGAGGCTCTGTTGGGGGTGGCGACGGGCAAGGCGCGGCGCGGGCTGGACCATACCCTCGACGCTCATGATTTGCGGCGCTTCTTCGTCACGACGCAAACCTGCACCGAGAACCCTGGCAAGCCCAATCCCGCCATGGTCGAGAACTGCCTGCGCGAAACCGGCGCCGAGGCGCGCGATACGATCATGATCGGCGACACCGTCTTTGACATGGAGATGGGCAAGAACGCCGGCGCGTGGTCGCTGGGCGTCGCCTGGGGCTACCACGAAGTCGAAGAGTTGCGCGATGCGGGAGCAGACTTGATCATTGGCGCGTTCGACGAGTTGCACGAAGCGCTGGACGAGCTTTGGAGGCGGGCATGACGATTCAGACGATCCCGGCGCGGCGCGGCGTCGCGTTTCATGTCGAGGCCGGACAATCGGTCAAGGTGATCAACACCCATGGGTCGCAGGTCGTCGACACATGGGCCTTCAATGCTGCGGATGTTTCGGAGTTTCTCTCGCTAGAGCACTATCGCGTTCAAGCCGGTCGCGTCGTTCCCCAGAAGGGCGACGCAATGGCGACAAACAAGCGCCGCCCAATCCTGACGCTCACCGAAGACACTTCTGGCGGCGTGCACGACACCGTCTGCGCAGCTTGCGATCGGTATCGCTATTGGTCGCTCGGGCACCCTGAGGATGACGTCCATGACAACTGCACGGACAATCTCCAAGCGGCTTTGGCCAGCGTCGGCGTCGAGGGCGCGGAAACGCCATGCCCCTTGAACCTGTTCCAGAACGTCCCCGGCCGACCGGACGGCGCCATGGTCATCGAACCGCCCGTGTCGGTCAAAGGCGGGCACGTGATGTTGCGCGCGGAGATGGACGCGATCATCGTCTTCTCGGCCTGCCCGATGGACCTGTCGGACACAAACGGCGTTGATCGGGTCATCCATGACGCGCATTTCGAGGTCCTGGAGGCGTGATGTCGAAGGTCCGGGTCTTCTCGGTTCAAAAGAGTCTGTCCGAGCCGTTGGGCGAAGCTGGATTTCTCGACGCCTGCGCCCATTACGTCCGCTCTGCGGGCGAGGCGGGAGCGGATTTCGCCGTCTTCCCAGAGCATTTCGCAATGCAGGCGCTCGCATCGGATGGTCTGGAGCGTTTGGGCGCCGAAGAGACCGTTGAGCGCCTGACCGCCTTCGCGCCGCGCTTTCGGGAGCGCTTTGCGGAACTCGCCCGCGCGCACCAGGTGAATGTGATCGCCGGGTCGATCATGCGCCGCGTCGAGAGCGGGGCCGTCCGCAATGTCGCGCACGTCTTTCTCCGCGACGGGAGCGAGCTTCAGCAAGAGAAGCTACAACCGACCCCAGACGAGCGAAGCTTTTGGGGCATGACGGGCGGCGATGCTCTGGACGTGATCGAGACCGACTGTGGGCCCGTCGCCGTGCTGATCTGCTACGACTCGGAGTTTCCAGAGTTGGCGCGCCGCGTCGTCGATCAGGGGGCGCGCATTCTCTTTGTGCCGTATTGCACCGAGACGCGAGCCGGGCATCTGCGCGTCACGTATTGCTGCTTGGCGCGCGCGATCGAGAACCAATGCTACGTGGTGACGTCAGGGTGCGCGGGCGATCTTCGCGGTATGGAGAACTTTGACCTGAACTACGCGCAGTCCGCTGTGATCACCCCGTGTGATCTGCCGTTCGCACGAGATGGGATCGCCGCGGAGGCGTCGGAGAACATCGAGATGACGATCCGGGCCGAGCTGGACCTCGACCTGCTCGATTGGGCGCGGCAGGACGGCGCGGTGCGAAACCTCGGCGACCGCCGCCTGGACCTTTACGAAAGCGTCTGGAAAGGACGCGGCGCCTAGGTCGAACGGCATTCAAAGCCGGTCGAGAAAGAACCGAGCGGTCATCAGATCGAGATGCGCCCCGCCGCCGTTCTTGAAGATCGTGATGTCCTGCGCGCTCGTCCGACCCAAAGCGCCGGCCGAGAGCTGGTAGTGGTCGCCAAGAACATCTTCTTCCGTGATCACGCCGCTGTTCATGGGAATGATCAGCTCACCGATCTCTCCGATGGTCGTGTCGCGGCTATCGACAAACAGCCGGCCCCGCCGCAACGCGTCGTCGTCCACCTCCCGCATGTCCGGGCGATAGGCGCCGATCAGATCGACATGTGCGCCCGGTTTCAGCCAAGCGCCCTTGATCACGGGCTCAGGGGACATGGTCGCGCAGGCCACGATGTCCGCCGCTGCGACAGCTTGCGAGAGGTCCGTCGCGGCTTCGACCGGAACCGGCAGCATCTTGGCCAGATCTTCCGCCAGCGCCGTTGCGCGCTCCGAGGTTCTGTTCCACACCTGAACGCGCTGGATCGACGGGCGAATGGCCAGATACGCCTCGGGCAGACGCGAGGCGATCGTCCCGGCGCCGACGACCAACAACTCGGCCACGTCCTCCCGCGCGAGCCGGACGGCGCCAAGGGCGGAGTCGCCGACGGTCTTCCAGATCGTCAGCGCGGCGCCTTCCAGCACAGCCGCCAACTCGCCGGTGGTCTTGTCAAACAGCAGCATTCCGCCGTTGATCGACGGTTTGGGCGGGGCCAGATTGATGTTTCCAGGGAAGACGCTCATCGACTTCAGGCCGAAATCGCCCCCGCCTGGCAGCCAGGCGGCTCGTGACAGCCAGGCGTTGTCGCCGTCGCGCAGAAGCATGTCCTTGACTTGCGCCGGTTGGCCGCGATGCGCCTCTCCCAACGCATCTACCAGAGCGCGCCAGTCCCCGGCCGCCTCAATCTGTTCCGCGCTGACCAGTCGCATCGGCGATCTCCCCTTTCGTCCTACTCTTTGTCACGTTAGGACCCGGCGAGGCGAAGGGCGACCGGGAAATAGTCGTTGAACGGTCGACGAAGATGGAATGCCGATTATGAGTTGGACGCCCCAGGCAAGGCCAAAGCGTTTTTACAAGCTGGCTGAGATCCGCGAGGTCGACGGCGGCTGGACCGTCTGTCTGGACGGACGCCCGATCCGCACGCCCGCCAAAGCGGCCTTCAAGGCGCCTGAGGCGGTTGCTGAGGCGGCTGCGGCTGAGTGGGCCGCTCAGGCCGAAGAGATCGCGCCGGACGCCATGCCGGTCACCCGCGCCGTGAACAGCGCGATCGACCGTGTCGCCCCGCAGCGCGAATTGGTGATCGAGGACATCGCCGGGTACGGCGGCACGGATCTCTTATGTTACCGCGCCGAGGCGCCGACCGCGTTGATCGCACGGCAGGCGGATGCTTGGGACCCGGTGATCGACTGGGCCTGCGAACGCTTCGACATCCGCTTTGTGCTCGCCGAAGGCATCATGCCTGCGGCGCAACCACCCCTGACGAAGGCCGCGCTGCGAGCTGAGGTCGCAGCATACAGCGATCTTGGACTGACGGCTTTGTCGGATCTGACGGCCTTGTCCGGGTCGCTTCTTTTGGCTCTGACGGTAAGCCATGGCCGGCTGACGCCTGACGCCGCCTGGGCCGCTTCGCGCATCGACGAGGAATGGCAGATCGAACAGTGGGGGAGGGACGAAGAGGCCGACGCCGTCGCGGCGCGCAAGCAGTCGGACTTCTTCGCGGCGGCGCGGCTTTTGTCGCTGCTTGAAGCTTAACTCAGTCCCATGCCGAAGATGGCAGCAAAACCGGAGGTTGGGATCGAGACCGGACTGGCGCTTTTTGATCTTCCTGCTCCGGCAGGGCGATGTCTGCAGTCGTGATCGCGTCCCTTGATGACGCCGCGTCCGGTTGAACCGGGGCGTCGTCAGCGGCGTCCGACAGCGCCATCTCAAGCGCGCGACGCGTCTGTGCGGAGCCTTCTAGGCGATCGAGTTCGGCAGTCTGTTGCTTGTCGAATTCCCGAAGTTCATAGCCTTTGTCCTCGAGGCAATCGACCGCTGAGGTCTGCGCAGCGCTTTCGCGATGTGCTTTCCCACCATAGCTGATCAGAGCCACGACAGCGGATGCTGCAAGGCCGAATGGCGCGCCGGCGAGCCCGATTGCAGAAGAGACCACCGACGCCGCCGGTCCGATGCTGACGCTGTCGTCGTTCTGAGCCGCGTGGGCGGTTTCCAGACACGCGACCTGGTCAGCGCGATACCTCTCGGCGGTCATCTGTGGCTTCGCGTAATAAACGCTAGGCGTTGCAGCCTCGTCTTGCGTAGTCGCGCAAGCCGAAAGCACATTCAGCACCAACAATGAAAAGACTAAACCTCTCATGTCCTAGACGATGCCAAGATATGTTTAATAAAACATAAGCGAGGTGATCGCCGTCGTTTCTCGACACTAGCGGTGCGGCGTCGGGCATTTGTATTTAGTCTTGGCGCGTTGCCTCAAGGCTCAGAATGTAGGCCACGACATCTTCGGTTTGTTGCTCGGTGAGGATGAAGTTCGGCATGGCGATATGCGGCGTCCGAAGAAACACCTTCAGGCTCATCTCAGTGGTCTTTGGGTCGGATCCGATCTCGGTGAAAGACTTTGCTGGCGACCCAAAGGATCCCACCCATTCCGGCTCGACCAAGTGACATTCAGCGCATTGCTGCTTGGCGAAAGTGAAGCCGGCCTCGGGGTCGCCGATCATGGATTCAGCGTTCGCGTAGCTGGTCAGGGCCGCCAGCGCGGCTGACGCTGCGATCATGATGGTTAACTTTCGCATAATCGCCTCCTGTGTAGGACCGTGTCTCTGACGCCGCCACCCCGAGGGCTTGGGAAGAGACTCCAGCCGCAAAACGCTCTGTTGGCGATGATCTGGGTCAAACAGCCGCTCTGATCGGGTCTGGTCCGCTTTGACACCCCGCCTCTCGCGCCCTAAACGCTTTGTGGTTCAACGAAAAAGCCGGAGGGTGTGGGCGTGAAAGAGATCCTTGAACAGCTCGAGGCGCGGCGCAGCGAAGCGCGATCGGGCGGTGGGCAACGTCGGATCGACGCGCAGCACGCAAAGGGCAAGTTGACGGCCCGCGAACGGATCGAAGCGCTCTTGGATGACGGCAGCTTCGAAGAGTACGACATGTTCGTCACGCATCGTTGCGTCGACTTCGAAATGGAGAAGACAAAGATCCCCGGCGACGGCGTCGTGACCGGATGGGGCACCATCAATGGGCGCCAGGTTTATGTCTTCAGTCAGGATTTCACGGTGCTCGGCGGCTCGGTCTCCGAAACCCACGCCGCGAAGATCTGCAAGATCATGGATATGGCGATGCGGGTCGGCGCGCCGGTGATCGGCCTGAACGACTCTGGCGGCGCGCGTATCCAGGAAGGCGTTGGCTCGCTCGCGGGCTATGGCGACGTGTTCAACCAGAATGTAAAAGCATCCGGCGTCGTTCCGCAGATCTCGCTGATCATGGGGCCCTGCGCAGGCGGTGCTGTGTATTCGCCGGCGATGACCGACTTCATCTTCATGGTGCGCGACAGCTCCTACATGTTCGTCACGGGCCCAGACGTGGTGAAAACCGTCACCAACGAGGTCGTCACCGCCGAAGAGCTTGGCGGCGCAAAGACCCACACTTCGAAGTCCTCAGTGGCCGACGGCGCCTTCGAAAACGACATGGAAGCCCTGGCGCAAACGCGGCGCCTGTTCGACTTCCTGCCGCTCTCGGCGCGGGAAGAACCGCCGGTGATGCCGGTGTTCGACGATCCCGAGCGGCTTGAGCCGTCGCTCGACACGGTGATCCCGGACAACCCGAACAAGCCTTATGACATGCATGAGGTCATTCAGAAGACCGCGGATGAAGGCGAGTTCTTCGAGATCCAGGCGGACTTCGCGAAGAATATCCTGACCGGTTTCATTCGGCTGGAGGGCCGCCCTGTGGGCGTCGTCGCGAACCAGCCGATGGTGTTGGCGGGCTGCGACGACATTGACGCGTCCCGCAACGCCGCACGCTTTGTCCGCTTCTGCGACTGTTTCAACATTCCGATCGTCACCTTCGTGGACGTGCCGGGCTTCATGCCGGGCACCAAGCAAGAATATGGCGGCTTGATCAAACACGGCGCGAAACTGCAGTTTGCTTATGCTGAAGCGACCGTCCCGAAAGTCACGGTGATTACCCGCAAAGCCTATGGCGGCGCCTATGACGTGATGAGCTCGAAACACCTACGCGGGGATGTGAACTATGCCTGGCCGACGGCTGAGATCGCGGTGATGGGCGCCAAAGGCGCGACCGAGATCCTCTACCGGTCAGAGCTGGACGACGTCGAGAAGATCGCGGCGCGCACCAAGGAGTACGAGGAGCGGTTCGCCAACCCGTTCGTGGCCGCCGAGCGCGGCTTCATCGACGAGGTGATCATGCCCCGGTCCACTCGCCGCCGCGTCTGCCGCGCCTTCGCCTCGCTGCGGAACAAGAAGGTCGAGCAGCCCTACAAGAAGCACGACAACATCCCATTGTAGGCGAGTGGTCGCGCATGTCTTGCGCCTGAGAACTCCTCCCCAACCGGGTTCGCTTCGCGCCTTGGCGAGGTCGTCTCATTTTGGAAAGCCATGACCAGGTCCGACGGATCGGGTCCGGCTCGCGAAGTTTCACAACACAAGGATGTCACATGGACTGGAGCTTGGTCTTCGAGGCGATACAGACGGTCGCGATCGGGGTCGCGGCCCTGGCTCTGTTCGAACAAAGCCGGCAGACGGCGTTGCTGCGTCAATCGACAGATCAGCAGAACACCCAGATCTACGTCTCCACGTTCAATCACTTCTCGAACATGTACCTGTCGGCGATGGCCGATCTCTCGACGATCGACACAGCGGATCCCAGGGCGCGGGCAAGTTGGTGGTACCGCTACTGGGACATCATGTGCGCCGAGATCATCTTCCATCGGAAAGGATATCTCGACGACGTCATCTTTCAGACCTGGATGCACGAGCTCTGCGTGAACCTGCACAAGACCCCCCACGACATCAACGAGATGGGGACGTTCAAGGAAGCCATGCAGGGCCGGATCGGGTTGATGCGCACGATCGACAGTTCGGTCTATAATTTCCTAGACCGGATCGAGAAGAGCATCCATCCAAATGCGACCGGCGATGAGATCCGGGCTGTGATCAAGGAGGCGATCCGCGAGCTAACCGGCAAATAGGACGTGCGAAGAAATGACCGATCCCCTCTTCCACATGATCTCGGGCGGACCACGGCCTGTGGCGCCGTTCTCCCACGCGGTGGAGACGGACGGCTGGGTGTTGCTGACCGGGCAGATGCCGACCGACCCCGAAGCGCCGGACGCGCCACTGCCGGACGGGATCGCGGCGCAGACCCGCCGGGTGATGGACAATCTGGAGATCGTGCTGAAGGGCGTCGACCTCGACCTGAGCCATGTCGTGCAGTGCCGCTGTTATCTCACCGAGTTCGAGCGCGACTATGCCGCCTTCAACGAGACGTATCAGAGCTATTTCCCAGCGGATCGTCGCCCGGCCCGCACCACCATCGGCGTGACGGCGCTGGCGGTCGGCGCTCTGGTCGAGATCGACTGCGTCGCCAGGCGCCCCGACGGATCTCAAGAGCTCGGCGGTAAGACTTGAGACCTTTTTGCGGCTCTTCTCAAAGTGTGCGCAGGATCACTTATAATCAAAGCCCGCCTCCCCATGTCTTTTTCAACAGACATCACAAGAGGTGGCGACGATGACTTCTGTATCTGCGCGTAAAGTGACTGGAATTGTTGCAGCTCTGGTGCTGGCGACGGCGGTCAGCGCCTGCGGCACCACGCATACCGAGCGGGCGATTTCAGGCGGCGCGATCGGCGCCGGCGCTGGCGCAGTGGGCGCCGCGGTTCTGGGCGGCAGCGTCGGCACGGCTGCGGTCGTCGGCGGCGCGGTGGGCGCGGTCGCAGGCGCGGTCACCGACAAAAGCGATATCGATCTGGGCGATTTCCCCAACTAAGCGACAGCCGGGTCGCAAGGCCTGAAGGGCGGCTCGTCTGAGCCGCCTTTCTCGTATCGTTTGGCCCTTTAGGTCACGCGCTCGCCTTCTCGCCAAACGCCGCGCGTCACGCACAGCCGTTCGGCCCGGTAGACGCGGGCGAGATCCGCGCGGAGCCCGACTTCCAACGCGCCGCGATCCTTGAGGTCCACCGCCAAGGCCGGGTTCCGCGTGACGGTTCCGATGGCGGCGGGCAGGCCGTAATCGGTTTCCTCCGCCAGCTTGAACGCCGCCAACATCAGCGAGGCTGGCGCGTAATCCGAGGAGAGAACGTCGACCAGCCCCTCCCGCGCGAGGTCCATCGCCGAAACGTTCCCGGAGTGTGAAAAGCCGCGCAGCAGGTTCGGCGCGCCCATCAAGATCTTGAGACCCGCGCTCCGGCTGGCTCGAGCCGCTTCAAGCGTGGTCGGGAACTCGGCGATATTGGCGCCGACAGCCACGCTTTCGGCGACCTGATCCTCGGTGGCGTCGTCATGGCTCGCGACCGCGAAATTGCGCTTCTCCGCACGCTCCTTGAGAGCTGCGATGTTCGGCGGACACCAGCGCGCCTGGTTCTTTTTCGCCTCGACGACGAAAGCAGCCATACGGTCGTCCGACCAGCCGTGCTTGCCCTGATAATACTGCTTGAGCTTGTCGATGTTGGCGAACTGGCGCTGGCCCGGTGTGTGATCCATGATCGAGATGAGGCGGACGCGGGGATCGTCGCCGACGCTGTCGAACTCCTCGACGAGTTTGGAGGAGGATACTTCGCAGCGCAGGTGGAAATAGTGATCAGCCTTCAAGAGGCCTAGGTCGTTCAGCGCTTGCTCGGCCTCGAGAACGGCCGGCGCGTAGTGGCCGATCCCATCGACGTTGATCGTGCCGACGCGCAACGCGTCGAAAATGGTGCTGACCCCGACCGAGATGAACTCGCCGTCATGCGCCGCCACGGCCGCACGGCGGGGCCATTCCACCCCAGGCCGTGGTTGCAGATGCCGTTCGAGATTGTCGGTGTGCAGCTCGACAAGGCCCGGAATGACGTAGTCGCCGTCGCAGTCCAACGCGCCCGGCGCCGTGGATCGACCGGAAGCGATGTCTGCGATCCGCCCATCCCTTATCTGAATCGAGCCGTCGATCACGATGTCGGACAGAACCAACCGGGCGTTGGTCAAAACCATCTCAGTCATTTGCGTCTCGCTCATTGGCGGGTCCTCGCGCGGGGATGCGGTCGCACCTTCCGCTGGGCCGAGTGGAACACGGGCCGCCGTCGGCTCGCGATTAAATGAAGCGTTGCGTCGGAGCGTCCACTTGCGTGCGTGGGGCGGCGCGGCGAGTGTGAAGCGGATCTCTTTTCACCGTTCCGCGAGGCGAATCCCATGACGCTGAACGCAAGACCCGAAAAATCGCCCTTACTGCGCTTTATGGCGGTCAATTGCGCGCTGGGGATCGCCGCCGGTTGGATCTTTCTGGCGGCGCTGTTCGTCACGGACGCCTGGGGGCTGGCGACCCGCATTTCGAATGCGGCCGACCCGATTGTGCCGTTAGTCATGCTCTTCGCAATCTTCGCCATCACGTTCGGAGCTGCTGCGATGGGGACCGCGGTGATGCTGATGCCGGGCGCGCGACGCGACCGGGACGGCGTCCCCGAGAACACCGACGTCGAGTAGCGATCCTGGAGGATGGACAGCCTATGAGCGGTTATGAACGCTACGCTTTGTACTATACGCCGCCCACCGGATCGGCTCTGGGCGCGTTCGGCTCCGCTTGGCTGGGATGGGACGCCGACGCCGGCGTGGAGATCCCCCGACCGGCGATCGAGGGTTTGCCGGAGCCGATCCCGTCGTTGACCGCGGCTCCTTCGCGCTATGGATTTCACGGCACCTTGAGAGCGCCGTTCCGGCTGAAAGAGGGCCTGACCGAAAAGGCGTTGCTCGCTGCGATGTTTGATTTCTGCGAGGACGAGAAACCATTTGAGGCTCCCGCGCTCCGACTGAGCAGCGATCTCGGCTTCGTCTGTCTGCGTCCGACCGCGCCTTCGGAGGCGTTGTCGGCGTTTGCGATGGGATGTGTTCGGAACTTTCGCGGGCTCGCGGCGCAACCAACCGAAAGTGAACTCGCCAAGCGCCGCGCCGTGGGGCTCACGCCCAACCAGGAAGAGATGTTGACGCGCTGGGGCTATCCTTACGTCGGCGAGGAATATCGGTTTCACATGACCCTGACGAAACAGCTGTCGGCCGATGCGGCTGCAGCGGTTCTCGCCGTGCTCGCGCCGAGAATCGAGCCTCTGTTGAGCGAACCGACGCCGGTGCGCGAGCTGTGTTTGTTCGGCGATCCGGGGCATGGCGGGCACTTCAGGCTCGTTCGCCGGTTTCGGCTGAAGGGCTAAGCGCCCCTAAGAACGCGGCGACGCCCGTGTCCAAATCGCCGCCATTGTCGATCCAGACGACATCCTCGCCTTGCGGCGCCTGATATGTCGATCGGGTCAGCCGATCAGCAATCTGTTGCTCGTTTTCACGGCCCCGCGCCGCCAGGCGGGCGGCGAGCACCGGGGCGGCGGCGGTGATGACCAGTACGCGGACGGGCGCGAAACGCGTGCGCGCCCGCTCGATCACCGAACGGGAAACGTTCGCCACCACGTCTCGCCCGGCGACCAACGCTTCATCGATGTCGATCGGAACGCCGTAAGCCAAACCATGCGCTCGCCAGGAAAGCGCAAATGCATTTTCCGCCTCCATGACGTCAAAGGCTTCTGCGCTCACCTCCGTATGCGCCTCGCCGCCTGACAGCGCCGGCCGCGTGATCACGCGTCTTGGGTAGTGCAGATCGGGACGAGCGAGGCGCGCGGCGTCTATCAACGTGTCCTTGCCGGCGCCAGATGGCCCGACGACAAGAAAGAGCACGCCTCTTTCGCCCGAGCGTCCCTTCACCGCAGTCTCTTGCGCGCCCCAATCCGCCATTGGCGTTCCTCAAGCAGCTGTCCGGCCGACAGCAAAGCTGCTGACGTCAATCTCTCGATCGCAGACCCGACGCCTCGCTTCGGCGTCGTGGAAGATGCCGATCACCGCCACGCCGTCCGCTTTCGCCTCTTCGATCATGTCGAGGACCGTCTCACGGTTCAGCTTGTCCAGCGAGGCGGTCGGCTCGTCGAGCAGAAGGCACGGGAAGCGATGCGCGAAGCCGCGAGCGATGTTCACGCGCTGCTGTTCACCGCCGGAGAACGTGAGTGGCGACAACGGCCAGAGCGTCTGTGGAATGCGCAAGCGGGTCAAGAGCTCGCGAGCCTTCTCTTGCGCGGCCGTCGGCTCAACGCCCAATCGCACAAGCGGTTCGGAGACGACGTCCAGCGTCGAGACGCGCGGGATGACGCGGAGAAACTGCGAAACGTATCCGAGCGTCTCGCGCCGCAGATCGAGAATGGCGTGCGGTTCGGCGCTCGCGACATCGCCCCAATGCTCGCGGTGACGAATACGAATGGACCCTGTCTGCGCCCGATAGTTGCCGTAGAGCATTCTCATCAAGCTCGACTTGCCGGCGCCCGACTCCCCGGTGAGGGCGACGGCCTCCCCGGCGGCGACGCGCAGGCTTGCGTTCTGCATCACGGGAATGACGGCGTCGTTCTGGTTGTAAAGTGTGAAGGTCTTTCCGAGCCCCTCGACCTCGATAAGCGGCGGGCGATCGTTCCGGGGTCCCTGGTCCATGCTCATAGCGTCCTCAGGTCTGCAGGATCGAGCTGACGAGCAGCTGCGAGTAGGGATGTTGCGGATCGTCGAGAACCTGATCCGTCAGACCGCTCTCGACCACGTGGCCGTCCTTCATCACCATCATCCGGTGGGCCAGCAGTCGCGCGACGGCGAGATCATGGGTCACGAGGATCACCGAGAGCTCGAACTGGTTCACCAGGGTTCGGATCAGATCGAGCAGCCGCGCCTGAACCGAAACGTCCAGTCCGCCGGTCGGTTCGTCCATGAACACGAGACGAGGATTGGTCGCCAGCGCCCGCGCGATCTGCAACCTTTGACGCATGCCGCCTGAAAACGCGGTGGGCCGATCATCCAATCGGTCCTGCGGGATCTCCACCTGCCGCAGCCAATCCGCTGCTGTTGATCGGATCGTTCCATAGTGGCGCGCGCCCACGGCCATCATCCGTTCGCCGACATTGCCGCCGGCGCTGACGGTCATCCGCAGCCCGTCGCGCGGATCTTGGTGCACAAACGCCCATTCGGTGCGGCTCAACAGCCGGCGCTCGGGCTCAGAGAGGGCGAGAACGTCGCGCCAGTGACCGTTCGCCCCCCGATAGGAGAGACTGCCGCCGCTCGGCGGCAGCTGGCCGGACAGGCAGTTGAGCAACGTCGACTTGCCCGAACCCGACTCTCCGACCACCGCCAGCACCTCCGCCCCGCACAGCTCGAAGGAGACATTGCGGCACCCGACCCGTGCGCCGTAGAGTTTGGTGAGCTCTTCGACCCGAAGAATGACCTCTTGGCTCATTGCTCCCCCTCCTCAGAGGTCGCGGCGGCGTCCTGCTCCGCGCGTCGGCGGCTGCAGAAGTCAGTGTCCGAGCATACGAACATACGCCCGCCCGCGTCATCGGTGATGATCTCGTCGAGATAGCTGTCCTCGGCGCCGCAGAGCGCACAGGCCTGAGGCCATTGGCCGGGATCGAACGGGTAGTCCTCAAAGTCGAGGCTCTTGACCTTCGTGTAGGGCGGGATCGCGTAGATCCGTTGCTCCCGTCCAGCGCCGAAAAGCTGAAGCGCTGGCGAGTTCGACAGTTTCGGGTTGTCGAACTTCGGGATCGGCGAAGGATCGGTCACATACCGATCCTCGACCATGACGGGGTAGGCGTATGTCGTCGCGATATGGCCGTGGCGCGAGATATCCTCGTACAGTTTCACATGCATGAGGCCGTATTCTTCGAGCGCGTGCATCTTGCGCGTCTCAGTCTCGCGCGGTTCGAGATACCGCAAAGGTTCGGGGATCGGGACCTGATAGACGATGATCTGATCTTCGGTCAGCGCCTTCTCCGGGATCCGGTGCCGTGTCTGGATCACCGTCGCGTCTTCCGTGCGCGTCGTCGTGTCGACCCGCGCCGTTTTCTCGAAGAACTGTCGGATTGAAACGGCGTTGGTCGTGTCGTCCGCGCCTTGATCGATCACCTTGAGCGTGTCGCCTGGGGTCAGACAGGCGGCGGTGACTTGCACCCCGCCCGTACCCCAGCCGTAGGGCATCGGCATTTCACGGCTGGCGAACGGCGTCTGGTACCCGGGGATCGCGACGGCTTTCAGGATCGCCCTCCGGATCATGCGCTTCGTGTTCTCGTCAAGATACGCGAAGTTGTACCCGTCGATCGTTTCATCGATCCGATCATCACCCGCGTCTGAGGAGAGATCGGCGATCTGCTCATCGCCCTTCGCTTCGGCGACGCTGGCGTCGGACCCCTCAGACCCGAGCGTCAGATCCGTTGGATCGTCCACGGCGCTCATTGAAGGAGCCTCCTGAGCGTCGGTTCATTCGACGGCGTCGCGCCGACTGCGCCCCCTCCTGTGGCGTTTATAACTCTGAGCCTCGTCATTCCGCCGTCTCCGAAAGGTCGCGCCCAGCGCTGTCCTCGGCAATCTCGCGCCGCATGCGTCGCACCAGCTCCAGCTCTGATTGAAAGTCGACATAATGGGGAAGTTTGATGTGCTCCAGGAACCCTGTCGCCTGAATGTTGTCGACATGAGCGAGCACGAATTCCTCGTCCTGCGCCGCTGCGCCGACAAAGTCTTCATCAAGCTCACTCCAGCGCAGAGCGCGCTCCACAAGCGCCATGGAGAGCGCCTTGCGTTCGGTCTGGCCGAAGCTCAGCCCATAACCGCGGGTGAACTGTGGCGGTTGCGACTTTGAGCCCTGAAACTGGGTCACCGTCTCGCACTCGGTCACGGTGACTTCGCCGAGCTCGATGGTGATCCCGAGCTCCGGCATATCAAACTCGACCGCGACCGCGCCGATGCGCAGCTCGCCGACAAAGGCGTGATTGCGCGCATATCCGCGCTGGGTCGAGTACGCCAGTCCGAGCAGGAAGCCTTCGTCGCCGCGCGCCAGAGCTTGCAAACGCAACGCGCGCGAAGCGGGGAACTCGAGCGGTTCCCGGGTCAGATCGGGCGGAGTGTCTTCGTTGAACGCTTCGGGACGCTCCGCCGTCTTTTCGTGATCAAAGTCGATGCGGCCTATCCTGAGGTCTGGCGCGGGCTTGTTCTCCGTCTTCTCCTTCTGGATCAGGCCCTCTTGATCAAGCAGTCCCAGCACGTGGGGAACCGATTGCTCGACCGGGGTCTCTGCGCGATCGGCGACGGTCCGGGGGCCTTCTGTCTCGGCAGCCAGTTTGAAGTCCAACAGCCGGTGCGTGTAGTCGAAGGTCGGCCCCAGGATCTGACCGCCGGGGATGTCTTTGAAGGTCGCCGAGACCCTTCGAACAATCGCCATCGAACCCGTGTCGATCGGTCGAGAGTAGCCAAATCGCGGCAGCGTCGTGCGGTAGGCGCGCAGCAGGAAGATCGCCTCGATGAGATCGCCCTGGCTTTGCTTGATCGCGAGCGCCGCGAGGTCCCGGTCGTACAGCGATCCCTCAGTCATGCAGCGGTCGACGCACAAGGAAAGCTGCTCGCGGATCTGAGCGATCGTCAAAGCCGGGATCTTTGGATCGCCACGGCGTTCCTCCGCCATTTGCCGATGCGCGGCAGCGATCGCTTTCTCGCCCCCCTTCGTCGCCACATACATCAGCCGACCTCTACTTTCGTGCTGCGGGGGAGGCCGACAACCTGGTCGCCATGCGTCAGAAGAAGATCCACCCCCAATGGAAACTGAGCGGCGTTTTGCTGCAGGAAGCGGGCGAAGGCGCTTCCGAACCCAGCGACATGGAGCAAGGCGACGCCGTCGACGCCCGGACCACTCAGCTTCAAGGCGAGCGCGTCCGGCTCAGCGGCGAAACCGTCGGTTTCGATGATCAGCGTGGCCGAGCGGTCAGGGTAGTCGGGAGAACCGGCTGGGAGTTCGAGCGCCTCGATTGCGCCAAAGCGTCCGCATACGAAAGCCGCCTGCCCCGAATGGCTGACGGGCGCCGCGCCAACGCAGAACCGGATGAGGTGGTCGGTGGCGTCGGACCTTACGTCAGGGGTCAGCCAGACCGGCGCGTCCGCGTCGGCGAGGGTCAGCAGCGCCGTGGTGGCCGCCAGCGACAATGGCGCCGCTGCAAGCGTTTTCGCAGCGACCGTCTGTGGCGACCCCGGGCGCGCCACCGCGTTCAAGATCGTCCGAAAGGAGGCGGCGGCGTCGACCGATGGCTTTGAAAACCCGATCTGCCCATGCGGCGGGTCATTCGGCTGACGGGTGGCGATCGCCATCAGCCTTCTCCCCGCGTCATCGTGAAGAATTCGACCTTGGTCGCAGCGGCTTTGCGCGCCGCGTCCTCTCGGCGGGCCGATTGCGCGTAAGCCAGAGGCGCCAGCACTTTGGTCGCGAGAGCGGCGGCGTGCTTGGTTTGCATAAGCGCGTCGCACAGAGCGGATATCTCGGCTTTCCGCGCGCTTCGGCCCAGCGCGTATGCGTGGCCCTCTTCGCCAGTCGCCAACCGTACAGAGCATCTTGTGACCGTCGCTTCGCCAAGGTTGAAGCGCTCACCGACCGCGCCCGCCCGTCCTTGCGTCATCACCAAGCCGATCTCTGGGCGGCGCAAATAGGTGAACTTCGGCGCGAGCCCCAACTCGGACCATCGAGCCGACAGATCTTCCGCGGGGCTTTGGGCGAGTAGCGAAATCCACGCGCTCCGATCAGAAATTGCGTTCGGATCAGAGTTGTCCACGTTAACCGGGTTGTGCTCTTCGGCTTTTTCGGACATCTATCCCCCGCCGATTTGTCGAGACGACTATTCCACCAAGATCTGTATAGACACCTTGGGGTTCGTTGGACAAATCACAAGAGGAACAAAACGCGTGTTTCGCGAAACTTTTGTGTCAAAACACGCGGTTTCGCGACATCGGACCCTGAGGCGTACGAATAGACGACGGCGCGTGAGACGGCAAAGGGAGTGACAATGGCTCGGACACCGGTTTGGCGGTCTATTTTTGACACGTTGCGCTCGGAGATCGTGGACGGCACTTTCAACGCCGGCGATAAGCTGCCCACGGAAAAAGAGTACTCGGCGCGGTTCGACGTCAATCGTCACACGGTCCGTCGCGCGCTCGCGGAACTCAGCCAGTCAGGCATCATCGCAGTGCGCCGCGGCAGCGGGGCCTATGTTTCAGAAGGTGTGCTCGACTACAAGATTGGATCGCGCACGCGCTTCAGCCAAAACGTCGCCGATCTCGGCCGGACGCCGTCTCAGTATCTCATCCGCGGCGAGACGATCACCGCTGACGAACGTGTCGCCGAGCGCTTGGGGTTGAAGGCGGGGCGGCCGGTCGTCGTCCTCGAGAGCGTCGGCGAAGCGGACGATACGCCGGTTCTCGTATCCGAGTCCTATTACCCCGGCGAGAGGTTTCCCGATTTCGCAGAGGTCTACTCGGAAACGCGGTCCGTCACCGCTGCGTTTCGTCGGTATGGCGTGATCGACTACGTCAGAGCCTGGACGCGGGTCGCCGCTATCGCGCCGTCGCGCACCATCGCGAAGAAGTTGAGCCAGCCCGACAATGCGCCTGTTCTGAGGGCTGAAGCCCTCAATCTGGATATGGCCGGCCAAGCGATCGAGTACGGCGTGACCTATTTTGCCGGCCAACGCGCGGCGGTTATGGTCGAGAACCCCGAACATGCGGGTCGCGGCCTGATGAACTGAGGCGCCTCCGCGCCTGCAGATCCGTACGACCCGCCGCGCCTCAGCTGATCAGAGGGGTGTGAGCCCGGATGAGGCAAGACGTCGGGCCCTGATGCGCGTTCGGGCGTCCGTTGTCGGGGGAGGGGGAAACATGCGGCGCAAAGTGCTTTTCGTCACCTTCGACCAATGGCGTGGAGATGCGGCGGGGGCGTTCGGCCACTCGATCGTTCGTACGCCGAACATCGACGCTCTCGCGGCCCGTTCTACCGTTTTCCGACGACACTATACCTGCTCGGCTCCGTGTGGGCCGTCTCGCACCACGATGCTCACTGGCCGGTATCCGTTCATCCATCGTTCGGTCCGAAACGGGACCCCGCTCGATGCGCGCTTCAGCAATCTCGCCAAAGAGGCGCGCCGAAACGGGGTCGAGCCCGTTCTCTTCGGTTACACCGATACGGCTGTCGATCCGAGAACAACGCCCCCGAACGACCCGGCTCTGAAGAGCTACGAGGCCCCGCTTGCCGGGTTCACGCTGGGCGTGGGCATGTTCTCCGAGACGGATGTCAGCGCCTGGGCTGCGCATTTGCGTCGCAAGGGGTACGAGTTGCCGCCTCATCCTGCGCTGATCACCTACGGCGTTGGCGCGCAGAGCGCGCAAAAGCCTTTTGATCGAGAGCCTGCGTTCTATGCAGCGGAGGACAGCGACACCGCGTTCGTCGCAGACTCGGTCATCGACTACGTCAGCGTCAATCGACATCGAGACTGGCTGGTGCACGCCAGTTTTCTTCGGCCCCATCCGCCTCTTCGCGCTCCGGCGCCTTACAACGACATGTACGCCGCGAGCGACATGCCGGCCCCAATACGCGCATCTCAACCCGGCGCCGAGGTCTCACATCCGTTTCTCGACTATTGGCGAGGCGTGGTTCAGGCGGATCCAAACTTCTTTCAGGTCGGGTTTGACGCGAACAACCGGTCTGAAGACGATCTTCGCGCCGCGGCCGCCGTCTATTTCGGTCTGATCTCTGAGTGCGATCATCAGCTGGGTCGAATGCTTGCAGCGCTCCAAGAGAGCGGCCAGGCCGATGAAACGCTGATCGTGCTTACGGCGGACCACGGCGAGCATTTGGGCGATCATTGGATGTGGGGGAAAGGCGGCTTCTTCGACAGCTCGAACCATATCCCGCTGATGGTTCTGGATCCCAGGAATGGCTCGGCGCGGGTGGTCGACGCCTTTAGCGAGAGCGTCGATGTCGCGCCGACGATCATCGAATGGCTGGGAGGCGAACCACCGCAAGACTGGGACGGACGCAGCCTGAGCCCCTGGATCACCGGCGACACCCCGGACTGGAGAGAGGCAGCTTTCTGGGAATACGACTTTCGCGAAGTCGATACTGGCGTTGCGGAAACGGCTCTCGGGCTCACGCCGGATCAGTGCGTTTTAAATGTCTGGCGGGAATCGCGCTGGAAGCTCGTTCATTTCGCGGCCTTGCCGCCGCTGCTCTTCAACCTTGAAGATGATCCGGACGAGATGACCAATCTGTCGAACCGCGCTGATCACGCTGGGGTGCTTGCAAAGCTGATGGGCAAACTGCTGTCACATCGCATGGTCCACGCGGAACGCACCCTTGCCAACCTCCAGCTCACACCGCGGGGCCTCGCGCGGTATGAGGGCCCGCGCACCTTGGCGTAGAGACGCAGGTCAGCTGCCGCGCATCGCCGCGAACATGCTGCGGATGCCCCAGAACGTGAGGGCGATGAGCACGCGCATCAGGATGACGAAGCCCATGAAGACAAGCTGCTCGTCTTGGACCAGGAACCGGATCCAGACGTTCACCTGCGGCTCGGTTCCCAAGCTGGTCAGCATCGCCACGAGATCTTCTTTGAGGAAACCCGCCTGGATCTGGACGCTCTCCAGCGTGTAAGGCGCATAGATCGCTGTTAACGCCAGACCCAGCGCGCCAAGCAGCAGTGAGAAAAAGATGTTCGCAACCGATTCAAGAACCCGAGTCATACCTCACCCCCTTGACGGCCCGGCGCTGAAAGTAGCGTAGATTTCCCGAACCTTTCCGGGACCATAGCAGCGAATTGCCGCATTCGCGATGTGCAGACGTCAATAAAGCGTCGCTCACATTGACACTGTTGCGCCTGCGTGATCCATCGCTGGATCAAACCAAGACTGCGCGGAGATCAACGGCGATGTTTGAGAAGATCCTTGTTGCCAACCGGGGCGAAATCGCCTGCCGCGTTATCCGAACGGCCCGGGCGATGGGGATCAAGACAGTCGCTGTTTACTCGGACGCCGATGCGGACGCCGTTCACGCCCGGATGGCGGATGAAGCGGTTCACATCGGTCCGCCTGCGGCCGCCGAGAGCTACCTGGTCATCGATAAGATCCTCGAGGCGATAAAGCAGACAGGCGCGCAAGCCGTGCACCCCGGATACGGGTTCCTGTCAGAGCGCGCCGAGTTCGCGGAAGCGCTGGATGCGGCGGGCGTCGCCTTCATCGGACCTCCGGTCGGCGCGATCGAGGCGATGGGCGACAAAATCGCCTCGAAAAAGCTTGCCGCGGAAGCACAGGTCTCCACGGTTCCGGGCTACATGGGGCTGATCGGCGACGCCGAAGAGGCCGTGAAGATCGCAACCGATATCGGTTATCCGGTCATGATCAAGGCCAGCGCCGGCGGCGGCGGCAAGGGCATGCGGATCGCATGGTCGGACGAGGAGGCCCGCGAGGGCTTCCAATCCTCCAAGAACGAAGCTGCCGCAAGTTTCGGCGACGATCGGATCTTCATCGAAAAGTTTGTCCAGAGACCGCGGCACATTGAAATCCAGGTGCTCGGCGACAAGCACGGCAACGTCATCTATCTCGGCGAGCGCGAGTGCTCGATCCAGCGCCGCAACCAGAAGGTCATCGAAGAGGCGCCGTCGCCCTTTCTCGACGATGAGACCCGCAAGGCGATGGGCGAGCAATCGGTCGCGCTGGCGAAGGCGGTTGATTACTGCTCTGCGGGAACTGTCGAGTTCATCGTCGACGCCGAGCGGAACTTCTATTTCCTCGAGATGAACACGCGGCTGCAGGTCGAGCACCCGGTGACCGAGCTGATCACGGGGTTCGATCTGGTCGAACAGATGATCCGCGTCGCAGCGGGGGAAAAGCTGTCGGTCACTCAGTCCGACGTGAAGCTGAACGGGTGGGCGATGGAGAGCCGCCTTTACGCGGAAGATCCTTATCGCAATTTCCTGCCCTCGATCGGCCGCCTCACCCGATACCGCCCGCCAAGCGAGGGCGACGCGATCCCAGGCGGGATCATCCGGAACGACACCGGGGTCGAGGAAGGCTCCGAGATCTCAATGTTCTATGATCCGATGATTGCGAAACTCTGCACCTGGGGAGAAGACCGCACCGCGGCGATTAAAGGCATGAAGAGCGCGCTGGACGCCTTCGAAGTCGAGGGCATCGGCCACAACCTACCCTTTGTCGCGGCCGTGATGGACCACCCCAAGTTCGCTTCTGGCGATATATCGACCGCGTTCATCGCCGAGGAGTACCCGGAAGGGTTTGAGGGCGCGGCCTTGAGCGACGCCAGCCGTGAAAAGCTCGCCCGTCTCGCCGTGGCGCTGACCCATTTCGAGGCGACCCGGCGACAGGGCATCTCGGGCCGGCTTCGCGAACCATCTGGCGCAGTGAACCGGGATTGGAGCGTCGAGATCGGCGGCGAGACGATCTCTCAGACGCTCGATGCGGTCGAGGGGGGGCGCGAGTTCTTCTTTGGCGCTGGTCTCGTCGAACTGGACTGGCGTCCCGGCGAAACCCTCGCCCGTGCGAAGTTTGAGGATGAGACGGTCGTCGCCAAGGTCAATCCCGCGCCTCAGGGCTGGCGGATCCGCTGGCGCGGCGTGGACCTCGTCGCGGTCGCTCGCAGCGCGCGCCTTGGGGAACTCGCTGCGTTGATGCCGGAGAAGGAAGCGCCGGACACCTCGAAACTGCTGCTGTGCCCGATGCCGGGTCTCGTCGTTCGGATCGATGTCGAGCAAGGCGAAGAAGTGCAGGAAGGCCAGGCGTTGGCCGTTGTCGAGGCGATGAAGATGGAGAACATCTTGCGCGCTGAGCGCTCGGCCAAAGTCGGGTCGATCAAGGCGAAACCCGGTGATAGCCTGGCCGTCGATGAAGTGATCATGGAATTCGAGTAAGGGCTGTCCTGCGATGACCTCCCCGCTTTTCGTGGATGCGCCGGACCAGTTGATGAGCGTCGAGCAGATGCGCTCGATGTCCGGGCTCGAGTTCATCCAAGGCATCGTCGAGGGGCGCCACCCCGCTCCGCCGATCTGCCGCACGATGAACTTCCACTTTCTGGAGGCTACGAAAGGCCGGGTCGTCTGCGAAGGCGCGCCGCTCTTCAAGCACTACAACCCGATCGGAGGCGTGCATGGCGGCTGGTTCGGCACCCTTATCGACAGCTGCGTCGCCTGTGCGGTTCAGACCGCCTTGCCGCAGGGGTTTGGTTACACGACGCTTGAGTACCGCGTGAACATCACCCGCCCGTTGCTTGAGGGATCCGAGAAGGTGCACGCGATCGGCGAAGTGCTGCATGTGGGGCGCCGAACCGGGACGGCCGAAGGCAAGATCGTCGGGGCGGATACCGGGAAGCTCTACGCGTTCGGCACGACGACGTGCCTGGTGCTCGAACTCTAGACCTTTCCTAAACCCTCGCGAAGCAGCCAGCGGTTGATCAGCAATGGGGGTCGCCTCAGTACGGGGTCGCCTCAGTACGGAGTCGCCGCCGGGCCTCTCGCGCCTGCGTCGCAGGTTCCGACGATTCGCTTCTGGCTTTGGCACGCGAGAACCAGATCCTGCTCCGCGATCTTGCACTGGACGATCAACGGTCCCCGCAGCAGTCCGCCGCCGACATTTTCGCAGTCGCAGTTGATCGAGCCGCAATCCGTGCCGGAGATCAGGTCTTTCACCAGTTTGAACGCGTCGCCGCACCAGGCGCCGGCGATCGGGATCTTCTTGCACAGGTTCTCGAAGAAATCGGATGCGGTGTCGCTGCCCCACGGACCCTTCGAGAGATCCTTGAGACGTTGTTCGATCTTGGCGTAGGCCGCCGAGTCGAACTGCCCGGTCTCGATCGCTTCGGTCACGAGATCCATCGCCTTGGTCGATTCGTCGAACATTTCGCTGTTCCAGACCAGGGTATCGCGAAACACGACGAAGGCCGGACCGTTGATCGCGGGCCCTCCCGCGGGCGGCAAGATGCTGACGAGATTGTCGAGATACGCCTTCTTCGCCTTGCGGTCCATTTTCCGGAGATTGGCGCTCTCGCGCGCCGCTTTCGCCAGCGACGCGATCTTGCCCAGCGCGCCGCGGATCTTACCGGCCAGTTGCGTGTCGCCCGTCGCCGCATCCACGGCGTCCGCCAGCTTTGGCAGGTTCGCCTTCGCCGCCGCGTCGTCGAGCCTCTTGATCGCCGCGTCGAGTTGGATCGCGGTTTCTGGCAACAACGTGCCGTTCTCACGCATGTCGGCGATGGTTTCGAGCAAGGGGCCGGCGATGCCGCCGAGCGTCTGAACGTCGGTCACCTGACCCGACGCCGCCAGCGCGCCCAAAGCGTCGAGCATCTTGGCCGGACCGGCCTCTTGCGTCGCCTTCTCGGCCAGGAGCCGCGCCATGATCGCCGCTTCCGGCGCATCCGGATGAGCGGCGGCCACGCCTTCGATCTCACGCAGCGCCGCGACCCGTTCCTGGGTCGTTTGCGCGGCTTTCAGCCGTTCTCCGGCCGCCGCCATTTGCTGGCGCGCCGCCTCCGGCCATTCCGACGCGACGGCAAATGAGCCCGCGAGGAAAATGATCGCCGACAACCAGATTAGAACTCGGCGCATTGCGGTCTCTCCTTCGGTTTCTCTGCGCGGCTGCGCCTAAAGGCAGTCCAGAGCTTCGGTCAGCTGCGCCAACGGCGTTGCGCCGCTGTCCATGACGTCGACCACGTCTTCAGCCCGCGAAACGAATTCAAGCTGCAGCGCGTTTTCCGCGATCGCGTCGATCATCTGGATCGCGTTCACCGTCATTGTGAAACCGTCGGCCGACACCGCTTCGACCGGAAGGTCCGCCACGGTCATGTTCGGGCCCGACTGCAGCCGGATCGCGTCCGCGAAAAAGACCAGCGCGTCAAACATCTCTGCGCTTTTGGGAACGAAATAGAGAACATATCCCGCGCCGTCCCAGGTCAGCGTCGCGTCGATGATCTGACCATTGAGCGTATCGAACGTCGTCGTCAGCGACGAGCCCGCGCCGTCCAGCCGATGGTACCAGGCTCCGAACTGTTCGTCGGCCTGACACACGCGCGGTCCGACCTCGGTATCGGTATCGGGCGTGGTCGTCCGCGTCTCGTTCGAAACGACGGGCGTCTCGGGTTCTGCGGGGGCCGCCGGTTCCGGTTCCGGCTCCGTCTGCGACTCCGGCTGCGGCTGCGGCTGCGGCTCTGGCGGCGCCGTCGCGACAAGCGTCGGCGGCAACTCCTGTCGGAGGCTGGCGCGCAGAACCGACGCCGCCTCTGGCAATTGATCATGCGTCTCCAAAAGGATCTGACGCTCCTCCGCGGTCAGCTCCGTCGTGTCCGGTCGGTCAATGGCCTGGTGAAAGCACTGGATCGCCGAGCGGGTTTGACGTCCCGAGATCCCATCTGGAACGCCCGCATCGCACTCGATCGCGTTCAGAACTTCCTGGATCTCGCGGGTTTCCTGGCGCTGCCGCAGCTCCTCTGGCGACAGCGTTCGGGGTTGCGGCCGCACGACTGGCTCTGGCGCAGCCGACGCCGCCGTTTCGCAGACGCGGTACGGGTTGATGCGCCAGTTTTGGCCCTGTCGGCAGACGCAGATGGTGATGTCGGCCTCGCTCTGGACGAACCTGCATTCCTGAGCCGCCGCGTGCCGCACGTCCGCAAGAAAGACCAGCAATGGCGAAAGCGCCAAAATCCAAAGGGTTCTCATCTTGCTCCCACAAACGCGCAGCTGTCCTCCGCAACAGCTAAAGCCGCACGGCGGAGAAGAGCAAGGCTTGTTCCGCTCCCAAACGGCGCGCTGGCGTCAGCCCAACCAGAGCGACGTGGCGAGAATGGCCAAGAGCAGCAACACCACCGTTTCCATGACCACGACGCTGAGATGCGTGGGACCCAGCTCGAACACGGCCTTCATCGAGGTCTTTACGCCCAGTGCGGCGATCGCAGTCACCAACAGCACGCGAGAGACGTCGGACAGCTGGGTCATCACAGCGGTTGGCAGAAGATCGAGACTGTTGATCGCCGACAGGATGCAGAACCCCACAACGAACCAGGGCAGTCCCGGCGCTGAACCGGTCGCGCGGGAGCGCAGCACCCCGATGATGATCAGAAGCACCACAGGCAGCAGCGCGACCCGGATCAGTTTGACGAGCGTGGCGGTGTCGCCGACCTCCTGCGAGACCGAATAACCGGCGCCGACCACCTGCGCGACGTCATGGATCGTCGCGCCGAGCATGAAGCCGATCTGCTGATCGGTGAAATCCAACGTGCTGAACAGGATCGGATAACCGACCATCGCGACCGTCGAGAGCACCGTCACCGCGACGACCGTGAACAAGGTGTTGCGTTCGTGGACGTCCATCTTCGGGTTCTTTGGGATCACGGCGGCCAAGGCCAGCGCGGCGGAGGCGCCGCAGATGGCGACAGCCCCGCCGGTGAGAAGGGCGAACCGCCAGCCCCGTCCGATCAGGCGCGAGGCGATGAAGCCCGCCCCGATGGTGCAGGCGATCAAGCCGACGATCGTCGCGATCGCCGTGAAGCCGAGCTCGGAAAACTCCGAAACCGTAATCCGAGCGCCGAGCAGCGCGACCCCGAGCCGCAACAGCGTCTTGGCGGAAAAGGCGATGCCTTCGGCGCAGCGGTCGTTGTCGCTGAGAAAGTTGAAGGCCATGCCCAACAAAAGCGCGAACAACATCACTGGCGCGCCGTAGTGATCGCCGAGGAACTGAGCGGCGAGAGCGATCACGACTGCAGCGGCCACACCGGGGTAGAGCGCCCGGGCCCGCGCGCCGAGCCGTTCAATCATGATCACGTCGCTCCTGCGGCAAGCGCCTTGATTTCGTCGATCAAGACGCGCGGGACCCGAAGTCCCTCGCGTTGGGAGGCCTCTCGCGCCGCAATCCGCCGGTCGCCGGGCGGGCGGGCCCCGTCCTGGGCGGCGATCGCCTCCAGGATACGAGCCACGCCCGCCGTGGCCGCTCCATCGATCGCGAAGGCGATCATGAATTGCCCCAAGGCCGGAGGCGCCCCTTCGGCGGCGAAGAAATCGGTCGATTCAAAGCTCAGGTTCGGCCCCGCCATGGCGCCGGCGAAAACCTCGACCATCAGCGCGAGCGCAGCTCCCTTGGCGCCGCCGATCGGCAGCATCGAGCCTTTCAGCGCCGCATGCGGGTCTGTGGTTGGTTCGCCATGCTCGTCGAGGGCCCATTCGGGCGGGATTGGCGAGTTCGTCTTCGACGCCGCCATCACTTTACCCCGCGCCACGCGGGACAGCGCCAGGTCGATCACGATTGGCGGGCGCCCCTCAGCCGGCGCCGCAAAAGCGATGGGGTTGGTGCCGTAAAGCGGCCCGTCGCCGCCCGTCGGAGCGATTGACTTGGGCGCATTCGCGAACATCAGCGCAACCAAGCCTTCGTCGGCGAGCGCCTCGACCTGGTGTCCGAGGACGCCGCAGTGATGGGAGTTCCGGATCGCTGCGCTGGCGATCCCCGTCTCCCGCGCCGCGGCGGTGATCTCGGTCCGCGCCAGAGCCATCGCGGGATAGGCGAAGCCGTGCCGCGCGTCGACATCGAACCGTGATTGCTGGGTACGGACGACTGTCGAGGTCGCAAACCCGTCGACTTTTCCGGACTTGGCCTGCGCGGCGTAGGCTGCCACGCGCGCCAATCCATGCCCTGTCTGCCCATCGGCTTCGGCGTCGACCAGCGCTTTGGCGACCAGGCGCGCCGTTTCCGGCGCTGTCTGGTTGCGAACAAGCGCCGCCTCGCTGAGCGCCTGCGCCTCATCGAGGGTCAGCGACACTTTCTCAGGCGCGCCGGAGGAAGACGTCATTGCGCATCCACGAATGAGAGCTTCGAAAAACGCGGCGCGGTCCGAAGGATCGCGCCGCTTGGGTTCGGCAAGTTAAGCCGAACGATACAGCTTGGTCATCGAGAATTCCCGATGGCCCAGGGCTTCCGCGCAAGTCAGGCGGCCATTCGCCACGCGCTCGATCATCTCGATCAGCGCGTCGCCGGCCTGATCGATTGTCTGTTCGCGGGTCAGAACCCCCGTCACGTCGACATCGATATGCTCGCTCATCGTGCGCAGGGTCCGCGGGTTGCCGGAGATCTTGATCACCGGAACGATCGGGTTGCCGACGACGTTGCCCTGGCCTGTTGGGAACGTGTGGATCACATATCCCGCCGCGGCCATCAGCGTCACGCACTCCGCCGCGGCCGACGACGTGTCCATGAAGTAGAGCCCCGGGCCCTTCGCGGGTTCTTCCGCCGGGCCGAGCGCATCGATGTAGGAGACCTCTTTGCCGATCTTCTCGAGGTTGCCGAGCGCCTTCTCCTCGATGGTCGAGAGCCCGCCCAGGATGTTCCCCTTGGTCGGCTGGCTGTCGGACAGATCATCGGTCTGGTGGGCGAAGATCACGTCGTCCTGATAGGCCTTGAAGATCTTCATGAACTTCTCGCCAGCTTCTGGCGTCGCGGCGCGCTTTTCACAGATATGCTCGGCGCCGGTGATTTCCGAGGTTTCACCGAAGACGCCGGTCAATCCCTGCGGGACGAGCTTGTCGTACATGTTGCCGACCGTCGGGCAGGAGGACAGACCCGTGGTCGTGTCGCTCTCCCTGCATTTGGTCGAGACCCAAAGCTCGGAAACCGGGCAGGGTTCTTTCTGCAGCTCGCTGGCCCACTGAACGTATTCTTTCGCTTTCCAGCTGGCGGCGGCGATCGTTGCGATGTCGCCGTTCTGCTCGATCGAGAACTCGGCCACCGGCTTGCCGGTTTCGCGGATGCCGTCGGCGATGCGCTTGGTCCAGCTCGGCTCGATGCCGATCACCACGACCGCGGCCACGTTCGGGTTGGCCCCGGTGCCGATGATGGTGCGGAAATGCAGCTCGAGATCTTCGCCGAATTGCAGACGCCCGTAGGCGTGAGGGATCGCCATCGTGCCTTTGATGTTGTTGGAGACGGCTTCGCAGGCCGCATTCGAGATATCGTCGACAGGCAGGATCAGGACGTGGTTGCGCACGCCTACGCGGCCGTTCTCACGCCGCCAGGCCATCACCGTCTTGTTGGTCGCATCATAGGGCATGGCTCACCACCGTTTGGTTTTGAGGTTGTGGGTATGGACGTGACCGCCCTTTTCAGCGGACCCGACGAACTTGCCGATATCCTCGCCGTATTTGATCGCGGTGTCGCCTTCAGCGAAATCCTGCAAGGCGACCTTGTGGCCAATGGGAATGTCGGCCTGGGCGGTGAGGCGGAAGTCCGAGTTGTCCTCGGTGACGACGCAGAGCATTTCCGTGCCTGCAGTCAGGCCCTCGATCACGACGACGCCGACATTGTCGGCCTTGTCGTGGACGAGGAGATGCGGGTGTTCACCCATGTCAGACTCCTTCAATTTGAGTTCTCGTTTCGCAAAGGCCCCATTCAGGGCGCCAGGATGATTTTCGGCGCAGCCACGCTGCCCGCCTTGATGTCGGCGAAGGCGCGCGCGCCGTCTGAAAGCGACCGGATTTCCGGCCAGTCGAGCGCCCCGAGTCGTCCGTCGAAGATGGCTTGCGCCGTGTCGCGGAAGTCCTGGGCGCTGTAGGTGTACGTTCCGATGAACGTGATCTCTTGCAGCGTCATGCGGCGGATGTCGAGGCCCCCTGCAGCCGATCCCAGGCCGATATGCATGATGACGCCTCCGGGACTTGCGGCGGCGGACGCGGCGGCGCGCGTCGCCTCAAAGCCAACGCCGTCCACCACAAGGTCAAAGCCCGCTTCGACCTCCGCGGGCTCGACCGCGTGGACGCCGTCTTCGCGCGCGATGATGTCTCGGCGCGCGACGTTGGTTTCGACTAAAGTGATCTCTGTGGCCCCACGGGCGCGCAGCACCAACGCCGCCCCAAATCCAATCGCGCCCCCGCCGATCACAAGGCATTTCGCCTGGTCGAGCGGTCGGTTCAATGCGCTTTCCGCCAAGCGCACCGCGTGCCAGCCGCAAGCCAGCGGTTCCGCCAGCGCCGCCTTTTCTGTCGGAACATTCTCGGGGATCGTCACGAGGTTGCCCACCGGCATCGTGAGGTACTCGGCGAAGGCGCCCTCGCGCGGGGGCATTGAGATGATCTGACGTTGCGCGCAGAGGTTTTCGCGTCCGGCCAGACAGTGCTCGCAGACCCCGCAGGTCACCAATGGATTGATGGTGACGCGAGATCCTTCGCCAGGGCCGGCCGTGATTTCGCCAGCCGCTTCGTGACCGAGGATCAATGGCGCCGGGCGACGCTCGTCATGACCCAGAAAGGCGTGCATGTCCGATCCGCAGATCCCGACATGGGCGATGCGGATCAGGGCGTCGCCCGTTGCCACCGGGTCGGGCGCGTCCTGAAACTCGAGCGTTTCCGGGCCAGTGTACACGAGCGCCTTCATTTCGCAGTGAACCCCCCGTCGACTGAGATGACCTGCCCGGTGATGTAGGCGCTGGCGTCCGAGCAAAGGAACAGGGTCGGCCCGATGATGTCGTCCATCGTTCCATTGCGGCCGATACAGGTCTGCGCGGCGTTTCGCGCGGCGCGCTCCGGATCCTTGAAGACCGGGCCGGTCAGTTCGGTCGGAAAGAAGCCCGGCGCCAGCGCGTTGGCGGTGATCCCATGTGGCGACCAGGCCTCGGCCATGGCGCGGGTCATCTGCGCGATCCCGCCCTTGGAGGATCCGTAAGCCAAGCCCCCGGGGAAGGCTCGAAAGGTCTGCAGCGAGGCGAAGTTGACGATCCGGCCCCAGCCCGTCGCGCGCATCGCAGGAACCAGCGCCTGCGCCAGAAAGAACGGCGTGGCGAGGTTCAGGTCGAGTGTTAGCCGCCAATCGTCGAGAGTGACGTCGTCGGCCGCTTGACGCGTGTTGACGCCCGCGCCGTTGATGAGGATGTCGGGCGCGCCGAAGGGTTCTGCGGCGCGCGCGGCGACATCCTTCATGGTCGATGGATCGGACAGATCCGCCGTCAGGACCGCCGTCTTCCCATCGGTCTCCGCCGCCCAGGCTTCCAGCTCTTCGGCGCGGCGGGCGAGGCCGACAACCTTCGCCCCGCGCTCGGCCAGCGCCGTCGCCAGCGCCCGGCAAATGCCGGAGCTGGCGCCCGTCACACAGGCGATGCGCCCTTCGACGCTGAAGAGGTCGGCGGCGGTCATGGTCTTAGTCGGCCGCCGTCAGATCGAAGTCGTCATTCGGGAAGTACTTCTCCAGCCGGATGTCCGCAGTGCGGGCGTGGCCTTCCATCCCCTCCAGCCGCGAGATCCGCGCCGTCGCCTCGGCCACCGGTTTTGCGGCGTCGCGCGTTGAGCGCTGCCATGTCACCAGCTTCATGTACTTGTGCACCGATAGCCCGCCCGTGTAGCGCGCGGCGCCCGAGGTCGGCAGCACATGGTTGGGACCCGAGGACTTGTCGCCGAACGCCACGGTCGTCTCCTCGCCGAGGAACAGCGAGCCGTAGCACTGAAGCCGGCCCAGGAACCAGTCGAGATCGGCGGCCTGAACGTGAAGGTGCTCGGGCGCATAATCGTCCGCGACCTGTGCGAGGCCCTCATTGTCCGCCACGACCATGACCTCCGCCATATCGGCCCAGGCTTTGGTGGCGTTGTCGCGGTTCAGGTCGGGCAGCGTGTCAATGTATTGCGGGACCAGCTCCATCACCTTCTCCGCGAGCGGGCGGTGCGTCGTCGCGAGCCAGACCGGCGAGTTGTAGCCATGTTCGGCCTGCCCGACGAGGTCCCAGGCGACCATGTGCGGATCCGCGGTCGCGTCCGCCAGGATCAGGCTGTCAGTGGGGCCGGCGAACATGTCGATGCCGACCCGTCCGAACAGGATCCGTTTGGCTTCGGCCACGAACTGGTTGCCAGGGCCGACGAGGATGTCGGATTGCGGCAGACCAAAGAGGCCGAAGGCCATCGCAGCGATGCCCTGCACGCCGCCAAGCGCCAGGATGTTGTCGGCGCCGCAGAGGTCCGCAGTGTAGATGATCGCCGGCGCGATGCCGACGCCGGGGCGGGGCGGAGAGCAAGCCGTGATATGGCCGCAGCCCGCGACCTTGGCGGTCGTCACCGTCATCAAGGCCGACGCAATATGGCTGTAGCGGCCGCCCGGGGCGTAGCAGCCCGCCGCGCGGCACGGGATCGCCTTCTGCCCGGCCATCAGCCCCGGAAGGATTTCGACCTCGACATCCTGAATGGTCTGCTTCTGAACCTCGGCGAAGCGCCGGACATTGTCATAGGCGAACCGGATGTCGTCCTTGAGCTTCTGAGGCACCGCCGCGGCAGCCGCGTCGATCTCGTCGCGCGTCAGAACGACATTGCCTTCATAGCGATCGAACTTTGCGGCGTACTTCATCGCCGCGGCGTCGCCGCCAGCTTCGATTTCATCGAGGATCGCTTGCACCGTCGCGCGGACGTCGCCGGCGTCGTCGGTGGACTTCTTGGCGGCTTTCTTCAGGTATTCGACGGTCATCACACGACTCATTTGTAGATGTCAGGAAGCAGCAGGGTCGAGATCACCGGCACATAGGCGATCAGCAGCACCACCAGCAGCATGAAGAAGACGAAGGGCACGGCGCGGGCTGCGATCTTGAGGATCGATTCCCCCGTCAGTCCCGAGACGACGAACAGGTTCAGTCCCAAAGGCGGCGTAATGAACCCGACCCCCAGCGCGGTGATCATCATGATGCAGAACTGGATCTCGTTCATGCCGATCTCATCCGCGAGCGGCTTCAGGATCGGCGCGAGGATCACGATGTTGGGCGTCGTCTCCATGACGCATCCCGCCGCGATCAAGATCATGATCATCAACAGGATCAGCACGTATGGGTTCTCGGTCAGCGACGTCACGGAATAGACGAAGCCCTGCGGAACTCCCAGCGCCGCCATGGTTTGCGCCAGCGGCAACGAAAGAGCGATGATCGGGAGGATCACGCCGTTGACCTTGGCCGAGCTCTCCATCATCGCCGGGAAGTCCGATAGTTTCAGAGTGCCGATGATAAAGCCCAGGATGATGGTGATCACCACCGCGGTGGCGCCCGCTTCGGTCGGGGTCAATCGGCCGGAGAAGATGCCCCAGAAGATGACGCCAGGCACCAGGAACGCGTACCAGCCGTTGGCCAATGAGCGGCCGAGGTTGCTCGCCCATTCCGAGACGGTCATCAGCCCTCCGCCTTCATAGGCGTACCGACGGTTGACGACGATGTTTGTCACCAGGATCGAGACCAGGATCAGAACGCCAGGGATCAATGCGGCCTGGAACAGCGTCGAGGCTGAGATCCCCAGCACAAGACCGATCACGATGTAGGCGATCGATGGCGGGATCAGGATGCCGGTGCAGGCGCCCGCGGCGACAAGCGCGCAGGCGTAGGGGCGGGGATAGCCGGACTCGACCAGACGGTTGATCGTCATCCGCCCCACCGCGGCGGCGCCCGCGGCGTCGGAGCCGGAAATGGCCGAGAACATCCCGCAGACGAGCACGGTCGCCGAACCAAAGCCGCCTTTCGCCCAGCAGGTCAGCGCTTCGGCGACGTCGAGGAATTTTCGACTGAGGCCTGTCCGCACCAGCACGTCGCCGGTGAGAATGAACAACGGCACCGCCGTCAACGCGAAGTGGTCGATGCCGTCAAACAGGCTCTCGCCCAACAGCGACATCGGCAACACCTGACTGAAGAGAAGCATCGCCACCGCAGCGACGCCGATCGACGCCCAAACGGGCACTGCGAGGGCGACGAGCAGGATGAAGATCAGAACTGGAAGATAGAAGTCCCAGCCGATCTCAACGGCTTGCTGACCGAGTTGGCTCCATTCCATGGCTTAATCCTCAGTCAAATAGCCGCGCGCCTTCGTAGACCGGTCGGCCCGAACGAAGATCAGCGATGTCGCGTGCGAGAGATTGCAAAAGACGGAAGAGCATCAGCGAGAAGCCGAGCGGCACGGCGGCGAGGAACCAGACCATCGACACGCGCAGACCGTGGCTGACCGAGCCGAACTTCCATGAGACAGAGACGGTTTCAAACGACCAGTAGACGGCCAGGATCGCCACCCCGAGCATCACCAGGTCGCCAAAGATATAGAGCAGCGCCTTCAAGCGCGGACCGACATAGGCGAGCAGGACGTCGATCCGTATGTGGGCGCGCTCTCGCACAGCGGCGGCGGCGCCGATCCACGCGAGGTAGATGAACGCGTAGCGTACGATCTCTTCACCCCAGATCGACGAGTAGGCGAAAACCTCGCGACGCACGACCTCGACCGCCATCGTGGCGACCAACATCGTGTAGAACACCAGCAGGGCCCAGCGTTCCGCGTTTCTGTTTAGTGTTTCAAACACACCGCCCCCTTCGCCAGCCAAGGGCCGGCGGCATTGGTCGTTACGAAAAGGCTTAGTCGCGGTTCCCCGGACGCCTGAGCGCCCGGGGAAAGCTCAACTTTACGCGTCGTGGACGTAGTAGCGGCCCATGGTGCCCGCGGCTTCGACCATCTTGTCGAACGCGTCCATCGAGCCGGCGAGTTCGGTTTTGAAGCCGTCCCACTCGCTGCGCTGATAGCCGCCGGCGTCTTGCCATTCTGCGAGCTCGTCTGAGCTGAGCGAGTGGAACTCGACACCCGACTTGCGGAGCTCGGCCATCGCATAGTTCCGCGCGGCTGGGACTTTCGCCAGGTTCTGCGCCGAGGTGATCTCGGAGGCGAAGTCGATGCCTTCCTGCACGTCCGAAGGCAGGCTGTTATACCACTCGAGGTTACACGAGTAGACTTGGCTGTCCGGAACCGCCTGCGTGAAGCTGACATAGCTCAGGATGTCCTTGAAGCCGAAGACGAACAGCGCGCCGACGGACGGATCCAGCGCATCGGCGACGCCTTGCTTGATCGCCGACGGCGTTTCGCCCCAGGCCACCGGCGTCGGGTTGGCGCCGACCATCCGGTAGTACTGCTGAAGCATCTGCGAGCCCGGAACGCGGAACTTCACGCCGCTCAGATCGGCTGGCGTCTTGACTGGTCCGTCGCCGCCTTTGCGGACCGCGACGACGCGTGGGTCGATAACGACGTACCACAGCGGCTTGAAGCCTTTCGACTCGACCAGTGGATTGACGGTGTTCTTCCAGTGATCCGAACTGACCAGGTTGACGAAACGCTGGTTCGAACCGCAGAGGTACGGAAGGTTGATCAGGTCGACGACCGGCGCGAACGGCGCGAAGTTCGACAGCGAGTGCTGAGCCGCCTGAATGGTGCCGCCTTGAACTTTCTGGGCGAGAGCGCCGCCAGCGCCAAGCTGGCCGCCAGGCGCGAGCTTCACATAGACTTTGCCAGCAGTCGCGTTCTGGATGTTCTCTTTGAAGTCGAGCTGCATGATCGGATAGCTGCGCGTCGCGCCAAGAACGTACGCGGTGGCGACCGTCATGACGTGATCGGCGGCTTTCTCGCGTTCGGCTTCCTCTTTGCTGGTCTGCGCAAGCGCCTCCGTCGACGACAAAGTTCCCGCGGCGCCCGCCACCAATGCAGTGGTGAAGGCGCCGCTGGCCGTCAGCTTCATGAAATTGCGGCGTTCGACCGAGGCGATTTCCGCCTTCGTCTTTTGATCGGTCATCAGTTTTCCTCCCGTTGGAAAATGTGCAGTCAACTTTGTTCTGGTTTGTCTTGGGCCGCGTCGGCTTCGCGCTTCAGGACGCCGACCACAAAAAAGAGAGCGGACAAAAACAGCATCAGCATCTCGGCGATATCGCCCAGAAACACTTGCTGGCCGGCGGCTCCCATCGCCACGTTTCCGAAGAATGCGGAGAAACAGATCAGCGCGCACAAAAGCGGCAGTCGACCCTTTGCGGTCATCTTCTTTTCCTCCCGAAACGAACGATTCTTATAATTTGCGTCGACTGTAAGCGCTTTCATCTTGATTGCAAGCGCTTACATCAGGGTTAGTGTAGATGTAAATGAGGCTTTGCAGAGAGGCGCCACGTGCCGTTCGCGACACCTAGAAGACCTTCACTGGCGGATGTCGCGCGCCTCGCAGGCGTCTCCACGGCGACGGTGTCGAGGGTCCTCAATGATCCGTCGTTGGTGCGGGCTGAAACGAGACATCACGTGCAGCGCGCCGTCGCGTCGCTCGGCTACACCCCGCATTTCGGCGGGCGGGCGCTCGCATCGAACCGGACAGACACCATTGGCGCGATCATCCCGACCATGGACAACGCGATCTTTGCGCGAGGCCTGCAGGCCCTTCAGGAAGAGCTCGCCGACGCCGGAGTAACGCTGCTCGTATCGACGTCGAACTACAGCGCAGAGCAGGAAGAGCAGCAGATCCAGACGCTGTTGAGCCGCAACGTCGACGGACTCGTTCTAATCGGCGAGGCTCGAAAGCCCGAGATCTATGAGCAACTCCGCATAAGGTCGGTGCCCTTTGTTCTTGTGTGGACATGGCGCGAAGACTGTCCGTGGACGTGTGTCGGCTTCGACAATGTCGCAGCGGCAAGGCAGGTGGCCGAGCGCGTCCTGGACCTGGGGCATCGGCGCATCGCGATGGTCGCTGGGATCACCGCGGGGAACGACCGTGCGGAGGCCCGGGTGCAAGGCGTTCGCGAGGCGCTTGCGACGCGGGGCATGGAGCTTGACCCGAGCCAACTCATCGAAGCGGAGTACCACTTCGACGCCGGCTCTGGCGCGGCGCGGGCGTTTCTGGAGCGTCGCGACAGACCGACCGCGATCATCTGCGGCAACGACGTCCTGGCCGCTGGCGTCGTCATGGGAGCCCAGAAAATGGGGTTTCGGGTGCCGCAGGAGGTTTCGGTGACCGGATTTGACGACATCGATATCGCAACGCTTCTAAACCCACCGCTGACGACGGTTCATGTTCCTCACCGGCGGATGGGACGCATCGCGGCGCAGACATTGTTGTCGATGCGCTCGTCGAATGAAAATGAATTAAGCACATGTTTTAAAACCGATTTCATTCAAAGAGAGTCATTGGGCGTTCCTCTTTAGGCGGGACACCGCCCGATTCGCGCTTGAAAATGGGGCGAAGAACAAACAGATTTTACTCTCGTACTCACGAAAACGTGAGGCTTGCTTCAATAGAAGCCTAGACGCTCAGGTCTCTGCTCCCCGTGAAGCAAGCAATTTCGGGTCAGCCCCAGCACGAGGTGGCGTTGAATGCTTTCGGTTCGTAAGACGATCTCGCTCACCGCCGGGTTTCGCGTCGGCGATGCGGTCAGTTCGGATCACGTGCCGCCGAAAATGAAGCAGTTGATCGCGACGCTCGTGCTGTTAGGGCGCAAAGGCGTCGGGCGAAATCGGTTGTGTGAACTGCTCTGGCCGGAAAGCCCGCCGCAGCAAGCTCGGGCGAGCCTGCGGCAGGGGCTGTCCTGGCTCCGCAAACTGTTCAACGGCTCTGCGATTCAGATCGAAGTCAACGGCAACCAGGTCGCGATAAGAGGTCCGTCCGAAGCGGTTGATCTGTGGGAGATCGAAGACAGTCTTTCGTCAGACCCGTTCGATCCCGACCGCGCGATGGCGATTTACAATCGCGATTTGTTCGCAGATCTCGAACTCGGTGGAGAACTCCGAGAAGTCCTTCACGCCGAGAGGCTCGGTCTGCACAAGAAGATTGTGGAGCAACTGAGTTTCGATGAACCGTCGCTGGCTCCGGAGCAAGTCGCCGAGTTCGCGCGGCGCGTGCTGACGATCGACCCTTCCGAGGAACGCGCGCATCGCGCGCTGATCCGTCTGCATTTGGCTGACGGCGACACCGCGGCTGCTCAGGCGCAACTCCAGGAATGCCGAAGGGTTTTACGTGCGTCGTTTAACGCGAGCCCGTCTCCGCAAACGCTGGAGCTCTTTCTCGAGGCGGCGGATCCCGGCGCGGGTCATCGAGCAGATGCGAGCGCATCCGTGGGCAACGCCGCCGATGCGGCGCTCGAGAGCATCGAGCGTCTACCTTCGATCGTGGTTCTCCCTTTCGATTTTTTCGGATCGGGCGACGAGGCGCCGCTGTCCGAGATCCTGTGCGAAGAGATCACCAACGAGATGTCGCGGTTTTCGGATTTCTTCGTGATTTCGCGAAGATCCGGAAAAGTCGCCGCCGAACGGTTTTCGAGCATCAGCGAGATCGGACGAGAGCTCGGCGCAGACATGGTGTTGGAGGGCAGCATCCGTCGCCACAACGGAATGCTGAAGGTCGGCGCGAGCCTGACCGACACCGCGAAAGAACACAAAAAGTGGTCGCAGACGTACCAAGAACCTTTCGACCAGAGCATGAAGGCGATCGACAGGATTGTCGCGAAGCTCGCCGGGTCTGTTTGGAACCCGGTGTACCTGAGTCAGCAGAGTGAAGTCTCTCTACGAAGATCGCCGAAGCTGGCGGCTTACTCGAAGGTTGTGAGGGGGCTGAACAAGCTCGTCACCTTGAGCCCGGCCGAGACCGATGAAGCAATTCGGCATTTTCATGCGGCGAAACTCCTCGACCCCGAGAGTGCTCGCGCCTCGGGTCTCTACGCATGGGCGCTGTGCCGCCGCGTGATGTATTGTTGGGGCGATGTGACGCCCGAATTGAGAAGCGAATGCGAGAGGAACGCGAATAAGGCGGTGCAGTTGTCCGGCAATGATCCGCTCGCGCTGTTGGCCGCGTCGGTCGCGTACTCGTTCCTTGGGTGTTCTCAGAGTCATGTCGGAGAGCTTCTCGACCGGTCGCTGGAGCTTAATCCAAACAACTCCTGGACCTGGATGCGGAAGGGTTGGCACTTCAATCACATCGGGGACGGCGCTCGCGGAGCCGCCGCTTTCGAGCGATCGCGCGACCTGAGCCCGTTTGATCCGTTTCTCTCAGCGACGCTGCTTGGATGGGCGATGTCGCTCACGATGCTGGGGGATTACAAGGCCGCGCTCGCGATCCGTCTTTCTGGCGCGCGTCATGCGCCGGAGGCCGAGTGGGGAGGACACAACCTGGCCGGTCTCTACTACCTGAATGGCGAGATGGATCTCGCGCGGGAAACGATGCGCCGGGCCGTCGAGAGGTTTCCCGAGTTCACTCTTGAAGAGTTTCGAAGAAAGCGTCCGGCGGCCTATGTTCGGCAGCTCGAGCCGCTGATGAAGGCTTTCAAAGAGCTCGGCATGCCGTAGTCTCTATCCGCAGTCTCTATCCGCGCGTGACGCTTTTTGCCCCGCTAGGCGTCTCGCCTTTTGCCCTTCCTTCCGGTACATCGGCATTGAAACGTTCCTTTTTCGAACAGTCGACCGTCAAATGATCGAAATCGCCGGGCTGATCTTGCCCTTGTTCGGCCTGATCCTGCTCGGGTTCGTCACCGCCCGCATCACGCGCCAACCAATCGAAGCGCTGGGGTGGATGAACACTTTCATCATCTACGTCGCCCTGCCCGCATTGTTCTTCAAGCTGCTGGCGCAAACGCCTGTCGAGCAACTCACGAACTGGCGCTTCATCCTTACGAATGTAGGTGTGACCTTCGCCATCTTCGTCTCGGTGTTCGTGCTGGGGTTGATCGCCCGCGGCGGGATCGCAGGCGCTACGATCCAGGGGCTGGCGGGCGCTTACGGCAATATCGGCTACATGGGGCCGGCGCTGGCGATCCTGACCTTCGGCGAACAAGCGGCGATCCCGGTGGCGCTGATCTTTTGCTTCGAGAACATAATGCACTTCGCAATTGCGCCGTTCTTGATGGCCGTGGCGGGCGGCGAGGAGAAACGCTCGCTGCCACAGATCGTGCTCGGGGTGATCACGAGCATCATTTTTCACCCGTTCATTCTCGCGACCGCGGTGGGCGTAGGCGCCGCATATCTGAGCTTCGCCCCGCCAGAGCCGCTTGAACGTTTGCTTGACTATCTGGCGCAAGCGGCTGCGCCCTGCGCGCTCTTTGCGATGGGCGTCATCCTGGCGCTGAGACCACTGAAGCGCATGCCGCCGGAGTTGAGCTTTATCCTTCCCGCAAAACTGATCGCCCACCCGATCGCGATGTACCTCGCGCTGAGTTATTTCGGCGATTTCGACCCGATATGGGTTTTCACGGCGGTGTTGCTGGCGTCGTTGCCGACCGCGACGAACGTCTTCGTCATCGCGCAGCAATATGGCGTCTGGGTCGAGCGAGCCTCAGCCGCCGTACTGCTGACGACTGTTCTTTCGATCTTGTCGGTTGCGGCGCTTTTGTATGGGATCAAGAATGGACTTTTGCCTGGCGATCTTTTCCCGAGCTAGCAGCGCGGGCCCGGTCAAAGGGAGGCGGCTAACGTGCGGATCGTGATCGTGGGAGGCGGCGTCGTCGGAGCGTCGACAGCTTACTGGTTGTCTCGGCGCGCGGGCGTCGACGTGCTCGTGCTGGAGCAGGACCCCACCTATGCGACTGCGTCCACGACCCTTTCCGCCGCCTCGATCCGTCAGCAGTTCTCGACCCCGGCGAATATACGCCTATCCCAGTTTGGACTTGAGCTGCTTCGGACCGCGCCCGAGCGTTTGGGCGTTGATCCGCAGTTCAAGGAACGGGGATATCTGCTCCTCGCGGGGGACGTCGGACGCGACATTCTGGCGGACAATGTGTCGATCCAAGCGGCTGCGGGCGCGCAGACGGCGCTTTTTACGCCCGACGAGTTAGAGGCGAGGTTCCCTTGGTTCTGCGCGGCCGGGCTGTCTGCGGGCGCGCTCGGTCTTTCCGGGGAAGGTTGGTTCGACCCTTCGGCGCTTCTCCAGGGCTTCAAGGACAAAAGCAAACGACAGGGCGCTCAGTGGCGGACGGCCGAAGCGGACGGTTTCGAGATGGCCGGCGGCAAGATCCGGCAGGTGCGGCTGCGCAGCGGCGAGACGATCGACGCGGATGAAGTTGTGAATGCGGCAGGTCCTCGCGCGGCGAAGGTCGCTGCGTGGGCCGGCCTTTCCTTGCCGGTCGAGGCGCGGGCGCGCTCGGTCTTTTACTTCGAATGCCGCGATGGCGTTGAAATCAGCCGAACCGCGCCGCTGACCGTTGATCCGTCGGGCGTGTACTTCAGGCCGGAAGGCGCCGGTTTCATCTGTGGCGTTTCTCCGCCCGCGGAGCGGGATCCGAGCTGCGATCCCAGCGAGACGCCCGCCGTCGACTGGGATCTGTTTGAGGAGATCATCTGGCCGACGCTCGCGGCGCGGGTCCCGGCCTTTGAGGCGATCAAGGTCCAAAGCGCGTGGGCGGGCTACTACGCTTACAACACCCTCGATCAGAACGCGTTGATCGGCAGACTGCCTGAGTGCGCGAACCTGTGGTTCGCAAACGGATTTTCCGGACACGGACTGCAGCAGGCGGCGGGGGTCGGACGTGGTTTGGCGGAGTTGATCGCCGACGGGGCGTATCAAACGCTCGACCTTTCGGTTTTCGATGCGGAACGTGTTCTCGACGGCCGCGCCGTGATTGAGCGCAACGTGATCTGACCAGGGTGGCGGGCCGCCGGCGGCTTGAGCTGGCCCGGCCTTTGCGGTCATGGTGTCCACGGATCAGACGGGGCCGGCATGAAGGCGAAACTCTTTCGATTGGGTCATGGGCCGCGCAAGGCCGAGGTCGCCCGCCGGGCGAGAATAACCGGGCGCGTTCAGGGCGTTGGATATCGACACTGGACAGCGGTGAAAGCCGAAGAGCTCGACCTGAGAGGATACGTACGGAACCTGACCGACGGGAGCGTCGAGGCCCTTTTCATAGGCGACGCGGAACAGATCGCTCTGATGTTGGCTTCCTGCGCGGACGGCCCGCAAGGCGCGGAGGTCCAGGGGGTCGAGGCGGCGCCGCCTGAACCATCGGACAAGCTGGACCTGACCGGGTTCCGGCAGGCGCAGACCGGTGACCCGGGTTCACCCGCTCGTTAGGCGGCGCTAGACGGCTGCGCGCATCCGATCAAAGCCGGCTTCGAGGTCCGCGATCAGATCGTCAGGGTCCTCCAAACCAATGTGAATGCGCATCAACTGACCATCGGGACGTCCGGGCCGGGGCCATGCGCTCGCCGTGCGAATGGGTTTGGGATTGCGCGGGACCAAAAGGCTTTCGAACCCGCCCCAGGAGGCGCCCATGCCGAAGAACTTCGAGTCGTCGAGCAGCGCCGACATCGCAGTTTCAGAGCGATAGGCGGGATCGAGCATAAAGCCGAAAAGGCTTGAAGCCCCAAGGAAGTCGCGTTTCCAGATCGCGTGTCCGGGATCTTCCGGCAGAGCGGGATGCAGCACCTCAAGAACTTCCGGCCGGGTCTTCAGCCAGTCCGCGACCTTCAAGCCGTTTTTCCAATGCCGCTCCAACCGCACCTCGATGGTGCGAAGGCCGCGCATCGCGAGATAGACGTCATCCGCGCCAGCCGAAAGACCAAGCTGCAGCCAGCCGTCGCGCAGCTCAGGGTAGGCGGCCTCTGTCGTCGTGACCGTTCCCAGCACCAAGTCCGAGTGGCCGTTGATATACTTGGTCGCTGCTTGAATGGAGACGTCGACGCCGTGCTCGAACGGCTTGAAATAGAGCGGCGAGGCCCAGGTGTTGTCCATCATCACGATCGCGCCGCCCGCGTGCGCCGCCGCTGCGGTTGCGGGGATATCCTGCATTTCAAACGTGAGCGAGCCCGGGGCCTCGGTGAACACGACCTTGGTGTTTGACCGCATCAGGCCAGAAATGTCCGAACCGATCAGAGGGTCGTAATAGGTGGTTTCAACGCCAAGGCGGCTGAGCATCGTGTCGCAAAACCGCCGGCTCGGTCCATAGCAGTTGTCCACCATCAACAGATGGTCGCCGGCCGACAGATAGCTCAGGAGCGGTCCGCTGATCGCCGCCAGCCCTGTTGGGCAGAGCCTTGTGCGAAAACCGCCTTCAAGCTGCGCGACGGCGTCTTCGAACGCAAATGTCGTCGGAGTTCCGTGAACGCCGTATGTGACGGCGTCCGCCGGGTCTACTTTCCCTTTCGCCCGCATCTCCGCATAGGTCTCCGACAGAATCGTCGACGCGTGATACACTGGCGGATTGACAGCGCCGTGGTTCTCGTGCGGCGAACGACCTGCGGTCACGGCTTTGGTGGCGTCTTTCATGGGGTTCCTTGCCTATCGCTCTCGGACATTCGTTTGCGGGTCTAGCTAGCGCGACGCGACATCGTATGAAACCCGATCATTCGCCAGTTAACCTCAGGTCATCTAAGCGGAGTTTATGGCGCCGCATATGCTGCACTGCACAGCAACACGGCAAATGCTGAGCGTTTACGCTAAGTCAGAGCGCAATTCGATGAAATTGCTTTAGAATGCATCGCTTTTGCGGGTTGCGGCGTTTGATTTTTTTTGGAACGCTCCCACCCGCGTTGATCGACTGATCGGCGTGTCCGGGCTGTCCAACTGGGAGACATAGGCCAGCCCGGGTTCCTGTTGGCGCCAGGTCGGCGAATGTAGCCGCCGGCGTCATAACAAGAAGACAAGGGAAGAGCCACAATATGAAACTCTCCACCGTTTTTGGCGCGGCCGTTGCGGCGTTCGTCGCCGCCCCGGCTTTCGCGGGTACGCTTGAAGTCGTAAAAGCCAAGGGCTTCATCCAGTGCGGCGTGAGCCAGGGCCTGCCGGGTTTCTCGAACCCCGACGATCAGGGCAACTGGAGCGGTCTCGACGTTGACGTTTGCCGTTCGCTGTCGGCTGCGGTCTTCGGCGATCCGGACATGGTCAAGTACACCCCACTTTCGGCGAAAGAGCGCTTCACTGCGCTGAGTTCGGGCGAGATCGACGTCCTGCCGCGCAACACGACCATGACCATGACCCGCGACACGCAGCTGGGCCTCGTGTTCCCGGGCGTGATCAACTACTACGATGGTCAGGGCCTCATGGTTCCGTCGTCGCTCGGCGTGACTTCGGCTCTCGAGCTGGACGGCGCAGCGATCTGCACCAACACCGGCACGACGACCGAGCTGAACATCACCGACTACTTCCGCTCGAACAACATGAACTTCGAGCTGGTCGCGTTCGAAAAAGCTGACGAAGTTGTCGCGGCTTACGACGCTGGTCGTTGCGACGTTTACACCACTGACCGTTCGGGCCTGGCCGCTCAGCGTCTGAAGCTGACCGACCCGGAAGCCCACACTGTTCTGCCGGAAATCATCTCGAAAGAGCCTCTGGGTCCGGTTGTTCGCCGTGGCGACGACGAGTGGGCGGCGATCGTTCGCTGGGCGCACATCGCGATGATCAACGCGGAAGAGCTGGGCGTCACCTCGGCCAACGCGGCTGACATGCGCAACTCCGACAACCCGTCGATCAAGCGTCTGCTCGGCTCCGAGGGCGCGTTTGGCGAAGGCCTCGGCCTGAGCAACGACTGGGCGTTCAACATCATCTCGATGGTGGGCAACTACGGCGAAAGCTATGAAAAGCACGTCGGCCCGGACACGCCTCTGAAGCTGGCTCGCGGCGTCAACGCACTGTGGTCGGACGGTGGCCTGCAGTACGGTGCCCCGATCCGCTAAGCGGTTGAAAAGATCGAGGTCGTCCAGCATTCGGGCGACCTCTTTCATTTGTTGATTCAGTCGGGGGCCCGGATGTTCTGCGCAGATTTCGCGCAGTCGGATCTTGGCGAGATGCAGGAGCACACAGCGTATGGCTCAATCGGACATCGCTGACCAGACATCGGGATCTGGTTCATCGGCCGAGAAAGGGTCGATCCTTTACGACCCGAAGGTGCGTGGGCTCTTTTTCCAGATTGTGCTGCTTGCGGCCTTGATCGCCTGGGTCCTGTGGGTTCGCCGAAACACGCTTGATAATCTGGAAGCCCAGGGACAGGCCATGGGCTTCGACTTCCTGGCGGGAACGTCCGGCTTCCAGATCCTGACAACGCTGGGCACCTGGGTCTTTGATTATCAGGTCGGCTCGTCGACATATTGGGACGTTTTCCTGATCGGGATTGTGAATACGTTCGCAGTCGCTTTCCTCGGGATCATCGTCGCCACGGTGCTCGGGTTCGTCATGGGCGTGTTCCGCCTGTCGTCGAACTTCATCCTCCGGGGGTTTGCGACGGTCTATGTCGAGATCTTCCGAAACATCCCGCTGCTGCTGTGGTTGTTCATTCTGTATTTCGCGGTTCTTCGGAACCTGCCGGACAAACGCGACAAGGTGGCGATCTGGGGCGAGTCCGTCGGATTGAACATCACGGGTCTCTACGCGCCGTTTCCGATCACTTACGAAGGCTTCTGGATGTCGGCGGTGGCGGTTCTGGTCGCGGTCGTCTTGTGGATCATCCTCGGCGCCGTGATGAAGAAGCGGCAAGAGGTGACCGGTCAGCAGTTCCCGACGTTTTGGGTCGGTCTAGGGATGCTGGTCGCGATCCCGACCATCGTTTTCTATTCAACCGGCGCTCCCCTGGAATGGGAGTATCCGGTTTTCACGGAAGAAGGCCCGGTTCTAAGGCGCGGCTATCAGGCGGGCATCGGGATGGTGATCGTTCCGGAGATGATCGCGGTCTGGGCGGCGCTGACGCTGTACACGGCGGCGTTTATCGCAGAGATCGTCCGCGCAGGCATTTTGGCGGTGCCGCACGGCCAGTCCGAAGCGGCCGGCGCGCTGGGTCTGCGGCCGCAGCCGACTTTGAACCTCGTCGTCATCCCGCAGGCGCTGCGCGTGATCATCCCGCCGCTGACGTCGCAATATCTCAACCTGACCAAGAACTCGTCCCTCGCGGTGGCCATTGCGTATCCTGAGCTTGTCTCGGTGTTTGCAGGCACCGCGCTGAACCAGGTCGGGCGCGCGCTCGAAATGGTGTTCATGATGATGATGGTCTACCTGTTCTTCAGCATCGCGACGGCGCTGTTCATGAACTGGTTCAACAGCCGTATGCGGCTGGTCGAACGCTAGGGAGCGGACGCGATGAGCAGAGAAAACTACGCATTCGTTCGCACGGAAGATGCGCCGACCTTGGCGCCGCCGCCCAGCCAGGTCGGGATTACCGGATGGCTTTGGCAGAACGTCTTCCGGTCGATGGCGAACTATTCCACCGTCCAAGCCTCGATCCAGTCAGGCGCAATGGTGATCCTGACGGCGGTGATCTTTTACCTGGGGTTCACGGGGATCTGGAAGATCCTGGATTTCTCTGTCTTTCAGGCCGTCTGGACCGATCCGGAGGGTCAGAAACGCGCGGTTTGCGCGACGATCCAGCAAGGCGGCGCTCTGCCGAATGATTGGTACGGGGCCTGCTGGCCGTTTGTGACGGCGAAATGGAAGCTGTTTGTCTACGGCCGTTTCCCTGAACCCGAGCTCTGGCGGCCGAATCTGGTTTTCGCTGGTCTCGCCTTTGGGATCACGTGGCTCGTCGCCGGCTCGATCCCACGGCGTCGATTGGTGGGCGCGATTGTTCTGGCCACCGCGGCAGGTCTGGCTTTCGTCTATCAGACGATGATCGGCGTCCCGTTCTACGAGCGGATCGGCGTCTGGCTGCTGGTGATCATCGGCGGGATCCTGCTCGCGGCTCCGACCGAGGTCGGCGGCCGGATCGTCGGTCTGTTGTCGCTGACGGTTCTACCAGTCGCGGCCTTCATACTGCTCACCGGGGGGCACCTGGAGGTTTCGAGCGGCTTTTGGTTCGGATGGCTGCCAGCGACCGCGGCGCTGATTGGGTTCGGCCTGGCGGGCCAACGTGGGATGCTGGGAGCCGCGGGCGAGGCTCTGGGAGGCACCGCGTTCAGTCTTGGCGTCGTCCTCGCTTTCATTTGCGGCGCGGTTTTCCTCGCGACGATCGACTTCGGCATGCCCGTGGTCGAGACGGCGGAGTGGGGCGGCCTGCTCGTAACGCTCGTCGTGGCGTTGACCGGCATCGTCGCCTCTTTGCCGCTTGGCGTGCTGCTCGCGTTGGGGCGTCGGTCGTCTCTGCCGGCGGTGCGGCTGCTCAGCACGGTCTTCATCGAGTTCTGGCGCGGCGTGCCGCTGATCACCGTTCTATTCATGTCGTCAGTGATGCTGCCGCTGTTCCTGCCAGAGGGCACAGAGTTCAATAAACTCCTTCGTGCGCTGATCGGTGTGGCGCTGTTCTCGGCCGCTTACATGGCGGAGGTGATCCGGGGCGGCCTGCAAGCCATTCCAAAGGGACAGTACGAGGGCGCGATGGCGCTCGGGTTGCCGTTCTGGCGGATGATGAACCTGATCGTCCTGCCGCAAGCGCTTGTGCTTGTGATCCCCGGCATCGTGAACACGTGCATCGGGCTGTTCAAAGACACCACACTGGTTCTGATCATAGGCCTTTTCGATCTGCTCGGCTCGATCCAGTCGAGCTTCACGGATCCAACCTGGTCGACGCCGGTGCAGTCCATGACGGGCTACATCTTGGCGGCCACGATCTTCTTCCTCTTCTGTTTCGGGATGTCGCGCTACTCCATGTACATGGAGCAGAAGCTGCGTCGCGGACATTCTCGCTAGCTTAGGAGCCTCTGGATATGGAAGCCGCTGAGAACCTCGAAGCCGATCGCTCAAAAATGCATGTCGGCAGCGATGTCGCCATCCAGATCACCGGCATGAACAAGTGGTACGGCCAGTTCCACGTGCTCCGCGACATCAACCTGACCGTGCATGAAGGCGAGCGCATCGTCGTCTGCGGACCGTCAGGGTCGGGTAAGTCGACGCTCATTCGTTGCGTGAACCGGTTGGAGGAGCACCAGAAGGGCTCGATCGTCGTCGACGGCATCGAACTGTCGGATGATCTGAAGAAGATCGACGAGATCCGGCGCGAAGTCGGAATGGTGTTCCAGCACTTCAATCTGTTCCCGCATCTCACGATCCTCGAGAACTGTACGCTGGCGCCGATCTGGGTGCGCAAGACGCCCAAGAAGGATGCCGAAGCGACAGCAATGAATTTCCTTGAGCGCGTGAAGATCCCTGAGCAGGCCAACAAGTATCCGGGTCAGCTTTCAGGCGGTCAGCAGCAGCGCGTGGCCATTGCTCGCGCGCTGTGCATGGAGCCGAAGATCATGCTCTTCGACGAGCCGACATCGGCGCTGGATCCGGAGATGATCAAGGAAGTGCTCGACACGATGGTCGACCTGGCCGAGACGGGCATGACGATGATCTGCGTGACCCACGAGATGGGCTTCGCGCGGCAGGTGGCGAACCGGGTCATCTTCATGGACCAGGGCCAGATCGTCGAGCAGAATGAGCCGGAAGAGTTCTTCACCAACCCGCAGAGCGAGCGGACAAAGCTCTTCCTGAGCCAGATCCTCGGCCACTAACGCTGATTTGTGAGAGGCTTCGTTGACTGACAAACCTGTTCCATTTTGGATCAGGTCTGCGTCGTCGCCTGGGGCGGACAATTCCGGAAATGATCCGTTATATGGTTCGCGACTTGGAAGTCGCCCGTACGGATCGCAGTTTTCGCGGCGTTACGTAGATGCTGTGGACGAGCGGAACTGGCGCCGGCTTTGCACACTGGATCATGGGTGAAGGTTGTGGACTCCTTCTCTCTTGATCGATGAACTTCAGACCGGCTTCGCGCCGGTCTTTTTTTTGGGGATGCCGGCGAGAGCGAGCTAGACCAGCGTTTTCGGCGTTTCGAACGCTGTCAGGTGAAAGTCTCGGAACGTCGCGTCCGCCCAACGGAGGTTTGACGCGTTCTCAAAGATCGAGACGGCCGCGGTGGGAAAGCGGCCTGGCTTTTCGCTGTCTCGATGGGCGAGCCGCATCGGAAAGACCTCATTGCCCGGGTTGTGGCCGAGATCCAGGAGCGTCTCGGCTGTCTCCGGCGCGCTTTGCACCGCTGCGAGCATGTCTTCAGGTTCTGCGAGATAAAGCGCGCTTTCGAAAATGGGCGCCGGGGGACGATCGAGCAGCAGCGAAAGACGATCCCAGGTCTCGCGGGTTCGAACGCTTGTCGAACTGAGCACGCCATCGATGCTCCAACCGCCTTCGTCGGCTTTCTCTGCGATCCATGCGCCCATCAAAGGCGAAGTGATGCGCCCTCGAAGATTGAGCGGTCGTTCGTGGTCGGCTTGGTTGGGCCCACTCCAGTCGGACTTCGCGTGCCGAACCAATATCAAGCGCTTCATACTGCGCCTCCGCCGCCATCATTTCCCTGGGACGATGCTAAGGCCTCTGGCGGTATCGGCAAGAGCGGGTCGACCCGCCAACCAGTCTCGCCCGGGCGCACGGCGATCGGGATGGCGTTTGGCATCCGGAAGTCGGGCTCGATACGGACCTTGGCTTTGGCAGCCCGCCAGAGCCCGCCATGAGCGACAATCAAAGTGTTTGGACCAAGCGCGACCGCGCGCGTCATCGCGGCCCACACGCGCTCGGTGAAGTCAGCAAAGGTCTCGCCGCCTGGAGGGTCGTATTCGCCACGCCAGTAGGCGTCGAGAAATCCGTTCTGCATCGTTGTCTGATGAGCGCCCAGATGGGCCTCCATCAAGTCGGGATCGAACGAGATTTCCGTGCCCCTCTGCGCGACGATGGCCGCGGCGGTGTCGCGCACGCGGGAAAGCGGGCTCGAAACGATCCGATCGATGCGACGCCCCGACAGGGCCGCCGCCGCAGCGACGGCTTGCGCCCGGCCCGTATCATTCAGCGGCGCGTCGTGTTGACCTTGGACCCGCCCCTCTCGGTTCCAGGCGGTTTCGCCATGACGAAGAAACAGGAAGGGCGTGGTGATCGTCATTCCGCCTCGCGAGCTCGAAGAAAAGCGCACATGTGAAAGGCGCGCTGCTCCGGAGAGGGTTCAAAAGACCTCCCGACCGGACAGGCTCGGCGCGCAAGGCATCCCTGGTTTCGGCAATCAGCGCCTGCATCGCTGCGCAAATGTGCTGCGCAGGCCGAGACGTCATAGCCCTCAGGGCCGAAGGCGTTGACGGGACAGGCTGTTTTGCAGGGCTTTTCAGCGCAGTTGTCGCAAGGTTTCGACACGTCGGCCACGCTCAAGTCGTTCGGAACCGTCGGGAGGGCGAGAGCCGCTCTTACGCTGAGCCAAAGACCGCGCTCGGCATGAATGTACATTCCCAATGGCGACGGCCATGCCCGCTCCGCCCGACCTGTCCAGCTGAGGAAAGGGTAGTACGGCGGACCTTCGAACGGGAACAGCGCCTGAGCGCCAAATCTCGCGGCGAGGCTTCGTCCCAAGCGTGCGCTCCACCGGTCGAGCGGGTGGGGGTCCCTGTCCGAAGCCTCTGGGCTGGCCTGGAAGACGTCCCACGCGGCGGGGCCTCTCAACCCCAGTAAAACAAGCGCAGCGCAGCCCTCCGGCGCGCCGTCCCCTACGTCGACGCCGAACGCGTCGACGGGGGCCAACCCCATCGGCGCGGCGACCTCGGTGATCGCGGCCAAGCTGGCAGCCTGCGCAACGCACATAGATCAGGTCTCTGGCGCCGATCGAGGCGCCTCCGGGGCGCGGTGAACCCGCTCGACGAAGGGGAAGCTTAGAGACCACAGGAACTGGGTCGGACGCTGATCCTGATACCCGTTGAGCCCGATCGTCATCCCCTCATGCCCTAGTTTCGGCTGCGGGAGATAGGTGCCGAAAAGGCGGTCCCACCAGGGCAGGTTGAAGCCGAAGTTCTTGTCGGTTTCCTCCGGCGCGGCGGAGTGATGGACCCGATGCATGTCTGGCGTGACGATCATCCATCGTAGAACCCGCTCGACACGGCCTGATATCCGGACGTTCGAGTGGTTGAACATCGCCGCGCCGTTGAGGATCGCCTCGAAGAGGATCACCGCGATCGCTGGCGGCCCGAGCAGATAAACGCCCCCGAGTTTCAGCGCCATCGAGTAGGCGATCTCGACCGGGTGAAACCGCACAGCCGTGCTGACGTCGATGTCCCGATCCGCGTGATGCACTCGATGGAAGCGCCAAAGCAGCGGGATGCGGTGGCTCAGGACGTGCTGCCAATAGATCACGAGGTCCAGCACGATCAGCGTGATGACCACCTCGACCCAGAACGGCCAATCGAGCCAATTGAAGAGGCCAAAGCCGACCCGCGCCGCGTCCCATGCGCCGGCGACGCCGATGGCCACCAGCAGCACCCGCACTGTGGCGATGTCGATCGTCGTAATCAGCCAGTTTGTCGCCCAGCGCTTGCCTTTGGACACGGCGAGCCGGCGTTTCGGGGCTGTCGCCTCCCAGACCGCCATCAGCGCGAAGATTCCAAAGAACGTCGAGAGACGGGCCGCGCCCTCATTCTCAATCAGCCAGTCCGTCAAACTACGCCTCCTGAATTGGCGATCGAATTGGCGTGATCACACGCGTGAGCCAGTTGACGTGTCGTCGCGGCGGGCGCACATCGCGCCCCAGCGAGTGGTTCGCCGATTCCGTTCAAAGGAAAAACTAGCATGGCTTTGCGAATTAACGACACTGCACCGGATTTCACGGCGGAAACGACCGCCGGCAACCTCAATTTTCATGAGTGGATCGGCGATGGTTGGGCGATCCTGTTCTCCCATCCGAAGGATTTCACGCCGGTGTGCACGACCGAGCTAGGGTATATGGCGGGTCTGGCCGACGAGTTCGCCAAGCGGAACGCGAAAGTCATCGGCATTTCCGTGGATCCTGTCGAGAACCACAACAAGTGGAAGGCCGACATCAAGACCGTCACAGGACACGACGTCGACTATCCCATGATCGGCGACCCGGATCTGAAGGTCGCGAAGCTTTATGAGATGTTGCCGGCCGAGGCCGGCGAAACCTCCGAAGGGCGCACGCCGGCCGATAACGCCACCGTCCGTTCGGTGTTCGTGATCGGCCCGGACAAGAAGATCAAACTCCAGCTCACCTATCCAATGACGACGGGACGGAACTTCGACGAAATCCTGCGTGTGATCGACTCGATGCAACTGACCGCCAAGCACAAGGTCGCGACGCCGGCCCAGTGGAAGCAGGGCGACGACGTCATCATCACGCCGGCGGTCTCTGACGAAGAGGCCAAGGAGAAGTTCGGCGAGTGGACCGCTCCGGTGCCGTATGTCCGGATCACCAAACAGCCAGCCTAAGCGCGGCGTCAGCTCAGGTCTGGTCGGCGAAGTAAAGCCACCAGATCATCGACGTGGCGATCGCTCCGACAAGCAGGTTCATGGGCGCGCCCATTCGGGCGAAGTCCGTGAAACGGTACCCCCCGGGGCCGTAGACCAGTGTATTTGTCTGATAACCGATCGGGGTGGCGAAACTCGCGCTCGCCCCGATCATCAGCAGCAGCACCAGAGGTCTCGGGTCGATCCCAAGCGTTCTGGCGAGCTCGATGACGATCGGCGTCAGCACCACAGCGACAGCATTATTTGTCACAAGTTCCGTCATCACAGACGCCATCAGATAGACGCAGGCGAGCAGCGCCAGGATCGGCAGGTTCATCAAAAACGGCTCGAGCGCGTGCGCGACGTCTTCGACCGCGCCCGATGTTTCGAGGCCCTTCGCAATCGCCAGCATTGCGTAGATCAGCAGCAAGAGCCCTCCGTCGATCGACTCGAGCGCTTCGTCAAAGTCCACACAACGCGTTATCAGAACGACGGCGACCCCGACGACCGCAGCTCCTGCGATCGGCAGCACGCCCAGCGCGGAAAGACCGACGACGCCAGCCATCGACGCAACCACGATGGGGGCCTTCTCTGGTCGGTAGCTGCGCTCGGGGGGATCGCTCAATGCGATTAGATCTTGATCATCGGTCAGACGGCGGAGGTCCTCCGGCGCGCCTTCAAGCAGGACCGTGTCGCCGACTTCAAGCGGCGTCGTTTCATATCGATCGGCGAGGTTCACGCTCCGGCGGTGTGTGGCGATCGCGTAGACGCCATAGCGTCGCCGGAGCCGCAGTCGGATCAGTTGTTTTCCGAGGAAGCGGCTTCCTGGTCCGACCAAAGCCTCCATCAGGCTGGAGCTCCGCGATTGAACGCCTTCGAGACCATCGTCTCTGAGCGACAGAAGGCCGTCGGACCGCAGGATTGCGAGGTCATCCGTACTGCTTCGCAGCACCAGACGGTCGCCGCCGTCCAGTTTGACGTTTCTCAGATTGTCGCGGCGCAGCGAGACATCGCCGCGCAGCACATCGATCACTCGAACCGAGTTGTCGGCAAACAGCTCGGTGTCGCCGAGCCTTTCGCCGATCAGCGGCGATCCGGCGCCAATCAGGGCTTCAATGATGAACCTGGCCTGCGACCGCGATCCCGCCGCGGCGGCGGTCGACGGACGGTTCGGCAACAGGAAGGGCGCGGCGATCGCCATGAAAAGCCCGCCGCCGGCCGCGACGGCCAAACCGATGGGGGTGATTTCGAACATGCCGATCGGCTCGAGCCCCTGCGCGCGCGCTGCGCCGGCGACCAGGATGTTCGTCGACGTGCCGAGCAATGTACAGACGCCGCCCAGGATCGTCGCATAAGACAGCGGGATGAGCAGCCGCGACGGCATCGTGTTCATCGCGCCCGCTAGCGTGATGGCGACGGGGATCAGCACCATTGCAACCGGCGTATTGTTCACGAACGCCGACAAAAACATCGCGACGAGGATCAATCCGAGGACGGTCCATATCGGAGACGTGCTGGCGCGCCGTCGCAAGGCGCGGCTGAAGAGATCCAGCACGCCTGTGCGCGCCAACGCGCCGCTGATGATGAACAAGGCGGCGATGGTCGCGGGCGCTCCGTTTGACAGGATCGACAGCATATCGGAGGTCGATAAAACCCCTGTCCCGACAAGCATGGCGACCCCAGCGATCGCCGTGGTTTGCGGCGGGAAAAGCTCGAGGACGAACCCGACAAACACCGTTGCGAGGACGAGCAACGCAATCACCGCATGTAGGTTGCTGAGCCAGTCTTCACCGGCGATGTGCGTCGCAAGCTCTGTCATTGCAGCGTCGCCTTGCGCCCCCTGCGCCTTTTCCTGAAGGCACGGTCCTCAATCCAATTCATGGAGAAAACCACGCTCTGCCGCGCTACCATGTCATCTCGCATGTGCGGGATGCAAGCCGCCGAATAGCGCGCATGCGGGATCGAGCGCTGCCGCCGGGGTGATCAATCGACTGAGAAAAGCGCCGATGTGGGCAAGACGTCGCGACGGCGCTGTGTCGGCAGATTTGGCACGAAACGCCCCACGACGCCTTTCACCCAGAGAAAGTCCTCTTCGACTGTGCCGCTCGCCACGTTGTGGATCACCAACGGGCGACCGCTGGCTTCGTCGATTCGATCGGACACGATGCCGATATGCGGCTCGGCCCCGCTAATCCGCCATGTCACCAGATCGCCCGGGCGGAAATCCCGCGGATCCTCGGGCACTGGGCGGCGGGCTCCGATGCGCGTGAGATAGACCTCGAGGTTCTCCGTCCGGCGGTGATCAATGTTTGGGTCCGGCTCGGGTTCGCCCCAGCGCGTCGGGTATGCGCTGAAGCTTGAGACCATGTCGTAGTGCAAAAGCAGCTGCAGATCCTGGTCGCCGGCGTCGCGGAACGCGCGCACGACCACGTCGGTGCAGACGCCGCGTTCGAGTGGGATGTCGCCGCCTGGGAAGCTCAGCTCGACGTATTTCGGATCGTAGATGACCGTGCGGCCGACTTGTGCGCGGGCCGCCGCGATCAGGTGGGCGCGCTCCGCCTTCAGCTCAGGCACGCGCGGCGTCGGCCGGGGCGCGGTGAACGGCGCGTCAGCGACGTCGCTATAGTCCCAGGCGCAGCCGCTCAGAAGCGTTGTGGCTAACACCCCCGCTGCAACCAAAGTCGACCGAATGAAGCGCGCTGAAATTCGCATGAGCAGGCCCGTGATCGTCGCGCACCCCCACATCGCGCACAGCGAACCTTGCGCGATGTGAGTTGGAAAGGCAACGGCGCACTCGGCGCCTAATGCGCCATGAACAAAGGCGCCTTGGCCTCGCTCAGCAGGCTTTCGGTGACGCCGCCGAATATCGCCTCGGACAGTCGGGAGTGACCGTAACCGCCCATGACAATCATCTGGGCCCCCATCGCGAAGCTTCGGTCGAGCAACGCCTTCGCCACGCCGAACGTCCGGCTCACCTGTTGTACTGTGGGCGATACGCCGTGAGCCGCCAGCCATCTGGCGCAATCAGCTCCTGGTTCTTGGCCGTAGTCACCCCCGCTCAGCCCGCCGTCGACAACACAGATCTCGACTTCTTCCGCGGTCAACAAAAACGGAAGCGCGTCATGAACCGCGCGCGCGGCCTCTTTGCGGCCGTCCCACGCAATCATGATCCTGCTCAAGCCATCCGCTGAAAAGTCATGGGGCTTTTCCGGCAACAGGATGACGGGGCGCCCGGTGTCGAAGAGGGCGCCTTCCAAAACGCGTTGAGAGATCGCGCTGTCCTCGCCGTTAGGCGCGCCCACGACACATAGATCGGCGTAACGTCCATGGAGAGCGAAGATCGATCCAGCGCCGCCGCCGGGCGCAACCGCAGCGCGACCTTCGACGTCGAGACCGGCGGATTTGGCGAGTTCGTGAAAGGCCTTAACCCGGGCCCGCGACTCTGCTTCGCTTTCGGCGGCGATCCGCGCATAGACGTCGCTGAGCGCGCCCGATCCCTCCACGCCGAGAGGATAATAGGGGGCCTCGATCGACAGACCCACCAAACGCGCCCCAAACCGGCGCGCGAGCGAAGCAGTCGATGTGAAACGATCATTGGCGCCCGGATCGCCCGAAGGATCCCCGGCAAGGTGCAGCAGAATAATCTTCACGCCCGCAGTGACGTCAGCGGTGCTGCTCATAACGACCTCCTGAAGCTATGCTGTGAGAGCTTCAGGGAACCGTTTTCGCATCCCCGCGACATTGACCCCCGTCAAACGCGGAGGAGCCAATACGGGCAATGTCGGATGAAGCGGCTACTTGCCTTCGTAACCGAACCTTTGTGCGTTCGATTTCGCATCCTTCTTGGCTTTGTAGCCTTCCGAGGACGCGTGAATGACTTTGCCGTTCGAGGCCTTGCAGCGCCAACGGTGCTCGCCGCGCTTGTCTGTGTAGAACTCCCATTTGTCGGAGTCCTTTGACTTGCGCTTCATGTTGTTCTTGCAGTCCTTCTCGGACTTGTAACCCTCGGTCGCGGCTCCCACGAGCGTGCCGTTCGAGGCGAACCGGCGCCAGCGATACTCGCCGCGCTTGTCCTGGTACACTTCGAACTTGTCCTTATCCGCAGCCATAGCGCTCTCCTCCAAGATATTGTGGTTGCGTGAGGTAAAACTGACCGAAAGCCAAACGCGAAAATGGTTAATTTGGCAAGGGTCTAGATAAGGTCGATGGGTGTCGATCCATGTCGACCAATGTCGACCGTGACCTTAGCGCACTATCCGCAGGCCGATCGCTTCTGGATCGCCGCGCCGAACGCTTCGAAAAGAGCGCGGTTCACCGCGTTTCCGGCGGCGTCGTACTCGGCGTGCCACTGAACGCCAAGCGCAAAGCCCGGCGCGCCGTCGATCCGGATCGCCTCTGGCGTGCCGTCATCCGCGTGCCCCTCGATGATGACGCGGTCGCCCGGCTCGAGAATGCCTTGGCCGTGGAGCGAATTGACCAGCACCTCTTCCGCCCCAAACATCTCTGCGAAAACGCCGCCGGGGGTCAGATGGATCGGGTGGCGCAGCCGAAAGATAACAGCCTCGTCCGTCTCGCCTTTGGGCATGCGATGGTTCATGCGCCCGGGCAGATCGCGGATCTCCGGATGCAGGGTCCCGCCATAGGCGACGTTCATCTCCTGGATCCCGCGGCAGATGCCAAGGACCGGCGTTGCTTTCTCGACGGCGGCGCGCACCAATTCCAGCGCTACCGCGTCGCGACCCTGATCGTAGGGCTCGTAGGCGGGCGAGGGATCGTGCCCGTATTCGGTTGGATGGACGTTCGGCCGCCCGCCGGTCAACAGGAAGCCGTCGAACACCTCAAGCAGTTGTGGGATGTCCTGTGTCTCCGGCATGCCGGGGATCAGCAGCGGTTGCGCGCCAATGACGTCTCGCAGCGCCTCAAGATTGCGGGTGCCCACAGCCTGCACGGCATAGGTGTTCTCGACGATACGATGGGTGGCGATGACGCCGATCAGAGGTTTGGGCACGGGCATCCTCAGCTTTGCGAGACGCCAGTTTCGACCGAGCGGGCAAAAAAGAAAAGGCCGCCCCGAAGGACGGCCTTCCCGATGTCTCACGCAGAGCGCGGCTGATTACATCATGCCGCCCATGCCGCCCATGTCGGGCATGCCGCCGCCGGCCGGCGCGCCTTTCGGCTCCGGCTTCTCGGCGACCATGGCTTCGGTGGTGATCAGCAGGCCGGCGACCGAGGACGCGTCCTCAAGCGCGGTGCGGACAACCTTGGCCGGGTCGATGACGCCGTCCTTCATCAGGTCGCCATACTCCTCGGACTGAGCGTTGAAGCCGTAGCTGACGCTCTTGTTCTCGAGGATCTTGCCGGCCACGACAGCGCCGTCGACGCCTGCGTTTTCAGCGATCTGGCGGCAAGGAGCCTGCAGAGCAGCCCGGACGATCGCGATGCCGCGGGTCTGGTCGTCGTTTTCGCCGGTCATGCCGTTGAGGACTTTCGACGCGTGCAGCAGAGCCACGCCGCCGCCCGGAACAACGCCTTCCTGAACGGCCGCGCGGGTCGCGTTCAGCGCATCGTCAACACGGTCTTTGCGCTCTTTCACTTCGATTTCGGTCGCGCCGCCGACGCGGATCACCGCGACGCCGCCTGCGAGTTTCGCCAGACGCTCCTGGAGCTTCTCACGATCGTAGTCCGAAGTGGTCTCTTCGATCTGCTGTTTGATCTGAGCGACGCGCGCCTCGATCTCGGCTTTCTCGCCAGCGCCGTCGACGATGGTGGTGTCGTCTTTGGCGATCGAGATTTTCTTCGCGGTGCCGAGCATGTCGACAGTGACGCTCTCGAGCTTCATGCCGAGGTCTTCCGAGATCACCTGGCCGCCGGTCAGGATCGCGATGTCCTGCAGCATGGCCTTACGGCGATCGCCGAAGCCCGGAGCCTTGACTGCTGCGATCTTCAGGCCGCCGCGCAGCTTGTTCACGACCAGGGTCGCGAGCGCTTCGCCTTCAACATCTTCAGCGATGATCAGCAGAGGCTTGCCCGACTGGATGACGGTTTCGAGAAGCGGAACCATCGGCTGCAGCGACGAGAGTTTTTTCTCGTGCAGCAGAACGTAGCAGTCTTCCAGCTCGGCGACCATCTTGTCCGGGTTGGTGACGAAGTACGGCGAAAGGTAGCCGCGGTCGAACTGCATGCCTTCGACGACCTCGGTTTCGGTCTCGAGCGACTTGTTTTCCTCGACCGTGATGACGCCTTCGTTTCCGACTTTCTGCATCGCGTCTGCGATCATGTCGCCGATCTGGCTCTCGCCATTGGCTGAGATCGAGCCGACTTTGGCGACTTCGTCGGAGTCTTTCACGTCACGGGACATCGACTTGATCTCGTCGACGACTTTGGTGACCGCCGCGTCGACGCCGCGCTTGAGATCCATCGGGTTCATGCCGGCGGCGACCGCCTTCATGCCTTCCTTGACGATGGCGTGGGCCAGAACGGTCGCGGTGGTGGTGCCGTCGCCGGCCTCGTCGTTGGTTTTCGAGGCGACTTCACGGACCATCTGAGCGCCCATGTTCTCGAACTTGTCCGACAGTTCGATCTCTTTGGCGACCGAGACGCCGTCCTTGGTGATGCGCGGAGCGCCGAACGACTTGTCGAGGACGACATTGCGGCCTTTCGGGCCGAGAGTGACTTTCACGGCGTCTGCAAGGACTTCAACGCCTTTGAGCATGCGGTCACGGGCGTCACCGTGGAATTTGACTTCTTTAGCAGCCATTGTGCTTGGCTCCCTTGTCTAGCGATTATGGAAAAACAGTCGGAGAGGTCGGATCAGTTGATGATTCCGAGGATGTCCGACTCTTTCATGATCAGCAGGTCTTCGCCGTCGATCTTGACCTCGGTGCCCGACCATTTGCCGAACAGGATCTTGTCGCCAGCTTTGACGTCCAGGGCGATGCGCTCTCCGTCCTCGTCGCGCGCGCCAGCGCCGACCGAGATGATTTCGCCTTCTTGCGGCTTCTCTTTCGCGGAATCTGGAATGATCAGGCCGCCGGCAGTCTTTTCGTCCGACTCGATGCGGCGAACAAGAACCCGATCATGAAGCGGTGTGAAGCTCATCTATTGCTCCCTAAGTACACATTTGGGTCGAAGCTCCTGACCACCACCGATGGCCAGGGATCTCCAATTAGCACTCCGAATGGGCGAGTGCTAACGGACCGGCCGGACCTAGGCGCAGCGCGCTTCGACGTCAACCGTTTATGAGCGTGCGAGAGCGAAAAATTTTTCCCGTTAACGTTGGTGAGTTTCCATTAACCAATCGGAGCGAGAAAGATGACTGTCTAAACACAGTGGAGGACGCCTTGGACGAAGCGGGCGCAGAGAGTTCCGGCGGCAGTTTCTGGATGATGGTCGAGCAGGTCTGGACTGACGGCGTCTTCGGGTTGGACATCGGCCGCGTGCTGGTCGCTCTCGGCATATTCTTTGTCTTCCTGGTGTTGCGCGAATTGCTGGCCCGCTGGTTGGAGGGAGCGCTCAGCAAACTCACGAACCGGACAGGCACCGACATCGACGACAAAGTGCTGAGCGCCGTTCATGAGCCGCTCACCTTTATTCCCGTTACGGTCGGTTTTTTCTTCGCGACCGAGTACCTGCAGCTCGACGGCCTGTGGGCGGAAGTGGCCGCGAAGATCACCAAGACCCTCATCGCCTTTACCTTGTTCTGGGTTCTCGTGCGCCTTGTCGATCCGCTCAAAGCGCTTGCGGGCAATCTCGAGCGGATCTTCACGCCAGAACTCGTCAACTGGATCACGAAAGCGCTGAGGATCGCTTTCTGGTTGATCGGCGGCGCGACGATCCTCGAGATCTGGGGAATTCAGGTTCTGCCGATCATCGCCGGCTTCGGCCTGATTGGCGTCGCGGTCGCTCTGGGCGCTCAGGATCTGTTCAAGAACCTGATCTCCGGTATCCTCATTCTGGCGGAAAAGCGCTACCGCGTCGGCGACTGGGTTCTGATCGACGGCGTGGTCGAAGGCACGGTGAAGGCGATCGGGTTCCGCTCCACCAAGGTTCTGCGCTTTGACAACGCGCCGGTCTATGTGCCGAACTCGAAGTTCGCCGACGGCGCGGTGACCAACTATGGCGAGCGAAATCATCGTCGAATTTACTGGATGATCGGTCTCGAGTATCGGACCACCTCGGTCCAGCTTGAGCAGATCCGCGCTGAGATTGAGGCCTACATTCTCAACGACGAGCGGTATCTCAAGCCTGAAGACGCGTCCCTCTTCGTGCGCATCGACGGCTTCGCGGACAGCTCGATCAACCTGATGATCTATTGCTTTACCCGAACCGCGAAATGGGGCGAGTGGCTGGCGATCAAGGAAGAACTGCTGATCGAAGTGAAGCGGATCGTCGAACAGGCCGGGTCGGGTTTCGCCTTCCCAAGCCAGTCTCTGTACGTAGAGAGCGTCCCGGAAGAGATGAGGTCGCCGGCGCCGAAAGCGACACGGTCTCGCAAAACCACAAAACCCGCTCCCGAAGCGTCAGGTTAGCGCCGCGAACACGGCCAAAGATCCAGTCGCGCCCAAGGTGAGGGGGGCGCGCAGCGCCGGCCACCAGGCGGGAGCGTCGCCGTTTCGGCTGGCGGCGAGGTCGCTGAAATAGAGCCCGACAAAGCCGACGACCAGAGCGAGCGCGGTTATCTGAGCCCCCCACAACGGCGTCGCCCAAAAAGCCGCCCAGGCCAAGAGCGCCGGCAGCACAGAGATCGCGAGGGGCGCTAGCGTCGGCCCCTGGCCGAGCCCCGCCGCGGCGAACCCCCAGCGACAGCCGCCCATGAAGGAGAGAATGGACACACCGTAGCCCAGCAAGCCGGTCGAGGCGCCGGTTCGCCACTCCATTGGGCCCGCGATCGCGAGGATGGCCAGTCCGACAAAAGGGATCAGCCCTGCGTAGCCCAGGAGCACAGCGGCGCGTGGAGGGGTCATCGGTCGGCCTCGTTCCTCAAGTGCGTCCATCGGGCGCGCCTGGGCGCCTGGACCGTATCGCGCTTGGACCTAGCTGTCGGGTCATGACGATGTCAAAGAGTAGAACTGCTTTACCGGACCCCGCCGCCGCCAGCGAAGTCTTCTATGACGGCGCTTGTCCGGTGTGCCGACGCGAGATCTCGGTTTATCAGACAATGGCCTCGGACAGCGTCAGCTGGCGAGACGTCAGTGGTCCGGATGCGGTCGATGTCGATGGGCGAAGCCAAGCCGCACTGCTCGCGCGCTTCCATGCGCGTCGCGCCGACGGCGCGATCGTGTCTGGGTTCAAGGCGTTTTTGGCGGTCTGGCGCGCCACGCCCAGACTGGCGTGGTTGGGCCGTCTGCTTGACCGTCAGCCCTTTCTTTTCGTCGGAGAAGGCGCTTACCGAGCTTTTCTGAAGGTTCGCCCGCTCTGGCGGCGCGCAAACTAGCGGTCCGCTGTCATCCGCTGTCAGCGTCGGCGTCTGATCCGCCGCCCACGCCCCCGAGTTCCTGCAGGCCTTCGTAGTCCCGGATGTAAAGCGTTCGGCTCTTCCGCTCGACGAGGCCGTCGCGAGACAGTTGGCTGAGCACCCGAGCGACGGTTTCGCGGGTCGTGCTCGCCTGGGCTGCGATCTCGAGCTGCGTCGGCAATGGATGCACCAGCCAAGAATTGGCGTTGACGGGGTCCTTCCGCACGAGCTTCAACAGCTCGGCATAGACGCGTTGAAACGCCGATAGGGTGGCGAGATCAAGTATGCGCTCGTCGCTGTCGCGCACCATACCCGCGAGCTTGCGCAACAATTCGACCGCGACCTGCGGGTGTTGATGGAGCACTTCGATCAGCGTGTCCGGACCAAGCGTGGCGCAAATCGTCGGCTCAAGGGCGACGACCGACGCAGATCGTGTGCGGCCGTCAACGGCGGAGAGTTCGCCAAAACAGTCGCCCTCTCCCACACGCGCATAAGCGACTTCGCGGCCGGATGTGGCGAAGTTCACGATCCGAACCGCCCCTTTTGCAATGAAGTAGATTGATCGGCTGTCCGAATGCCGATTGAAGATTTCAGCATCCTTGGCGTAGCTGCGCCAAGCACATCGCATTTCGATCTCAGCGCGGGCTTCGTTCGAAAGCCCGTCAAAAAGGTCGATGGCCGCCAAAGAACCCGGAGTGGTCATTGACGCGTCGTCTGTATTGGGATGGGCCACAGGACCTCCGTACTTCACTAACAAGTCTCTTTATAAAGCCGCGGAGGCCCGACTTCGAGCAGACGCCCCATCCAATCACCCCGATGATCCGCGGCGGAGTTCGAATTCTTAACCCTTTTACCGGATGTAAACCCTAACGCAGCAAGTTGTTCACAGCGTGAAGGCTGAAATGCCAAGTCCATGACGCAGGTTTGGGGTTTGAGAACCGATCTGCGAGAAGCGGTGATCACATGTCCGGTATGTTTTCGTCTCGTCGATTTCCCCTTTTGGCCGCAGCGATCGGCGTTGTTCTAGGCGGCCTTTTGGGATCAATTTTCGGCGGCGTCGCTACGATGATCGCTTTGGGGGTCGCGGTTTTCGCCGCCCTGATGAGCCTGCGAAACTGGCAGACGATCGAAGATGAACGACCACTGCTTGCTGAGGAGTTGATCGGTCTTCATGAAACGGCCGAGACGCTGGAGGCCTCGTTGGCGGAAACCCGTCAAGCTGTGAACGAACTGGCGGAGCTCGTTGACGCCGCCGTCGCCAAAGGCGTTGCTCCGACGTCGCTAACCGCGGACGCCTCTGACGAACCCGCGGCGCTGATCGAGCCGCTTGGCGATGTGGCGAGCCGTCTGGCGACGCTTGAGACGACGATCGGCGAGGGCGTCGGGGGAGCTTCGGATCTCACCAAGCTTACCGAACGTTTCGACGACATCTCCTTGCGTCTCGACACGCTTCAGGAGGGCCAGTCTCTGGATCGCGCCGCCGCCGCGGGTCTTGAAGCGCGCATGGTCGAGATGGCGAGCCGCCTCTCCGACTTTCAGGAAAAGGCCAACAAACTGGCGCGCGCCGTTTCGCTCGCAGTCGGTGAAACACGCAGAAATTCCGAGCAGCTCTCGAGCATGACCGGCGCAGACGCCGAGGCGGCGTTTGAAGAGCCGGTTGAGGCTGCTGACCCGAAAACCACAAAGCCTGAAGCGCATTCGGTTCAGGAGGCGATCATGATGGCCAAGCAGGTTGCTTTGGCTGACATGGCCGCGGCCGCCGCGCCTGACGAAGCGCCGCGACTGGAGCGCGCCGCCGCCTCGTTCGCAGGAGACGCGACAACCGCGGTCTTCGCGGATGCGTCGGCTCCTCAGACCGCCGGGGCGCTGGCTCTGAGCGCGGATTTCGCTTTTGAACAAGATGAAGAAGAAGACATTGCGACGGCCGACGCTGTGCTGTCCGAGGACAACGCGATCGACGACGTTTCAATGCAAGACCTCGAAATCTCGGAAGACGTCGTTGATCTCTTGGATGTTGATGAAAGCTCAACGCCTGAGAGCGATAGCGTCGACGGCGAGACGTTGACCCGGATGGCGCTGGCTCCCGATCCCGTGGAAAGCAAGTCTGAGGATGAACAGATTGCGCCTGTGATCGAGCCCGAAGAAAGTCTTGAGGACGAGCTTGAGGACGATTTGGCGCATGGCGATTTGCCCGAAGCCGTCGGTCCGCAAGACGATGCCGTGTCCGAACAGGAAGAAGATCCCGTCGAACTTGGCGCGCCGGCCGCTTCAGAGTCTGCTGAGCCGGAGAAGCCCCTGGTGTTCGATCCGGATCTGCGGTTGGACGAAGCCGGCATCGTTTTTCAAGGCATCTTCTCGCTCCCCGATCAAACGCCGCGCTTCTTTGAGTGCTTCTCGCGTCTGCGAGAGGTGGACGGCGATCTGAGCTCACGCGCGCATCATATTCGCGCTGCGAAGGTCGACGGCGGCATTCATCAAGTCGATAATGCTGCGATCAATCAGTGTATCGCCGCCAGCGAACGCCTGCAGCACGCGGACAAGTCGATTGGTCTGTTCTGCAACGTGTCGTTGTCGTCTTTGCGCGACGAGGAGTTCTTGCGCCCGCTGATCGCGCATCTGTCGACATTCGACAAACTGGGACAGCATCTGATCTTCGAACTCAATCAGCTCGAGCTTGGCGACCTGAACGATACGGATCTCGGCATCCTGCAGCGTCTGCGAGAGAAAGGGTTCTGTTTCTCTCTCGACCATATCGTCGACTGGAGCGTCGATGTGGAGCTCTTCTCCAAGGTCGGGTTCAAGTACTTCAAGGTTGGAGCCCAGGAGTTCCTCGAGCGCGTGCAGTCGTCGCGTACGGGCGCGCAGCGGCTCAACGCGGTCTTCAAAGAGCTCGGCGTCGAACTCGTGGTCGAGAAAGTCGAGCGCGAAGAAGAGCTTCAAGCCGCGATCGCCGTCGGCGTTTCCTACGCGCAAGGCGAAGCGCTGGCCCCGCCGCGCGAGCTGAAGTCGTAAAGCGTCTGCGTCCGTCGACATCTCGTTCGACGCGCTACTCTCTCGGTCTAATTGACCCTCAGGCCCGCGCCCCCTACGAGAGGCGCGGCTTTTTATTTGGAGTGGCGTAATGGCGGACGAGCGGACGACGCTGATCAACGGGCTTGCGGAGATCTCGGACCAGTATGACGCAGTCCTGTGTGATCTTTGGGGCTGCTACCACAACGGGGTCACACCGTTTCCCGCGGCGGTTGCGGCGCTTCAGGGCTATCGTGCGAGAGGCGGCAAGGTCGTCCTTTTGACAAACGCGCCGCGGCCGAACCCGGCTGTGCGCCGCCACCTCGCAGGTTTGAATGCGCCGGAGGACTCGTTCGATGCGATCGTGTCCTCCGGAGACGCGACGCGGGATGAACTCGCTTCGGGAAAATGGGGGCGTCGCTCGCATATTGTCGGACCCGATCGCGACAATTCGGTCTGGGAGGGACTCGATCTGCAAAGGTCCGATCTCGATCAGGCGGAGCATATTCTGTGCACGGGCCTGTTCGACGATACGGTCGAGACGCCTGAGGATTACGCAGATCTGGTGCGCGCCGGCGTCGAGCGGGATCTGATGTTTCTGTGCGCAAACCCCGATATCATCGTCGACCGCGGGGAGGAACGCTTGTACTGCGCAGGCGCCATCGCTCAGGTTTATGAGCAAGCCGGCGGGCGCACGCGCTATTTCGGCAAGCCGAACCCGCCGATATACGATTTGGCGATGCGGACGGTCGCCGAAGTCGTCGGCCGGAACCTCCCGAAAGAGCGCGTTCTCGCCATCGGCGATGGAATCAATACGGATGTTCTGGGAGCGCAAAACGCCGATCTGGACTGTCTTTTCGTCTCAGGCGGATTGGCTGCTGGTGAGTTGGGGGATGATCCAGAGCGTCCTGATCCCGAGCTCTTAGCACAATATCTAGTAGAGACCGAGCGTTCGCCACGCTACACCATTGGCCGGCTGAGATAGTTTCTTCCGTTACCTTCGTGCCTTAAGCAATATAATTACGTCGCGGGCTTGTGCGCCGCAGCGCTTTCGCTTACCCTGAGCTCTGAGTTCAGGTTTGGAGGCGTGGGCATGTCGCGCACTATTTTCATCGAAGATTTGACCGTCGGCATGGAGCGCACCCGCGCGCGCACTGTCTCTCGCGAAGACATTGAGGCGTTCGGGCGGATTTCCGGCGACTTGAACCCAATTCACTTCTGCGAAGACTACGCCGCCTCGACGCCGTTCGGCGGGGTCATCGCGCACGGCATCCTGCCGGCTGGCTTGATCTCCGCTGTGATCGGTGAAGAGCTGCCAGGTCATGGGTCGGTTTACCTGGGCCAGTCTTTGAAGTTTCGGGCGCCGGTGCGCCCGGGCGATACCGTCCTCGCCAGGTGTCGCGTCTCCGAGATCATCCTCGACAAACGCCGCTTGACGATCGACTGCGCTTGCCTGGTTGGGGACTCGATCGTCCTCGAGGGCGAAGCTCGGGTGCTGGCGCCCAGCCGGGCGGAACTGGTGTCGGCCGCAGCCTGAACTCGAAGCCTCGCCTTCGCTCTCTGCGTTTCCTTCTGAAACCGTCTTGCGCCGCCTCCGCAGCTCGGCCATACCGCTGTCCACGATTGGCTAGGTGGGTTGGACGCGCCGTATGCAGATCCTCGAAGGGTTGCCGCCGTTTGAAGGCGCATCGACGCCGCCCGTCGGCGTGGCGCTGGGCAACTTCGACGGCGTGCACCGAGGGCATCGCCTCGTCGTGGAGGCGGCGGGCCGAGCGGCCGCCCAACTCGGGATCGCTCAAGGCGTCGTCACCTTCGAGCCGCATCCGCGCGAGCTCTTCCAGGCCGACGCGCCGCCCTTTCGTCTGACGAGCCCTGAGCAGAAGGCGCGAAAGCTGGCGCAGTTGGGCGTAAAGCATCTCTACATCCTCCCTTTCGAGCGCAGACTGTCCTCCCTATCGCCAAGCGCGTTCGCAAAAGAGGTCTTGGCCGAAGGGCTCAACACACGACACGTTGTCGTCGGCCGCGACTTTCGTTTTGGCAAAGGTCGCGCAGGCGACGTCGCTATGCTGGCTGAGCTTGGCCGAGACTGCGGGTTCGCCGTCGAGGTGATCGACAAGGTCGGCTCGTCGGAGTTGAATGGCGAGCCGTTCTCGTCCTCTGCCGCCCGCGCTGCGCTTCGAGAAGGCCGACCCGAGGAGGCCGCGCGCATCCTCGGCGATTGGCACAAGATCGACGGAAAGGTGCTCCAGGGGGACCAACGCGGACGTGATCTGGGGTATCCCACCGCCAATCAAGCGCTGCCCGACGGCGTTCTCCACCCGGCCTATGGGATCTACGCGGTGAAGGTTGAGGTTCGTGATGGACCGCATCGCGGGCGCTATGACGGCGTGGCCTCGATGGGTTTGAGACCGACCTTCGACAAGACGGTCCCAAACTTTGAAACCTTCCTGTTCGACTTCAGCGGCGATCTCTACGGCGCGGAACTGTCTGTCGCGCTTTGCGCATATCTTCGACCCGAGGTGAAGTTCGACGGGCTTGAGCCTTTGATTGCGCAGATGGATCAAGACGCCTCGCAAGCGCGGCGGATCCTTGCGACCTTGCTGGAGCCTTGACCTTGCGAAAGCCTTGGCGCGGCTAGGTCTTCGTCGCCTTCAATCCCGCAATAAATGTCTGCACCATTTAGTTTGCGAGGTCCTCGGCCCCGGCGGCGGACACACGCCCGAGATGTCCCGCCATCGCCAGCGCGGCGATGCCCTGCAGCGCGGCCCAAAGCGCGCGCGACGCGCGCCGGGCGGCGTCGTCGTCATCGGTAAGCGGGCGCACCAGGGTTTCGGCGAGATCGAAAAGCTCTTGCTGTCGAGCCAGATAACACTCTGGGGGGTCTCCCTCGGCTTCTCGCTCGAAGATCGCGGCCCAGTTGTGAGCGCGTGATTGGGCGAAAGCGACATAGGTTTCCGCCATCGCTTGGAGCCTGTCCGCAGGACTGGCCCCAGACGTCAATTTCATATCCTGGGCGATCAGGGCGTCCCGAAGATCCGCGAGCTCGGCCGCGTTGGCTTCGAGGACGATAACGTCGAGGGTCGGTGCGATCGTGTAGATCGTGCCGACGGCCCAGCCGAGCTTGGCTGCAAGCCTTCGGGCGGTGAGCCCTTTATGCCCCTCCGAGGCGATGAGTGTTCGCGCCGCGGCGACCAAATCCCGCCGCATCGCCTCGGTTGCTTCGGGGCTGCGCTTTGCCCGGGCCATCTGAGAAACATGCTCCGAATTTTTTCTGAGCGCTGTTCATAATTGATTGACGCTCCAAGCGCGATCGATAATTACCGTGAACGCTGTTCGTGAAACACGACCGGCGATGAATCGCGGTATGAAGATCCTGCGATAAGGATTCGAAGATGGCCGCTTAGGCGAGAAGGGCTCGATGCGCAGCACTGTTTTGAACATCGCCTTTGTCGGCTGGACTCTGTCGATCGCAGCGGTCGCTTTGGTGGTGACTTTCGTCGATCGAACCCCGAAATCGATGCGGTGGATGCTGCGGCGCTGGGCGCGCGGATCACAATTCCTGACCCGAAACATCATTGGCGCCAAAATCGAGATCCGGGGTCTGGAGCAGTTCAAAGACGGGGAGCGGCCGGCGCTGATCGTGTCAAAGCATCAAAGCGAGCTCGACACCTTTTTTCCGCTCGATATCTATCCGGATCTCGCTGCGATCGCGATGAAGGAGCTTGAGCGCTACCCACTGATCGGCCCGGTCATCCGCAAACTGGAATACATCTTGGTATCGGTCGACGGCGGCCGAAAGAACCACCTGAGGGACGTCGTCGAGGGGGCCCAGCGCGTCTATGCCGAAGGGCGTCCAATCCTGATCTACCCGGAAGGCGAGTTGATGCGCATCGGCTCCCGTCAGCGCTATCGCAGCGGAGTGTTTCATATCTACGAGGCGCTGGGAGCGCCCGCGCACCCGGTGGCGTTGTCGTGCGGGCTGATCTGGCCGAAACGCGAGTGGCGCAAGAATATCGGGAGAACCTGCGTCATCGAGTTTATGGAGCCGATCCCCCCCGGTCTCGACAAGGACACGTTTATGCGGGAGATCGAGATCCGGATCGAAACACGGACCATGGAACTCATTGAAGAACATGGCGATCCTGAACAGATCGCCGCCGCGCGCGAGCGACACAGGCTGGGGCTGACGAATGACGACAACGAACGGGTCGGGGAACTCGGAACCTCCGCGCAGCGCGGACGCAGAGCCTCAGCGGACGCCTGAGGCGCCGTTGCAGGAAGACGCTGGCGGCGTCGCCGTCGGCATTGACCCGATTTATCCGAATGCGCCGGAGCGCGCCTTCATGGATCCGGTTCCGGCAAGCGGACCGTTGCTGGGATCGCGGAGGTTCACGCCGCTCTTTCTGGTTCAAGCGCTCGGCGCGTTTAACGACAACGTCTTCAAAAACGCCTTCATCGCGCTGCTGACCTATCGCCTCGCCTCGGACCTGGAGATCAGTCTGGAGGTTCTTGCGCCGATTGCGGCGGGCGTCTTCATCCTTCCGTTTGCGATCTTTTCGCCTTTCGCGGGCCAGATCTCCGACAGCGTCGACAAGGCTGTGATGATGCGCTGGGTGAAATTCGTCGAGATCATCCTGATGATCGGGGCGGCCGTCGCCTATCACATGCAGCAGTTGATCCCGCTCTTTATCCTACTGTTCCTGATGGGGGCGCAGTCCGCATTCTTCGCGCCAATCAAGTACGGCGTGCTGCCGCAATACCTGCCGAAGCGAGAGTTGGTGACTGGAAACGGCCTGATCCAGGCGGCGACCTTCCTCTCGATTCTGCTTGGAACGATTGTGGGAACGAACCTAATCCTGACCGAGGCCGGCATTCTATGGACCTCGATCGCCGTTGTCGCGATCGCAGTCATCGGGTGGGTCTCGAGCCTCTATGCGCTGCCCGCCCCGCCGCGAGACCGTTCCGTGGCGGTCGATTGGACGGTCGTCCCGGCGATGGCGAAGGTCTTCGCCGTCACGCGCGCGCAGCCTGTGGCGTTCCGAACGATCGTGGCCATCAGCTGGTTTTGGTTCGCCGGCGCGACGTTCATGTCTCTGCTCGCCCCGTTCACAAAGAACCAGCTTGGGGCGGATGAGACGGTTTTGACGCTCCTGCTCGCGGGTTTCTCGATCGGCGTCGCCATCGGCGCGATGCTCTGCGGAGTGGTTTATCGCGGTCAGATCAAGGTCGGCTACGCGCCTTGGGCCGCCGTCGGCATCGCGATCTTTTCGATCGACTTGATGATCGCGACCAGCGCCCCGCCAGCTCAGGACGCCGAGGCGTTGATGAACATCTCGGACTTTCTGGCGTCGGGGTCAGGGTGGCGCGTGCTCTTTGACTTCGTGATGCTCGCGGCCTGCGCCGGTTTCTATGTGACGCCGCTTAACGCCGTCTATCAGAACGCAGCCCCGGAAGGCGAGCGTGGCCGGATCGTGGCCTGTTCCAACATGATCGACTCCGCACTGATGGCGACCTCGGCGGTCGTTGTCGCGCTTCTGGTTCAGGTCGGGTTGAGCACGCCGCAGATCTTCGGCCTCGTCGGCGCGACCGGTTTCATCGCGGCGTTCTTCGTCGCGCGGTGGGCGCCGGAGACCTGGATCGGTCAGCGCGCCCTTTCTTTCTGGCCAGGAAGCGCTTAGGCGCGCGTCATTCGGCCAGAAGCTCGCGCAGATACCTGCGGGCGGCGTCGCTGCCCCAATGCGCATTGCCTTCGATCGCCGCGACCACGAGGCCGTCCTTATTGAGCACAAACGAGGTTGGCGTGCCGCGAAGTCCGATCGCACCTGCGTTCATCCCGCCGGGATCGACGATCACCGGCAGGTGCTTGAACAGCTTTTCGTCAAAGTAGGCTTGGACTTTCGCCGGCGCTTCGTCTCCCGTGTCCAACGACAAGGGCAGCACGACGACCCCCTCGTCGCTCATTTCGGCGCTGAGCGCGTCGATCTCGGGCATCTCGCGTAGGCAAACCGGGCACCATGTCGCCCAAAAGACCGCGACGACGACTTTGCCCTTGTGGTCTGCGAGACCCGTTCCTGGCGCCATTGGCAGCGGGATCGCCGGCGGGGCGAATGGCTCGGCGACGCTCACCAGTTTGCTCTCGAACAATTCATCGGGCGAGCTGGCGAAAAGAAGTGACGAGACGCCGCTTGTCAGACCGACCGCGAGGGCGAGACCCAGAGCGGCTTTCCATGGAGAAACGAGACGGCGCATGGCGGTCCTTTCATACTGAGTCGCCGACTTCTTGACAGACGCGGGCCGGCGCTAGGAGGGTGGCGAAAAACCTGGCGCGACGCATCTCACGTTTCGGCGAGATTTGGTGCGCCGCTTTTTGCACAAGAAGTCGACATGAGCCAATCCGACGAAACATCCAAAGACGCCCAAGCGAAACTTGATCAGTTGCGTCATGAAGCCGGCGGAGCGCTGACAGGGCCTGAAGTGCGGAAGCGCTGGGGCATGGAGGGGGACGGTGGTCTGGAAGACCCTCCGCTCGACTGGCGGCTGACGCCGCGCAACGTGATCCTGCAGGTTGCGGCGGTCGTTCTCTTTGGCGCTGTGGTCTGGTTCATCGCAATGCTCGCCTTCGACGGCGTCGCCGCCCTATTCAGCGGAGCTGGGGATGGCGCTTGAGCCAGGGTTCTGGCGGAAAAAGCCGCTGGACGAACTGTCGTCGGAGGAATGGGAGGCGCTCTGCGACGGATGCGGAAAGTGTTGCCTGCTGAAGCTCGAAGACGACGAGACGGATCGCGTCTGGTACACGGATGTCAGTTGTCGGCTTTTCGATCCCGAGACATGCCGATGTGGAAACTACCAGCTTCGCAAGCAGCTTGTGCCGCAATGCGTGGTTCTGACGCCAGAGAGCGTCTTGGAGACGAAGAACTGGATGCCGCGCACCTGCGCGTACCGGTTGGTGGCCGAAGGGTATGATCTGTATCCCTGGCATCCATTGATCAGCGGCGACCCGAACAGCGTGCACCTGGCCGGGGTCTCGGTCCAGGGATGGCCGACGCCGGAGTATGAGGTCTCGGAAGACGAGTTGGTTGATCGGGTGGTGAGCGAGACGATCTGACAGGTCATGCTGGGGAATGAGGGATAAAGAGTGAAGTTCACGAGCGACAATGCGTCCGGCGTGGCGCCTGAGATCATGGCGGCGCTGTCGGCGGCCAATGACGGAGCCGCCGGAGCCTATGGCGGCGACCCTTGGACCGATCGGACGACGGCGCTGATCCAAGAAACCTTTGAACACGAGGATGCGGCTGTTTTTCTCGTCGCGACTGGGTCGGCGGCGAACGCTCTAGCGCTTTCCGCGGTAACGCCGGTATGGGGCTCGATCCTGTGTCATCGCCAAGCCCATGTCGAAGAGGACGAGTGTGGGGCGCCGGAGTTTTACATCGGCGGCGGCAAACTCGCGTTGCTTGACGGCGATGACGCCAAGATCTCGGCGAATGTGCTCACCGAGGCGCTCCGGAAGGGCGGCGGGCACGGCGTCCACAGCCATCAGCCTCGCGTCCTCTCGCTGACGCAGGCGACTGAGGCCGGGGCGCTGTATTCAGCGGATGAAGTCGCCGAGCTGGCCGGTATCGCCCACGGCGCCGGGCTTCGTGTTCACATGGACGGCACGCGTTTCTCCAACGCGATCGCTCGGACGAACCATTCGCCGGCGGAGATGTCGTGGAAAGCGGGTGTCGACATTCTCTGTCTGGGCGCCACGAAATGCGGTGCGATGGCGGCCGAGGCGGTTGTCGTCTTCGACCCAGGGCTCGCCGATGAGATCGCCTATCGCCGCAAGCGCGGTGGGCATCTGTTCTCGAAGATGCGGTTCGTGTCCGCGCAGATGGAGGCGTGGCTGAAAGACGGTCTATGGCTGCGCTTGGCCGGGCGCGCCAACGCGATGGCCGATCGCTTGGCCGAGGGGCTGCGGCAGATCCCGTCGATGCGTCTCGCGCATCCGGTCGAGGCGAACATGATGTTCGTCGAGATGGAGGCCCGGACGCATCAGGCCCTTAGAGCCGCCGGAGCCGACTACTATCTTGAGCCGGCGTGGCAGGACGAAGACGCCTCCGAAGGTCGGGTCCAGGCCCGTCTTGTTTGTTCGTTTGCGACGACCCCAGAGCAGGTCGACGAATTCCTAGAAAAGGCGCAGGCGGCTCAATAGCTTAGCCTGCGCGCGATAGGTTTTGCGCAGCGAGGCGGTCAGCCAGCATCTCTTCAAGGTCGAAGCGGTACTGCGCGCCGCAGAACTGACAATCCGCAACGATCTCACCGTCTTCTGTGACCATGTCTTGCACGGTTGTCTCAGGGTAGCCGGCCATCAGCGAGACGACCTTCTCCCTGCTGCACGTACAGCCGAAGACAACCGTTTGCGCGGGGTAGACGCGCGGCTGCTCCTCGTGGAAGAGGCGGATGAGCAAACGCTCCGGCGTGACATGAGGGCCGATCAGCTCCATCGTCTCGACAGTATCGAGCAACATGTTGGCCCGTCGCCAATTGTCGGGCTGATCTCCCATGTCGGCGATGTCCTGCGCCGACAGCAACCCGTCCCCCCCCGAGGGCGCATCCGGCGGGGTCGCGCCTTCGCCGAAATCGGGCAGATGCTGCAGCATCACGCCGCCGGCGCGCCAACGGGGGCTCTCGCCTGGGGCCGCTGTTTGCCCCAGGGACAGCTGAAATCGGGTCGCGGTCTGGACCGATTGCGCAAAATAGGTTTCGGCGCAGCTCGCCAATCCGCCGCCGACCAGAGGGGTCAGACCCTGGTAGGGCGTCGTGTGCTTGCCTTGATCGATCGTCATCGCCATCAGACCTTCGCCCAGAAGCGAGAACGGGTCCGAAGCAACCTCCGGCACGCGGTCGGCGTCGAATTGCGCGTAAGCGCGCAGCCGAGCCGGCTCGCCTTCCTCTTGAGGCGCGAAGTAGTCGGTGGCGATCATCGAGACCGCCCCATCCCCCTTGGCCTGCAAAGAGAAACGCTGACGCAGTTTCATTGATCGGCCAATCAGTGCCGTTATCAGCACCGCTTCGCCGACAAGCGCGCTTACGGGCCCAGGGTAGCGGTGCTGGTCCAGTATCTGGTTGAGCGTCTTGTCCAGGCGCACCACGCCGCCGCGCAGGTCTAAACGGTCCAATTGAAAGGGGAGGATCGCATCATCCCCTCCGCTCGCGCCTGGGGTCTCTCCCATGGCGGAGCCGGTCTCTTCAGTCGTGGTCATTGCTCTCTCCAGCTAGCGCCGGCTAGCGGTCTTCATCGTCCTTCAGATAAGACCCAGGCACCAGAGTAGAATACCCTTCTGGACGTGAAGCCGGTTTTCCGCCTCGTCGAAGATCACCGACTGCGGGCCGTCCATCACCTCCGCCGTCGCCTCCTCGCCGCGATGGGCTGGCAGACAGTGCATGAAGAGAGCGTCCGGTTTGGCGTGCGCCATCAACTCGGCGTCGACTTGGTAAGACCTCAGAAGATTGTGGCGGCGTTCGCGCACATTGTCCGGGTCGTTCATCGAAAGCCAGGTGTCGGTGACCACCGCGTCCGCGCCGGCGACGGCCTCCCGCACGTTCTCGGTGATCGTAAGATTGGCCCCAGCCGCACGCGCCGCCGACAGGATCTCGTCGTCAGGGCGCAGACTTTCAGGGCAGGCGATCGTAATCTCGAAGTCGAAAGCGGTGGCCGCCTGCACCCAGGTCGCCGCGACGTTGTTGCCGTCTCCGGTCCAGGCGATCTTGCGCTTGGTGATCGGCCCGCGGTGTTCCTCGAAAGTCAGGATGTCCGCCATGATCTGGCAGGGATGCGAGTGATCGGTGAGACCGTTGATCACAGGAATATCAGCGTTTTCAGCGAGTTCGCGAACATCTGCAGGATCAAAGGTTCGGATCATGATCGCATCGACGTAGCGTGACAGCACCTTGGCGGTGTCGGCGATGGTTTCGCCGCGACCCAGCTGCAGATCTGCGCCGTTCATGACCATCGTCCGGCCCCCGAGTTGCCGGGTTCCCACATCGAACGAGACGCGTGTCCGCGTCGACGGCTTGGCGAAGACCATCGCCAACACATGGCCGTCAAGCGGCGCGTCGGGATCCGGCGCGCCCTTTGGCATGCCGGCGCGTCGCGCTTTGAGTTCGGAACTGACGTCGAGGATCCGGCGCAGGTCCGCGGCCGGGATCTCGTCGAGTTCGAGAAAGTGACGGGTCTGGCCCGCGAGCGTCGTCGCGGTATCTATATCGAACGCGTTCATCGGGCGTTCCTTCTGTCGTCTCAGAGTAGGGATGTGGCGGCCCTTAAGCCGCCTTCTCACCGCTTTCGAGCGATGTTGCGGCGGCTTCGAGACGTCGGAGCGCCTCGTCGATCTCCGCTTGCTCGATGATCAGCGGCGGCAGGATGCGAACCACATTGTCGCCAGCGGGAACCAGCAAGAGCCCCCTCTCGCGGGCGGAGTTCACGACGTCCATATTCGCCGTTTTGCACTTCAAGCCGAGCATCAAACCCTCGCCGCGCACGTGCTCGAAAACGTCCGGATGGGCCGCGACGAGACCTTCCAAACCTTGACGCAAAGCCCCTGATACGCGGGAGACGTGCTCCAGAAAGCCTGGCGCAATCATGATCTCCATGACCTTCGACGCCACCGCCATCGCCAGCGGATTGCCGCCGTAAGTCGTGCCATGGGTCCCGGCTGTCATGCCGGCTGCGGCTGTCTCGGTCGCCAGGAACGCGCCGACGGGAAAACCGCCGCCAATGCCTTTCGCAACAGCCATGAGGTCGGGTTCGATGCCTGACCACTCGTGGGCGAAGAGCTTGCCCGTGCGGCCCATGCCGCATTGGATCTCGTCAAAGATCAGCAACACGCCATGATCGTCGCACAGCTCGCGCAGGCCTTTCAGGCACTGGGCAGGAACCGGGACGATGCCGCCTTCGCCTTGAACGGGCTCGATCACCACCGCTGCCGTTTCGGGGCCGATCGCCGCCTTTAGCGCTTCGTGATCGCCAAAGGGCACGCGGTCGAAACACTCCGGCATTGGGCCGAAACCGTTCACCAGCTTGTCTTGCCCGGCCGCCGCGATGGTGAACATCGTCCGTCCGTGGAACGAGCCTTCGAAGGTGACAAACCGGGTGCGCTCTGGCGAGCCGTTGTGGCTATGGAATTTGCGGGCCGCCTTCAGGCAGCCCTCCATCGCCTCAGCGCCGGAGTTGGTGAAGAACACGGTGTCCGCGAACGTATGCTCTATGAGCAGCTCCGCGAGCTTCTCCTGCCCGGGAACGCGGTAAAGGTTGGAGGTGTGCCAAAGTCGTCGCGCCTGATCGCTCAGCGCCTCGACCAGCGCCGGATGCGCATGTCCGAGCGCATTCACGGCGATGCCAGCCCCGAAATCGAGGTAGCGATCGCCCTTGTCGTCAATCAGCCAGCAGCCCTCGCCCCTCTCGAAAGACAAAGGCGCGCGAGCGTAGGTCGGCATCACCGGTGAGATCACGGCACGGCCTCCAAAATACCAAGGCCCTCGCCCAGCGGCGCTGGGCGGGGCTATTCCCGAATGGTCTCCTCGTTGAAGGGCTTGCCCAATATCGATGGGAACGCCTCCAAAACAAGACGCCCCATCTCCAAGCTCGGCAAAACCAAAGCTCAGCACTGGGGCGCTCCAAAACTATTCCCCGCACTTTCCGAGTTGTCAACGAATGGCGTCAACTCTGCAGTTTGTAGCCAATTTTGAACAATCGCCAGCAGAGCGCCCACATCGCGATGTTTGCAGCGATTATGACCAGCGCTCCGACCCATGGTTCGCTGTCAGATACGCCCAAGGCCCCATACCTGAAGCCGTCGATGAGGTAAAAGAAGGGGTTATAGCGCAGCAGCGCCGCCATTGCCGGCGGCAGCGCCTCGATCGAGTAGAAGGTGCCCGAAAGAAAACTGAGCGGCGTGACGACGAAGTTCGTCACAGCGGCCATATGATCAAACTTGTCCGCCCAGATCCCGCCGGCGAGGCCGATCAACGACAGCAACAAAGCGCCTGAACATACGAAAAAGAGCGCCCAGAGCGGCTCGGCCAGGCCGACGCCCGCGGCGGGAAACAGCACAGCCCCGGCGAGAACCGCGACCAACACGCCTCGGACTGCGCCGCCGATCGCGATCCCGAAGGTCAGTTCACCGGCAGACAGAGGCGGCATCAGGGTGTCGACGATGTTGCCCTGCACTTTGGCGATGATCATCGACGAGGACGTGTTGGCGAACGCATTCTGGATGACCGTCATCATCACGATGCCCGGCGCCAAAAAGGCGATAAAGGGGGTTCCCAAGACCTCGCCGCGCCGGTCGGCCAAGGCGAGAGAGAACACAAACAAGAACAGCGCCGCTGTCGCAATGGGCGCAAGCAGCGTCTGCGTGTAGACGGTCAGGAAACGCAAAACCTCGCGCTTCAGCAGCGTTTGGACGCCGAGGACATTTGTGTGTCCAAATCGCCTGACGCCCATTTTGTGTGGGACTGAGCCCGGTCCGGTTGCATCGGCAGGCGCGGCTTGATCTCTCAATTCAGCTTTCATCCAGATCGCGTCTCGCGGTCAGAGCAACGACGCCTGGCGGGTCTGGCGGCGCCTAAATCTCGACTTTTGGCGCCCCAAAGCAATCGGCCCGATTGTCCCGGCGGTCGCAAGTTGCTAAAGGGTGCTATGCGTTCCTGAACCGAGAGGCAACAGGTAGGGGAACCGGTTTTGCATCGGGGCCCGTTGGGGCTTGTCGTCATCAGAGTGACAAACGCGGATTTTGGACTATTTATTCTGGGGAGACCTTCATGTCCTGGACCGACGAACGCGTCGAGAAGCTGAAAGAGCTTTGGGCCGAAGGACTAACAGCCAGCCAGATCGCGAAAGCGCTCGGTGGTGTGAGCCGCAACGCCGTTATTGGTAAAGTCCATCGACTTGGGCTGTCCAACCGTACGCAAATGGGAAAAACGACAACTGTGGAAATAAACGAACCTGCAACGCCGCCCAAGCCGGAGCCGACCGCTCCGCGAGCGGTCGAGCCTGAGACCCCTGCGCCAGCTCCCTCGGCTCGGGCGACCGCCGCCGAGGCCGAGATTGCGCCCGAAGTCGTCGAACAGGCTCCGAACCCGCTTGCTGTTCTTGCGGCGGAAGTCGAGCGCAGCGCGCGTAAGCTGACGCTGCTGGAGCTCAACGAGCGGACGTGCAAGTGGCCGATTGGCGATCCGAGCACGGACGATTTCTATTTTTGCGGCCTGCCATGCGCGCCAGACAAGCCGTATTGCGAAGCGCATGTGGCCGTCGCCTATCAGCCGATGTCGTCCCGCCGGGATCGCGACCGCGATCGGGGTCGCCGCGCCGCTACCGCATAATCTTCAGGCCGAAATCAAGAGCGGACGCCGTCTAAACGGCGGCGTCCGTTTCATCGTCGCGCTGCGGCTCGCGACCTGAGCTGTAGGTCTCGTCAAGCGCGTAGCCGGCGGCGCGGACGGTCCGGATCGGATCGCGATCGGTCGATCTGTTGAGCGCCTTGCGCAAGCGGCCGACATGCACGTCGACCGTTCGCGCTTCGACATAGACGTCGCGGCCCCACACAAGGTCGAGCTACTGCTCGCGGCTGTAAACGCGCCCTGGCCGTTGGAGCAGACAGTCGAGGAGCCGGAATTCGGTCGGGCCGACATGGATCTCTCGGTCGGCTCGGCGGACGCGCCGGGTCTCTCGATCAAGAATGATATCGCCAAACGTCGCGATATCGCCTGAGAGCGTCGGCCGCGAACGACGAAGAACAGCGCGGACCCGCGCGAGCAGCTCGGTCATTGAGAACGGCTTTGTCAGGTAGTCGTCCGCGCCGGTGTCCAGACCGCGGATCCGATCCTCCTCTTCGCCGCGCGCCGTCAGCATGATGATGGGAATGTCGCGCATTTCCGCGCGCGCCCGGACCTGTCGACAGATCTCGATCCCCGATACATGGGGCAGCATCCAATCCAGCAACAACAGATCCGGCTTTTCGTCCTTAAGGGCGTCCAGCGTCTCTTCGCCGTTCCGGCAGAGGGTCACTTCAAAACCCTCTCGCGTCAGATTGTACTCCAACAGCGCGCAGAGCGCCTCTTCATCCTCAGTAACCAAGATACGTGCGGCCATATTCCTGATCTCCGTTCAACTAAACGGTTTCGCGATCCGTTAGACTGTCGACTTCGGGAAGTGGAAAGAGAGGGTCGCCTTTCGGGCGGTCGTCGCTGAGCGGCTGTCCGATGACGACGTAATACGTCATCTCCGCGATAAAGGTGGCGTGATCGCCGATCCTTTCGAGGTTCTTCGCAACGAACATCAGATGCGCTCCGTGGCTAACTGCGCCGCGTTCGCGGGTCATCAGGTCGATCAACTCTCGAAACAGGCTGTTGTACAGCTCGTCGATCTCGACGTCGCGCCGCCAAACGTTCACAGCTGCAGCGGTGTCTCGCGCGCCGTAAGCGTCGAGCACATCCGAAAGCTGCGTCTGTGCGAGCTGCCCCATGCCAAGGATCGAGTTGTTCAAGCGCTCGCCGCCAATCGCCGCGAGATCCGTCTCCGACATCGGGCTCACGCGCTTTGCGATGCTCTTGGAGAGATCGCCGATCCGCTCCAATGTCGACGCGATCTTCAGGGCGGCTATGGTTTCTCTTAGATCCTGAGCAAGGGGCTGCCGTAGCGCCAGGGTGCGCACGGCGAGTTCTTCGAGAGCTATCTCCCGCTGATCCAGCTCCAGATCCTTTGTGATGACACGCCGAGCGAGCGGCAGATCGCGTCGGCGAACCGCATCCAAAGACTCAGAAAGCTGCTCTTCTGCCAGACCGCCCATCTCCGACAGCCGCGCCCGCAATTCCTGCAGATCGGACTCGAAGGCGCTGACGATGTGTGGCGCCATACCTCTGCCTCAACAGAATTCCCAAACAGCCAGACCGAACTGGCTTCATGTCTATACCACTATAGATCAGCCAAAGCGCCCAGTAATGTAATCCTGAGTGCGCTGATCCGTCGGGTTGGTGAAGATTTTCGACGTATCATCGTACTCGACCAGGATGCCAAGATGGAAGAACGCCGTTTTCTGGCTGACGCGCGCGGCTTGCTGCATTGAGTGTGTGACGATCACGATCGAGTAGTTTTCGCGCAATTCGTCGATCAGCTCTTCGATCTTCGCGGTCGCGATCGGATCGAGGGCCGAAGCCGGCTCGTCCATCAGCAGGACCTCAGGTGCTGTGGCGATCGCACGGGCGATGCACAGGCGCTGCTGCTGACCACCCGAGAGGCCCGTACCGGGTTGATCGAGGCGATCCTTAACCTCGTCCCACATCGCCGCGCGACGCAGCGAGCTTTCGACGATCACATCCAGATCCGCTTTGTTGGCGACGAGGCCGTGGATCCGCGGACCGTAGGCGACGTTGTCATAGATCGACTTTGGGAACGGGTTCGGTTTTTGGAACACCATGCCGACGCGGGCGCGCAACTGCACAGGGTCGATGTTCTTATCGTAGATGTTCTGACCGTCGAGCTCGATCGTCCCGGTGATGCGCGCCACGTCGATCGTGTCGTTCATGCGGTTCAGACAGCGCAGAAACGTCGACTTGCCGCAGCCGGACGGCCCGATGAAGGCCGTGACCGTCTTGTCGAGAATGTCGATCGAGACATCCTTGATGGCGTGCGCGTCGCCGTAATAGACGTTGACGCCCTTGCCGACCATCTTCACGGCTGCGTTCGGGTCTGCGCCGCCGCCGGAGGCGACCGGGGTGGTTGTCTCGACTTGATCAGACATTCTGAGCGATCCTTTCCAGAAACCGGTCCAGGGTCTTGAGCTCGGAGCTCACAACCTACCAGCGGCGTTCGAAGCGTTTACGTAGAATGATCGCCAAGGTGTTCATCGCGATCAGGAACAACAACAGCACGACAATCGCGAGCGACGTCTTCAGCTCGAAGAGTTTTTCTGGATAGTCGGACCAGAAGTAGACCAACGCCGGCATTACAGTGGTCGGGTCAGCGACGCCCGTTGAAACGTCTGCGAAAAAGCCGACCATTCCGACCATGAGCAGCGGGGCTGTCTCCCCAAGCGCCTGAGCCATGCCAATGATCGTGCCGGTCATGATGCCTGGCATCGCCAGCGGAAGCACGTGGTGGAACACGGTCTGAACTTTCGACGCGCCAAGGCCAAGCGCCGCGTCGCGGATCGACGGCGGCACGGCGCGCACCGACGCCCGCGCCGCGATGATGATCGTCGGCAGCGTCATCAGCGCCAGGACGATACCGCCTACAAAGGCGGCGGACCTGAACTCCTTGGCCCATCCGCCGATCTCGATCTCGCCGCCGAAGAACGGCACCTTGAAACCGGACAACAACAGCAAAAGACCAAACAGACCGAAGATAATCGACGGGATCGCCGCCAGATTGTTGATGTTCACCTCGATGAAGTCGGTGAAGCTGTTCTTCTGGGCGAATTCCTCGAGGTAGATCGCCGCCATGACGCCGATTGGGAAGGCGATGGCGAAGGTCACAATCATCGTCCAGAAGCTGCCGACGATCCCGCCCCATACGCCGGCGAGTTCCGCCTCGCGGGAGTCGCCTTCGAGAAGGAAGGGCCAGTTCGGCTTGGAGATCACGAGGCCTTTCTCTTTCAGCTCTTCCAACCAGACCACGTCTTGGTCCTTGATCCGCCGGGAACTTTCAGAACCTTCCAGCATGCCGATGCGCCATTCGCCGGCGGGCGCCTGCGCCATTGCGCTCAACGGCCGCAAGACCGAGCCGGTCAGTTGGTTCGCGCCGTTGAACTCGTCGATCTTGATCGTTCCGCCGTTCACGAAGACCAGAACCGATGGCGAATCCTCACTGAGCTCCTCGCGCCCTCCCGGCGAATTCGCGCGTTGGCGCAACGAAGTCGCCAGGTTCGTCAAGCGCTCTTCTTCGCGGACGAAACGGTTCAGAGCATCTTCCGCTTCGGTCCGCTCTTCTTCAGAGAGACCGGCGTCCTCAAGAATTCCCTGCATCGTGCCGACGGCCGCCGCCTGACGACGCGCATCGCGCTCGACGATCAAGGCTTGATCGAGCAGAGCCTCTTTCACCAGCGCGAACGGCTCGGAGAAATCATTCGCTGCGGCGAGAAGGTCCACGCGGCCGTCGCCTTTGTCGACGAGGTCCAGTGTCCCCGCCGTGTCTACGAAATCGACCGAACCAAAGCCGCCCTTGTAATAGAGCTGCGCATCGTCAGACAGGAGCGCCGGGAAATCCTGAACGACATCGCCAGGGCCGTAGGTTCCTTCCAGCACTGCGTCCGACAAGGTGTCGACACTGCCCCGAGAGAGCAGTTCCAGCACATTGCCTCGCCTATCTTCGGGGACGCCGTCGAACTGAGCGAGAAAGGTCTTTTCGATCGCTATGCGGGTTTGGTTGCGAAACTCGCGTCGGATGATCGAGTCTTCGGACAGGATGCCTTGTTCGATCAGCGGACGTTCGAAGTCTTTCACCGCTGTCGAGCGGTCAAACGCGTCCTGGGGAAACGAGATATCGACCGTGACATCGTACTCGTAAAGCGCGCGCACCGCGTTCGATCCGATCGTCCAAGCCAACGAAACAAGCGCGCCCAAGGCCAGCAAAATAGCGATCACGCCGATGGCTTTGAACCGCGCCTCGGAGCGATGGCGCTTGCGCATGAACTTCTTAGCGGCGTCGGAAGTGTGGTAGTCCGACAGAGCCTTCATATCCACCATGAGGGGTGCTCCCGCTTTCGATTAGTCGTACAGTTCGCGGTACTTCCGGACAATCCGGAGCGCGATGAAGTTCAGTGTCAGCGTCACCACGAAGAGCGCGAAGCCCAGAGTGAACGCGGGACCAGCCGACAATTCAGCTTCGGTGTCTCCGATAATCAGCATCACGATCTGAACGGTGACGGTCGTGACGGTCTCGAGCGGGTTCCACGTGAGATTGGGCCCCTGGCCCGCGGCCATCACCACGATCATCGTTTCACCCACAGCACGGGAGACGCCCAGGATCACGGCGGAGATGATGCCGGGAAGCGCCGCTGGAAGGATCACCGTGCGGATCGTTTCCGCTTTCGTCGCGCCCAATCCATACGACCCGTCGCGCAAGCTCTGCGGCACCGCGTTGATCACGTCATCCGACAGCGACGAGATAAACGGGATGATCATGATCCCCATGACGATGCCGGCGGCGAGCGCGCTTTGCGAACTCACATCGAGACCAATCGATTGACCGAGGTCGCGGATCAACGGCGCGACGAAGATCGCCGCGAAGAAGCCGTAGACCACGGTCGGGATGCCCGCGAGGATCTCCAGCATTGGTTTCGCGAAGGCGCGCACACGTGGGCTTGCGTAGTCGGACAGGTAGATCGCCGCCATCAAGCCGATCGGCACGGCGACCAGCATTGCGATGAAAGTGATCATGAACGTGCCGGCCAGGAGCGGCAGCCAACCGATGTCCTCGGGCGAGATGAAGCCTTCCCGCTGGTTTGACAGCGGGCTCCAGTTTGTCCCGAAGAAGAAGTCGCTTACGCGCCAATCCATCTTGTCAAAGAAGATCAGCGTTTCACCGATCAGAGACAGCACGATGCCCAGGGTGGTGAAAATCGCGACGGCTGCACAGATGAAAAGCGTGAACCGGATCAGCCGCTCGCTTCGGTTGCGAGCCCGGAACGGCAGGCTAACCCGGAAAAACGTGATCAATGCGGTCAAAAGCGCAGCCGCCAGAGCCAGTCCGCCGATCGCATACTGACGGAGCTGCTCTTGCTCACGGAACTCTTGCGCAAGGTTCAGGCGCAGCCGGTCGATGCGCGACGGAACGCGCCCCTCCGCGATTGCGATCGAGTCCCCGATGATCAAGCGCCGTTGAATATCCTCAAGCTGCGCCTGCAGGTTCGTCGTCTCGAAACGCGCGGATCCACCGCGTATGTCGCGAAAGCGCTCTATCTCGGCGCGGGTGAAGGCAAGCGTCGCTTCATCTGCGGGGACGCCCTCCAAAGCGGCGATGGCGTCATCCAGATTGCCCACGCCCTCCAGCGCGGCCAGCCCGTCATCGGGCAACTGGCTTTCCGCGACATAGCCGTCCAGCCTGCCGCCGAGTTCGCTTTCGATGTACTGCCGCGACAAGACGCCGAGCACCAGAATGAGGACGATCCCTACGAGGAAAGTCCACAGCGCGCAGAACAGCCCGTGATACGACGGGCGAGAATGCAGGTTCTTTAAACTTCCCTTCGCTGAAGAGATCGCGCGGCTGCGTCCAAAGACGTAAATCGCCACGCTGAGCACGACAATCGCCAATGCTGCGGCGCCGATCATGGCAGACCCCTCTATCACCGCTCAGGGCTAAAGCCCGAATTCTTGGGAATTCTATAAACTAAAAAAAATGAAGACGCTCCGGCGAACCGGAGCGTCCTATCGTCTTAGTGGATTAGTTCCACTCGTCGCCGGTCATCTCGGTCAGGCCCATGACTTTCGCCTGGTTCGCCGAGTGCTCCGACCCGGTCAGCGGGATCAGGCCCTTCGACTGCAGGTAGCCGCCATTGCCCGAAGCGCCGGCCGAGGTGAACTCGCCAACGAACTCCATGATGCCCGGAACAACGCCGACATGCGCTTTCTTCACGTAGAAGTAAAGCGAACGCGAAACCGGGTAGTCGCCCGATGCGATGTTTTCGAAGGTCGGAGCAACGCCGTTCACGTTTGCGCCTTGGATCTTGTCAGCGTTCTGGTCATGGAACGAGAAGCCGAACACGCCGAGCGCCTCAGGGTTGGCTTCGAGCTTCGAAACGATCAGGTTGTCGTTTTCGCCAGCTTCGACATAGGCGCCGTCTTCACGGATTTCTTCGCCTTTGTTCTCTTTACACCAGTCTTTGCCTTTGACGGCTTCGCAGCCTTCTTCCATGACCAGCTCTTCGAACGCGTCACGGGTGCCCGAGGACGGCGGAGGACCCAGGACTTCGATCTTCACTGCAGGCAGCGAAGGATCGACTTCGTTCCAGTTGGTCGGCTTCGGGCCTTTCGCAGCCAGAGCGTTCCAGACCTGCTCGATGGTCAGCGACAGCTGAGGAGCCGATTTCGCGTTCGCCAAGACGATGCCGTCGTAGCCAACCACGTTCTCAACAACGCCTTCGACGCCGTTTTCGCTGCAGAGTTTGAACTCTTTCGCCTTCATGCGACGCGACGCGTTGGTGATGTCTGGGTGCTCGACGCCGACGCCGGCGCAGAACAGCTTGAGGCCGCCGCCCGAACCGGTCGATTCCACAACCGGGGTCTTATACGAAGTCGACTTGCCGAACTGCTCTGCAACCGCAGTGGCGAACGGGAAGACGGTCGACGAGCCGACGATACGGATCTGGTCGCGCGCAGCAGCTTCGCCTGCGACGGCGATCGACGCAGCAGCGGCGAGAACGATGCCGAGTTTTTTCACGGGTCTTTCTCCAACTCTAAGTAACACAAGAGCGCTTGTTGAAGGTGCCGCCTTCTCAGCCACTCGGCGGCGGAAACTAGGCGCCCCTAGCGACGCGTTGATGAATGATCAGCTACAGTTTTGAGACGCATTTTGTGGATAAGCCCAATCGCTTGCGTGTTTGTATATATAAGTTAGGAATGTTTGCCGCCGTTCGGACCAGTTCAGCCGTTTCTTTGTGAATGAGGTCCGTCACTCTTTGTCGTCTGAGCTTGCGATTCCTCTCAGTCCATCTTCTCGGAGGCCTTGCAGCAAAGCGGTCGCCGAGGGTTCAAGGCGTCCCTTTGCGGCATCGTCTTTCGGAAGCCAGACGGTGAAGCGGCTGCCGCGTCCGAGTTCGCTGTCAATCTCCAACTCGCCCCGATGGCGGTTGAGCACGTGTTTGACAATCGCCAGGCCGAGGCCGGTGCCGCCCTTGTTGCGGCTGACCGGCACGTCGACCCGGTAAAACCGCTCCGTCAGACGGGGCAAATGCTCTCGCGCGATGCCGGGGCCGCGGTCGATGACCGAAATCCCTATTCGGCTGGAGCCCGGCGCAACCTTCGCGGGCACGACATCGATCTGCTTGCCGTCCCCGCCGTATTTCAGAGCATTGTTCATCAGGTTGGCGAAAACCTGCGTCAGCTCTCGCGCGTCACCGCGCAGGCTCAGGTCAGGGGGCAGCGGGGCCAAATTGATCCTCGCTTGTCCCGGCTTGGCGCCAGGCTCTGCGAGAGCCGCCGCGTCTTCGAGAATGAGCGAGAGATCAACGGCGTCTCTCGGCGCGATGTGTTCGTTCAACTCGATCCGGTTCAACGACATCAGATCTTCGACCAAGGCCCGCATCCGCTCGGCTTGTTGCGCCATGATCCCCAGGAACCGTTCGTAAGCGGCGTCGTCTCCTTTCGCGGGACCACGCAATGTTTCAATGGAGGCCGTCATTGAAGCCAGCGGCGTCTTGAGCTCGTGCGAAGCGTTTGCGACAAAGTCGCGGTGAAGTTGCTCTGCGCGACGGGCGCGCGTGTGGTCTTCAAGCAAGATCAACACGCGCGGAGGCGTCAAAACGTCGTTCGAGCCGACACTTTTGGGAAGCGGTTGAACAAAGGCTTGCAGGTGCCGCTCGCTCGCGCCTCTGATCGAGAACTCGAAGCGAGAAGGCTGTTTTTCGAGGTAGGCGCGGTTCACGGCGTCGACCATGCCAGGGGCTCGGAGCACAGCTGAATAGTGCTGATCGACGAGTTAGCGTCCGATTTCGGCTTCGGCGGCGGAGTTCGCAAACAGGACCCGCCCCTGCCCATCGAGCAAAATGAGCGGCGCGGGCAGGTTTTTCAGAGCCGCAGTGACGAAATTGTGCGCTTTCGGCGGCTCTGGCTTCGGTGGTTCAGGCGTCGGCGCGACAGGTTCGTACTCCTGCGGGCCCGACAAAAGTACCGAAGCGGCCACCCCTACGATCACCCCGCTGACGACGCCAAGAACCCAGACGAACGGCGCATTCTCCAACTGAGTGAAGAGCGCGACTGTTCCAACGGAGACGACAGGCGGAACAACGAAGTGCGCCCAGCGTGTTGGCGCAACGGTGGCGCGGACTTCGTCCACGGCGCCATCTTCAGGAAGTGAAGCATCGGATGAGTTCGACGCCAGCTTCGCGTCGTCGGGCGCGACGGAAGACATGGGACCCCTGTTTTCGTTTGGAGACGCCATCCCGGACAACTCTTTCGAAGCACAGCGCTGTTAGGCCGCAAAGCCGCTTACGCTCAAGATTAAAGGCTCAAACGTGAGCGGTTAGGGCGGGTTTCTGGACGCAACCTGTCCCACGCTCTAGAATGGAGGATCTGCTCCAATCTCCAAAGACAGGCGTCGACGTCGGTGATTAAGTTCTCCCTGAAGTGCTCAAACGGACACGCTTTCGAAAGCTGGTTCCAGGACAACGACGGTTTCGAAGCGCTTCGGACGTCCGGGCATCTGAGTTGTCCAGTCTGCGGCGACGCGACGATCTCGAAGGCGCTGATGGCGCCAAGCGTTTCGACCGCGCGGCGCAAGGAAGACCGCACTGTTCCGGCGGATCCTGTCAGCGCCCCGCCGCCGGTCGGTGGACCGGGCGAGGCTCCAACCGCGCCGGCTCAAGCGACGTCTCCACGGTATATGACCACTCCGGAAGCGGTCCGGCGCGAGATCGAGGGTCGATTGCGCGCGCTCAGGGCTCAGGTCGAAGCGAATGCGGATTACGTTGGTCGCGAGTTCGCCGACGAGGCGCGACGCATTCACGAAGGAGAGGCCGAGGAGCGCGCGATCTACGGCGAAACCTCGGCGGAGGAAGCCGAAGCCCTGCACGAGGACGGTGTGCCCGTGACGCCGATCCCGTGGATCGACCGACGCGACGACTGAGTTCTCGCTGAAATGCGCCCTCTTGTCCTAGGTAAGCGGCCTTCCGCTGCTTGCGGGGGCGATCATCGTCTCTTATCAACTGCGTGTTTTAGAGGACCGACCCGGAATTAGGGGTCAGCGGTCGACGGATTGGATTTGAAAATGTCTCGGGCGCACAAGCCTCGATTGGTGATGAAGTTCGGCGGCACCTCCGTCGCGGACCTGGATCGCATTCGCAACGCCGCAGAGAAAGTCGCGGCGGAGGCGGCCCGCGGCTACGACGTCGCCGTCGTCGTTTCGGCCATGTCCGGGGAAACCAACAAGCTCGTTGGTTTCGTACGCGAGATCTCCACGCTCTACGACGCTCGCGAATACGACGCCGTCGTCGCGTCTGGCGAGCAAGTGACTTCTGGCCTCATGGCGTTGACGCTTCAGGAGATGGGCGTGCCGGCGCGGTCGTGGCAGGGCTGGCAGATCCCCTTGCGCACGACGGACGCGCACGGCGCCGCGCGGATCGAAGACATCGACACGTCGGCGCTGGAGCAAAAGTTCGACGAAGGGTTGCATGCGGTGATCGCGGGGTTCCAGGGTCTCGCCGCTGGCGGGCGGATCGCAACCTTGGGACGAGGCGGGTCCGACACCTCCGCCGTCGCCATCGCCGCGGCGCTCAAGGCCGAAAGATGCGACATCTATACAGACGTCGAAGGCGTCTACACAACGGATCCACGAATTGAGGAGTCCGCGCGCAAGGTCGATCTGATCGCCTATGAGGAGATGCTGGAGTTGGCGTCGCTGGGCGCCAAAGTTCTTCAGACCCGTTCGGTCGAGCTGGCGATGCGGTATAAGGTTCCGCTTCAGGTGCTCTCAAGTTTTGGCAACGCCATCGGCAGCGATCTGCCGGGATCGATGGTGTGCGACGAATCTCAACTCTCGGAGGAAGCCGTGGAAAGTAAAGTGGTCAGCGGCGTCGCGTTTAACCGGGATGAGGCGAAAATCACGTTGCAACGGGTTCCAGACCGACCCGGCGTGGCTGCGCACGTGTTCGGCCCGCTCGCAAGGGCCGGCATCAATGTCGATATGATCGTTCAGAACATCTCTGACGACGGACGCACGGATATGACGTTTACCGTCGGATCGGTGGACTTCGATCGCGCTGTCGCGGCCATCGAAGCGGCGGAGGACGAAATCAGGTATGAGAGCCTCGTCGCCGACCGATCCGTCGCAAAGGTCTCGGTTGTCGGGATCGGGATGAGAAGCCACACCGGCGTGGCGCAAGAAATGTTCTCAGCGCTTGCGGCGGAGGGCATCAATATCCAGGTGATCACGACGTCCGAGATCAAGGTGAGCGTTCTGATCGAACGCAAATACACGGAACTCGCGGTCCAGGCGTTGCATTCAGCGTTTGGTCTCGCCAACGAGACGACGTCCGCTTAGGGCGTTGCGCCTTCCTGTAGATCGGTCGGTGCGATAACGTTCCGCGGTTGAGTTCGAATGGAACGGCGAGAACTGGCGCCCATGACATCTGGAAAGCCAATGACGGTCAAGGCGAGGGAGAGCGGCGCTCAGTCCCGCGCCTTGCTGCGCCGGCTGCGTCTGGAGCTCGCGCGGTCCTCGCCCCCGGAGGCCGGCGACGGCTCCGCCCAAGACAGAAGCGGGCAAGAGCGCCTCAATCGGATCGTCGCGCTCGTCGCCACCGGGATGGTGGCCGAAGTGTGCTCGATCTACTTGATCCGAGACAGCGACGTCCTCGAGCTCGCGGCGACCGAAGGACTGAACCAGTCGTTGGTGGGCGAGGCTGAGCTGCGGGTCGGGCAAGGCTTGGTCGGCCGCATCGCGAAGACGGGCGAACCGGTCAACACCGACGACGCGGTCAATGAACCGGGCTTCCTTTTGATCCCGGGCATCGGCGAGGAGGAGTTCCGGTCCTTCCTTGGCGCGCCCATCATGCGGCATGGGCACATGCTCGGAGTTCTGGTCGTTCAGAACCGCGCGCCTCGGCGGTATGACGAGGATGAGCTCGACGCCCTTGAGCTGATCGCAATGGTCATCGCCGAGATGACCGAAGCCGGTGCGCTCGTCGATCCGAACAAGCAGGGTCTGAGCGCTGCGCGCGACACGTGGCCCAGGTCCTTGCCCGGGGGCGCCGCCTGCGAGGGCGTCGCGATGGGCGAGGTCGTCTTGCATGAACCGAAGATCGTTCTCGCCAATCCGATCGCAGAAGACGTGGAGAGCGAGCGCCAGCGGCTTCACGCCGCGATGGACGCCTTGCGCGGGGAAGTCGACGACCTGATTGCGTCCAATGGCGGCGCCGGCGACGCGCATCCGCAAGGCGAGCATCGGGAGGTTCTCGAGGCCTTTCGGATGTTCGCCCATGACAGCGGGTGGCTGAGACGGCTGGAAGACGCCGTCGGTTCCGGGCTCGCGGCGGAGGCGGCGGTCGAAAAGGTCCAGAGCGAGGCGCGCATTCGCCTCGACCGGACGGCTGATCCGTACCTCCGGGAGCGTCTGTCGGACATTGACGATTTGGCGAACCGTCTGATCCGCAAGCTCCTCGGGGTCGATCCGCCGGCGCCCGAAGACTTGCCAGAGGGAGCGATCCTGCTGGCCCGGACGCTCGGACCCGGCGAGATGCTGGATTATGGCCGCAGCGTCTCCGCCGGCAAATTGAAGGCCGTCGCGCTGGAGGAAGGGTCTGCCGCCGGCCACGCGGCGATCGTCGCCCGAGCGTTCGATATACCGCTGGTGACGTCCGTAAAGGGGCTGATCGGATCGGCGGAAAACGGCGATGAGGTGATCGTCGATGGGGATGTCGGCCGGGTTCTCCTGCGGCCCGACGCCAGCGTCGCCAGCGCCTACCGCGAGAAGCTGACGCTGCAAGCACAAGCGAAAGAACGCTTTTTCGCCGTCCGCGACAAGCCGGCCGTCTCGCTGGATGGTCGACGCATCACGTTGTTGATGAACGCCGGGCTGTTGACCGACTTGCCAAGCCTCGAGGTCAGCGGCGCTGAAGGCGTCGGGCTCTATCGGACCGAACTGCAGTATCTGATCAATTCACGCGCTCCGCGGCGCGACCGTCAGACCCAGGTCTATCAGCGCGTGCTCGAACGCGCCGGCGACTTGCCCGTGACGTTCCGCACTCTCGACATGGGCGGCGACAAGCAGTTGCCGTTCCTCAAAGGCGAAGCGGAGGAGAACCCGGCGCTGGGGTGGCGAGCGATCCGCATCGCCCTGGATCGGCCGCTGTTGTTCCGGATGCAGCTCCAGGCGCTGGTGCGGGCGGCCGCAGGGCGTCAGCTGTCGGTCATGTTTCCCATGATCGCGGACCCCATAGAGTTTCGCGACGCGCGCGCGCTGCTGGACGCCGAGATCGAACGAGCCGGAAAGGAAGGTCGCGAGCTTCCCAGTTCCGTAAAGATCGGCGCGATGGTTGAGACCCCCGCGCTCGGGTTCGCATCGGACTGTTTCTTCAAGCGCGTCGACTTCCTGTCGGTCGGCGGAAATGACCTCATGCAGTTCTTCTTCGCGGCGGATCGCGGCAACGAGAGGGTGCGCAAGCGCTACGACGCTCTAAACCCGTCTTTCCTGCGCTTTCTTCGCCATCTGGCCCGCCGTTGCGAGGACAACGGGACGCAATTGTCGTTCTGCGGAGAGATGGCGGGCAAACCGTTGGAGGCGATTGCGCTGGCCGCGCTCGGTTTTCAGTCTTTATCGATGCGGCCGGCTGCGATCGGACCGGTGAAGTTGGCGCTTCGGTCTGTCGATCTGGACAAGCTTGCGGACGTTCTGAACGCGTGCCTGGACGCGCCTGACACCAAGGGGCTTCCGTGCGGGCCGCGGGAAACACTGACGAGTTTCGCCCGCAACCATCAAGTCGAGCTTTAGCCGCTCAGTTGGGCAGCCTTGTCGCCAGGGTTTCTTGCGTCTTCGAGCGGAATTCCCGGCGGTGGATCAACCGCACGACCAGCGCCGTTGCGATCAGCAAGGGCAAGGGGCCCAGCATCCACGCCAGACCCGCCAGCGCGAAGTAAAGAGCGCGCAACCCGCGATTGAAGCTGAGGCCTGCGAGCTTGGCGACCCGCGCCGCCTGGTCGGCGGCGTTGTCTTCGGTCTTCTCGCCGAGGTTTGGCGTCGCTCCCATCAGGATGATCACGTAGCTGTAGAGGCGATGCGCCCAGGCGAACTTCAGGAAGGCGACGGCGAGCCAGGCCACCAGTACAAGGAGTTTGATCTCCCAGACGGCGCGGTCCTGGCTCAGACCGATCGGCAGGTCCTTGGCGATCATCGCCAGTTTCTCGACCTGGCCAAGCATCGCCACACCGCCGCCGATGGCCAGCAAAGCGGCTGAGGCGAAGAACGCGGATCCGTTCTGAAGGCTCCCCAGCAGCGCCGCGTCAAAGATGCGCATGTCGCGTTCGCGCATCCGGCGCATCCAATCGACACGCCGCTGGTCCATGAGCGCGCTGACCGTTTCCGCCCGGCGCGGCCCGTACTCGATGTACCACGTGACGCCAAGGGAGGCGCCGATCAGCACCACGACGGCCAACAGGTCCCAAACGCTAAGAAACTCGAACAGAGCGCCCTCCCATCTGCAGGAATAGCCTTAACTTTTTGATCCAACCCCTTGCCGAGGCGCCGGAAGCCAATAGTATCGACTGCAGCTATAAGTCTCGACTTGCAATCAAATTGATCGCCTCGCGCACGGAGCCGAACATGCGTATGCCCGCCCCAGACGCTGAAGTCATCGCCCGCAAGGACGAAATCGTCGAGCGTTTGCGCGCAAAGCTCGGTGAAGAGGCGGTCATCTCCGACGCCGCCGAGCTCAAGGCTTACGAATGCGACGGTCTGGCCGCGTACCGGCAACCGCCGCTCGCCGTATGTCTGCCGAGCACGACCGAGGAGGTCGCCGAGGCTCTCAAAATCTGCCGCGCCATGGGCGTTCCGGTTGTTCCGCGCGGTTCAGGCACATCGTTGGCTGGCGGTGCGATGCCAACCGCCGACAGCGTCATTCTGGGCGTCGCCCGACTGAACGAGATCCTCGAGAAAGACTACGAGAACAGGGTCGTCCGCGTCCAAACCGGCGTCACCAATCTCTCGGTCACCGGCGCTGTTCAGGAGGAAGGGTTCTTCTACGCGCCGGATCCAAGCTCACAGCTCGCCTGCGCCATCGCGGGCAACATCGCCATGAATTCCGGCGGCGCGCATTGTCTGAAATACGGCGTCACGACAAACAACCTGCTCGGCGTTCGTATGGTGACGATGGACGGCGAGATCGTCGACATCGGCGGCCCGTTCATGGATGAGGGCGGGCTCGACGTTCTTGGCCTGATCTGCGGCTCTGAAGGGCAGCTCGGCGTCGTGACCGAGGCGTGGCTCCGTATTCTTCGGAGCCCTGAGGGCGCCAAACCGATCATGTTCGGGTTCGAAACCTCCGAGATCGCGGGCGCCTGCGTCGCGGACATCATCAAGGAAGGCGTTCTGCCGGTCGCGCTCGAGTTTATGGACGGCCCGGCGATCCAAGCCTGCGAGAACTTCGCAAAAGCAGGCTATCCGACAAATGCGGGCGCTTTGCTGATCGTGGAAGTCGAAGGCTCTGACGGGGAAATCGACGAACAGTTGGAGAAGATCAAAGCCGTTGCGATGCGACATGATCCGATCAGCGTCCGCGAAAGCGGTTCGGCGGCGGAGGCCGCCAAGATCTGGGCCGGCCGCAAAGGCGCGTTTGGCGCGATGGGTCAGATCGACGATTACATCTGCCTCGACGGCACCATCCCCGTCGGCGAATTGCCCAACGTCCTTCGCCGGATCAGCGAGCTGAGCAAGCAGTACGGGCTCGACGTCGCAAACATCTTCCACGCCGGCGACGGAAACATGCATCCGCTCATTCTCTACAACGCCAACAAACCAGGCGATCTGGAGAAGTGCGAGGCGTTCGGCGCCGACATTCTCAAACTGTCGGTCGAGGTCGGCGGCTGTCTGACGGGCGAACATGGCGTCGGCGTCGAGAAGCGCGAATTGATGCACGCGCAGTTCAATCGCGAAGACCTTCAGCAGCAAATGGCCGTGAAAGACGTATTCGACCCGCTCTGGCTGCTCAATCCGGCCAAGGTCTTCCCGATCGACATGCTTGAAGAGCGCGCCGCTGCGGCGAAAGCAGCGTGATATGACGGCATCCGATGTTTTCGCTGCGCCGCAAAGTGAAGCGGAATGCGCTGAGGTGATCAAAGAGGCCGCCGCCTCGGCGACCAAGCTCGAGATAACCGGGGGCGGGTCGCGCTCTGGGTTCGGGCATGCCGTAGCAGACGCCAAAAGGCTGTCGACCAAGGGGTTTTCCGGCATTTCGCTTTATGAGCCGAATGCGCTGACGATCGTCGCGGGCGCAGGGACGCCGGTGCGGGAAATCGAAGTCGCGCTCGCGGCCGAGAACCAGCAGCTGCCGTTCGAACCTTCAGACCTGCGAGCGCTTTACGGCACAAAGGGCGCGGAGCCAACGATCGGCGGCGTGGTGGCCACAGGCGCGTCTGGGCCGCGGCGCATTCAAGCCGGCGCCTGTCGGGACAGCCTCATCGGCGTCCGCTTCGTCAACGGCAAAGGCGAGGCGATCAAATCCGGCGGGCGGGTGATGAAGAACGTCACTGGCTATGATCTCGTCAAGTTGTCGAGCGGGGCGCACGGGACGCTTGGCGTTCTGACCGAAGTCGCGTTCAAGGTGCTGCCGCGGCCAGAGAAGGTTGCGACCCTGCGCCTCTCGACCCTCGGCGAGGACGCCGCGGTTCGCGCCATGTCGATGGCGCTCGGCTCGCCCTACGACGTGACCGGGGCGGCGCACTTCCCAGCAGGTCTGGACGGAGAGCCGACGACCATGATCCGGCTTGAGGGGTTCGCCAACTCCGTCGACTACCGAGCTGAAAAACTCCGCACCGAGTTGCGTGATTTGGCCGATGTCGACATCGACATTGACAGCGACCCGGAACGCTGCGCCGCGAGCTGGAAACGCGTGCGCGACGCCGAGGCGTTCGAGGGGCGGCCGGGCGCGGTCTGGCGGGTGACCGTAAAGCCAACCGACGGACCGAAACTCGTCAGCGCGCTGCGCGAGAAGATCAAAACGGACGGGGTCTTTTATGACTGGGGCGGCGGTCTCGTCTGGGTGCTCACGCCGGAAGTCGATGATGCCGGCGCAACCGCCATTCGCACAGAAACCAACCAGCTTGGCGGCAAGGCCACCCTGGTCCGCGCCAGCGAAGACACCCGCCGCCGCATTGCTGTTTTTCACCCGGAGCCTGCTGTCCTCGCTCGCATGAGCGCGGGCCTTAGGCAAGTTTTCGACCCGGCCGGCGTCCTGAATTCGGGCCGAATGACGCTCGCCGCCTAGGGTCCTGCACCTCTCTCCTAAGAAGACGACGACATGGAAACGACTTTCTCGGACGCGCAGCTTCAGGACCCGAACACCGCGAGATCCAACGAGATCTTACGGAAATGCGTTCATTGCGGGTTTTGCACGGCGACCTGCCCGACATATCAGCTGCTGGGCGACGAACTCGACAGTCCGCGCGGCCGGATCTACCTGATCAAGCAGATGTTGGAAGAAGGTCGACCCGCCGACGAGAAGACGGTCAAACACATCGACCGTTGCCTGTCTTGCCTGGCTTGCATGACCACGTGCCCATCCGGCGTGCACTACATGCACCTCGTCGACAATGCGCGCGCCTATATCAACAACACCTACAAACGCCCTTTGGGCGACAGACTGCTCAGATCGCTGCTGGCCTTCCTGATCCCCAAACCCCGGCTGTTTGGTTTGGCGCTATTTGGCGCGAAGCTCGCGAAACCGTTCAGGTTTCTCGTGCCGGGAAAACTCGGTTCGATGATCGATTTCGCCCCGAAGATCGTCTACGGCCCGACCGCGACGGATGCGCCGCAGTCTCACAAGGCTCAGGGTGACCTCCGAAAGCGGGTCGTTCTGATGACGGGATGCGCGCAGAAGTCGCTGGTGCCTCAGATCAACGAGGCGACGGTTCGGCTGTTGACGCGGCATGGCGTTGAAGTCGTCATCGCCAAGGGCGCTGGCTGCTGCGGCGCGCTGACCCATCACATGGGCAAGGAGGAGCTGTCCCACGGATCCGCCATACAGAACATCAAGGCTTGGACGCACGAGCTCGAGCACGGCGGGCTCGACGGCGTCGTCATCAACGCGTCCGGCTGCGGCACGACTGTCAAAGACTATGGTCACATGCTTCGGACTGACGCCGCCTGGGCCGACAAGGCGCGCGTCATCTCCACGTTGACGATGGACGTCTCCGAGCTGCTCTCCAAACTCGATATCAAGCCGACGGGAGACGCGCCGGCGTTGAAAGTCGCCTACCACGCAGCGTGCTCGCTGCAACACGGTCAGCAGATCAAGACCGCGCCGAAGGACCTGCTCAAGGCCGCCGGTTTCACTGTGGTCGAGCCCAAGGAAAGCCACCTGTGCTGTGGTTCCGCCGGCACCTACAATCTTCTGCAGCCTGAACTCGCCGGGCAATTGAAGGACCGCAAGGTTGGTCATCTTGAAGCGACGGCGCCCGAGGTGATTGCGACTGGCAACATAGGCTGTATGCAGCAGATCGGCTCGGGCACAAAGATCCCGGTCGTCCACATGGTCGAACTGCTCGACTGGGCGACCGGCGGGCCCAAACCGGCGGCGCTCGACTAGGATGGCGACAGCGCTCCGGGTCTGCTGGCGAGCAGCTGTCGCGCTTTTCGCTTTGCTTGCGTTTGCATGGGCCGAAACCGAGGCCCAAACCGATGCGACCGAACCGAGATCCGCCAAAGACTTGACGCCCGGCATCTTCGGGGAGGACGATCGCCGCATAGCGCCGGAAGATCAGCGCTACGACGCGGTTGGGCGGCTGAACAGGGGTGGGCGCGGGTTCTGCACCGCAACCTTGATTGCGCCTGACCTGGTCCTCACAGCGGCGCATTGCGTGTTCTGGACCAACACATCCAACCCGATCCCACCGGATAAGCTCCACTTCTTGGCTGGCTATCGAAAGGGCGACTATCGCGGGCATGCTCGCGCGGCCGAGGTTCGCCTTCACCCGCGCACGGGTGGCGTGCGTCCCTATCCGGCCGTCGACATCGCCGTGGTCAAACTGGCGCAGCCGCTTCCTGATGCGATCAAACCATTGCCGTTGCAAACCGAGGATCCCGGCGAGCCGCCGCTCTCGGTGATCTCGTACTCCCAAGACCGTCCGGAGCTCCCGAGTCTCGAGGTCGGTTGTGAGCGCAGGTACTTTGCGGCGGGCGTCGATCCGGCGCCGTTCGTCACGACATGCGACACGCATTTCGGCGTGTCGGGCGCGCCGGTCCTCACTGAAGTGAACGGAGAACTCAGCGTATTGGGCGTCTTCTCCGGCATCTGGAAGCGCCAAGGCAAAAGCTACGGCGTTGCAGCGCCGATTTGGCCCTCGCTGAAGGCGCTCGGACTGTCGGATATGAGCAACGTGGACTGAGGCTCGGCTGCGCGCTCGGCCTGCGATCCAGCACGCAAGAAGCGCCGCTCCCAGATACGATCGCTCCGCGGCCGTTCGTGTCGACATGCGACGCCCATGGGGGAGCGTCCGGCTCTCCGACACTGGTCTTGAACCGTAATTCCGTACTCACCACTTAATTCTGGCTGGTCGCCGCCGAGCGGGATCAGCGTGGTTTGAGAGGCGCGCCTAAGCGGCCTCGACACGGTAATCGCTTCTTATGGAGGATACGATAAATGCGAACGATCGACCTTACCCCACTTTACCGTTCCAGCGTTGGTTTTGACCGGATGGCGAACCTTATGGACAGCATGTTGTCCGCTGACGGAGCGGCGCAGTCCTACCCGCCGTACAATATTGAGAAAACCGGTGATGACGCCTATCGCATCACTGTCGCAGTCGCAGGCTTTGCCGAAGACGAGATCTCGATCGAGTCGAAGGAAAGCGAGCTGGTGATCAGCGCCGCGAAGACCGAAAAATCGGCCAATGGCGACGATCGGACAATGCTCTATCGCGGCATTGCCGAGCGGTCCTTCGAGCGTCGCTTCAAACTGGCGGATCACGTGCGCGCCACTGGGGCGAAACTTGAAAACGGCCTTCTTCACGTTGAGTTGGTTCGTGAAGTCCCCGAGGCCTTGAAGCCGCGGAAAATCGCCATTTCGGCCGGAAGCGCAGCGATCGAGGACGCTCGCGTCTCCTAAGAGCCGCCGTTCACAACGGTCGACACATGAGCAGAGCCCGCCTTTCCCTTGATGGAAAGGTGGGCTTTTACGTGTTTTGTGCGAAACAGTCCGTCGAGTTTCGGATCATTGCGTCTTACAAGGGCTGATCTGGACACAAGGTCTTGACCCCAGACGGGATCACGACTTTAGATGCAATACGCGACGAAAGATCGCGTTCGCGCAACATTGTTGCGCGGCAAAATTGGCCGAGCGCATCGCGCATCGGGTCCAAGGCTAGGGAGGAACCGGGCGATGGCCGAATCCACGGTCATTGGGGAGCTTTGTACGTTTCCCAAGCTGCTTGATCACAATGCAAGAACTCTTGCGGCTCGCCCGGCTAGCCGGGAGAAAGAATACGGTATCTGGCAAACCTGGAATTGGGAGCAAGTCGCAGAGGAGACGCGCGCCCTGGCGATGGGGCTCGTCCATCTCGGTCTGCGTCCAGGAGACAAGCTCGCGATCGTCGGATCGAACCGCCCGCGGCTCTACTGGTCGATGGTGGCGGCGCAGATGGCCGGCGCCGTCCCCGTGCCGGTTTACGCGGACTCAGTCGCGGACGAGATGAAGTACGTGTTTGAACACGCCGAAGCTCGATTTGCGATCGTCGAGGATCAAGAGCAGGTCGACAAGGTTCTGTCGATCAAGGACGATCTGCCGAAACTCGAGCAGGTCGTTTATCAGGATCCGCGCGGCTTGCGGAATTACGACCATCGGCAGTTGCATCCTTATCAGGACGTTCAGAGCCTCGGGCGCCAGCACGCATCGGAACTGCGACCAACGGTTGATGCGATCGTCAACGGCCAGGGGCCAGACGACGTCTGCGTTATGGTCTACACCTCGGGCACGACCGGCAAGCCGAAGGGCGTGGTTCTGACAAACGAGAACGTGCTCTCCGTGGCGAAGGGAGCGGCTGAGTTCGACAAGCTGTCTCCGGTCGACGAGGTGGTTGCGTATCTGCCGCTGGCATGGGTTGGCGACTTCGCGTTCTCGATGGCTCAGGCCTATCTCTGCGGCTTCTGCGTCTCTTGCCCAGAGAGCCAGGAGACGCTGCTGCACGATCTCCGCGAGATCGGCCCCACATTCTACTTCGCCCCGCCGCGGATCTTCGAGAACCTTCTCACCACCGTCACAATCCGGATGGAGGACGCAGGCGCGGGCAAGCGTTGGCTATACAACACGTTTATGAAGCTCGCCGAACGCGTCGGCGAAGACATTCTCGACGGCAAACCGGTCAGCTCGCTCGACCGGTTCAAGTATACGCTCGGCGAGTTTCTGGTGTACGGGCCGCTCAAGAATACGCTCGGGATGAGCAACGTCCGTGTCGGTTACACCGCTGGCGAGGCGATCGGGCCAGAGATCTTCCGGTTCTATCGCTCGATCGGCATCAACCTCAAACAGCTCTACGGGCAGACTGAGGCCAGCGTCTTCATCACCGCGCAGCCTGACGGCGAAGTCAGCGCCGATACGGTCGGCGTTCCCAGCCCTGGGGTTGAGCTGAAGATCGCCGATAGCGGCGAAGTGATGTACCGCTCGTCGGGCGTGTTCCGCGAGTACTACAAGAACCCGGACTCCACCCGCTCGACCAAGACAGAGGACGGTTGGGTGCATACGGGCGATGCGGGCTTTATCGACCAGGCCACAGGTCATTTGCGCATCATCGATCGCGCCAAAGACGTTGGCAAAATGGTCGACGGCTCTTTGTTTGCGCCGAAATACGTTGAGAACAAGCTGAAATTCTTTCCGAATATTCAGGAGGCTGTCGTTTTTGGGGACGGTCGGGAGTACTGCGCGGCGTTTCTGAACATCGACCTGAATGCGGTGGGCAACTGGGCGGAGCGCAACAACATCGCGTATGCGTCCTATCAGGAGCTCGCGAGCCATCCCCATGTCTATGCGACGATGAAAGAGCACGTCGAGACGGTTAACCGCAGCCTGGCCGCGGATCCGATGGTGTCCGGCTGTCAGATCAAGCGGGTCTTGGTGCTGCATAAGGAGCTGGACGCCGATGACGGTGAGATCACGCGGACCCGCAAGGTTCGACGGACAATCGTCGCCGATCGGTACGCCGCCTTGATCACAGCGCTTTACGATGGCTCGGGTTCAGTCTTCGTGGAAACGGAAGTCACCTACGAGGATGGCCGCAAGGGGACCATCTCCGCCACGCTTAACATTGGCGACGCCGAGACGTTCGCGCGCACAGGCGGATCGGAGAAAGCCGCAGCCTGAGCCGCGGATTTAAGAAGGACTGGCATGAATATTCACGCTCAAGCGGCCGCTGAGACGGACAAGGACTACGAGAGCGCCGAGATCGCGCATGGGATCTCCCCGCGCCACATTGGCGAGGTCGTGCTTGAAGTTCGCAATATCAGCCTTCGTTTCGGCGGCGTGAAAGCGATTACCGACGTAAGCTTCGACATTCGCGATGGCGAGATCCGCGCAATCATCGGTCCGAACGGAGCCGGAAAGTCGTCGATGTTGAATGTCATCAATGGCTTTTATCACCCGCAAGATGGCGAGATCTGGTTCCACGGCAAAAAGCGCAAGCCTTTAAAACCGCATCAGATCGCCCAGCAAGGGATCGCCCGCACATTTCAGAACATCGCCTTGTTCAAAGGGATGACGACGCTCGACAACATCATGACCGGGCGCCTCACGATGATGAAGAGCAACGTCTTCTGGCAAGCGATCTGGCAGGGGCCGGCGCAGGCTGAGGAGGTTCGTCACCGTGAAACGGTCGAAAAGATCATCGATTTTCTTGAGATCCAGGCGATCCGGAAGACCCCGGTCGGCAAACTGCCCTACGGTCTTCAGAAGCGTGTCGAGCTCGGCCGCGCGTTGGCGGCGGAACCAAAGCTGCTCCTCCTCGACGAGCCGATGGCCGGCATGAACGTCGAAGAAAAAGAGGACATGTGCCGCTTTATCCTCGATGTGAACGAGGAGTTCGGAACGACCATCGCGCTTATCGAGCATGACATGGGCGTCGTCATGGACATCTCCGACCGCGTTGTGGTCCTGGACCACGGAGAGAAAATCGGCGACGGCACGCCGGACGAGGTTCGGTCCAACCAAGAGGTGATCGACGCCTATCTCGGGGTCTCGCATGACTAGTCTCGGCGCCCCGACCCTCCGACACGCAGGGATCGAGGCGACGACGCGCCGGTTCCTGAACATCGTCCAGGAGCGGTGTTTGCCGGCGGTGCGAAACCTTGGAATGTTTGACGTTTCCGGGTTGGAGCTGGCCGATGAAGAGGTTGCGGCTGAATTGCTCCGCAACGGGCGGGGCCAGGCTTATGTGACGCCCGAGCAGGACGTTTTGATTTATCAACCAGTTGGTTTCGGCTTCTGCGGCGTCGTCAGCGATCCTGTCCGCAGGCTTCGCGCAGTTCATGAGCTGAGTGAATGGGCGCAGGCGCAAACGCCCGCTTTCACGGCTACGACGGTCGAGGAAGACGACATTCATTCCGCGTGGATCGGGCCGCATCCAGAGCGGGGTCAGTTGCAGATACTGCTCAGTTTTGAGGCGGCTGGCGACAGCGCTGCTCATCTAACCGCCGCCTGGGTCACGGAGGACGCCTGACCGATGTTTCTATTCGACCCGTTCTTTTGGGAGGTTGTGATCTCCGGTCTTCTGGCCGGCGTGATGTACGCCCTCGTGGCGCTGGGCTTCGTGCTCATCTTCAAGGCCAGCGGCATATTCAACTTCGCCCAAGGCGTTCTGGCGCTATTTGCCGCGCTGACGCTGGTTGGATTTCAAACTGGCCAGATCCCCTTCTCGCATCTCATCAACGCCATCCTGGGCACAAACATCCACTTCTTCAGCGACGGGCATGGGTCCGAGCATCTCATTCCGACCTTTCTCGCGATCCTGATGACGCTTGGCGTCATGATCCTGCTCGCCTGGCTCGTGGTGAACATCGTCCTCAAGCCTCTCGTGAACCAGGAGGGGATTATCCTGTTCATGGCCACCATCGGCCTCGCCTTCGTGTTGGAGGGCGTCGGTGATCTGATGTGGGGCGCGAACGTGAAGGTCCTCGATGTCGGGCTGCCCTCCGGTCCGTCGGATACGATCATCGACGCGACCGGCATGTTTATCGAGAAGATCGAGATCTCCGCCGCCGTGGTCGCCGTCATCCTGGTGGTCACTCTCACGCTCTTCTCTCAATACACCAAGATGGGACGGGCGCTGCGGGCGGTGGCTGACGATCACCAGGCGGCGCTGTCCGTCGGGATCTCGCTGGAGACGATCTGGTGGATCGTCTGGTCGGTCGCGGGGATCGTCGCGCTGGTCGCCGGCGTGATGTGGGGTGCGAAGTCTGGCGTCCAGTTCTCGCTGTCGCTGATTGCGTTGAAGGCGCTGCCGGTGCTCATGCTGGGCGGCTTCACCTCGATCCCGGGCGCCATCGTCGGCGGCCTCATCATCGGCGTCGGAGAGAAGCTGTTCGAGTTCTATATCGGGCCGATGATCGGCGGCGCGACCGAGAACTGGTTCGCCTACATGCTGGCGCTCATCTTCCTGCTGTTCCGGCCTCAGGGCCTGTTCGGCGAGAAAATCATCGAGAGGGTCTAGAGCCGTGTTTTACCGTGAGACCGGCGACTTCAAGACGTCCTACGCCGGGGACATCCAGACTTTCCCGCTCGCGCTCGACCGCAATCGCTTCTGGATCGTGGTCGCCTTCGCTTTCCTGGTGGTTCCGTTCTTCGTGAACAGCTACTGGGAAAAGGCTGTTCTGCTGCCGTTCTTCATCTACGCGCTCGCCGCCATCGGCTTGAACATCCTCACCGGCTACTGCGGGCAAGTCTCGCTGGGAACCGGCGGTTTCATGGCGGTCGGCGCCTACGCCTGCTATAAGTTCATGACCGGGATGGACATCTACATCCCAATGGGCGGTGGCGAGTATTACGAGATCCTGTTGCCGCCGTTGAATATCGCCGCGTGCATCTTTCTGGGAGGGCTGACAACCGCGTTTGTCGGCATCCTCTTCGGCCTGCCAAGCTTGCGCATCAAGGGCTTCTACCTGGCCGTGGCGACACTCGCCGCGCAGTTCTTCCTCGTGTGGCTCTTCAACAAGTGGGAGTGGACTTACAACTACTCCGCAACCGGGCAGATCACCGCGACGGAGACATCGCTGTTTGGCATTCTGATCACCGGGCCGAATACGGAACCCTGGGCGACCTATCTCTTCTGCCTGACATTCCTGTTCATTTTCGGCTGGATCGCCCGCAACCTCGTTCGCGGCAGGATCGGGCGGCAATGGATGGCGATCCGCGACATGGACATCGCGGCGGAGATCATCGGCGTCAATCCTCTGAAGGCCAAATTGACCGCCTTTGCAATCTCGTCTTTCTACATCGGGATGGCGGGCGCGCTCTATTTCGCAGTGTGGAACGGCGCGGCGGAGCCGACTGAGAGTTTCGCAATCGACAAGAGCTTTGACGTTCTCTTCATGATCATCATCGGCGGGCTCGGCTCGATCTTCGGCTCGTTGATCGGCGCTGCGTTCATCGTCCTGCTGCCGGTGCTTATGAAGAACCTGCTTGTTGGAATGCTCGGCTGGCCGACGGATATCGCGGAGTATCTGCAGTTGATCGTGGTCGGCGGTCTGATCGTCTTTTTCCTGATTAAGGAGCCGCATGGCATCGCCGCGCTTTGGCGAACCATAAAGGAGAAGCTCCGCCTTTGGCCGTTCCCCTACTAGGGCGGCCATGACCAACCGAACACCCAGGTCGGACAGCCGGCCGGGTTGATTTGTCCGAAACCCAGGGAGGAACAAAGGACATGAAACTTGGGAGAATAATCCTCGCGGCGGCGGCCATCGCGGTCGCAACGCCGGCGGCGGCGGACCTGGTGTTCCCGTCGCTCAGCTATCGGACCGGCCCATACGCGCCGAACGGCATCCCGTTCGCAGACGGTTACGCCGACTATTTCACGCTCGTGAACGAGCGCGACGGCGGTATTGGCGGTGAAAAGGCGCGCGTACTCGAGTGCGAAACGGGCTACAACACCGAGAAGGGCGTTGAGTGCTACGAGGCAACCAAGGGCGAAGGCTCGCTGGTGTATCAGCCGCTGTCCACGGGCATCACCTATCAGCTGATCCCAAAGGTGACGGCTGACAACATCCCGCTGCACACGATGGGCTATGGCCGCACCTCGGCCGCCAACGGCAAGATCTTCGAATGGGTGTTCAACTATCCGGGCACCTATTGGGACGCCGCGTCGATCATCGTGAAGCACATCATCTCTGAAGAAGGCGGCGACGTCTCCGGCAAGAAGATCGCGCTCGTCTATCATAACTCGGCCTATGGCAAAGAGCCGATCCGCACGCTCGAAGAGCTGGCGAAGAAGCACGGCTATGAGCTGCTCCTGCTGCCGGTCGACCACCCAGGTCAAGAGCAGAAGGGCACATGGCTGCAGGTCCGCAAGGAGCGTCCTGACTATGTCGTGATGTGGGGCTGGGGCGTCATGAACCAGGTGGCGATCAAAGAAGCCGCGTCGATCCGCTTCCCGATGGACAAGTTCATCGGCGTGTGGTGGTCCGCTTCGGAGAACGACGTGTTGCCGGCTGGCGATGCGGCGAACGGCTACAAGGCGATCACCATGCACGGCGTTGGCGGCGACTTCCCGATCTACGCCGATCTGAAGCCCCATGTTTATGACAAGGGTCTTGCGGCGGGCGCCGGCGATCAGACCGGGACCGTGCTCTATAACCGCGGCATGCAGGCGGCGATGCTTGCTGTCGAAGCGGCCAAGAAAGCGCAAGAGATCCACGGCGTCGCCGACATCACGCCTGCAATGATGCGGGACGGAATGGAAGCGCTCGAGATCACCGACGCGGTTCTGGACGCCAACGGTCTTCCGGGCTTCATGCCGACGTTTGCAGTCAGCTGTGACAACCATGGCGTGCCAGGTCTCGGCGCGATCCAGCAGTGGGACGCATCGACCAAGACATGGTCGTTGATCACGGACTTCGTCGGTGCGGATCGCGATGTCGTCGATCCGCTGATCGCTGAGGACTCGGGCGCTTACGCCGCTGAAGCGAACATCGCAGAGCGGGCGTGTAACTAAGCCCTCTTCTCTCCGCTCCCCGGCGCATCGTCGGGGAGCGGTTTATTGTTTTGGTCCTTTTCAAACCGTCTGGAGAAGTCGATGTCTCAACCCGCCCTCGCGCCGGAGACGCCCGCGGCAGAAGCCGGGTCCGATGTGCTCTTATCGGTAAACAACATCGAAGTGATCTATGATCACGTGATCTTGGTGCTCAAGGGCGTCTCCCTCAACGTGCCCAAGGGCGGCATTACGGCCCTGCTCGGCGGGAACGGCGCAGGCAAGACCACGACGCTGAAGGCGATCTCGAACCTTCTGCGCGCGGAACGCGGCGAGGTCACCAAAGGTCGGATCGAGTACCGTGATCAGCGCGTCGACGCGTTAACGCCTGCCGAGCTGGTCCGCGCGGGCGTCGTGCAGGTCATGGAAGGCCGTCACTGTTTTGAGCACTTGACCGTCGAGGAGAACCTGTTGACTGGCGCGTACACGCGTTCAGACGGGCGCGCGGCGGTCAATGCCTCGCTTGAGCTGGTGTATCAGTACTTCCCGCGTCTGAAAGAGCGTCGGAAAAGCCAGGCGGGCTATACGTCTGGCGGGGAGCAGCAGATGTGCGCGATCGGGCGCGCCCTGATGGCGAACCCGGAGACCGTTCTGCTGGACGAACCTTCGATGGGGCTCGCGCCGCAGCTGGTTGAGCAGATCTTTGAGATCGTCAAGCGCCTCAATGAAGAACAGGGCGTGACCTTCCTGCTTGCCGAACAGAACACCAATGTTGCGCTGCGTTTCGCTCACTACGGCTACATTCTGGAGTCGGGCCGCGTGGTAATGGATGGAAAGGCGTCCGATCTTCGTGAAAACGCCGACGTGAAAGAGTTCTATCTCGGCGTCGCCGACGAGGGTCGGAAGAATTTTCGAGACGTTCGTTCCTATCGTCGGCGAAAGCGCTGGCTGAGCTAGGCGCGAGCCTCACGGTATCCAGCAGGTCAGAGGGGGCTGAAGTGGCGGATCATTACGATCGTCTGGAAACGCAATCGGACTATGTTCGCTCGGCTTTTCAGTTTGAGAAGCTGCGCGAGCTTCTGGGCGCGATCGCGGGGAGAGCGCCGGGGTTGGACAACGTCGCTATCGCGTCGGTTGCCGATCGCGCGACGTTGCCGCAGTTGCCGATCCTGCGCAAGTCGGCGCTTACAGACTTGCAGGCGGCGAACCCGCCCTTTGGCGGCTTGACCACAAAACCGCCGAGCGAGTTCGACCACATCTTCATGTCGCCAGGGCCGATTTTCGAACCAGGCTCCATGGCGCCGGATTGGTGGCGCTTCGCTCGAGCGTTTCACGCGCTTGGCGTTCGGAAGGGCGATGTTCTTCAGAACTGTTTCGCCTATCACCTGACACCCGCCGGCATGATGATGGAGAGCGGCGCGCGCGCTGTGGGCTGCACAGTTGTGCCAGGAGGGATCGGCGCGACCGAGCAACAAGCGCAGGCGATGTCGATCACCCGCGCAACCGGTTACGCGGGCACGCCCGACTATCTCAAGGTGATCCTCGAAAAGGGCGACGAACTCGGCCTCGATCTGCGGTCGGTCTCTATGGCTTTGGTTTCCGGAGGCGCGCTCTTCCCGTCGCTTCGGCAGGACTATGCGGATCGTGGGATCCTGTGCCTGCAATGCTATGCCACGGCGGATCTCGGGCTCATCGCTTATGAAACCCAGCGTGACGGCGAGCCGCTCGAGGGGATGATCGTCGACGAAGGCGTGATCCTCGAGATTGTTCGTCCGGGGACAGGCGATCCCGTGGCCGATGGCGAAGTCGGCGAGGTCGTGGTGACGTCCTTGAACCCTGACTACCCTCTCATACGCTTTGCCACGGGGGATCTTTCGGCTGTCTTGCCTGGCGAAAGCGCTTGTGGCCGAACTGGACAGCGGATCAAGGGCTGGATGGGCCGCGCGGATCAGCGGACGAAGATAAAAGGCATGTTCGTGGATACGCCGCAGGTGGATGCGGTGGTCAAGCGACACCCGGAAATCGCCAAAGCGCGGGTCGTCGTCGCGCGCGAGGGCGAGCAGGACGTTTTCGTCGTGAAAGTGGAAAGCGACGCCGCCGATCCAGAGTTCACATCTCAAGTGTCTGAAACGGTCGCCTCTGTCTTCAAGGTGCGTGGCCAGGTCGAGGCGGTCGCCTCGGGCGCCTTGCCGAATGACGGCAAGGTCATCGAAGACACGCGCGAATACGGCGCCTAGGCTGCATCGACGGGTTTCGCGTCGGTGGCGTGCAGCGACCAGCGGCACGCCGTTAGAGATCGACTGAAAGATCGCCGCGCCGCTTGGCTCGCGAATGCTGGGGAACAGAAAGATGTCTGCGGCCTGATTATCTGCGTACACGCCGGCGCGCGGAATATGACCGACGAAGTTCACCTTGTCCTCGAGCCCCAGTGTCGATTTGAGGAGCGACAAGAAGAACGCGCATGATCAGTCCCGTGGCGAAGAAATCCACGAAAACGGTGCGATAAAGGTCTTAACGACAGGCGACGGGAGAGTGTTCTCCACGACCAAAGGTGCTCGGACCGTCGGTCGCGCCGACATAGAGCAGCCTAACCCTGGCGGGCTTTGAAGCGACGTTGCGTCTTGTTGATCACGTAGACCCGGCCACGACGGCGAACGATGCGGCAATCCCGGTGACGGCTCTTCAGTGATTTCAGAGAGTTTTTGATCTTCATTGATCCTCTCCCGATCCCTTCTTTCGAACCGTCTCCGGCCCTTGCGCAGCCTGCGCTGCAAAAAACAAAAGCCCCGAACCGGGGCGATGGTGGGCGCGGCTGGGATTGAACCAGCGACCCCTACGATGTCAACGTAGTGCTCTCCCGCTGAGCTACGCGCCCTACGGACCAGGCTCGCCCGATCCGGTGAGCGGTCGATATAGCCCTGAGGCGAAGGCTCTGCAACACCTTTTGGGCGCTGTTACGCGGCGAGAAGGCGGCTGACTTCGGGGACAAGCTGGTTGAGATGGGCCGGTCGTCCCAAACGGTCGCCGAATCCTTCGTCGTCGATCGCGTCACAAACCAGGGGCACGACGGAAAAGCCGGTCATGAACAAGACCCGCATTTCCGGGTCGAGCCGACGCGCTTCGTGTGAAAACAGCAGCCCTTCATTGTTCTGCGAACTCACGGACGTCAAAAGAATGTCGTGATAGCTCTCGAATAATATCGTTAGAGCCACATCATAATCCGACACGCGGGTCACAAAGTGGCCGACACGCTTCAGTTTCTCGCCGAGGTATCGGCGAAGCATGTCGTTTTCGGTCACGATCATAATGCGCGCCATGGTTCTGCGCTCCGTGATGGGCTAAGCTCAGACTGAAGCAGAGCACAACTGGGTAAACAGATGCTTTCCAACAGGCTCTGCATTGGAGGATCGAGGTGCCGAAACGCGCATCCGAGGTGACGCGACAGACGGGCCGCCCCGATTTGTCGACGTCGTTCCGCGTCGCGGCGCCGCCGTCGCTGGTGAGCGGCGTCGTGTTCAGCTCGCCGCACAGCGGACGATTCTACCTGCCTGAGTTCATCGAGCGGTCGCGTTTGGAGCTTCAGGCGCTTCGAGCGTCGGAAGATGCGTTTGTCGACGAGCTTTTTGCTCAGGTGATCGAATTCGGAGCGCCTTTGATCTCGGCCGTGGCGCCGCGCGCGTACATTGACCTCAATCGCGCGCCCGGAGACCTTGATCCCGTTCTCATCGACGGCCCGGTGGCGCGTCCGGCCAATGCTCGGGTTGCGGCGGGACTCGGCGTCATTCCGCGGATCGTGGCTGAAGGCGTTCCGATCTATCATGGCCGCCTGGCGATCGCGGAGGCCAAACACCGGATCCGCGAATGGCCTGCGCCCTATCATCGAGAGCTGGTGGCGATGATATTGCGCGCCCGTCGCCGATACCGCCGCGCCCTTTTGATTGACTGCCACTCGATGCCCTCGGCGGCGATGGTGGGAGTGGGCGGGTCAGCGTCATCCGGACCAGCGGAGATTGTTCTGGGCGATCGTTTTGGCGCGTCTGCCGATGCGGACCTGGTCGATGCGATCGAAGCCGCGTTTCTAAACGCGGGTTTCCGGGTCACCCGCAATGCGCCTTTCGCTGGTGGGTACATCACCGAGCGTTATGGCCGCCCCTCTGCAGGCGTCAGCGCGGTTCAGATAGAAATCGATCGTGGCCTGTATCTCGATCAGTTTCGGGTCGAGCCGGGCGACGGTTTCAATGCTTTGAGGGCTGCGTTGAGACCGGTGATACAGCAGATCTGCGGACTGATCGGCGGCGCTCAGTCGCCGGAGGCGCTTGCCGCAGAGTAGTGGTTTACCGCTTGCCTTTGCAGAGAAACTCCCGTAACGCGACAAAAAAAGAGGCCGCGCAAGCGCGGCCCAAGTCTAGGGAGGAAACGCCCGGGAAGGGCGACGGTGCAACCACCGTGCTTATTAGAGTAGGGTGCGCTGCAGCATTTGCAAAGCCCGTAATGCTGCACCTGCTATGCGCTGAGCACATACCTCACCCCAACGATCTCCCTTTTTTGATGGAATCGTCGCCAAATCGGGCTCTTAGGTCATCGATCGCCCGCTCTGCCGCCTCGGCGTTTTGGCCTTTTCTATCAAACAGTTGAGCTGGCGCATCAGTATCGGCGACCGAAAGTTCGCTCACCCCGACGCCAATGAGGCGATACGGGGTCCCATGACCAGTTTCGCGATGCAACAAAGACGCGGCTAAGCGGAAAATCTCGTTGGCCAGATGGGTTGGAGCCTCCAAAGAGGCCCGACGGGTTACCAATCGAAACTGTTTTGTCTTTAATTTGAGCAAAACGATTCGGCCTGCTTGATTTTTTGCCTTCAGGCGACTCGAGAGCTTATCTGTTAGGCGCCAAAGGTGCGCTTCCAGTTGTTTGGGGTCGCTGATGTCCTCGTTGAACGTGGTTTCGTTCGAAACACTCTTCGCGGATGACCGAGATGCGACGGCGCGTGTGTCGTCGCCCCAGCAGAGCCGCGCGAGCCGGCCCCCCATAGCGCCGTATCGACGGATCAACTCGGATGGCTCATAGCGACGGAGGTCCTGAACCAACCGAATTCCGTCGTCGATCAGGCGCCGTTCGAGCGTTTTGCCGACCCCCCAGATGATCGATACGGGATTCTCGGCAAGGAAATCTTGGGTTTCCGCCGCCCCGATCACAGCAAATCCGCGTGGTTTGTCCAGATCCGAAGCGATCTTCGCCAGGAACTTGTTGTGCGACAGGCCGACCGAAGCGGATATCCCGATCTGCGTCTCGATCTCGCGGACAAGCCGCGCCATCGATGCGGCCGGGGGCTCGCCATGCAGCCTCTCGGTTCCAGTGAGATCCAGGAAAGCCTCATCGAGCGACAATGGTTCGATGGCGGGCGTCAGTTGGTCCATGAGGGCGCGGATTTCGCGACTTACGTCGACATAAACCGTCATTCGCGGCTTCCGGACGACCGCATCTGGGCAAAGCTTCAACGCCTTGAACATCGGCATCGCCGACCGCACGCCATGAATGCGCGCAAGATAACAGCAGGTGGTGACGACGCCGCGCTGTCCACCGCCAACGATCAGCGGCTTGTCGTTCAGGCTCGGATCATCGCGCTTTTCGACCAAGGCGTAGAAGGCGTCGCAATCCATATGAGCGATCGAGAGCTGGTCGAGCTCGGGATGCGCGACCACCCGGTGCGAGCCACAGTTCGGACAAACCGCGCTTTCGTCGAAACGCTCAAGGCAGTCTCGACAAAGAGCGCGAGTATCGGGCGAACCAGTCATACCGGCACTCTACAACGCAGCGATCTCCGCTTGAATAGCGCGCGCCGCTTGCGCTGGATCGGCGGCGCCGATGATCGGGCGACCGACCACGATCTGGTCCGCGCCGGCCGCGATCGCGCCCGATGGCGTCGCAACACGCTTTTGATCGTTGGCGGCGCTGCCTGCCGGTCTTACGCCTGGCGTCACGATCAGGCGGCCCGTCGCTTCCGGCAGAGCTCGGATAGCCGCGGCCTCTAGCGGCGAGGCGATGACGCCATCCGCTCCGGCGATCAGCGCCCTGCGAGCGCGTTCGATCGTGATTTCCCGAATGTCGCCGGGTTGGATCATCATCTTGTCGAGATCGCCGCGATCGAGGCTTGTCAGGATCGAGACCGCCAGGATCTTGGTATGTTTGTCGCCTCGACCCTCAACTGCGGCCGCGACCACTTGAGGGTCGCCGTGGACGGTCAGGTAATGAGGTCCCCAGCTACAGACGCCCCGGACGGCGTTTTCGATCGTTTGGCCGATGTCGAAGAGCTTCAGATCCATGAAGACCTTCTTCTCCCGCTCCATCAGCTCGATGGCGAGCGCCATCCCGCCGGACGCAAGCATCCCCAGGCCGATCTTGTACCAAGTGACGGCGTCGCCCAATCGCTGGGCCATTTCAGCGCCTGCGGGGGCATTTGGTCCGCCCTGCGGCACATCCAGCGCGACGATCAGGCGGTCGGCATTCGCAAAATCTGACATGCCGGCTGGTTCTCATGCGCGGCGGCATCCGTCAACCGCGCCAGCTTGCGTCTCGCCCCGTGACTTCCCATGTCCGTGAAGGCGCGCCGAAACCGGGCGTCAGAACAAATCTTGCGGGCGGTGGGCCTCGGACGAGGGCGCCGCGGAATGCGCTCAAACCGGAGGCAGGAATGCAATTCGAAAACTACACCGACCGCGCGAAGGGTTTCGTGCAGGCGGCTCAAACCATCGCCGTGCGCGAAGGTCATCAGAAATTTCTCCCGGACCATGTGCTCAAAGCGCTGCTCGATGACGAGCAGGGCTTGGCTGCGAACCTCATTCAACGCGCCGGGGGCGACCCTGCGGCGGTGATGGGCACGGTCGAACGCACTTTGTCGCGCCAGCCATCCGTCTCAGGCGATGGCGCAGGGCAGCTCTTCCTCGATCAGGGAACCGCCAAGCTGTTCGACGAGGCCGAGAAGATCGCGAAGAAGGCGGGCGACAGCTACGTCACTGTTGAGAGGTTGCTGCTGGCGCTTACGCTCTTGAAAGGGACGGACGCGTCTCGCGCTCTCGAGCAGGCTGGCGTCTCGCCGCAAGCATTGAACTCTGCGATCAACGACCTGCGGCAAGGCCGGACAGCGGACAGCGCGTCAGCGGAAGAAAGCTACGAGGCGCTCAAGAAATACGCCCGCGACCTCACAGAGGCTGCGGAACAGGGCAAGCTCGACCCGGTGATTGGGCGCGACGAAGAGATCCGGCGCACGATCCAGGTGCTGTCGCGCCGCACGAAGAACAACCCGGTTCTCATCGGCGAGCCCGGCGTCGGCAAGACCGCCATCGCCGAAGGACTGTCGCTTCGCATCGTGAACGGCGACGTGCCTGAAAGCCTCAAGGACAAGAAGTTGATGGCGCTCGACATGGGCGCATTGATCGCCGGCGCGAAGTATCGTGGCGAGTTTGAAGAGCGTCTGAAGGCCGTTCTGCAGGAAGTTCAGAGCGCTGACGGCGGCATCATCCTGTTCATTGACGAAATGCATACGCTCGTCGGCGCGGGGAAGGCCGACGGCGCCATGGACGCGTCGAACCTTCTGAAGCCCGCTCTGGCGCGCGGCGAGTTGCACTGCGTCGGCGCCACGACGCTCGACGAGTACCGCAAGCATGTCGAGAAAGACGCCGCGCTGGCTCGACGCGTTCAGCCGGTGTTCATTTCCGAGCCGACGGTCGAGGACACGATCTCCATCCTTCGCGGGCTAAAGGAAAAGTACGAGCTTCACCACGGCGTCCGCAGCGCCGACAGTTCGCTGGTCGCCGCCGCGACTCTGTCAAACCGCTACATCACCGACCGGTTCCTGCCGGACAAGGCGATCGACCTTGTGGACGAGGCCTCGTCGCGTTTGCGGATGGAGGTCGACAGCAAGCCCGAAGAGCTCGACGCGCTCGATCGCGACATCATGCAGCGCGAGATTGAAGCCGAAGCGCTCAAGAAAGAGTCCGACGACGCTTCCAAAGAGCGCCTTGCGAACCTGGAGTCCGAGCTGGCCGATCTGAAGGAGAAGTCCGCCGAGTTGACCGCTCGTTGGCAGGCGGAGAAAGACAAACTCGCCGGGGCCCAGTCGATCAAGGAGGCGCTCGATCACGCGCGCAACGAGCTTGAGGACGCGAAACGCAAAGGCGACTTTGGCAAGGCGGGCGAACTTCAATACGGCACGATCCCGGATCTTGAGGCGAAATTGGCCGAGACCGAGGGGGTTGAGGCCGATGTGATGGTGGAAGAGGCGGTGACGCCGGAGCATGTCGCCTCTGTCGTGTCTCGTTGGACCGGCGTCCCGGTCGATAAGATGCTCGAAGGCGAGCGCGACAAGCTGCTGCGTATGGAGCAGCAACTTGGACGGCGCGTCGTTGGTCAGTCTGAGGCGGTGCAGGCCGTATCCGCCGCGGTGCGGCGATCCCGGGCCGGGCTTTCAGATCCGAACCGTCCAATGGGCTCGTTCCTGTTTTTGGGTCCCACCGGCGTTGGCAAGACCGAGCTCACCAAAGCCTTGGCGGAGTTCCTGTTCGACGACGATCAGGCGATGGTTCGCATCGACATGTCCGAGTTCATGGAGAAGCACGCCGTCGCCCGGATGATTGGCGCGCCTCCTGGGTATGTCGGGTACGAGGAAGGCGGCGTTCTGACCGAGGCTGTTCGCCGTCGCCCCTATCAGGTCATCCTGTTCGACGAGGTTGAGAAGGCCCATGCCGACGTTTTCAATGTGCTCTTGCAAGTGCTTGACGACGGTCGCCTGACAGATGGGCAGGGCCGTACGGTCGATTTCAAGAACACCTTGATCATCATGACCTCGAACCTCGGCTCGACCGCGCTGTCAGAGCTGCCCGAGGGGGCCAGCGCGGAGAATGCGCGCGATCAGGTGATGGGGGCCGTGCGCGGGCATTTCCGTCCGGAGTTCCTCAACCGGCTTGATGAGATCATCCTGTTTCACCGTCTTGAACGCGGGCACATGTCCGGCATTGTCGAGATCCAGCTCAAGGGTCTGTTGGCGCGGCTGGCGGATCGGAAGATCGAATTGGCGCTCGACGACAAGGCCAAGGAGTGGCTCGCCGAACGCGGGTATGACCCGGTCTATGGGGCCCGTCCGCTCAAGCGGGTGATTCAGAAGTCGCTTCAGGATCCCTTGGCGGAGTTTCTGCTGGCTGGCGACGTGAAGGATGGCGAGACGGTCTCGGTCAGCGCGGATGAGGATGGCCTGGTGTTCCCCGGTCATACCCGCAAGACGCCTGTGGACGCCTCGAGTGGGCAGCCGACGGTCCACTGACCGGCTCGAAGACCGATGAGCCGGAGATACTAGCGAAGCGAATCGGGCGTGCAGAGCGCCCGATTTTTCGTGGTAAGCCGCAAAATCTTGTAGTTTTTCACCCAACTGACACAAAAAAAGTGTATGCTGTCTGCATGGTTGGATTTAAGGCTTTGATTTCATTGACGGCGATACTCGAAAGCGCGCGAGGCTCAATCAGTTTTCCGCCGAAAAGCCGCATAACCCACCATGATTTCAGGTTTTCGCAACGTTTCGCTGCTCAGACTATTCCGAGCAGAAGCTATCCGTTGTGGCGTATCCACGACGTGGTTGAAGGGGTCAGAAAAATACCCATCTAGCTCAGAGGTTAAAGATCTCTGAGACGCCTTAGGGGTTCATTAACCATCTGGACCGATAGTTCGGTTCAGGTCGTGAACTTTTTTGGGCATACTTCGATTTTCTGCTTGCGCGGTTTGTTTGTATAGCTCATATACGCGTCCTCCGGCGGGGCGGTGATGCTCTTGAGGTTCTTTCGAGGGCGTCGCTTCTGTTGGTATTTGCTCTTTGACAGATTTGATTTTGACGAAGGGATATGTGGGCGGTTTGGCCGTGTGGTTGACTGTTCACATATCGACCGGGGAGTTCTCTGGGGCTGCGCGAGCGGTTTTGGGGAGTTGGGATCCGGAAGTTATGTGCGATGGTTCAACGTCAAGTTGGGCTCTGGTTTTTGCTGGAGCATCCAATTCAACTTGAGAGTTTGATCCTGGCTCAGAACGAACGCTGGCGGCAGGCCTAACACATGCAAGTCGAGCGCTCTCTTCGGAGGGAGCGGCGGACGGGTGAGTAACGCGTGGGAATATGCCCTTGGGTGCGGAACAACCGCTGGAAACGGCGGCTAATACCGCATGATGTCTACGGACCAAAGATTTATCGCCCAAGGATTGGCCCGCGTTGGATTAGGTAGTTGGTGAGGTCAAAGCTCACCAAGCCGACGATCCATACCTGGTTTGAGAGGATGATCAGGCACACTGGGACTGAGACACGGCCCAGACTCCTACGGGAGGCAGCAGTGGGGAATCTTGGACAATGGGCGCAAGCCTGATCCAGCCATGCCGCGTGAGTGATGAAGGCCCTAGGGTTGTAAAGCTCTTTCACCGGTGACGATAATGACGGTAGCCGGAGAAGAAGCCCCGGCTAACTCCGTGCCAGCAGCCGCGGTAATACGGAGGGGGCTAGCGTTGTTCGGAATTACTGGGCGTAAAGCGCGCGTAGGCGGACTGTTAAGTCGGGGGTGAAATCCCGGGGCTCAACCCCGGAACTGCCTCTCATACTGGTAGTCTAGAGTTCGAGAGAGGTGAGTGGAATTCCGAGTGTAGAGGTGAAATTCGTAGATATTCGGAGGAACACCAGTGGCGAAGGCGGCTCACTGGCTCGATACTGACGCTGAGGTGCGAAAGTGTGGGGAGCAAACAGGATTAGATACCCTGGTAGTCCACACCGTAAACGATGAGTGCTAGACGTCGGGCAGCATGCTGTTCGGTGTCGCAGCTAACGCATTAAGCACTCCGCCTGGGGAGTACGGCCGCAAGGTTAAAACTCAAAGGAATTGACGGGGGCCCG
>CALDSD010000091.1 GCA_937911325.1 uncultured Neomegalonema sp.
GCAATGGATTGGACAGATCGCAGCCAGCTTCTCGACAAGTTTCGCCCCGGAGACGTCCTGGTTGCGGCGTCGCTGCTGACGCGGTTGCCGGTGAAGGTGGACCATGCGGCCGCGGGCGCGCGCGGCGCGCAGGCGTCCTGGGCGTATCCTCTGATCGGCGCCGGCCTTGGCCTTGCCGCCGGACTGGTCTTCGCGGCCCTGTCCGGCATTGGCGTCGCCGCTGGGGTCGCCGCAGGGGCTGCGATCGCGATATCGCTCCTCCTGACTGGCGCATTGCACGAAGACGGGCTCGCAGACACGGCGGACGGTTTCGGCGCTGGCGTTGAGAAGACGCGAACGCTCGAGATCATGCGCGACAGCCGGATCGGCGCCTTCGGCGCGTCGGCGCTTGTTGTCATTCTCCTTGCGCGTTGGAGCGCCGTTGCGAGCTTCAGCCCATGGGAAGCAATTGCCGCCCTTGTCGCAGCCGGCGCGCTGTCGCGTGCGGCGATGGTGGCGTTGATGTGGTCGCTGCCGCCGGCGAGACCGGACGGGCTCGGCGCCGGGGCGGGCGAGGTTTCGACATCCGTGCTGCTCGTCGCGCTCGCAATCGCGTTGCTGGCGACGCTGCCGACCGGATGGAGCATCTTACTGGCGCCTCTCGCCGCCGCCGCCGCCGTGATCCTGGTGGCGCGGCTGGCCGACTCCAAGATCGGAGGGCACACCGGCGATGTCATGGGCGCGGGTCAACAAGCCGCCGAGGTCGCCGTGCTTGCGGTGCTAACCATCGCTTAACCCCCGCAGGGAACGCAAAAAACCCGCGCCGGACAGCGCGGGTTGGAGGTGTTTGCGAGGGATGTCGCTTCTTAAGCGGCGCGTTTAACCAGGACCTTCTCAACGCGTTTCGCAGCAGCGTCTTCGTCGATTTTTTCAACAGCCGCCAGCTCGCGCGTGAGACGTTCGAAAGCCGCTTCAAACAGCTGGCGTTCGGAATAGGACTGCTCTGGCTGATCCTCGGCGCGGAACAGGTCCCGGACGACCTCCGCAATCGAGATCAGATCGCCGGAATTGATCTTCTGCTCATATTCCATGGCGCGACGCGACCACATCGCGCGCTTCACGCGCGCACGGCCCTTCAACGTGTCCATGGCCTTGCCGACGATGTCCGGCGAGGACAGGCTGCGCATACCCGTGCTGGTGATCTTGGTCGTCGGAACCCGCAGGGTCATCTTGTCCTTTTCAAAGGAGATGACGAACATCTCGAGTTTTACCCCGGCGATCTCGCGCTCTTCGATCGACACGATCTGGCCGACGCCGTGAGCCGGATAAACGACGAAATCATCGGCTCTGAACTCTGCGCGCTTAGGGGTCTTAGTCTTTTTCTTCATCTGCGGATCATCCGTTCCTTCATTTTCCCCGATGCGGATCTGGTTTCGAGACGTCTTTCGGCGGCCGGCGAGAGCGGTCAAAAAAAACCGCCGCGCGACTTGCGCGCGGACGTTGACCGCAATTCATCGGCTCCGTGAAGACGTCCGGAGTGTTCTCCCCGATCTACAGTCCGACAGGCGACGACACCTGAATTCTGGCAACCGCTTAGCTGTCGGCAATAAGGGGGCCCTCCGGCCCAGTTCCCGCGTGTAACGAAGATATAACAGATTCTGTGACGTATTTCCACCACTACGCGCAAATGACGCTGTTTTCAGCGAATCTGCCCGCTCGCGAAGCGCTTCAGCCCGGTATGCGAAAAGATTGGGCGACGAAATGCGTCTGCGGATCCCAAGTCGGCCGGACGGCCCGAACGGCGGTCTCAGTCGCCTTTGCCCGGCTCCTCGGAAAAGAACTGCTCGAATTTGCCCGGCGTGCCGTCATATTCCTCAGCCTCCGGCAACGGGTCGCGTTTCGTCGTGATGACAGGCCAGCTTTCCGAGTACTTGCGGTTCACATCGAGCCATTTTTCGAGGCCAGGCTCGGTATCCGGGCGGATTGCGTCAGCTGGACATTCCGGCTCGCAGACCCCGCAATCGATGCACTCGTCGGGGTGGATGACGAGCATGTTCTCGCCCTCGTAGAAGCAGTCGACAGGACAGACCTCAACGCAGTCCGTATACTTGCAGCGCACGCAGTTGTCGGTGACGACGTAGGTCATGGGGTCAGTCTCTCGGAGTTTGCATGTTTGAAAAATGCAGGTTCTTCGCGGAGTTTGTAGGGATCTCTCTCTGGCGCATCAAGCACGGTGCGGCCGAGAGGCGCGGTCTGACGGCGAAGTGTTGGTCAATTCTATGTAAAGTCCCTGAGCTTCGCTCGCTGGGCCTCTACGACTGCTCAGAGCCGTCACTTCTATGACGCGTACGCGACCGTTCAGAGCGAAAGTGAGCACATCCCCGACCTTGAGCCCGTAAGCCGCCTTGTTCGTTCTTTCTGAGTTCACGCGGATGGCGCCTCGGGCCACCGTCTGCGCGGCCAGGCTGCGCGTCTTGTAGAAGCGAGCGTGCCAGAGCCATTTGTCCAGTCGTATCCGCGCGGCGACTTCGCTCACGATTTCTCTTTAAGCTGTTGAAGCACCGCGAAAGGCGAGTCGGGGTCGGCGCGCTTTTCGCGCTTGGGCGCTGCGGAAAACTCGCGCGGTTTTTGGCCTGCGCCGCCTTTGCCTGGCCCGCCTTTGCCCGGCTTTCCCTTTCCGGATGGTTTGCCGCCGCGCCTGTCGCCTTGGGGGCGACCTTTGCCGTGCTTGTGACGGCCGCCGTTTTGGTCTTCGCCAGCCGCACGCCCCCGCGCGCCTTGACGTTCATCGCGGGTTTCGCCTTTGGCGCGGCGCCCGCGCGCGGTGAGCCGGAACGTATAGTACGTCTCGACCTCAAGCGCCTGCGCCGCTTCAGTGGTTTCGGCGGCATCCGCAGCTGCGGGCGGCTGGGCTTTTTCCTCTCCGGCTTCGTGCGCGCCGGCTTCATGTGTGCCGGCCTCGTGCGTGCCTGGCTCGTGCGTGCCTGGCTCGTATGGGTTGGCGTCTGGCACATGCGCAGGGGCCGGCGCCGGCTCTGGCGAGGGGTCGATGGTTCTCTCGCTTTCGCTTGAGCCGCCTTGTCCTGGCTCGGCGGGGGATGTCTCGGGCTCGGGATCCGGTTTGGGCGCTGACGGATCGCCTCCTTCGGTCGCCGCTTCGGCTGACACGGGCGTTTCAACGTCCGGATCCTGGTCGGCCGTCTCGGCCTCTGGCTTCGATGGTTCGCGAGGCGGCTTGGCCGCTTTCGGCCGCTCTCCTTTTTCGGCGCTGAAGCCAAGACCTTCCATCAACTCGGAAAACTGCTCAAGCGTTGCGCCTGTGATCGACAGCATGTCCGGCGTCGCCTCGAAGCCGCCGCGCACGTCCATTGGGCGGATCATATCGGCCAGACGCTCCAGCATGTCGATGCGTACGGCTCTGGGGCCACAGTTGCGATACCCGGCCATGGCATCATATCCGTCAGGCGCCTCCGCATCCGTTGGGATCGTCACATGCCCTGGCGGCGGTGGGCTTGGGATGATGTCGAGCTTTCCGCGCAACCCCCAAAGCAGCAGGCGAAACCGCGTCGGCGCGGGTTTGAGCAAAAGCGGCATGAAGATCGAGTACTGCCCAAACCGAACGCCATTCTTGCGCAGCAAACCTCGCGCGTCCTGGTCGAGCGCTTTGATGTCGCCGGCGATATGCTGGCGCGGGATGACGCCAAAGTTTTCAACCAATTGAAACGCGACGCCGCGTGCGAGACCGGTCACCGCTTCATCGTTCTTCAGCTTCAACAGCGGCTCGAACGCTGACTTGATTTTGCTGTCGATCCAGAATTGGAGCCGGCGTGCGATCTTCTCTTGAAGCGGCGCGTCCAGCATTTCGTCCGCGAAGGCGAGCGCTTTGGGGCTGAGCGGGTCGTCTGACGGCTCCAGACGGCCAACGGCCGCATCGCCCCACATCAATCCGCCCTGTTCGGTGACGTCGATTTCGGTGTCGGGGGACGTGTAGAATTTCTCGACCCGGCGACTGAGTTCCGACTGCAGCGCTTGCGCGCTGGCGGTCTGCAGGGTTCTGACCTCTGCGCCGGCGGCGTTGGGATCTGGCTGAAAGCGGAAGCCTTCCAACCGGCCAACGAACTCCCCCTCGACGCTGACTGATCCTGTATCGTCGATCTCGGCCACCAGGCTCTCCTTCTGCTTCAGGCGACGCATCAGCACGCTGGTGCGTCGGTCCACGAAGCGTTGCGTCAGGCGCGCATGCAGCGCGTCCGAAACTCTATCTTCAATCTCGCGGGTCCGATCGCGCCAATAGCCCGGATCGTCAACCCAATTGCTGCGGTTCGCCACATAAGTCCACGTGCGTATATACGCCAACCGCTTCGACAGCGCATCAATGTCGCCGTCTTCTCGATCCAACCGCTGACACTGCGTCGTCATCCACTCGTTCGGGATAACGCCGTCGCCGCCTGCGATGAAGCGATAAAGCTGGTTCAACAGGGCGGCATGTTCGCTTGCGAGGGTCTTGCGGAAGTCTGGAACCTGGCAAACGTCCCAGAGCAGCCGCACGCCGGCGCGCCCGGTCGCCATCGCCCCGATGTCGGGATCGCGCGCGAGATGACGCAGCACGATGACGTCGTCCGCGTCGCGAGCGCGGGTGAGGTCGCCATGCGGCGCTTCGCGCTCGAGCGAGCGCATCAAGCTGTCGGCTGAGGCGAACTCAAGCCGAGCATTGCGCCATTGCAGTTTCGTCACCGGGTCGAACCGGTGGTTTTCGATCGCGTAGGCGACGTCCTCATCCAAGGGCGGCGCCTCGCCCGTGACGCCGAACGTGCCGTCATTGGTGTGACGTCCCGCGCGCCCGGCGATCTGCGCCAGCTCGTTGGGGCGCAAGTCTCGCATCCGGCGGCCGTCAAACTTGCGCAAGCCGGCGAAGGCGACGTGGCGCACGTCGAGATTGAGGCCCATGCCGATCGCATCGGTTGCGACGAGATAGTCGACATCGCCGTCCTGGTAGAGCGCCACCTGCGCGTTTCGGGTCCGCGGGCTCAGCGCTCCCATGACCACAGCAGCGCCGCCCTTCTGGCGCCGCAACAGCTCGGCGATGGCGTAGACGTTGTCGACCGAGAACGCGACGATCGCCGACCGCTCCGGCAGGCGCGCGATCTTCTTCGAGCCGGAATGGACCAGCGTCGACATGCGGTCGCGTGACATGAACCGCGCGCCCGGGACCAGCGCTTCGATCCGATCCCACATCGTCCGCGAGCCCAGGAACAGCGTCTCCTTGGCGCCGCGCGCGTGGAGCAGACGATGGGTGAACACATGTCCACGCTCCGGGTCGGCGCAGAGTTGTATCTCGTCGACGGCCAGAAAGTCGGCGCCCCAGTCGAGCGGCATGGATTCAACGGTGCAGATGTAGAACCGGGCCTGGGGCGGAGTGATCTTCTCTTCGCCCGTGATCAGCGCGACTTCGCGCGGGCCACGCAGGGCGACAATGCGGTCGTACACTTCGCGCGCGAGAAGACGCAGCGGAAAACCGATCACGCCCGTCTGATGCGCGAGCATGCGTTCGATGGCGTAGTGCGTTTTACCCGTGTTGGTTGGGCCGAGCACAGCGACGACGTTGTCGTTCTTTGCAGGCGTGTCCGGGATCACGCCGCCGAGCGTGGCGCGATCTGCGGCGCCGGGATCGTGGCGGGCTGGCATGGACGCTCCAGACGGGTTTGGCGGAGCGCGTACGCTCAGGCCTCTGTTCACGCGCAACTTGCGCATTCCTCAGCGGCTTTCAAGCCGTGCACTCAAATCTTCTGACGTGTGGCGGCGCTAGGCGTCTCTGCCGTCGGCGGTGGGCGCAAGTCTCTCTATTGCTTCCCGCGGCCCTTCGAGATGGGGGTGCAGCTCGAGCGCGTCGCGGAACGCAGCGATTGCGTTTTCCTGGTCGCCGAGCCGTTCAAGAATCGTCCCCAGACCGGTGAGCGCGCCGAAATGCCGAGGCTCGAGCGCGAGCGGTTCGGCGATGTCCGCCAGAGATGCGCCAAGATCGCCCTTTAGGAAATGCGCCGTTGCTCTCGCGTTCCAACCCTCTGCAAAGTCGGGCGCCAGGCGGACAAGATCCGTGAAGTGCTTTATCGCCTTGTCGGTTTCTTCGCGCGTCATCGCCTCGCGGCCGCGCTTGAGCAGCAGGTCCATGCTGTCCGACCCTGAGCGCGACCAGCTCTTCTCAATATCCTGTTCGGCTTTCCGCCAGATCGCTTCGTCTGTCGACTTCAGGCCGTCGAATGCGTCGGCCAGAATTTGTTCTTGAGATCTTTCGACCGTCGTTTCGGCTTCGGCGGCCGGCGTCGGTTCCGACTGGGCTGTCGCGAGGGGCGCGCTCATGGCGACCGACAGGCTCAGCAACGCGCCGAGCACCGGCGTCTGGCGCGACGCCGTCAGCGCTCTGCGGCCGACAGATCTCAAACTCGCCGTCATGGTTAAAAAACTCCCATTCAGACGTTACGTAACCCGAGCATCCCACGCTCGAACCTGCTAATCAATGTAAAGCGCCGAAGAGGTGTGACGAGAAGATGACCTTCTTCGGAACGACAACAAAAGATTGAACAGGATGTTGGGGAGTGCTCGGCATGAGCGATGTGATTGAAAAAGCCATCTCGGCGCTGACCGAAAAGTTCTCTGGCGGCGACTTCGACTCGACAGTCAAGTTCGCGATCGAGGATGAAGGCGACATCTTCGTTGACGGTGGACAAACCCCACCCGCTGTTTCGGCAGGCGGCGGCGACGCGGATGTCACGATCACCGCGGCCCTCGACGTTTTCGAAGAGATGATGGCCGGCGACCTCGATCCGACCAGCGCCTTCATGACCGGTCGTTTGAAGATCGACGGCGACATGGGTGTTGCGATGAAACTCGCGCAGACGCTCGCCTGACCATGAGCGACGGGGCGCCTCTGCTCAGTACGGACTCGTCGCGCCCTCCGCCGGGAGGCGCCGCGGTCCTGTTGACGACGGATGACGACGTCAGACTGCGCGCGGCGTACTGGCCGGGCGAGGGACGCGGAACGGTCGTGCTGTTTCAGGGCCGCACCGAGTTCATCGAGAAGTACTATGAGACCGTTGGGCGTTTCTTGGGGCTCGGCTTCGCGGTTGGAACCCTGGATTGGCGCGGGCAAGGTCTTTCGGCCAGGCTGCTGGATGATCGCCGCAAAGGGTATGTGCCCAATTTCAGCGCTTACCAGCGAGATGCGGACGCGTTGATCGAGTACCTTGAAAGCATTCACGCGCCGAAACCCTGGGTTCTGGTCGGGCATTCGATGGGTGGCGCCATCTCCGCGCGGCTTCTCATGCGTCGTGGCGAGTTGTTCACCGCGAGCATTCTCTCCGCGCCAATGCTCGGACTGTTCGGGTCGCGCGTGTTTAACGGGCTGGCGAGCGTGCTTTCACGCCTGCGCCGATCGAGCTCGTATGCGACCGGTTGCGATCGACGTACGGCCGCCGATATCGGGTTTACCGGGAACTTCTTGACCACGGACATGCGCCGGTTCGAAACCTACGCGTCGATGGTCAAACGACATGATCAGCTTGCGCTTGGCGGGCCCAGTTGGGGCTGGTTGCGGGCCGCATATCGGGAGATGCGCGCCATAAGACCGACCAAGACGCCGATGCTGATCGCGATCGGCGAGGAAGACCGGGTCGTGTCTGCGGACAGCTGCCGCGCCTATCTGGGCGATGCCGAGAACCGCGTGTTCCTGCCGCTGTCAGATGCGCGGCACGAACCATTCCTCGAAGTGGATAGCATCCAGGCGCCGCTCTGGGATGGTATCGGCGACTTTCTCGCGGCGCACGCGCCGGACCATCAAGCGTCCGAGAGCAAAGCGAGCGCCTGAGCATGCAGCTCGCGGTCGCCGGCGGCGACGATACGGCCGCCGTGATGCGCAGGACCACCGCGCCAGTCGGTCGCCACCCCGCCAGCGGCTTCGACAAGCGCTATCGGCGCTTGCACGTCGTAGGCGGCGAGGCCGGCTTCGACCACCAGATCCGCTTGCCCGGCGGCGACCATCGCATATCCGTAACAGTCTGCGCCATATCGCGCGAGGCGGACCGAAGCCTCGACCTTGTCATAGGCCGCGCGCTCTGATCCGGCGTTGAAAAGCGCTGGCGACGTCGTAAACAGCGTCGCAGTCTCGAGACGATTGCAGGCGCGTGTTTTGAGAGGACGTGCGCCAAACCGATCGTACAACATCGCCAAAGGGGCCGACGTATCAGGCACTCCGACGAAGCGCTCGCCAATATGCGGTTGGTCAATCAACCCGAGACGCGGCCGGTCTCCATCGAAAAGCGCGATCAATACGCCCCAAAGCGGTATGCCTGACATGAAGGCGCGCGTGCCGTCGATTGGATCGAGCACCCAGGTCAGGCCGTTCTTGCTCTCGATCGGAGGAAACTCCTCCCCGAGCACGCCGTCGTCTGGGCGTTGAGCCGCAATGATCTCACGGATCGCCGTCTCCGCAGCGCGGTCGCCGGCCGTCACGGGATCAAATCCGTCCGATGACTTGTTTTCGAGGCTTAGTTCGCCGCCGCGAAAGTATGGAAGCACAGCGCGCCGCGCTGCATCCGCCATTTCATGGGCCAACCGTTCGAAGGCCGGCGCTGTCGCAGGTGTAAATGCGTCCATAACCAGCATTCTCTGTTGATGCACGTGTTCCGCGCAGCTTTCTTAACGCCAGTCAGGTCCGTACGCCACCCGTCGACGGCGTTGCTTAGCTGTGGTTTACGGCGTTGCTCTCGCCGTTGGTCTGCGCCGGCTTTTCGGCGATCGGTTCGACGTCCTGAATATCGCCCATCGCCTTGACCAACTCGTACAGCCGCCGCCGCTGAGGCTCGGGTGTCGCATAGTAAGCCCGGACAAGCTCCGCGGCCTCTCGATCCGCAAGCAGATCTCCCTGACCTTCAAAGCTGGGCTCCGACTCGGAAAACCCCTCGATCTCGTGTCCGAGGCCATCAAAGAAATAGGCGATCCGAACTTCGACAGCTCTGGCCAATTCCCACAGCCGGCTCGCGCTAATGCGGTTTTGTCCCGTTTCGTACTTCTGCACTTGTTGGAACTTGATGCCGACGCGATCGCCGAGTTGCTGCTGTGTCAGACCGAGCAGCCATCGCCTTTGTCTAAGGCGCATACCGATATGAGCGTCAATTTCGTTCGCCACGAGGACCTCCGCCGACTGTCTCTGGCTGCGACGAGCTGCATCCACTGAGAAATCGTCGTCGTTATTGTATCACGTTGATTTCGGCGTTGAGGCGTAGCTTAACTCACGCGGCTGTGAAATGGCCGAGAGACAGGTTTTTGTCCCGGAACGCAGCTGTTGTCATGAAAGCGTGACAAAGAAGAAACAGCTGGAATTGTGGACTAGTTCGTCACCCGTATGGGTTGCGCAATCGCATGAAAACAAGCAGTTACGCCGCCGCTTTTGCCCGGCGTTTTCTTTCATGCGGATCCAGCCAGCGCTTGCGCAGGCGAATATGGCTCGGCGTTACCTCGACCAATTCGTCGTCGTCGATATAAGCGATCGCCTGCTCGAGCGACAGCTTGATAGGCGGGGTTAGAACCACAGCCTCGTCTTTTCCGCTCGCTCGCACGTTGGTCAGTTTTTTCCCTTTGAGAGGGTTCACTTCCAAATCATTGTCCCGGCTGTGTTCGCCGATTATCATGCCCTCGTAGCAAGTTTCACCGCTGGTGATGAAGAGTTTGCCACGTTCCTCCAGGTTGAAAAGAGCGTAGGGCGCGGCGTTTCCGTTCTCCATCGAGATCAAAACGCCCCGCCGGCGACCTGGGATCAATCCCTTATATGGGGCCCATGAGTGAAACACGCGGTTTAGAACTCCAGTCCCTCGGGTGTCGGTCAGAAACTCGCCGTGGTATCCGATCAGGCCGCGCGAGGGAGCAAGGGCGATGATTCGGGTCTTGCCGCCGCCGGTCGCGCGCATGTCGGTCATTTCGCCTTTGCGCGTGGCCAGCTTTTCGACCACGGCGCCGGCGAATTCTTCGTCGACGTCAATCGTGCACTCTTCGATCGGCTCGAGGCGTTGGCCGTCTTCCTCGCGAAACACCACGCGAGGGCGGGAGATCGAAAGCTCATAGCCTTCACGGCGCATGGTTTCGATGAGAACCCCCATCTGCAGCTCGCCGCGACCGGAGACCTCGAAGGCTTCGCCGCTTGGGGTATCCTTGACCGAGATGGCGACGTCGCCTTCCGCTTGCCGCATCAAACGTTCGCGAATGACGCGACTTTGAACCTTGTCGCCGTCGCGCCCGGCCATGGGGCTGTCATTGATGCCGAATGTCACGGTGATCGTGGGCGGATCGATCGGCTGAGCCGGCAACGGCGTTTCGATCGCCGGATCCAGCAAGCTGTCGGCCACGGTCGCTTTCGACATGCCGGCCAGCGCGACGATGTCGCCGGCTGTGGCCTCGTCGATCGGCTGTTGGCCGAGCCCGCGAAACGCCAGCACCTTTGAGACCCGGAACCGTTCGATTTCTTTGCCGTCGCGCGACAGCGCTTTCAACGTCTTGCCTGCGCTGAGACGACCGCTCTCGACCCGGCCTGTCAGGATACGGCCGAGAAAGTTGTCCGCCTGCAGGGTCGTCGCCAACATCTGAAAAGGTTCGTCGATCGCAGCCAGCTGCTGAGGCGCAGGCACGTGGCGCAGGATCAGATCGAACAGCGGTTTCAGGCTGTCGCGTGGGCCCTCCAGCGTCTCATCCGCCCAACCGGAGCGACCCGACGCGTACAGCGACGGGAAATCCAGCTGCTCGTCCGTCGCGCCAAGATTCGCGAACAAATCAAAGACCTCGTCGAGCGCCCGATCGGGATCCGCTTCGGGTTTGTCGACTTTGTTCAGAACGACGATCGGCTTCAGTCCCAACGCCAGAGCCTTCGACGTCACGAACTTCGTCTGCGGCATTGGGCCTTCCGCTGCGTCGACAAGTAGAACGACGCCGTCGACCATGCTGAGGATGCGCTCAACCTCTCCGCCGAAATCCGCGTGTCCTGGGGTGTCCACGATATTGATGCGCGCCGGACCATCCGCGCCCGCCCACTCGACGGACGTGCATTTCGCGAAGATGGTGATCCCGCGCTCTTGCTCGAGCGCGTTGCTGTCCATGGCGCGTTCGGCCACGGCCTGATTGTCGCGAAACGCGCCGGATTGCTTGAGAAGCTCGTCGACCAGGGTGGTTTTGCCGTGGTCGACGTGGGCGATGATCGCCACGTTGCGAAGAGTCATCGGATTGTCCGGAAATCGCTAAAGTCGCGGCGGTTATGACGCAGTGCAGCGAAGCGCGCAACCAATCAGCCGCGCCGGCGCGGACGATGACGGGCGCCGGCGTGTCTTCGCGGCGACGCCGCCGGCTCAGAAGAACACCGCGCCGGTCAGGAAAGCGAGCGCGACCGCCATGACCTGCGGCGCCATCCGACGCATTTCCGAGGGACCGAAGCGGCCATCCACGAGCGGTGGTTTCGTAAACCTCAGCCAGCTCGCTTTCGCCCGGTCTCGCCACCCTGGTTCGCCGTCGATCGACGTGGCTTCAGCATAAGATCTGAAATCGCGCCAACGGCGATTGATGTATCCCATCCCGGTCAGCCGCGCGGTCTCGGTGAATCTGTCCACCAGCAGCGCATCTTCACGCGTGCGCATCCCGTCTGTTTCGGCCGGCTGCAGGTAAACGCTCACCTGTCCGTCGACGCCTTGGACAAAGGACAGGATCGCCCCTTGCTCCGCCGTGGCGCCGTCAGATCCGGAAATCGCGCGCGATCCGTAAAAGAGTTCAACCCGGTCGCGCCCTGGAAACGCGGTCCTCGCGCTTCGGCCTGTCGACAAGTAGTAGCCGTTCCGCTGCGCCATGCGATCATGCGCGCGCCCGCCAAAGGGATTTGCGAGATCCCGGGCGGCAATTTCCTTGAACAGTTTAAAGTCCTGTACACGGCGTTTGACGTCTGGATTCGCGGCGCGGTCGTGGCGCGCGACGATAGACGTTCTCATCACAACCTGATTTGACTGCAACTCCACGGTTTTACCCCCGTTTGTCAGGTTCACCCGAAGGATGCGTAGGTAGGGTTAACAGGCCCTAAAGATCGAGCGCCGATATCGGGATTTAGGGACGGCTTTTTCGAAGAGGCGAGCGATGCGCGCGATGCGACTGCATGAATTGGGAGCAAAACTGCAGCTGGATGAGGTCGACGTTCCCGATCCAGGCCCCGGTCATGTCCTGCTGCGGGTGAAGGCCTGTGGCGTCAACTTCGCCGACACTCTCATGCAATCCGGTCAGTATCAGGAGAAGCCGGAGCTGCCCTTCGCGCCCGGGATGGAGGTCTGTGGCGTCGTTGAAGCCACGACGCCCGGCGTCGCTTTGGCGCCCGGCAACCGCGTCGCGGCCACGACAGGCTCGGGTGGTTTCGCAGAATATGTGGTTGCGCCGGCCGCGGCCTGTGTGCCGGTGCCCGATCAGATGTCTGACGAGGAGGCGGCGGCTCTACCTGTCGCTTACGGCACCAGTCACGTGGCGCTGGCCTATCGCGCGGCGTTGCAGCCCGGCGAACGTCTGCTGGTGCTTGGCGCGGCCGGCGGCGTCGGTCTCACGGCGGTCGAGATCGGAAAGCTGATGGGCGCCGAGGTCATCGCCGTCGCACGCGGTTCAGAAAAACTCTCGGTCGCCCGTTCGAAGGGCGCAGACCATTTGATCGACAGTGAAACCATGGACATCCGTGACGTCGCGAAGGGTCTTGGCGGAGCCGACGTGGTCTATGATCCTGTCGGAGGCGAGCAATGGAAGGCGGCGCTGCGCGCCTGCAATCCTGAGGCCCGGCTCTTGCCGCTTGGGTTCGCCTCCGGAGAGGTGCCGCAGATCCCTGCAAACATTCTCCTTGTGAAGAACCTCGACGTGATCGGCTTCTATTGGGGCGCTTACTATCGTTTCAAGCCAGAGGTGCTCGCCGCCAGCTTCCGGCAGCTCGTCGCATGGTTCAAGGATGGGAAGATCCAACCGCATATCTCGAACGTCTTGCCGCTTGAGCAGGGAAACGAGGCGCTGGATCTCTTGAAAACGCGCCAGGCGACCGGGAAAGTCGTGCTGAAAATCTAGATCGCCGCGGTCGACCAGATGATGTCAAAATTGACCAAATAGATAAAATTCTCGCGATTTGCCCCATGCGCCTGTCTAGACCCTCGCCGCGTTTGCAACTATCAGTTGAGGTTAACAAACAGTAAACGGGCAGGCTCGGTTGCAAACTTTCGGCGCAGCCGAAAATTGAGGACGGGTGGGTACTATGGCGCGGGACTATAAGCATTACGAGGAACTCGGCGGCGCCGAGGGCCGCGATCTCTTTTTTCGCCCGGCGCGGCACAGCGGAGCGCAGTTGTTCGGCGGCATTCAACCGACGGTTCGCTTTGGGGAAGAGCCCTGCGCGCTCGCGGATCTCAGTATGGCCGGCATCGGCTTCTTCTCTAAGCAAACGCTGTTGGCGGAAGAGCGCGCCCCCGTCTCGATATCAGTTGGCGGGCGCTTGATCTTTCAGGCTGACGCCGAGGTGCGTTGGTGCGAGCAGAAAGGGTCGCGCGCGCGGGTCGGCGCCCGGTTCGTGAACCGTCAACTCGATCTCGACGCGGTCGTTGGGCAGGCGCGGCTCGCTTCGACGCTGGAGGCGATCGCCGGATCGCGACGCCGCAAGATCGATCCTGTGCCCGAGCGCTACCGTGCTCTCAGCATGGAGCTGCTGTGCCTGCTGCGACGCACGCGCGAGCGGCTAGATGAGCTCGAGCTTCAAGTCGGCCCGCTGACGGAAGCGCGCAGGGATGAACTGGTCGCCGAGATCGAGCCGCCGTTCTTTGAGGCCCTTAATCCGATCTGGCTGGAGATGAACGAAATCGCCGTGAGCCAAGAGCTGCGCAGCAGCGATCGAAAAGCGGTCAAGGAGTTTACCGCCCTCACGCTGCGCCCGGAGTTCATGGACGGTCCGGTCTGGCGGAGATCGACCGAGAAACCCTTCGGCTACCCCGGCGACTACAAAGTCATGCTCGCGGCGTACGGAGATCCTGCAGGGCCCTGTTCGCTCTATGGCGCGGTTCTTCACAAGGTGATGGCGTGGCGGGTCGGGGCTTGTATCCGCGGCCGCAAGGAGCTGATGCGCGCCGCGCTTGAGCGCGAGTTGGGTCGCGGCGAAAGCTCTGCGGCGCCGATGCGGGTCACCAACCTCGGCGCAGGTCCCGCCCGCGAGATCCGGGACCTCCTTTCGGCCGACCTGTTGCGGCGGCCGATCAACGTCAATCTCGTTGACCAAGACGCTCAGGCTCTACAATGCGCCATGGACCAGTCGGCGGATCAGCGTCAGAAGCACTCCGGACGTGCGACCATGACCGGCCTGTGCGCGTCGTATCTCGATATCCTGAAAAAGGGTCGTCTCTACGACCAGATCCAAGATCAGGACGTGATCTACTCGCTGGGCCTGATCGACTACTTCAAGGACGCCTCTGTGCGGTCGCTGGTGCGCGGCATGTACGAAAAATTGAGACCCGGTGGGCTTCTGGCGTTGTGCAACATGAAGGCGGGGCCGCGCAGTCTGTATCTGCCGCTGGATCTGATCTGCGACTGGGAGCTGATCTACCGCGATGAGGCGCAGATGCGCGCTTTCGCCAAAGGCTTAGGCGGCGACGCCGGCGCGCCAGAGGTCGATGTCGTCGCAGAGCCTTCCGATCGGGTGCTGATGCTGTTTGTCCGAAAGCCTCACGCGGCGCCCGAACAGTAGGCTCACCCGGTTGGGATCGGTTCCGAAGCGGCTTCGGCAGGGCCGGGCGTGTTGTCCGGCTCGTCGGATCGCACGCGCGCGGCTGGCAGGACAGCATAGAAAGTCGAGCCTTCGCCCAGCCGGCTCTCGATCTCGATCGCGCCGCCATGCGCTTCAAGAATACGGCGTACGAGCGAGAGCCCGAGGCCCAGGCCCTCGTTGGTTTTACTGAAGGCGTTTTCGACCTGAGTGAACGGTTCGAGCACTCGGTCGATCTTGTCTTGCGGAATGCCGATCCCGTTATCCGTGATCGAGACGGCGACCGCGCCGCTTTCACGAAGTTTCCACGAGACCGTCACGCGGCCACGCGCCGGCGTGAACTTGACGGCGTTGTCTATCAGGTTGACCAGAACCTGTTGAAAGCGCGTCTCGTCGACGAGAACCGTCGGCACAGGCCCGCGCGGGGTGCGCACCTTTATCTTGACGTCTTTCGCCTTCGCGTAGGTGTCGGACATTCGCACGGCGGTGCGAACGGCTTCGTCAAGCGGGACCTCCTCGGCGGCTTCCTTCGTTTTCGAAAGATCGAAACGCGACATGTCGAGAATGTTCTCGATGATATTGAGCAGGTGTCGGCCACTGTGATTGGTGTCCGCCGCGTATTCTTTGTACTGCGGCGTCCCGATGGGTCCGAGCATCTCTTTGGACATGATGTCCGAGAAACCGATGATCGCGTTCAGAGGCGTGCGCAGCTCGTGACTGACCGTCGCAAGGAATTGTGTCTTTGCGTAGCTGGCCTCTTGCGCGTCTTCATACATCTCGATCGCCCGCTGGCGCGCCCTTTCCGCTTCCCGGATTGCGAAGAAGCTGTCGCGCGCCCGTTTCTCGAGCACGATGTTCGCGAACACCAGCGTGATGTAGGCGGTCACGACGAACATGATGTTCGCGATCATGTAGTAGTGGTCCGGCATGCGAACCAAGTAGACGCCGACGAAGCATGCGATCACGAAAAACTGCGCCGGGATCGCCATTCTGAAGTTCTGCACCAGGAAACCGGACGCGAACGCCATCACGATGACAATGCCAAACGGGTATGTCTCGACAACAGTCTCGGTGCCGATCGCCATCATCCAGACAATGGTGAGAGAGGCGATCAGAACGTCGATCGTCACCAGCAGTTCCAGATCCTCGGGTGAGCGATTTGCGCGATACGAGAGCGCGATCAGCAGCATCAGCGGGGCGCCGATCGCAAACCGGATCAACAGCACCATTGAGGTGCTTTCGCTGTCGATCTGCGCGTCGAGGATGCCGAACAGCGAGTAGACGAAAACGCCCAGAAAAAGAGACAAGCGTTGAGTTTGGAACGTCCGCGTGGCGTTCCAGGCTGCAAAGTCCCGTTCTGTCTCTGCGTCGCCGGTGGGAAACCAGTTCTTCAACCAGGCTCTAAACCGTGACGCCAGAGGTTGGCTGGTCGTCATTTCAGCTCTCTCGACCACGGCGGTTCCAAGGCGCCCGCTTTGGTTGCACCTAAGAAAGCAGCAATTTTTACAATATGAGGTAAATCGGGGCGCTGGGGGCGGTTAAGACCAACTGAATTTTATGAAAAACTTTATGTTTACGATCGTATTTGAGGGCTTCGCGTATTTTATCGCACAAGGTTAATCGTCGATTTACCGAGTTGATGCTCACTGTGGTCTAGACAGCGGTGAGGTCAGATCGAATGCGGATTTTCGTGGAGAAGTTGAAGGTCGACAAAGTGTCGGCCTGTCTATGCGCGGTCGCGCTGGCGACAGCGGTTTTTGCGCCGCAGAGCGCGATGAGCAGCGGCAATGAGATCTCCGGTGAAGCGTCTGCGCGGTTTCTGGGACGCGCCGGCGCCGGCCGGGCGGCCGATCCTGAAACGGCTCTCTCCGCCAGCTACAACCCGGCCCAGTACTCCGCTCTGCCGGGCCTGAACCTCTCCGTCAGCGCTGGTTACATCGCGCCCGAGGGCGACGCGGATATAACGACTGCTTTTGGGTCAGACGGTCGCGACGACTTTTACGAGAATGGGCCGATCGCCGCCTTTGCTCTTAGCTATCAGGCGAACGAAACGTTCACGTTCGGTCTGAGCGTCGGACCAAGCTTCGGCTTGACCGTCGACCACGGCTCGGACTTTTCCGCGTCGCCTCTGGTCACGCGGGTCGACATGAAGACCTTCGCAATCACCCCGGCCGTCTCGGTCGCGTTGACGGATGAGCTGTCGTTTGGCGTCGCTCCGATCGCCGAGATCGCGATCTTCGATTATCGAAGCGCGGTCGCAGGCGTTGGGGTGATCGATCGCGACTACGATCCCAGCTTGGCGTTCGGTGCGGTTTTTGGCCTGCGGTATGAGCCGACGCCCACGACAAATCTGGGCTTGATGGCGCGTCTGAGCCCCGATCATGAGTTCGAAGGTAAGATCACCTCGGGCTTCAGCGGGTCAAGCGACTATGATCATGACGCTCCGAACATCGTTGAACTGGGGCTGCGTCAGGAGGTCCCAGGCATCGCGACCCTGTTCGCGGGCGTCGCTTGGTACGGCTGGTCGGTGGTCGACGAAACCGAGATTGAAGAACCGGACAGCCCTCTGGGCGACGTGGTCGCGCCCCGCGACTGGGACGATGGCTGGAGGTTCTCCGTCGGTGTGGAAAGGGACTTGACCTCTCGACTGACCGGTCGGTTCGGCGTGAGCTATTCGACCAACTTCATTGATGAGGATCGACGCGTCCCCGACGTTCCGTATGACCGGCAAATCCGACTGGGGCTCGGTCTCAGCTACGCCGTGACTGACGCGACCGGCGTCCACATCGGCTACGAATACGCGGATCTAGGCGATGGCGACACGGATCTGAGCGCCGCCGACTATGGCGGACTGGCGGTAAACGGCGCCCATCACAGCTCCGCTCACGTTCTGGGCGTCGAAGTCAGTCGTCGGTTCTAAGCGAGGGGTCTTACGCCGCCGCCTGGTCTTTGGCGTTCCGTCCGACGAAAGCGTCTCGTACGAAGTTCGCCAGGCACTCTGCAAGCTCGGCGTTCGGGCCCTTGGTTACGTAGAGATTGATGCAAAAGTGCGGAAGCGGCGGCAACTCGCCGCCGTGGTCGATCTCTACAATGCCCTCTGCATGGACGCCCTTAAGCATTGTATTGATTGCAAGATCTGCTGCGATCGTCGCGCGGGCGCCTTCGTAGTTGTCCGACTCGCTGATCCAGTCCCAGCGCTTGCCGACCCCTTCGAGCGCAGCGATCGCCGGGCCGCGGAAGATGCAGCGCTTCTCAAAGGCGATCGGCACCGGATCGCGCCGCCACGCCTCGGCCTCCTCCGCGCCGACCCAGACAAGCGGCAGACGCTGCAACAACTCGGCTGGGGGCCGGCATTCGCTTTCGGTTGTGAGAACGACGTCGAGTTCCCCCTGCTCGAACTGCTTGAGCATCGGAATGCTCAGGGAGGAGACCAGGTTCACCCGCACATCGGGGAACGCCCGATCGAAGCGACGCAGGATCAGAGGGGTGTTCGGAAACAGGATGTCGTGCGGAACGCCGAGCGTGATCTCGCCGACAAAGCTGGGCGCGGTCATCCTCTCCCACAACTCGTCGTTCATGGTCACCAGTTTGCGTGCGTCCGACAGCATTTCCTCGCCGGCGCGGGTCAATGCGACGCCGCGGCCTTCCCGCTCCAGCAACTGCGCGCCGAGCAGTTCTTCAAGCCGTTTGATCTGCATCGAAACAGCCGATTGCGTCAGGTGGAGGCGCTGCGCGGCGCGCGTGACGCCGCCAGCCTCGGCTACGGTGACAAAGCTTCTCAGGGCGGCGACGTCGAGATTCCGGATCATTTCATTCCTCACGTTTCGTGATGGATATATTCAAAACCATTCGTTTTTCTGATGAGCGTTGTCAACCCATATTCATCACCAGAGAAGAACGAACAAGCCGTATCGTTCACGATTGGTGATGGAGATGATGATGATCGCTGAAAAGAAGCATGCTGCTCGCATCCTGCCTGGCGTTGCGGCTCCAACTGTGCCGGGAGTGCTGGGCGTGTTCGACAGGATGATCAATGTCGCGACCCAGCGCCGGGCGTTGTCGGAGCTCGATGACGCTGCGCTGAAGGACATCGGCGTCAGCCGGTTCGACGCAGAAACTGAAGCTGCTCGCGCGCCGTGGGATTTGCCGAAGCGCTAAGACCCGGTTGAGGGCGCGAGCGGGTAGCTCGCCATGATCTCGTAGCTGGGCCCGTGTCGGCCCAGCTCCGATCGGTACAGGTGATACGCGTCGACGTCGAAGACGTTTGAGCGAAAGAGGTTGTGAACCTCGACATAAGGTCTCATCTCTGGCCATCGCACCTCGCCGCGCCGCCATCGCGCCAGCGTGACATGCGGCGTGTATCGGCGCGTTTCGATCTCGATCTCAGCGCTTTGCACAGCGGTTTCCACCTTGGCTTGCAGGCGGCGAAGGTCGGCGTTTTCCGCGACATTCGCGAACACAAGCCGCGGGTCGCGACCGCCAAACGATCCGACGCCGGCGAGCGCCAGGGACACGCGTGGCGCAGTCAGCTTGCTCAAGGCCGCGTCCAGATCTCCAAGCTGATGACGGTCCAGATCTCCCAGAAAACTCAGGGTGATGTGCAGGTTTTCCGCGGGAACCCAGTTGGCGTTTCTAAGCCCGTTCTGAATGTCGTCGATCGCATCCGCTATCTCTTCCGGGATCGCAATCGCAAGAAAGCACCGGATCATTGGACGGCGGCGGCGTCTCTCGCGCGCGCCGCGTCGATCAAGTCGATGACCAGCGGACCGATATCTTCGACGAGAACGCGCACCCCTTGCGTGTTCGGGTGAAAGTCGTTGGGCAAAAACAGATCAGGGTTTGACCCGAGCGCCTCGAGGAAAGAGGGGTAGAGCGCCGCGTCGTATTTCTCGGCAAGCTCTGGGTAGATGGCGTTGAACTGTCTTCGGTAATCTTCGCCGTAGTTCCCAAACGCGCGAATTCCCGCGAGCAAGACCGGCGCGTTCTTGTCGGTCAGAATGCGCATCATCTCGTCGAGATTTCGCCGGGTCAGTTCAGGCGGGATCCCGCGCAACAGATCGTTGCCGCCTAGCTCGAGGATGACAGCGTCTGTTTCCGCCGGCAGCGTCCATTCCAGTCGCGCGAGGCCACCTGTCGTCGTGTCGCCGGAAACGCCGGCGTTCACGACGGTCACGTCGTCGACGCCTTGTTCTTTCAGCCATTTCTCCAACTGTGGCGCAAAGCCGTCGCCCTGAGGAAGATTGTAGCCGGCCGTCAGGCTGTCGCCGAACGCCACCAAAGTGATCTGCGCGTCAGCGCGCAGCGAATTCCCTAGTAAAAGAACGCTCGCCGCCAAGAAAGCCGCTGCGATGCGCTTGATCCCGCTCGCGGCGGGCACACATGCGCGCCGTACGTGTCTCCTGACTGGAACCGCTTTAAGGAAGCTATGCATGTCCGATCCCGTTATTGAACTGACCGATGTCCGTCTAGCGCTGGAAAGTAAGGCGGGTCGCGTCGAAATCCTACGGGGTGTCGACGCGCGGATCGGAAAAGGCGAGACCGTTGGCGTCGTCGGTCCGTCCGGATCAGGCAAATCTTCGCTGTTGATGGTCATGGGCGGGCTCGAGCGTGCGAGCGGTGGAACGGTGTCGGCGCTTGGCCGCGACCTCACCGCGCTCGACGAAGACGCATTGGCGCGATTTCGCCGCGACCACATGGGCGTCGTGTTCCAGTCGTTTCATCTGATCCCGACTATGACGGCGCTGGAAAACGTCGCGGCGCCTTTGGAGCTGGCCGGCGATCGGGATGCGTTTGGCAAGGCGCGCGCCGAGCTTGACGCAGTCGGCTTGTCGGCGCGCCACGATCACTATCCAGCGCAGCTGTCGGGCGGCGAGCAACAGCGTGTGGCGCTGGCCCGCGCCGCTGCGCCAAGGCCCGACATCCTTTTGGCGGACGAGCCGACCGGCAATCTCGACGGCGCGACCGGCGCATCGATCATGGAGCTTCTGTTCGGCTTGCACGAGCGGCATGGCGCGACGCTTGTGCTCGTGACCCATGATCCGGGTCTCGCGGATCGATGCCAACGTGTGATCCGGATGGCAGATGGTCGGATCGCGGCCGGCGCGTCCGCGGATGCCGAGCCTCAGGCCGCGGCATGAGCGGTTCGACCATACCGACCGCCTGGACCTTTGCGCGTCGCGAGCTGCGCGGCGGTCTCCGCGGGTTTCGCGTCATGCTCGCCTGTCTCGCTCTGGGCGTCGCCGGGATCGCCGCGGTGGGGTCTGTCGTGGCGGCGATCAATGACGGCCTCGCGCAAGAAGGCCGGAAGCTTTTGGGCGGCGACGCCGAAGTTCAGCTGACCTACCGTATCGCCACCGATGACGAACGCACGGCGTTGTCGGCCGAGGGCGATCTTTCGGAGATCTTCGACTTTCGCGGGATGGCCCGAACGCCAGACGGCGACAGCGCGCTGGTTCAGGCGAAAGCCGTCGACGACGTCTATCCTCTTTATGGCGAGGTCGTGCTCGATCCGCCGATGCCCTTGCCTGAAGCCTTCGCGACGGACGCCGAGGGACGCCCCGGGGTTGTCGTCGAGCGCGTGCTGGCGACTCGTCTCGGCCTGGAGCCCGGCGACGCCGTGCTGTTCGGCGAAGCGACCATGGTGCTGAGCGCCGTGCTCGAAAGCGAACCGGACAGGGCCGCCGGCGGGTTCGCCTTCGGGCCTCGTCTCTTGCTGTCGGCCGACGCGTTAGAGGCGACAAAGTTGGTCGGCCCGGGCACGCTTTACGAAACCGAGTATCGCCTGCGGCTTCCGGAAGACGCCGATATCAGCGCGGTGAAGGATCGCCTCTTGGAGGAGTTCCCGGAGGCTGGGTGGCGCTGGCGCGATCGTCGGAACGGCGCGCCGGGCGTTGCGCGCTTCGTCGAGCGCATCGGCGCGTTCCTGACGCTTGTCGGCCTCGCCGCGTTGGCGGTGGGCGGCGTCGGCGTCGGGGCCTCGGTGCGGGCCTATCTCGATGGTAAGACCGAGACGATCGCCACATTGAAAACGCTGGGCGCCGACGGCCGGTTGGTGATGTGGACGTATTTGCTCCAGATTGGCGTGCTCAGCGCCCTGGGCGTTGCGATCGGGCTTGTGCTGGGGGCTGGCGCGCCATTGCTGGCGGCTCCGATCCTCGAGGCGCGGCTGCCTGTGCCGGCGAATTTCGGCGTCTACTGGGAGCCGCTTTGGGAAGCGGCGATCTACGGACTGCTTGCGGCGTTCTTGTTCGCGCTCTGGCCTTTGGCGCGGGCGCGGGAAGTGCGCGCGGCAGGGCTGTTCCGCGATCTTGTCGCCCCGGCGCGGCAGATCCCGCGTCCAGCCTATCTCACGGCGATCGGTTTGCTGGCGTTTGGCGTCGCCGGAGCCGCCGTCGTCTTCACCGGTCAAGCGCGGCTGGCCATTGGCTTCGTCGCAGGCGTCGCGGCCGCTCTGGCGTTGCTGGCCGGCGCTGCATGGGCGATCGGCGTCGCGGCGCGCGGGTTGGCCCGGACACGGCTTGGGCGATCAAGTCTCCCTCTGCGACTGGCGCTGGGATCTGTCGGCGGCCCGGGCGGCGAAACCCGCGGCGCGGTGTTGGCTCTGGGCCTGGGCCTGACGGTTCTGACGGCCATCGGCCTGATCGATCATAACCTTCGGGGGATGGTGTCTGATCAGTTGCCCGAACGAGCGCCCGCGTATTTCTTCATCGACATTCGCGATGACGAGCTTCCGGGCTTCCTCGACCAGGCGGAGGCCCAGCCAGGCGTCACCGAGATTGAAACCGCGCCGATGCTGCGCGGCGTTCTGACCCGGATCAACGGGATGACGGCTGCTGAATGGCAGGCGTCCGGCAAGGTCGATCCCGAGTTCGACTGGGTGCTCGAAGGCGATCGAGGCGTGACATACGCAGCGGCGCCGCCCGAGGGCACCGAGATCCGGGAGGGGGAGTGGTGGCCTGAGGACTACTCGGGTCCGAACCTCGTTTCCTTTGGCGAAGAGCAGGGAAAAGGACTTGGCCTGCAACTGGGCGACCAGATCGCCGTCAACGTGCTGGGCCGCGAGATCACGGCTGAAATCGCGAGTTTCCGGCGTGTCGAGTTTCGCGAGATGGGGATCAACTTCCTGATGGTCTTTGACCAGAACGTCCTTCGCGGAGCGCCCCATGTTCATATCGCAACCGTCTACGGCGACGAGCCTCAGGAGGGCGCGTATCTGCGAGCGCTGGCGCGCGACTATCCGACGGTCACCGCGATCCGCGTCGAGGATGCGCTCGAAGTGATGGCCGACGCGCTGCGGGATATTGCTGCGGCGGCTCGCGCTGGCGCGGTGGCGACGCTGGTCACCGGACTGGTTGTTCTGATCGGCGCCGCGGCCGCGGGTCAGCAGCGTCAGATCTATGACGCCGCTATTCTCAAAACGCTCGGCGCGGCGCGGTCCGGCCTTCTGGGCGCGATGAGCCTTCGGTCGGCGCTCTTGGGCGTTGCCGCTAGCGTAGTGGCGTTAGGCGCTGGCGGTCTCGCCGCCTGGGCGGTGCTGACATTTGTGATGGAGGCGCCCTTCGCCTTTGACGCCGTCACAGCCGGCTCCATCGTTGTGGGCGGCGTGCTCGCGACGCTGATCACCGGCGCTCTGTTCGCGCTGGGTCCGCTGTCTGCTCGCCCAGCGCGTGTTTTGAGGGCCAGAGAGTAGGCTCAAGATAGAAAAACGCGCCGCAATTGATGGGTTCAGACTATTAAGCCGACGAAACGATTCAGGTTTTCGGCAGAAACGCTTGAACCAACGGTCGCGGCGCCCAATATCTGCTGAGGTTTTGTCTAGTAAGCCCTGAGGGAGAATCCATGGCTGACTTCCAACCGAGCGTCGCACGTGGCGGCGTCCGCGCTGAGATCGATGCAGGTCTCCGCGCGCATCTGAGTAAAGTCTACGGTCTGATGGCGACCGCGATGGTTGTGACTTTCGCAATCGCCTTCTTCGTTGGCACGAACGCGCAGCTCTTGGCGACGTTCTTCACCGGTCCGATCCGCTGGGTCGTGATGTTTGCCCCGCTGATCGCCGTCATGGGCCTGAGCTTCGGCATCCAGCGCCTGTCCGCAGGCGCCGCCACCGCTGTCTTCTACGGCTTCTCGGCCTTGATGGGACTGTCGATCGCCTGGATCTTCGCGGTCTTCACCGGCGGCGACATCGCGAAAGCGTTCCTGTCGACCGCGATCGCTTTCATGGCGCTGAGCCTCTACGGCTACACCACCCAGAAAGACCTGTCGGGTCTGGGCCGGTTCGCGATCATGGGTCTGATCGGCGTGATCGTGCTGTTCCTGATCAACCTGTTCTTCCCGTTCGGCAGCGCGTTCATGTTCGCGTTGAACGTGGCGGTTCTGTTGATCTTCGCGGCGCTCACCGCCTATGACACCCAGCGCCTGAAAAGCGAGTATGTCGCTTATGCGGAGGCTGGCGCCCACGGGCATCCGGAAGGCCGCGCGTGGCTCGAGAAAGCAGCGATCATGGGCGCTACGTCGCTCTACCTGAACTTCATCAACATGTTCATGGTGATCCTGCAGTTCATGGGAGCTGGCGAAGAGTAGTCTTCGACCCGCATTCCAGGAAAAGCGAAGCCCCGCTCGATCGAGCGGGGCTTTTTCTTGTCTGACCCGTAAGGTCAGCAACAAAAAAGCCGGGCTGAACACCCGGCTCTTTGGAGAAGTTTGAAAGCAGATCGCTTACTTGATCTTGCCTTCCTTGTACTCGACGTGCTTGCGCGCGACCGGGTCGTATTTCCGGACAACCATCTTTTCGGTCATCGTGCGCGAGTTCTTCTTGGTCACATAGAAGTGGCCGGTTCCGGCGCTGGAGTTCAGCCGGATCTTGATGGTGGTAGGCTTCGCCATGCTGGGCTCCCGATCGCCATGCGCGGCATCAAAGCTGCGCTCAAATACTGAAGACGCCGTCGCAAGGCGACCACGTTGACCGCCGGTGAATAACGGCAATGAGTTGCTCAGGTCAAGAAGATTGGATCAACCGCGCTGAAGCCGCCAAAGCACCAGGCCGCAGTAGATCAGACTTGACCCTCCCAGCACCGCCGCAAGGCCGTGCGGACCGATCACGTCCATTGCGCCGCCGACCATCGTCGGGCCAATCAGCGCTCCCACGGCGTATCCCATGACCAATGCGGCGTTCGCCGAGGCGAGCTCCGCCCCGGAGTATCTGCCCCCCATCGCAGCCAGACCAACCGTGTAGAGCCCTGCCGCCATTCCGCCCCACAGAAAGAAGAGCGCCGAAAGGGCGACGTAGGACTGGCTCAGAGCCGGCATCAGCACCGCGACCAGCACGGATGCCGCGGCGCATGTCAGGAGCAACGGTCGCACTGGGTACCGATCGGCGGCCCATCCGACGCAGGGCTGGAACAGCAGATTGCCCAAAGCAAGCACGATGGTCAGCGCCACAGCGCTTGATTCCAGCATTCCGAGCCGGACGCCCCATACCGGCGTCAGCGCCATCGCGCCGAACTCGATCACGCCAAAGAGCACGATCCCCCAGACGACAGCCGGATCCGTCAAAAAGAACTTGAGCGGAGGTCGGGAGGCGCCGCCGCCGCTGGCGGCCGGGGCTTCGCGCCACGCGATCGCAAGCGGGATCGTCGCCACGGCGCACAGCCCCACCGCGATCAGAAACGGCGCCCAGCCCGCAGACCCGACGGTCGCCAGGATGCTGGGTCCAAGCGCATAGCCGAGCGACAGCGTCATCGCGTAAAGGGCCGCGATCCGACCGCGCTTGTCTGGCGGCGACTTCGCCGCAATCCAGAACTCGGTCGCGAGAAACATGCCGGCTCCGGCGGCCCCCAACACGAACCGCAATCCGAGCCATGTCAGGTAGTCCGGCATCGCCTTCATCAGCAGCAATGTGGCGCCGGTGACGAACAGGCAGGCCATCAGAAACGGCGCGACGCCAACCCGCCGCATGATCGCGGGCGAGATCTGCGCGAAGAGGAGCATGCCGAAGGCCGCCATCGCGGTGTTGATCCCGATCCGGATGCCGCTTTCGCCCGCTTGTTCCAAGAGCAGCGAGATCAGCGGAAAGGTCAGGGTCGAGCTCGCGGCGAACACCGTGACGCACGCAATCACCGCGGCCAGGCTCTTCACCGAGATCGTCGTAGTCGCGTCAGGGGCGTTTGAGGGAGACGATTGGCTCACCTACAAGGGCTCGAAGTGGGATCCGCTCGCATCATGCCGAAAGAACGGGGCGGGGCGGTCGTCTTCAGGCCAACCGGCGTCCGCCAGCGCTTGCAGTTCTGCGAGAACGACGCTGGTGATAAAGGGAAGGTCCAGACCTCGCGCTTCGTCCAGCGGCAGCCATGACAGATGCGAGAGCTCCGCATCCGCTTGCGAGAAATCGTCGAGATCCCCGAGAACGGTTTCGGCGTCGGCCAGGAAGAAACGCGCGTCGAAGCGTTTCGGCAGCGTCGGGGGGGTGATGGCGCGGAAGACAAACCGAAGGCGGTCGATCGCCGGCTCGCCGCCGGCTGAAAAGAAGCGTCGCCAGGTCTCGGCTTCCGGCGGGCCGTCAACCGCTTCCGCCGGATGGGCCAGGCGCAGACCGGTTTCCTCGAAGGTCTCTCGAATGGCGGCGAAGGCGAGGGGAGCCGCCAATTCGGGGCGATCGGTTTTCTTGCCGAGCCGGGTCCGGCAGGCGGGCGACAAAGCGCACGACGAGCGGACCTCAAAGTCCGACGGATCAAGCGCGCCGCCTGGAAAGACGAACTTGTTGGGCATAAAGCTCGCCGCGCCGCCTCTTTGCCCCATCAAGACCCTCGGCGCGCTCGCGTCCCGGCGCACAAGGACGACGGTCGCTGCGTCGCGTGGCGTGGCTGGTGCCGCCGTTCTGTCCGGGCTGGCGTCCGCGCTCATGGAGCCGCCCAGGGTTTCTCGCCAGCACTCTCTTTCACGTCGCCGCTGTCAGCGAAGCCATGCATGCGTTTGGCCCATTGGAAGGCCAGAACCGCGCCTTTGATCCGTGGCAGAAGCAGAAAACTCATGACAAGCACCAGACTTGGCCAAAGCGCGTAGCTCACCCAAACGGGCGGCGACAGCTCAAGCTCCACAAACAGTATCAGCGGCGCGAGCACATGCCCTGTGACAAGGATCGTGAGCCATGGCGGCATGTCGTCGGACTGATGGCCGCTGAAATCCTGATCACAGGCGCTGCAGGCGTCGTGGAACGCGAGATACCGTTGGAACACCGCGCCCTCGCCACAGCGTGGGCAGCGGCCTCGGAACCCGCGACGCAGGGCCGGGAGGAGCGGTCTATCGGGTGCTTCATGCGTCATCGAGGGGGCTCTTGCGAAAGTGCTCTTGCGAAAGTGCTTTTTGCGGGGTGCGCTTGGCGGGGTGCTCTTGGATGTCTCGGAGAGTCCGGTTTACGCCCGGCCGTCCGCAAGGCCCAGTGAAATCTACAATCCGCGCCTTGTGGCGGTGGGAGGCCGGATTGACGTGCTCACTTCAACGAGATGACGTGACGGCAGCCGAATTTTTTCGACGGAACCAAGAAGCGTCTGCGTTCTATTCATGAATGCGACGGGATGAACGCCTGTCTGGGCCCAAAAAAATTTAACTGTATCAGTTCTCGTTGCGCAAATTCGAGGCGCTACGACGAAACGAAGGGAAAGAAGTAAATGAAACGCACCCATATCGCTTTGGCTGTTCTTGTGTCTGCAGGGGTGGTTGCGGCCGGCGTCGCAGTTGGTAAATCAGGTCACCGCGGCGGTCCGGATCGTGGCGAGCGAATAGAGCGTCTATTCGACCGTTTTGACGCGAATGGCGACGATGCGATCACGCGCGATGAGATCGCACAGGTCCGCGGTGAGCGCTTCACCGCGTCCGATGTGGATGGCGACGGCGCTCTCAGCCGCGAAGAGCTGATCGACGCCGCGCTCGAGCGCATGCGCCAACGGGTTGAGAGGCGTGTGGATCGGCGTCTGGCCTGGGCCGACGCCGACGGCGACGGGAAACTCTCCGAGACAGAGCTCGGCAGCGGTCCAGGACGCCGCTTTGCGCGGATGGATCGGGACGGCGACGGCGTTCTCACGCGCGAAGAAGCGCAAGAGGCGCGCTGGGGGCGCGGGGGTCACAAAGGCGGCCGCGGCTATGGTCCTCGCGGACCCGTCGGCGAGTAACGTCGGATACGGTCGGGCGACTGAGATCTGTTGAGCTGTCCCATGTTCAGCTGTCCTATGGCCAGGGTCTCATCACCGACGCTCTCCACGTCAAAGGTGGATCAGTCGAGAGGCGTCGTCGTCGGCGGCGACGGCGCCTCGATCGATCCGCATGTCGCGGCTCGATCGGCTCGGTCGCAACCAGCGAGACAAGAGTTGGATTGTCACGAAACGTCCTTAAAGCTCGTCGAGAACACCCTATCCGAGCGCGTCGCACCGCGGGAAAGGCCCTTGGTCAGACGGCTCTGCAAACGCGGTGATGAACGGCGAATGAAAGCGAACGCTCCGGATCCCTCTGGTTTGGACGGCCCTCGAAGCGATGCCGCGCTGTTGGCTCGTTTCGCGTCCGGCGATCAGGAGGCGGCGCGCCAGCTGACTGAGCAGCATCTGCCGCGGGTTCTTGCGCTCGCCAACCGGATGCTCCGCGACGTCGCTGAAGCTGAGGATGTCTCGCAGGAGGCCATGCTCCGCGTTTGGCGCGCCGCAGCGACTTGGGAGCCAAATGGGGCGCGGTTGTCGACCTGGCTTCATCGCGTGACGCTGAACCTTTGTTATGACCGACTTCGAAAGAAGCGGGGCGCGCCGCTCGACGAGGCGCCGGAGCCTGAGGATCCGGCCCCATCTGTGCAAACTCAACTCGAGTCGGCGGAGCGCAACACCGAGTTGCAAAAAGCGATGGCGGACCTGCCTGAGCGTCAGCGCGCGGCGATTGTCCTGCGGCACTTTGAAGAGCGCAGCAATCCCGAAATCGCCGATGCACTGGATGTGAGCGTCGAGGCCGTCGAAAGCTTGCTTGCGCGAGGTCGGCGGGCTCTGAAAGCGAAGCTCAAGGACCGAAAAGCGTTGCTGCTGCGCGACTAGAGGCTGCGGCATTCCCCAGATTGAGGATTTGTTGGATTTAATAATGTCATTATCGAAGCGAGTGTGCGTCGGAGACTCAGTCCTGGCGCGTGTAACGAACAGAGGCGTGATCCAGCGCGCCGCAATGAACGCAAGCGCCTTGGCTGGCGCTGAAATGAGTGCGAGATGACCGAGAGAACGGTTTTGACAGTCGAGGAGTTCGAAACGCTCGCCGATATTCACGGCGGCGATCTGTTGGCTTGGCCGGCGGACGTTCGGGGCGCGGCGGAACGGCTGCTCGCGGAGAGCGCGGACGCACAGCGGATCTTTGATGAGGCCGCGGCTCTGGATGGTCTGTTGTCGGATGATCCGGCCTTGGCGCCAAGCGCGTCCCTCACAGCGCGCGTTCTCGCAGACGCCGCGGCGAACAGCGCGCTGTCGACGCCCAAACCCGCCCAGAGACGCGTCGGTGGTTCACGCTTCAGCGATTTGTGGCGCGATCTTTTTGGAGAGCTTGGCGCTGGAGCCGGAGCCGTCTTGGCCAGCGCCTGCGTCGTCGCGGTTGTCTCGGGGCTCGTCACGGGGGGATCGACGCCAGGCGCATCGCGGGCGATCGATGGCGTCGAGTATGCTTTTCTGCAAGAAGCGTCTGACGCGGTCGATGCGACAGGCGAGGACGATCTTGAAGGACTGCTTTTTGATGACGACGCGTTTCTTTAGGTCGGCGGCAAACCCGATCCTTCGGCGTCCGATCTGGCGATTTCGGAGGGCCTCGAAATGAGTGCGCCGTTTTGGAAGAGCCCGCTGAAACTGATCCTGACGGCGTCGCTCGTCTTGAACCTGTTTTTGGCGTCAGTCTTTGTCGGCAAGCTCTTTCGCGGCGAGCCGCGTCAGTCAGCGGCGCGCGAGGTCCTGAAAGACGCGTCTCCGGATCTTCGTGAGGCCGTTCGCGAGATCCGAGATCTTCGCCGTCAGGCGTTCCGCGACAAGCAGCAGGAGATGCAGCAGGCCCGACAGCGCATTTACGAAGCGGTTAAGGCTGAACCCTTCGACGAGGAGGAGTTGCGCGCGGCCCAGGCTGCGCTGATGGCCGAGTTCATCCGTGTTCGCAGGTTTGTCGCGGACAGCTCGGTTGAGCTCGCGGGTCGGTTAGGCCCCGAAGATCGTCAGAAACTCGCTGAGTTTCTTCAGGCGCGCGAGGAAGATCGGAAGCGTCGCCGAGAGAGACGCCGCAAATCACGCGAGTTTTGAGGGAGCGGGCTTGACGCGGCTCATCGGCGATCGCGTCGCATCCGGACAGGAAGCCGTTTTCAGGCCACGTCCGCGTTGTCGCCCGAGACAGACACTCGGTCGCGGCCATTCCGCTTAGAGACGTAAAGCGCTTCGTCCGCGCGTTCGATCAGGCTGCGCGCCGTATCGCGGCGGGTCAGCACTTCAGCGACGCCAATGCTGACGGTTGCCGTGAGTTCAACGCCGTCCTGAGTCAGGAAGGGCTTCTCACCCACAGCCTTGCGAACGCGTTCAGCGGCCACGCGGGCGGCCTCGCCCGTCGTTTCAGGCATCACGACGACGAACTCTTCGCCGCCATAACGGCCGACCAGATCGACGCCGCGCAGTTGCTCGGCGGCGCGTTTGGCGAAGTCGCGAAGGACGTCGTCGCCCGCAGAGTGGCCGTGTGTGTCGTTGACGTTTTTGAACTTGTCGAGGTCGAGCATCATGACCGAAAGCGCCGCGCCACTGTCGGCGCAATGCGAGATCTGACGCTGGAGATGCTGCTCGACATAGCGCCGGTTGTAGACGCCGGTCAGCTCGTCGGTGACCGCCAGCCGCATGTTGTGGTAGACGCTTTCGCGCAGCTTGTCCGCGTAGTTTTTCCGCAGCAGTTGGGCGCGCACGCGCGCCGCGAACTCGTTTTCGTCGACCGGCCGCATGATGTAGTCGTTTGCGCCCAGATCGAGAGCTGAGGCGATGCTCTCGAAATCATCATGATCGACCATGACGATAATGCCGCTCTGACGCGTCGAATTGCTGGAGCGCAGCTCGGAGCACAGGCGCAGACCGTCTTCATCGCCAATGGTGCGGGCGACGACGAAGAGATCGGGCGCGATGGTTCGGGACGCCTCGATGGCGTCGGCGCCGCAGTCAAATGTCGCGCAATTGGCTTTGAGGCGTGACGAAATGGCCCGAGCCAGGCTTTGGGCGCGGCTCGCGCGTTCATCCACGATCGTGACGTGTCCGCTCGGTTCGATGCCGCTCGCAAGCGACGGCGCATCGGCGCCGAGATCTCGCAGCGTGTCGTCACGCATCTGAAGCTCGTCGATCATCATCTTAACGCGCACCAGACTACGAACGCGCGCAAACAGCGCCAAGTCGTTCGGCGGCTTTGTCAGGAAGTCGTCCGCGCCGGCTTCGAGGCCCCGAATGCGGTCCGAGGACTGGTCCAGAGCCGTGATCATGACCACAGGGATATGCGATGTTTCAGGGTTGGATTTGAGCCGGCGACAGCACTCGAAGCCGTCCATTCCAGGCATCATGACGTCCAACAGAATGAGGTCTGGCTTCTCGATCTGTACTTTGTCGAGCGCTTCTTGCCCGTTCGCCGCTGTCACGACGGAGTAGTACGAGGCCGAAAGCTTGGCCTCGAGGATCTTCCGGTTCGCCGGCATGTCGTCAACAACGAGAACTCTCGCGGACATAGCTACTCAGCCTCGCTCCAACACCACGATTGCGCGGCCGTCACCAAACCCGCGCATCGCAAGCGCCACGTGATTTCGGCGCGCTTTCATTTCGGACCCGAGACCTGCTCGTGGCCCGAGTTTTCTACATATAGCTTCACTGTGTTAATAAAGTCCGGAACCGATATCGGTTTTGAGATATACGCCTCGCATCCTGCGTCCCGGATCTTCTCTTCGTCGCCTTTCATTGCGAAGGCGGTGACCGCGATGATGGGAATGTGCCTGAGGTGCTCGTCCTCCTTCAGCCACTTGGTGACCTCGAGACCGGAGATCTCTGGAAGCTGAATGTCCATCAGGATCAGATCAGGCCGAGCCTCGCGAGCGACCTCCAAAGCGGACGCGCCGTCGCCGCGCTGCAGGATCGTATAGCCTTGCGCCGCGAGCAAGTCGCTGAAGAGCTTCATATTGAGCTCGTTGTCTTCGACGATGAGGACCGTCTTGCTCATGAACGCACTCGCTTGTCTCGGCGGGACGAAGGGAAACTGCTGTTTCGGCCGGCTGACCCGTTTCCACGCCTGGTTTTCATAGCAGGTAATAGACCGCGAAGAAATTAAAGACCGGTTTGCCGGAGCCGGCGACCAAGATGAAAACGCCTCTAAAGCGGAGCAAAGTACAGAAAATGCTTTCGAATTCGACGGTGGTCGAGTGCGCGGCAAGCGCGCTCACATTCCTTGCAGGGCTGCCAGAGGACTTCCTACGGTTCCTCTCGGCGGCGGGGGCGGAGATCGAGGATGTCCGCACCCGGGCTGAAGAGCCCGAGTTTCTGGGCTTCGTGCTTGATTTCATATTGTCTGACGATGAATTGGCGCAGAACTTCTGCGAGACGGAAAACTGGACCGCCGAGCAATTGGCTCAGGCGCGCGCCGGCCTGCCGGGTGGAGACGCGCCGCACTGGGTCTGAGCGCCACAGGCGTAAAGAAATCGTTAAGCTGTCCTTGCGGGTGCAAGGTTTCGTCACGATACTCTCGCGATGCGCTTCCCCACCGCTTTTCTCGACGAGCTTAAGAGCCGCCTGAGCCTGGCTGACGTCGCCGGCCGCAAGCTCAGCTGGGATCGCAAAAAATCTCAGCCCGGCAAGGGGGAATATTGGGCGTGTTGCCCCTTCCACAATGAGAAGACGGCCAGTTTCCACATCAAGGATCGAGAGGGCTACTACTATTGCTTCGGCTGTCACGCGAAGGGATCTCTCTTCGATTTTGTGATGGAGACGGAGAACCTCTCGTTTCCTGAAGCGGTGAAGTTCTGCGCCGATCTGGCGGGCGTTCAACCACCTCAGGCCGACCCGCGCGAGGCCGCTCGGGAAGAGCGCCGCAACGGCTTGGCGGAGGCGATGGAGGAGGCGCTCCGGTATTTCCGAACCCAGCTGGGCGGCGCCCGCGCGCAAGACGCGCTGCGGTACCTTGTCGAAGCTCGTGGGCTTGATCGCGCAGCGTTGGAGCGGTTCGAGATCGGGTTTGCGCCGCGATCGAACGATGGTCTCTATCAGCATCTGCTGTCGAAGGGGTTCGATCGGAAAACCGTTGTGGAGGCTGGGCTTGCGGGCGAGCCGGACGACGGCCGAGCGCCATACGACTACTTCCGCGACCGGATTATGTTTCCGATCCGGGACCCGTCTGGCAGGTGCATCGCCTTTGGCGGCCGGGCGATGTCGCCGGACGCCAAAGCGAAATACATGAACTCTCCAAGCACGCCGCTCTTCAACAAGAGCCGTGTGCTCTACAACCACGGGCCCGCGCGCCGGGCGGCCAGCGCCGAGCAGCCGCTGATCGTCGCCGAAGGCTATATGGACGTCATCGCCCTTGTGGAGGCCGGATTCGAGGCCGCCGTCGCGCCCCTGGGCACGGCGCTTACGGAGGCGCATCTCGATCTGCTCTGGCGGATCTCGGGGGAGCCGCACATGGCGCTCGACGGCGACGCCGCGGGTCTGCGCGCGGCTTATTCGGCTGCGGATCTGGCGCTTCCCAAAGCGGGGCCCGGCCGCAGTCTGCGGTTCATCCTTTTGCCTGAAGGTCAGGACCCCGACGACATGTTGCGAGCGGAAGGCGGCGCTCCGACGATGCGCAAGATGATCGAAGGGGCGGAGCCTTTGGTGGAGATGCTGTGGCGGCGCGCCTCGGCGGGACGGGCGCTCGACACCCCGGAGCAACGCGCTGCGTTTGAACGGGATCTGGGCGAGTTGAGTGGGAAGATCGCTGATCCAGTCACGCGCCGGCACTACGAAGAGGCGCTCAAGGACCGGAAATTCAAGTTGTTCCGCGAATTGCGGCAACCGGCGCAGAACCGGTCCAATTTCGCCGCGGGCGGCAAGGGGCGCGGACGGAACGCCTCAGATTGGCGGGCGCTCGCCGGTCCGACCGATGGCGCGCGCCGTCGCGCCTCCTCAAGCGAGGACGCGACTTTCAGGGTCTTTGAGTCGTTTCTTGCGCTGGCGCTGTTGAATCACCCGCTGCTGTTAGAGAAACGGCATGCGGACGTGGACGCGTTGGGCCTGTTCTGTGACGACCTTGACACGGTTTTAAACGCATTACTATTTGCATCACCGGCAGTGAGCGTCGACGACATAGACGGGGCGCGCCGTTTTCTTGAAGAAAGTGTTGACGAGCATTGTGGCGCTGGGACCGTCGCGCGCCTAAGTGAAGCTCTGGATAGCATTATGCGGCGCGATATCGCGCCCGGTGCAGATTTCGAGAGGGTCGAAAGCGCTTTTGACAGCATGCTTCGACGCCGGGATGCGGCGCTCGCGGAACTAGAGACGAGCCGAGAGCTGGAGGAAGAGAGTCTGAGCGAGCCTGACGACAGCTTATTCGCCCGGCGCCGAGAACAGCTTCGGCGCAAGACGAAAGCGCTGGGGTCACAAGAAGCTTTTGGCGGAGACAAGGCTCAGCCCGGTAAATCTCTTGAAGAGACGCTCGAGGTCTCGCATCGATTGACAAAGAGGGCTGGAAAGCCCTCGTAAACCAAAACGTCGTAAGTAATTGCTTACAGCGGTAACTTGAGAAGAGCGGCCATGGCGGCGAAAGACGTCGAAGAAACCCAAGCGAACGAGCAAGCAGCCTCTGAAGGCGTGGTGCTCGACCTGAGCCAAGCTGCGGTCAAAAAGATGATCGCGAAGGCCAAGACGCGCGGCTACGTCACCTATGACGAGCTGAACAAGGTCTTGCCGTCGGATCAGGTGTCTTCCGAACAGATCGAGGACGTGATGTCCCTGATGTCCGAGATGGGCATCAACGTCGTCGAAGAGGAAGAGGCGGAAGAAGGGCAGGAGACCGCGGAGAAAAAGCCCGAGGAATCGGAAAGCCGCGAGCTGGTCACCGCCTCGAAGGAAACGGAAACGCTCGACCGGACGGATGACCCGGTGCGAATGTATCTGCGCGAGATGGGATCGGTCGAACTGCTCTCCCGCGAGGGCGAGATCGCCATCGCCAAGCGGATTGAAGCCGGTCGCGAGACCATGATCGGCGGTTTGTGCGAGAGTCCGCTCACATTCCAGGCGATCACGATCTGGCGTGAGGAACTGCTCGAAGAGAAGATCCTTCTGCGCGATGTGATCGATCTGGACACGACGTTCGGCAAGGAAATCGGCGCCGCAACGTCGCCTGAGTCGGCTGACGTCGACGGGGACGAGGACGGCGAAGGCGAAGGCGAGGAGACCGAAACCCAGGCGGAGGCAGGCCCCACGAACTCTGTCAGAGCCGAAGGCGAGGGCGAAAACCAGGGCGAAAACCAGGGCGAAGGCGACCAAGAAGGCGGCGAAACGAACGGCGACGGCGCGGCGTCCGGCGACGGCGACGACGAAGACGACGAACAGAACTTGTCCATCTCCGCCATGGAGGCGGCTCTTAAGCCGCAAGTTCTTGAAACATTAGAGAAAATTGCTGCAGCTTATGAGAAGCTGCAGAAGATGCAGCGCAAGCGGATCGACGCGGCGCTCAGCGAGAAATCGACCTTCTCAGCCGATCAGGAACGCGGTTACCTGCGTCTGCGCAGCGAAATCGTGGAACTGGTCGATGGCTTGCACCTGAACAACCAGCGCATCGAAGCGCTGATCGATCAGCTCTACGGGATCAACAAGCGCCTCTTGCAGCTGGAGAGCCAGCTGATGCAGATGGCCGACCGCCATCGGATCGCGCGGACGAAATTCCTTGAAGAGTATCGTGGGTTCGAGCTGGAGCCCGGCTGGCTTGAGCGCGTGTCGAAACTCTCCGGCAAAGGCTGGGAGAAGTTCGCCGAACGCGAGGCGGACCGTGTTGAGGAGATCCGAGAGGACATCGCCGAGATCGGCCAGCTGGTCGGCGTCGACATCCCTGAATTCCGCCGCATCGTGCAGACCGTGCAAAAGGGCGAGAAGGAAGCCGCGATCGCGAAGACCGAGATGGTCGAAGCCAACCTGCGCCTCGTGATCTCCATCGCGAAAAAATACACCAACCGCGGCTTGCAGTTCCTGGATCTGATCCAGGAGGGGAATATCGGCCTGATGAAAGCCGTCGATAAGTTTGAATACCGTCGCGGTTACAAGTTCTCGACCTATGCGACCTGGTGGATCCGCCAGGCGATCACCCGATCGATCGCCGATCAGGCGCGCACGATCCGCATCCCGGTTCACATGATCGAGACGATCAACAAGCTCGTGCGCACCTCGCGCCAGATGCTGCACGAGATCGGCCGCGAGCCGACGCCGGAAGAACTGGCCGCCAAGCTGCAGATGCCGCTCGACAAGGTTCGCAAGGTGATGAAGATCGCCAAGGAGCCGATCTCGCTTGAGACCCCGATCGGGGACGAGGAGGACAGCCAGCTCGGGGATTTCATCGAGGACAAGAACGCGGTTCTCCCGCTCGACAGCGCGATCCACTCGAACCTGCGCGACACGACCACCAGCGTCCTGGCCTCGCTTACGCCACGTGAGGAGCGTGTGCTGCGCATGCGTTTTGGCATCGGGATGAACACCGACCATACGCTAGAAGAGGTCGGCCAGCAGTTCTCGGTGACCCGCGAGCGTATCCGTCAGATCGAGGCGAAGGCGCTGCGCAAACTCAAGCATCCCAGTCGCTCGCGGAAGCTGCGCAGCTTCTTGGATAACTGAGCTCGCCGCACGTTCGTTTCGCGCAACCCGGCGATGTTGAGGAAATCGCCCGTCTTGTGCGCGCCCGCTGCGCCCATGACGGCGAGCCTATCGATTTCGTCGAAGAGGCGTTTTTCGCAGAGCAGATGTTCGGCTCAGCCGCAGCGCTGCGCGCAGTCGTCGTTGATCGCGGCGAAGAGGGGCGACTGGGCGGCCTGTGCCTGTTTCATATCGCCTATGAGGCGGTGTACTCCGCGCGCGGATCATATGTCGCCGAGTTGTTCGTCGATCCCGATCTACGGCGTCAGGGCCTTGCACGCGCGCTGCTCGCCGAAACGGCGCGCGCATGTCGCGTCGAGGGCGGCGTATACCTTTGGTGGACCGCCGGGGCCGCCAACCACGTCGCTCGCGCGTTCTATGGCGAGATCGCCGACCTGACGAACAGCCATTCGGTCTTCTATGCTGTCACTCGCGAAGCGTTCGATCGCCTCTGTCACGAAGACTGAGGGGCGTGTTGTCTCTCCAACCAAAGGATCTCGAACATGAAGATCACCGCCGCAGGCTCGGTTCCAACACGCGCTGGGAGCCCGGATTACTTCACCGGCAAAGTCTGGCAGGACCCGTTGGTCTCCGCCCCGGAGCCGGCCCGGGTCAGCGCTTTGCGTGTTTCCTTCGAGCCCGGCGCGCGCACCAATTGGCACACCCACCCTTTGGGGCAGACATTGATCGTCGTGTCTGGCGTCGGCCGGGTGCAGACCGAAGGCGGTCCGGTTCGCGAGATCCGGCCCGGCGACGTCGTCTGGATTTCGCCGCACGAGAAGCACTGGCACGGCGCGGCGCCTGAGACCTCGATGACGCATATCGCTATTCATGAGGGGCTGAACGGCGTCTATGCAGACTGGCTCGAGCCGGTCGCGGAAACGGATTATACGGCTGAAACGGACTAACTTGCGGGAGGCTTTGATGGTCGCTTTTCTGATTGTCGACACCAAGATCCACGACGCCGAGGCGTATGAAACCTACAAGGCGCAGGCCCGTCCGATCGCTGAGAAATATGGTGGTCAGTATCGGGCCCGCGGCGGCGCGATGGAGGTGGTGGAGGGCGACCTTTGGAGCCCGACGCGACTCGTGATCATCGAGTTCCCCGACGCTGAGGCGGCCCGCGCGTTCGTCAATGCGCCGGAATACGCGCCGGTCGCGAAGATCCGGCACGACAACGCAACCTGCACATCGGTGATCCTCGAAGGCGTTTAGGTCGTCTCACTCGGCGACAAGTTCGACGCGTCGGTTGCGTGAGCGTCCGATCGCGGTGGTGTTTGTGGCCACCGGCGCGAGGTAGCCGACGCCAGCTGGGCGCAGTCGGTTCTGGTCGATCCCGTAATCCTGGACCAGAGCCGTCGCGACCGAGTCTGCGCGGCGCTGCGAAAGGTCCATGTTGTAGTCGAACGACCCAGCGTAATCGGTGTGGCCGACAATCGCGACTTTCAGCTCCGGCGACCCCCTGAGCAGCGCTGCCATCTGCTCCAGGGTCGGTCCGGAGCCCTGGATGATATCGGCGCTGCCGGTTTCAAAATAAACGCCGTATAGGGCGATCCGTCCGGCCTCGGCCAAGCTCGTGGCCATTTCCTCGGCGGTGACGATCTTGTTCTGCAGCGACCCGGGCTCGAGCACGTCAATCTGTGTGAAAACACGCCCGTTGTTCTCGCTCACCAGCACCGAGGCGTAGGTGGTCGGAAGCTCTGTCGTCCGTGCGGCGACATAGCGGAAGTTGAAACCGTCCACGATCATTTTCGGGATCGGCAATACATCGATCTGTCGAGAGAAGCCGGGCCCCCCGCATTCTTCGAGCTCGCAAGCAAAGTCGATCTGAAAGCCTTTGTCTCGGAGCGCGATCTGATACGCGCGGGCCACTTCCGCGACCGAGGCCGCGGCGGGCGCCTTGTACGCGATGCGCGTGAGTCGCCCCTCGAGGTCTTTGCCGGGCGCATCTTTGGCGCCGGGACCGGTCAGGAACCGGAACTCGTCGAAGTCGCGTGTCTCATAGCCGGTGATGACAGATCCGGCGAAGCGGCCAATCATCGGATGATCGGCGGAGCCTGTGACGTCGGTTTCGGCTTCATCATCGCTTTGAGAGATCGCAGCCGCCGGCGCCAATCCCACCACCAGCGCCAGACCCAAAACGCGGATGCGCCGCCAAAACTCAGCACCGAAACAACTCATCAGTCCGCCCCGATCGTTCTTCTTGCTCTCTCTATACCCGACGGGAGCAATTATCGTTAATTGCGACGTGATCGTGGCGCTGATTTGCGAAGTGATGTTCTGGGGGAGAGCGTCGCGCCAAATGGCCTTGCGCAGTTTGCTCTGCAAACCTCTGCCGCCCTGAAATGCTTTTGGATGCTGCGCGCTTCCTGTCCGAAGCGCTCTGGTGCGGTCGAGAAGACTCGAACTTCCACGGGTTTTACCCCACAGCGACCTCAACGCTGCGCGTCTACCAATTCCGCCACGACCGCATGTGCGACAGAGACGGGGCATGTAGCAAAGCGTTTTCGGCTTGAAAAGGGGAAAACGTGAGCATTCATAGGGCTTCGACTAGGAGGAGCCCATGCCCGAGTGGCGAATCGACGATCTGCCGGTCGATTATGATCAGGCGACGGCCGAGCAGGAGCGCCGCGCCGACCATGTCGCCAATGGCGAGGCGGACGAGCTTGTTTGGCTGCTTGAACACCCGCCGCTCTATACCGCCGGCGTCTCGGCCAAGGCGGAATATCTGCTGCAGCCTGATCGCTTCCCGGTTTATGAAACGCGCCGCGGCGGCGAGCACACCTACCACGGTCCCGGTCAGCGCGTGGGTTATGCGATCCTCGATCTCAACCGACGGGGACGGGACGTGCGGGCGCATGTGTGGCGGCTGGAGGAATGGGTCATCCGCGCTTTGGCCGAATTCAATGTCGTCGGCGAGCGGCGAGAGGGTCGCGTGGGCGTCTGGGTGCGGCGCACGGACCTCGGCGCGCCGGAGCGGGAGGACAAGATCGCCGCCATCGGCGTCCGCGTTCGCAAATGGGTCGCGTTTCACGGGATCGCCGTCAATCTCGAGCCCGATCTCGACCATTTCGCCGGTATCGTGCCCTGCGGAATCACCAGCTTCGGCGTGACCAGTCTCGTCGATCTTGGGGTGCCGGCGACCATGCCGGATCTGGACTTGGCGCTCAAAGCGGCCTTCGATCAGGTCTTCTCGGTCAACAATCAAGCCGTTCCAGTCTGATTGTCTTTCGAAACTAAGGCGTTTCGCCGCAGGCGCGCTCGGATCGCTTTCGGCCGCTTTTCATCAAGCGCGGATTTCGATACCAACTATCAAAACAGCGGGAGAATTGCGCGCAACGCAGCTCTCTCGTTTGTGCGACAAAGAGGGAAGTTAGGGCATGGCTGACGCCACCGCGCACATCGAGCAGCACGATCAACCTGGGTTCTTCACCCGCTGGTTCTGCTCAACCAACCACAAGGATATCGGGATCCTCTATCTCTGGACGGCGGGCATCGCCGGCCTGATTTCGGTGATCATGACCATGTATATGCGTCTGGAGCTCATGGAGCCCGGCGTTCAGTACATGCTCCTCGACGGCGAGCCGAACGGTCACGTCTGGAACGTGATGATCACTGGCCACGGCATCTTGATGATGTTCTTCGTGGTGATCCCGGCGCTCTTTGGCGGGTTCGGCAACTACTTCATGCCGCTGCATATCGGCGCGCCCGACATGGCGTTTCCGCGCCTGAACAACTTGAGCTACTGGCTTTACGTCTGCGGCACCTCGCTGGCGCTGCTGTCGGTCTTCGCGCCGGGGGGCAATGGGCAAACGGGGTCCGGGGTCGGATGGGTGCTCTACGCGCCGCTATCGACAAGTGAGCAAGGGATGTCGATGGACCTTGCGATCTTCGCGGTCCACGTCTCCGGCGCATCGTCGATCTTGGGCGCGATCAACATCATCGCGACGTTCCTGAACATGCGCGCGCCGGGCATGACGCTCTTCAAAGTACCGCTGTTCGCGTGGTCGATCTTCGTCACCGCATTCCTGATCCTGCTGTCGCTGCCGGTTCTGGCGGGCGCGATCACCATGCTGCTGACGGACCGTAACTTCGGCACGACCTTCTTCCAGCCGGAAGGCGGCGGCGATCCGGTGCTCTACCAGCACTTGCTGTGGTTCTTCGGCCATCCGGAAGTTTACATGCTGATCCTGCCGTCCTTCGGCATCGTCAGCCACGTGATCGCAACCTTCTCACGCAAGCCGATCTTCGGCTACCTGGGCATGGTCTTCGCGATCGTGTCGATCGGCGTGCTCGGCTTCGTCGTCTGGGCGCACCACATGTACACGGTCGGCATGAGCTTGAATGCGCAGGCCTACTTCATGCTCGCGACGATGGTGATCGCGGTGCCCACGGGCATTAAGATCTTCTCCTGGATTGCGACGATGTGGGGCGGCTCGATCGAGTTCCGCACGCCAATGCTCTGGGCGATCGGGTACATCTTCCTGTTCACCGTGGGCGGCGTGACGGGCGTGATGCTGGCGCAAGCCGGCGCCGACAGGGTCTATCACGACACCTATTTCGTGGTGGCGCACTTCCACTACGTGATGAGCCTGGGCGCTGTGTTCGGCATCTTCATGGGGATCTACTACTGGTTCCCGAAAATGACCGGTCGAGAGATTCCGGAATGGGCGGGCAAACTGCACTTCTGGTGGATGTTCATCGCTTCGAACATCACCTTCTTCCCGCAGCACTTCCTGGGTCTGGCCGGCATGCCGCGCCGTTATATCGACTACTCCGCCGAGTTCGCCGGCTGGAACTACGTCTCGTCGATTGGCGCATTCATCAGCTTCGCCTCCTTCATCTTCTTCATCGGGTTGATCTTCTGGTCGCTGGCTTATGGACGCCGCACCGTCGCGAACCCCTATGGCGAAGGCGCGGACACGCTCGAATGGACTTTGCCGTCGCCGCCGCCGGCGCACACCTTCGAGACGTTGCCGGACTTTCGAGGCAAGCCGGCGTCGCACTAGGCGCTCGCTGATCGACTGCTAAAGTTGGCGAGCGGGGCTGAGGCCCCGCTTCGTCGTTTCGGGAGGTCGGGAATGACTGCCGCCGTCGAGAATGATCCGAGCGACCCGCTCTACGATGTGACGCTCTGGCCGCACCGCTCCCTGAGCCCGCGTGGATTTCGGCTTGTCATGCTGGTGGCCGCTGTCGGGGTCTGCATTCCCCTCATTCCGATCCTGGGAACCAATGCGGCCTGGGTGATCGCAGGCTTTCTGCTGTTCGATCTGGCGTTGCTCTACGGGATGCTTCAGTTGACGTATCGCAGCGGGCGCGTTCGCGAACATGTCCGGATCTGGCCGGACCGTGTGCAAGTCGAACGGATCGAGCCGAATGGCCGGCGCCGCGAGTGGAGCGCCAATCCGCAATGGGTGCGGGTCGAACTGGTCGACACGAAACGTATCGAGAAATACCTGATCCTCGCGTCATCTGGCCGGGAGATCGAGCTGGGCGCCTTCCTGACGCCGGGCGAACGGTCCGATTTGGCGCGTGAGATCCGTCAGGCGCTCGCCAACGCCGTTTCACATCCCATGCCGCAAGGATCGCAATAATCCTTCCGCTGGCGGTTTGCCTGCGGTTCGAAGGCGTCTATCAACGCCCTCGTGACAGCCATGTCGCTTGCCCGGGCGCGCGGAGGTATTCGCGATGAGTGACGAGAACGACAGCAGACCGGACCGCCGCGGCGCGCGGAGCTTCGAAGATGTGAAAGCCTCTCGCCTCGAAGCCCTCGAAGCCGAGCACCGAGCGCTTCGGAAAGCTGCGAAGAAGATCAAGCGACAAAAAGCCAAGGAGGCCGCTCGGGAACGCGCCCGGCAAATTGCGGGCGAAGGCGACTTTGCGCTGGATGTCGACACGGTTGCGACGGTGCTTGTCGCGCTTGTGACGCGGAATCGGGACCGTCTGCTCAAGACGGTTGAAGGGGTTCACCACGCCGATCTCGCCGACTTGATCGAACAGATCGGCTCGCATGACCGCAGCCGGCTGATCAAGATGCTTGGCTCGGACGTCGATCCGGAGATGTTGTCGGATCTGGACGAGGCGACGCGTGACGAAGTGCTCGGCTACATGCGTCCAGAGGACATCGCCGAGGCGGTGTCAGAGCTTGAAACCGACGACGTGGTCTACCTGGTTGAAGATCTTGAGCCTGAGGCGCAGTCCGAGATTCTCGATAACCTCGAGGCCGCGGATCGGGCGGCGATTGAGCAGTCGCTCGCTTACCCGGAAGACAGCGCTGGGCGTCTCATGCAGCGCGAGATGGTCTGGGCGCCGCCGTTTCGCACAGTGGGCGAGATGATCGACTGGATGCGGTCGACCGACGATCTGCCCGAGCAATTCTACAACATTGTGCTCGTCGATCCGGTGATGCAGCCGATCGGGCAAGTCGCGTTGAGCCGTGTCATGGGCGCCGGCCGTCACGTGACGCTGGAGGAATTGAAGGATGCTGATCTGACGATTTTTCGCGTGGACCAGAGCCAGGAAGACGTCGGCTACGCCTTCAACCAGTATCACATCGTCTCGGCTCCTGTGGTGGATGAGACGGGACGGCTCGCCGGCGTGATCACCATCGACGATGCGATCCAGGCGCTTGATGAAGAGGCTGAAGAGGACTTGCTGCGCCTTGGCGGCGTCGGCGACGAGTCGTTGGGCGACGCTGTGCTCAAGATCATTGGTCGGCGGTTTCCGTGGCTTGCGGTGAACTTGGTGACGGCGATCCTGGCCTCGCTGGTGATTGGTCTGTTTGACGGCGCCATCGAACAGATCGTCGCGCTCGCGATCTTGATGCCGATCGTCGCGTCGATGGGCGGCAACGCCGGAACGCAAACCCTGACCGTCGCCGTGCGCGCGTTGGCGACCAAAGACCTGACCCGAACCAACGCGATGCGGATCATCGCGCGTGAGGCGGCGGTGGGCTTGGCGAACGGGCTGTCCTTTGCGGTGATCGTCGGCGCCGTTGGATGGATCTGGTTTGACAGCGCAATGTTGGGCGTGGTCCTGGCGTTGGCGATGGTCGTCAACATGCTGATCGCCGGCCTTGCGGGCATCCTGATCCCCATCGGCCTCGACAAGGCCGGCGCCGACCCTGCGCTTGCGTCCGGCGTGTTCGTCACAACCGTAACGGATGTGGTCGGTTTCTTTGCTTTCCTTGGCATCGCCGTCGTGTTGCTGCTCTAAGGGATAGATTGCCGTGACGTCCTCCTCAGACGCGAACACGTTGAGTGAGACAAGAAACGAAAAGAGAAAAGAATAGGGAGATCGCCCGCCATGGATCTCGCAGGCCGCTATCGCATCGCCGCCTCTCGCCAGAAGGTGTGGGATGGGTTGAACGATCCAGAGATGCTCAAACAGTCGATCCCTGGCTGTGAGGAGTTGAACCAGGACAGTCCGACCAGCTTTTCCGCGGTGGTCGTCGCCAAACTGGGGCCTGTGAAGGCCAAGTTTACCGGGAGCGTCGACCTTGAAGACCTCAACCCGCCTGCGAGCTATACGCTCCGCGGCGAGGGCAAGGGCGGGGTCGCGGGCTTTGGCAAGGGCGCCGCGGACGTGCAGTTGGTCGAAGAAGCCCCGGACGTGACGATCCTAACCTATACCGCCAATGCGCAGATCGGCGGAAAGCTGGCGCAGATCGGATCGCGATTGCTGAAGGGATCCGTCAAAAAGCTCGCTGGCGAGTTCTTTACGAATTTCGCGTCGAACCTGGGGGCCGAGGCGGAAGAACTCCCTGTCGAGGAAGACGGCGCAACGGCGTGAGCAGACGTCTATTGGGCAAACGGCGCCGCTGCGCGGCTCTTCTTTGCGCTCGTTGGACGCCTCCGCGTCCTCCGAGCAGAGACTTGGACTGGGAAGGCCGACTGGGTCGGCCCTGCGCCAGTCTGCGGTGACGATGCGCGCGTCAAGGGCTTCGCATGCCGGCGAGCCGGCCCTTGACCCGCTAATCGTCGCCGTCACAACTCGACGGATCATCTAAAGGGCCGAATATGGCGGACTACCCTTCTTCAATCGATGCGGCGCAGGAGATGCTGGGGCGCGCTGGATATGTCTGCGGGCGGAGCTTGGGCACCGTCGCGTTTCTGGCGCTGAAGCTCGGCCGACCGTTGTTTCTCGAAGGCGAGGCTGGCGTCGGAAAGACCGAGATCGCAAAGGCGCTGGCCGAAACTCTGGGGCGGCGGTTGATACGTCTGCAGTGTTATGAGGGTCTGGACGCCGCGTCGGCGGTTTACGAGTGGAACTATGCCGCACAGATGATCGAGATCCGTCTTGCGGAGGCGGGAGACAGCTTTACGGCCGGGGAACGGGACGCGCTGTCTTCGGAGCTGTTTTCCGAGCGGTTCCTGATCACCCGGCCGTTGCTGGAGGCGATGCGGCCTCAAGCTGACGGTCCGCCGGTCCTGCTGATCGACGAACTGGATCGCACCGACGAACCTTTTGAAGCCTTTCTTCTAGAGGCGCTGTCGGATTTCCAGGTGACGATCCCGGAGCTCGGGACGATCAAGGCCGACGATCCGCCGATCGTGATCATCACCTCGAACCGCACGCGAGAGGTGCATGACGCGCTGAAGCGGCGCTGCCTTTATCATTGGGTCGATTATCCCGATTTCGAAACGGAGCTTCAGGTCCTGAAGGTGCGGGCTCCGGAGGCGTCGGATACGTTGTCCCGCGAGGTGGTCGCCTTCGTTCAGCGTTTGCGCGGCGAGGACTTGTTCAAGAAACCCGGCGTCGCCGAAAGCATTGATTGGGCGAAAGCGCTGGTCGCGCTGGATGCGATTGCGCTGAGCCCGGAGACGATCACCAACACCTTAGGCGCGCTGTTGAAGTATCAAGACGACATCGCGCGGATGCAGGGATCGGAGACGGCGACGTTGCTCGACGAGGCCCGCGAAAGTCTGCGTTGATCCGCAACTCCCCAAAAGGGTGATTTGCGTGTATGCGATGCAGGGATGTGGGTTTGAGCGCAGGGGGCGCTTATGACTGAGATAAAGCTGAAGAGTGAACGGTTCCAGGGCCTCGCCGCCGGTGAGCACGCGCCGAGGAAGACATTCTGGCAGAGCGTGCTGCCGTTTCTGTTCAAACCGCCGAAAGGGCCAAGCGCCCTTCCGACCATGAGCTTCGAGGAAGGTTGTTACGCGGTTCTCTACGGCGCGATCATGGCCGATGACAATCACGGCGCGCTCGAGCAGCAAGCGCTGGAGAAGAAGCTGGGGAACATCGCGGTCTTCGCCGAGATGAGCACGGAAGCGCGCGACGCCTTGCACAATGCGGTGATGGGGAAGTTCCACAGCGTCGACGACGCGCGTCGCTGGGCCGTCGTCGGGGTCGGTTGCGATGTGATCCGGACGAAAGAAGGCGGCGATGGCCCCGGCAGACTTGCGCGGGCCATGTTTGGTCACGCGGTGGATCTCGTGAATTCGGACAATCCGATCAACGAGCTTGAACTCGATTTCATCAGGGCGCTGGGCCTGAGGCTGCGGCTTCAGAAACTGTTCATCGCCGAGCTGACGGCGGTGGTTGAAGCTCAATGGGCGATGAAGAAGAGCTGATCCCGCATCAGCCCGTTGGTCGGCTGACGGAGAACATCCTGCACTTCGCGCGGGCGCTGAGGAAGGCCGGCATGCCGGTGGGGTCAGGGCGGGTGATTGACGCGGTTCATGCGGTTGAGGCGGCGGGATTCAGTCGCCGCCGCGACTTTTATTGGACCTTGCACGCCTGCTTCGTCAGCCGGGCCGAGCACCGCGCTCTCTTTGACGCGACGTTCAAGCTGTTCTGGCGCGATCCCCAACTGATGGAGAAGATGATGTCGGTGCTCATGCGTGAGGCCGACGTCCCTCCGGAAGATCGTGAAAAAAAGGCGGCCGAGACGCGGGCTCAGGAAGCGCTCGCCGGCGACCAGCCGCCGCCTTCGCTGGAGGAAGAAGGCGAGGAGATCGAATTCGACGCCACGTTCACAGTGTCGGATGAAGAGCGTCTTCAAGCGATGGATTTCGAGCAGATGTCCACGCGTGAGATCGCGGCGGCGAAACAGGCGATCGCGCGGCTCAGCTTGCCCGTCGAACCGATCGTGTCGCGTCGGCTGCGCCCGGCCTCGAGCGGATCCGTTCCGGACTGGCGGGCGACATTGAAAGCGTCGATCCGTTCGGGCGGGGCGCCGTCGCCGCTGCAGATGCGCGAGCGTCGAACGCGATGGCCCAACCTTGTGGCGATCTGCGATATCTCGGGCTCGATGTCCGGCTACAGCCGCATGCTGCTGCACTTCTTGCACGCGGTGTCGAACCGAAAAGGCGCTGGTTGGGCCAAGGTGCACAGTTTCGTCTTCGGCACGAGACTGACCAACGTCACGCGCCATCTGGCGACACGGGACGTCGACGAGGCGCTTGCAGCGGCCGGCGCCGAGGTCGAGGACTGGGAGGGCGGCACCCGGATCGGAGCGTGTCTGCACGCGTTCAACCGCGACTGGTCGCGGCGGGTGCTGGGACAGGGCGCGGTTGTCCTGCTGATCACCGACGGTCTTGACCGTGATGACGCCTCCGCGCTCGAAAAAGAGGCGGAGCGGTTGCGGCTCTCCTCGCGACAACTGATCTGGCTGAACCCGCTTCTGCGTTGGGACGGCTTTGCGCCCAAAGCGCAAGGCGTGCGCGCATTGCTGCCAAGGGTGGACAGCTTCCGGGCGGCGCACAACATACACAGCCTTGCGGAACTGGCAGATGCGCTCGGTCGTCCTGACGATGTCGGCGAACGCGTGCGGCTCATGAGAATGCTGAGAGATGAACGTGATGTCCGGTCCATCGACGCCTGAAACTCGGATCCAGCACGATGACATTCCTGAACAAGCGCTTGCGTGGCGCAGGGCGGGCAAGGGAGCAGCCCTGGCGACGGTTGTGCAGACCTGGGGATCGGCCCCTCGACAGGCTGGGGCGCAGCTGGCGGTCTCGTCGGATGGCGAACTGACGGGGTCGGTGTCCGGCGGCTGCGTCGAAGGCGCGGTGACGGCCGAGGCGTTGGAGGCGATCGAGGACGGCAAGCCGCGCATTCTTGAATTCGGCGTGTCGGATGACGACGCGTTTGCGGTGGGACTCGCATGCGGCGGAACCATCCGGATCATGGTCGAGCCGGTCGACGTCGGCGATGGCGTCAGTTCCGAGTTTCTGGCGGAGCTGACAACGCATCGTGCGGAGCGGCGTGCGGTCGTGGCCGCCGTCGATACGAAAACCTGGGCGCGCGAATTGATCGACGCGTCCGAGCCAGCGGAGCGGGAGCGCGCGCGCGACGGCGTCTCCGCGATCGTGACTGGCAAGTCGCGTTTTTCTCAGAGCGATCCGGGTTGGTTCTTGGCTGTTCACGCGCCGCCGCTGCGAATGGCGGTGATTGGCGCTGTGCATATCTCGCAAGCGCTGGCGACGATGGCGCGGCTTTCGGGCTATGACGTCACGCTGATCGATCCGCGGCTCGCCTTCGCCAGCGAGGCGCGCTTTCCGGGGGAGACGCTGTCACATCAATGGCCTGACGCCGCGTTGGAGCAACTGGGGCTGGACCCGCATACCGCCGTCGTGTGCCTGACCCATGACGCGAAGCTCGACGATCCCGCTCTCATTCGGGCGTTGCGGTCAGACGCGTTCTACGTGGGCGCGTTGGGCTCGCCCCGAACCCACGCGAAGCGAGTGGAAAGGCTGAAGGCTGAAGGATTGACGGATGCCGAGATCGGGCGTTTGCATGCGCCTATTGGCCTCGATATCGGAGCAAAGAGCCCGGCTGAGATCGCCGTATCTATTCTCGCGCAGATTACCGAGCGGCTTCGGCGGCCGGAAACACGCTCAGGCATGGCGACGCGATGAAGTTCGGTCCGATGCCTGTGGGCGATGCGCTGGTCGGCGCGATCTTGGCGCACTCTGTCCGGCTTCCTGAAGGCGTTCTGAAGAAAGGTGCGAGCCTCGGCGATCGCGAGATCGCAATGCTGCGAAACGCCGGCGTCTCGGAGATCGTCGTCGCTCTTCTGGAGCCCAGTGATCTTGATGAGAACGCGGCCGCGGCTCAGATCGGCGAGGCGATCGGGGCGCGGCGCGGCGAGGCGCATCTTCGGGTGTCGGCGCAGTTCACGGGGCGGGGCAATCATTATGCGGAGGCTCAGGGGGTTTTGAAAGTCGACGAAGAGGCGGTGTTTCGCGCCAACGCCGTCGACGAGGCGATCACTCTGGCGACGTTGCCGAACCACGCTCGGGTGGTCGAACGTCAGATGCTCGCGACGGTGAAAATCATCCCCTACGCGGCCTCGGCTGCGGCCGTCGCAGACGTTGCGGAGATCCTGCGCGCCTCGGACGTCATTTCCGTAGCGCCCGTGAGGGCCCGGCGTGCGCGCCTGATTTGTACTCGGACGCCCGGGATGAAGGACGCCGTGATCGAAAAGGGCGCAGACGCGGTCCGCGCTCGCTTGGCGGCGCTCGGCGTTGAGCTGACGTCTGAGAGTGTGACAGCGCATGAGACCGCAGCGCTCGCGCAGGAGATCGCCGGAGGTCCAGAAGAGGATCTGATCCTTGTGCTCGCGGGATCGGCGACCTCGGACCGGCGCGACGTCGCGCCGGCGGCGATCGAACGCGCTGGCGGCTGGATTGAACGGCTTGGAATGCCGGTCGATCCGGGCAACCTCCTTGTTCTCGGTCATCTGGGCGAGACGCCGGTGATCGGCCTTCCGGGCTGTGCGCGTTCGCCAAAGCTCAACGGCGCCGATTGGGTTCTCGAGCGCCTCGCCTGCGGGTTGACCGTGTCAGCGAGCGACATTGAGGCGATGGGCGTCGGCGGCCTGCTCAAGGAGATCTCGTCGCGGCCTCAACCTCGGGGCGGGGGCGCGCTGGCGCCGGAACGCCCATTCGTCTCGCTGGCTTTGCTGGCGGCCGGCGCGTCGAGCCGCATGGGAGAGGCTCACAAGCTGCTGCTCGATGCTGGCGGAAAACCGCTGGTGCGGCGGGTGACCGAGCGCTTGCTCGCCAGCGGCGCCGATGAGGTCGTTGTGGTCGTTGGCGCAAAGTCCGGCGACGTCCGCGCCGCCCTGAGCGGTTTGGCCGTTCGCATTCTTGAGAATCCGGAATGGTCGGAGGGTATGGCCTCCAGCATTCGCATTGCGCTTCAAGGCGTCTCTCCCAAAGCGGACGCCGTCATGATCTCGCTTGCCGACATGCCGGAGGTCGACGGACCGCTGGTCGACCGCCTGATCGCCGCCTTTGATCCCGAAGAGGGTCGCGCGATCGTTCGACCTTTGGCCGCATCGGGCCGCCCTGGGCATCCGGTTCTGTTTGGTCGGCGTTTCTTTGAAGCTCTGTCCGAGCTGAAGGGCGACGAAGGCGCGCGCGCCGTCGTTCGCGAGCACTCCGAGTTCGTCACGGATGTTCAAACCGCGTCCGACGCCCCGGAGATCGATCTTGATACGCCAGATGCTTGGGCGGCTTGGGAGGCGTGGAGCCGGGGCAAAATCTAGAAACGGGCGGCTATTCTGGCGCGTCCGCGAGTTTGAGCATGCGCGTCTGACTGGCGCGTCTCAACGTGATCCGGTCTGCGCTGATGCTGGAGACGCGCCAGCCCTCGATCTCGTCGCCCGTGGTCACCCGCACCGCTTCGCCGCTGGGCGTCTTGATGATCGCCCGCTCCGAATTACGGCTCTGGAAGACGCCGATGAGGATCAACCCTTCCTCAGTCATCAAGGTGGGATCTTCCAAGAAACGATCCCGTTGGGCCGCGGGTTCGGGCGCCGCGGTCACGTTGATAGCGCGCTCGGTTTGTTCAGGCCGTTTCCGTGGGCGCGGCGCGAGCTCCGCGGCGAAGACGCCGGGTCGTCGTTCCAAGTCGAGGATATCCTGGCGATCTGGGTGCGGAAACGGGCGTGGCGCGCTCTTCGGCGCAAACCCTGGATCTGGCGCGCGGACCTCTGCGACAATCCCGATGCTCCGAACCAAAGCGCTCTGATCTTCGAGAACGCTGGTCCGCCCCACGCGGAAGTCGCGCGCCGCCGGCAAGCTCGCCGCAATGTTCGAAGACAGCGTTCCAAGCGCCATGATCGGCGGATTGATAACCGAGCGAACAATAGGCGGTTGATTGCGGTCGACGGGGCCGGGACCGTTGGTCGACGCGGTGACCACGTCGATGGTTTCGGGCGCCGAGAACAACGGTCTTGGCGTAATTGCTTCGCCGCCGTCGAGAGACGAGCGGATGAACGGAGCGGGTGGCAACGGCGGAGGATCGACGGTGATCGCGATCGCGTCGCTGGACTCAAGGCTTGGCCGTGCGAGCTGTGGCGCGTTCACCGCGAACCACCCCATGGCGAACGTCACCGCCACAAGAAGCCCGTTGACTGCGATCCAAATCGACCGGCTCATGAATCGGACTCCGCCAAGCGATAGCTTGAGACCTGCAGACGAATGTCCAACGCGGCCTCGCCGTTCAGGTCGGCTCCGCGGTTTGCGTCCAGCAAGTCGATGAACAAAAACGGCGTTTCTGTCTCCACGCTTTCGAGGAAGGCTGTCAGGACGGATTCTGGCAAACGGCCTCGGGACTCCACGCGCAGGCGTTCGATGCCGGGCTCGAGCTGCGCCGCCAGGACTTCCGACGTTTCCCAAACGCCGCCAAATCGCTGAAACAGGCCGGCGAGGCGCAGACGCATTTCGGACTCGGCCGCTTGCGGCTCGCCGGCTTGCGACAGTCCGGAAAGATCCGTTTGGGCGTAATCGCGCCACGCCTCGCGCAGCGGCTGATAGAGGCGCGCCTGCTCGGCCTCGGCGTTGATCCGGCGGAGGTTGTACTGCTCATCCGCATACCGCTCGGATTGACCGTTCCAGATGCTCACGGCGCCGAATGCGATCGCTCCGACGACAAGGAGAACAGGAACCGAGGCGACGAGGCCCGCGAGGCCGCGGCTCAAAGGCGTTCCACGGCGGACAAAACCGCCGATGCGGTCGGATGAAGCGTTCACTGGCCGCTCTCCTTCATCGGAAGGCTGGCTTCGATGACGAAGCGTTCGCCGCGGCCCTCTTCCGTTGCAATCGGAGGAGCCGCGTAGCGCGGCGTCTCGAAAGCGTCCGAGACCTCAAGAGCGGACAGAACAGCGTCGGCGTTCGCGGCGACGCCCTCGACGCGGATGGTCGTGTCCTGGATCACGACGCGTTCCGCGAAGGACTGAGGCGGCAACACGCCGCTCAGGGTCTCGATCGTGTCCACCACCAGGGGTCGTTCTTTTCGGAGCGTGGCGGGCGTGGCCGCGCGCCTTGCAAGGTCGAGCGTCGCGTCGCGCAGCAACGCGGCGTCTGAGAAAGCCGCTTCGGCCGTGATGCGCTGCTCTTCGATTTCGCTAGCGGCCGCGCCGCGCTCGATCAGCGCCCTTGCGCCGCCCATCAGCGCCAGGACGAGGCAGGCCGCCACCATCGCCGCAGCCGAGCGGCGCAGCGAATAGGTGTCCGAGCGATTCCGCGCCGCCCGCACAAACAAGGGACCTTGTGGAAAGCCGTCAAAACTCGCGACCGAGGACACTCTTTGCGCTTTGAACCCGTTCTCCTTGGCGAAAGCCAGAGCCTCTTCGACTGTCTGCTTCGAGGTGATCGCGACGTTCACCTGCAAGAAGCCCGTCGCTGGGTCCGCGTCGATGATCGCAGCATCAAAGCAAAGATCTTCAGGGCGTTGGGTGCTCATCGTATCGAGGCGCCACCAGACCGCTTCGCGAAGGTTCTTCCGAGCGTCTCCTGGAAACCGATCCACTCTGGACAAGGTCAGATCCGGCGGGAGCAGGAGGTCGACTCTGGCGGTTCCGCGGCGGCCGCCGGCGCGCTCGCGGAGCCGCGTGACGTCCTCGTCCCAGGTCGCATCCCCAAACTTCGCTTCGCCGAGCACGGTGTCGCCAGCCGGCAGCCTCTCCAAAAGCATGATTCGCTCTTGAGACAGCGACAGGGCGTAGCGTGCGCCGTCCTGCGGCTGCGACATCGCCTTAAGCTCTGAGATTAACCAGTCTTTCATATCGGACCTGTCGAAGAATGCCTTCGGCGCCCGGCGCCGTGGTCGCCTGCTCGAACCGTTCTGTTTTCCTATGCATACCCCACTGCGCGCAATGCGTCGCTTCATTTAGAGCGCCGCATTTAACTCGCTTTGATCTCAGAATAGAGCGAAAATGTGAGAGCGAATTGCGTTCTCTGGTCCGAAGGAAACATCGTCATGCGCCAGTTTGTCGTTCTCGCTGTCCTGGGCGCAGTTCTTGGCGTCGCGGCTTGTGGCGACGCGCCAACGTCGAACGACCGCCATGTCTCGGTCACGGGCGAAGGCGCGGTGTTCCGAGAGCCCGATATCGCCGTCTTGCGACTGGGCGTTTCCACGCGTGGGACAACGGCTGCAGAAGCGATGTCCGCGAATTCTGAGAGCATGCGCCGGGTGTTCGCTGCGACCGAGAGCCTGGGCGTCGCAGCGGCAGATATGAAAACCAGCCGCCTGACGATCAATCCGTACTATCGGCAAGCGCTGGGAGAAGATGGTGGACGACGTTCGGTGATCGACGGTTACGAAGCAGACAACGCGCTCCGGATCACGCTGCGAGAGATCGACGATGTCGGCGCCGTAATCGATGCGCTGGTCGCCGCCGGAGCAAACCAGGTGGATGGCCTCGATTTCGGCGTTTCCGATCTGGAGGAAGCGCGCGACGAGGCGCGCGCCGCGGCGGTCGCGGATGCGCGGCGCAAGGCCGAGCTTTACGCCGACGCTGCGGACGTCGATCTCGGCGACGTCGTCTCGATCTCCGAGTTTTCGACAAGCGGTCCGGTTCCGGTGGTCCGCATGGAAGCCGCGATGGCCGTCCCGATAGCCGCTGGCCGCAATGAGATTTCCGCGAGCGTTATGGTGGTTTGGGAGCTGGATTAAGCCCCTGTCGCCGCCATCGCCGAAGCTTTCATGGCGAGTTCTTCTGAAATCGCTTCTTCGAGCTGGTGATACGGCTCAAGGTCGACATGCCAGAACCCGTCGAATGGCGAGTTGATGTCGAGCAGCAGCATCAGGATGAAGCAGCAAAACGCCGCCAGCACGAAGATGATCGTGTAGGTGTGCGAGAACGGTTCCGGCGAAACCAGAAAGAACGGAAAGATAATCGCCAGCGACATGAAGGTGAGGATCACCAGCATGTAGACCGGCACTTTCGCCTGGCTGGCGCTGATGCGTTTGGACCTCGTGATGAACAGCGCGTTGAGGCCTCGCATCACTTCCTGCAGAGCGACGCGGTCGTTCTCATCTGCGGGTTCGAGCTTGGCGATCTCTTCGGCGGTCTGTTTCAGGATTGCGCCGTTCGCGGCGCTGCCGGAGATCGGGGGGGGAGCCGAGACGTGCTGGCAATAGTCGCGCAAGAGCGTCCGGAGCGTCTGGATGTGCGACGAGCCGTCGCGGCTGGTCTCGTCTTCGAAATAGACCAGGAACCCGATGATCGAGCGGATCTGGTTCGCCTCCTCGTTGACCGCCTGATTGAGTTGATCGAACAGTTCGATCCCTTTCACCAGGATCAACGCTGTGATGATCGCAAACAGCGTCGAGATCACGGCGTAGTATTGTTCGCCGTAGAACTCGTCGAATTCGGCTTCCAGCACCATCGCGGCGGCGGGGACTTTGTGGATCTCGACGTAAGCCACAAGGAACAGTCCGCCGACGAGCAGCGGCATTACCGACTTTCCAAAGACCTCGCCGAGCTTGGAGCGGTTGGCGATCATGCAAAGCGCCAACACGACGACCGCGGCGATCCCGGCTGTCATCGGATCCGGCTGGAAGTAGAAGATCAGCCCTGCGCTGAGCAACGCCACCAGCAGATTTTCCAGGAATACGCTCACGTCAGGCCCCCCGCGACGAAAAAAGCTCTCCTCCGACATGCGGAGCCGGAGGAGAGCTTGTCAATTAGGGAAATCCCTTGGCGCGAGCGATCTAACCGACCGCTTTTGCGAGCGCCTGATCCAGATCCGCGATCAGATCCTCCGCCGTCTCAAGGCCGATTGAGAGGCGCACGACCTCGGGGCCTGCTCCGGCGGCTGACTGCTGTTCGGGCGTCAATTGCCGGTGCGTCGTCGAGGCCGAGTGGATGATCAGCGACCTCGCATCGCCCAGGTTCGCGAGATGGCTGAACAGCTCGACGCTGTCGACCAGCTTCACGCAGGCGTCATAGCCGCCCTTCACGCCAAAGGTGAAAATCGAGCTGGCGCCTTTGGGGCAGTACTCCGCCACCCGCGAGTAATAGGGCGAACTCTCCAGCCCGGCGTAAGAGACATACTCGACGGCCGAGTGTTGCTCGAGATGCTGGGCGACCTTGAGCGCGTTTTCGCAGTGCTTGTCCATTCGCAGCGAGAGCGTTTCGATGCCGAGCAGGGTCTGGAACGCGTTCATCGGCGCCTGGCACATGCCGATATCGCGCAACGTGATCGCGATCGAATAGAATGTGAAGGCGAGGTTTCCGAACGTCTCGAAGAACTTCAGACCGTGATAGGACGCCTCGGGCTCGGTCATGTTCGGGAAACGACCGGACGCCCCCCAGTCGAAGGTTCCCTTATCGACCACCATGCCGCCCATAGAGGTGGCGTTGCCGCACAGGTATTTCGTCGTCGAGTGGATGACGATGTCGGCTCCATGCTCAAGCGGCCGGCACAAGTAGGGCGTGGCGGACGTGTTGTCGACCAGCAGCGGCACGCCGGCGTCATGCGCAATCCCAGCGAGCGCCTTCAGGTCCGAGATGTAGCCGCCCGGATTGGCGATGGATTCACAGAACACGGCTTTGGTCTTGCCGTCGATCGCCGCCTTCACCGCGTCGGGATCTTCGGTGTCGACAAAGCGGACCTCCCATCCGAAGTGTTTGAACGCATGGCCGAATTGGTTGATCGACCCGCCATACAACCTTGAAGACGCGACGAAATTGTCGCCTGGGCCCATCAGCGGGAACAGCGCCATGACCTGAGCTGCATGTCCCGATGCGCACGCAACGGCGCCCACGCCGCCCTCCAGGGTCGCGACGCGCTCTTGCAAAACCGCGACGGTGGGGTTTCCCAGCCTCGAGTAGATGAAACCAAGCTCTTGCAGGTTGAAGAGCGCGGCCGCGTGGTCTGCGTCTCGGAACACATACGCTGTGTTCTGATAGATTGGCGTCTGGCGTGCGCCGGTTGCAGGGTCTGGCTGGGCCCCCGCATGAAGCTGCAATGTGTCGAAGCCATAGGTTTTCGCTTCGTCGGACATCTGGAACCCTCCGTTTCGGTTTGGTTAGAGCCTCGCGCGTCAGCGCAACCGCGAGGAAATCTGGCCGGTGTTGAAGCCGCCGATGCGCAGCTCGCCGAAAAGTCGCTGGTATTCGATCTTCGGGCAGCGGTTCATGACGACTTGGACGCCTTTGGCCTCGGCTCGCGCCGCAGCCTCATGATTGATGACGCCGATCTGCATCCAGATGGTGCGCAGCCCCCGTTCCAGCAGCGCCTCCAGTGCGTCATCCACAACCTGTCCGGCCGCTTCCGAGTTCCGGAAGACGTCGACCATGTCGATCGGGTCGCGATCAGCCGGTATCTCGGACATCTCACTCAAGATGGTTTCGCCGAACACCGTCTCGCCGGCCTGCGTCGGGTTCACCGGGATAACGGTGAAGCCCTTGGTCTTGAGATACCGGGCGACATAGTGGCTCGGTCGGATCTCGTTGCGCGATACCCCGACCGCTGCGATGGTCTTTGTCTCGGTCAAGATCCGCTTCAAATATGCGTCGGAGTAAGACGGAAGCGGCGCTCCCGAACCATGCTCGTTGGGCATGAACCTGCCTTTGGCGTGAAAGTTGTGTCGGTTTCAAAGAGCGATACCTGTCCGGTAGTAGGCGCGCAAGCACGGGCGCGAGAGGTTGAAGGGGTTCGGCGGCGTGACAGAGCGGTTTGAGGCGGATGCCGTGGTGATTGGCGCAGGGGTGGTTGGGTTGGCCGTCGCGTCGCGACTGGCCCGGCAAGGGCGCGAGGTGACGATCCTCGAGAAGAACCACGCGTTCGGCGAGGAGACCTCGAGCCGCAACTCCGAAGTGATCCATGCCGGCCTCTATTATGAAGCCGACAGTCTGAAGGGCCGATTTTGCGTCGAGGGGCGGGATCGTCTGTATGCGTGGTGCGAAGAGCGCGGCGTCGCTCACGCCAACATCGGGAAGCTCATTGTCGCGACCGAGACCGCGGAAGAGCCAGCGCTCGAGAAAATCATGGAGCGCGCCGCCGGCGTCGGCGTGACGGAGCTGTACCCGATCTCTGGCGCCGAGGCGCGTGCGCGCGAGCCCGTCCTGAACGCGACGCAGGCGCTCTGGTCGCCACGGACCGGCGTTATTGATAGTCACGGGTTGATGCTGTCGCTGTTGGGAGACGCCGAAGACCATGGAGCCATGATGGCTTTTGGGGCGCCCGTTATCGGCGGCGAGCAGACGGCTGCCGGCCTCCGGCTCTGGGTCGGCGGGGCGCAACCGGTTGACATACTGGCGCGCACGGTTGTGAACAGCGCGGGCTTCTGGGCGCAGGCCGTCGCCGCTTCGATCGCGGGGGTGCCGGCTCAGACAATCCCGCCGACGGTGCTCACCAAAGGCAACTATTACCGCTCGAGCCGGAAAACACCGTTCTCAACTCTGATCTACCCGGCGCCTGTCGCCGGCGGTTTGGGCGTGCATGTCACGCTCGACCTCTCGGGCGGCGCGCGGTTTGGACCAGACGTCGAGCAACTGGAGATCACGGATCCGGCGCAGATCGACTATACGGTCGACCCAACCCGGGCCGAGGCGTTCTACGCGGCGATCCGGAAGTACTGGCCAGAGCTTCCTGACGGCTCGCTCGTGCCCGACTATTCGGGGGTCAGACCGAAGATCGATCCGAATTACTATGCAGATTTTCGGGTCGACGGTCCCACCGCTCATGGCGTCGGCGGCCTGATCAACCTGTTTGGGATCGAAAGCCCCGGGCTGACCGGATGTCTGGCGATCGGCGATTACGTCGCCGATCTGGCGGCCGACTAGTTTCCGCCAACTTCGCCGCCGACGATCTGCGCCCATTGCTTTTCCGCCTCGGCGATGTTGCGGGCCATTTCTTCGCGCCACGCCGCCTGCATTCCCGGGGAAAAATTCATGTAGAGCTTGCCGTCTATGACGTCCCATGCATGCGGGTCGACGCTGGAGCGGCGCCCCTGCATCATCGACCAGGCGCAGTAGCCGCCGAACTGAGGGGCGAAACGCTCAGGGTCTGCTTCGAACATCGCCTTGTGTTCCGCCGAGGCGAAACTCCACATCACGCCACGCCACTCCAAGCGGTGTTCAGGGTCGCCTTCGACGGCTTCGCCTCGGGTGAAATAGGCGACCGGGTCGTAGCCGCGCAACGCATAGCCCCACAGATCGGCCCAGGTCGGCGTTTCAGCGCGCGCGACCTGCGGGCCGCCGGCGACGGCGGCGCACGCGACACCCAGTGCGGCGGCGATAACATGTCTGCGGTTCATGCTCATCGGCGAGCGATCTCTTGTGTTCTGCCTCATTAGGCTAGACATGCTTGAATTGGTCGCCATTCGCAACGGCTCACACGTGATCGTTAGAAGAGTGGGCGAATAATCCGCCAATACTCACAAAAAAGTGGGCCACGCTGTGCGCGGCCCAGAGTTTGAACAAGGGAGAAAAACACGAAACTCAGCTTGTTTCGCTCGATCTTACCTATGTTTCGCTCGGCGAAAGCGAAGTAATCGTCTCGCGGTTGTGAAGTTCGCGTGAGACCGCCTTTAGTCTTTTGCCGGAGCTCGCGTCGCGTAAAGCGCGACAGCGGTAGCGTTGGAAACGTTCAACGACGCAAAGTCCGCCGCAGATGGAATGCGGGCCAACGCATCGCAGGTGTCGCGGGTCTTGGAGCGCAGTCCCGGGCCTTCGGCGCCGAGCACGATCCCAAGCGGCGCTCCCCCAGCCGCTGCGGCGGCCTGATCGATCTCGATCGGCGCTTCGCCGTCCAGGCCGATCAGCACGTAGCCAAGCTCCTGCAGTTCCTCCATGCCGCGCGCGAGGTTACCGACGCGAATGTAGGGTTGCCGTTCGAGCGCTCCCGAAGCGGCTTTCGCCAATGCCCCGGTTTCTGGCGAAGAATGTCGGTTGGTGGCGATCACCGCGCGCGCGCCGAACACCTCGGCCGAGCGCAGGATCGCACCCACATTGTGCGGGTCGGTGACCCGGTCGAGCAGAACGACCCGGGGCGCGTCTCGCGGGTCCGCCGGCGCGCACAGGTCTCCGATCTTGCCCCAGTCCAAAGGTTCGCTTTCAAGCGCGGCGCCCTGATGAACGGATTGCGGGTCGAGAGGCGCGCCAAACTTGCGCGGATCCTGGATTTCGGGCTTCACGCCGGCCGCCGCGATGTCTTCGGCCAGCCTCTGCGCGGCGTTTGGCGTGACAAGCAGCCGCTTTTTCACCCGCCGCGAGTTCTTCAACGCGTCTCTGACGGCATGCAGACCAAACAACCACAGCGCGTCCGACGCGTCGTTACGTGCGTTGAGACGCGCCTGCGCAGGGCCTCTGGGCGGACGTTTGAAACGCCGACGATCGCTGCTGTTTGGCTTTTGAGCCATTCCTTTAACCCACGCGGATGACCGCTTGCCGGACTGAAAAAGAGGCGCACCCTAACCTTCAGCGACGAAATGAGGAAGGGCGCTGTTGACAGGAGCGCCCTCCGGCCCCTAATGCAGCGGCTCTGCCTTGGGGTTGCATCGCGCTCCGTCGCTTGGACATGATCCGACGCGGTCTCTGTGGAGGGGTGGCAGAGCGGTCAAATGCAACGGACTGTAAATCCGTCGGGGAAACCCTACGCTGGTTCGAATCCAGCCCCCTCCACCAGCTTCTCGCACAGCGAGAAGCAGCGACACTTCTCACAAGTTCTGACCTCGCGCGGCAGCACATCGCTTGCGATGTGCGAGAGCTGGATCTTTTCTCGCTCGCGGCGGTTTGCTTCGCAAACGCCTCCGCGGGGGCGGCCTGACCGACCGACGCGCGATCTGGTTGAGCAGCTCGGCTTCACGCCCGTCGATTTTGGTCGCGGTGGGCCGGCGATGCGCGCCGTCGAAGCTCTCGGCGACGCCGTCAGATTGGTGATGATCGACGGAGCCCGCGGCGGGCGCGCCCATCTCGCAGCGATCACGCTTCCGGACCCGGATCTGGAGACGATCGGCGGACGGCAGTCTTCAAGCTATCGCTGGACCAACGTCTCCGCCCTGTCGCCGCGGACGGTGCGGGCGGCCGAGACGCCCTCTGGTCATGACCGCCCGTCTGACGAGGCGAAGCAATCCCGCCTGCTGAACCTCTGCAGAAGACTGACAGATCGGATGTCTGCATCGCTGCGTGCGCAAACAATCGATCGTCGCCTTGCGATTGGGGCTCTGGTTCCGTTCCAGCCGATCTTCGAGAATTCACCGAGCGATCGGCCCTCGTTTAAAAGACGGTCTGGTTCGGATAGGAGCGTTATCGAGCCCCATTGCGGATATTGCGACTGTGAACAGCGTCGACTTTATCAGCACGCAGGTAGTTTTCACCGTCTCGACCAAGCTCGTCGATCAGGAGTTCAGCGATCTGCGAAATCTCCGCATTCGGAAAGTCGGAGCAGTATGCTTTGAGCTTATCCGACAAAACACCGTCGTTTAAGAGCGCGTCCAGCTGCAGGTAGAACCCGTGCTGCGCCGCGTAAACCTGGTTGACACCCGAAATGTAGCCAGCGACCCACATCTGGGCTCGACCCATCACGCGTCGCCGATCTGCGTTATAGTCCCCCGAGTTGACGTCGTTGATCTCAGCACATGTGAAATTTGGCTGCATTCTCAAGGCGCCGTTGGTCTCTTGCGCGTGAGCAGACGTCGTCAGTGCTGCTAGCGTCGCTAAACAGACTGCAAGAATACGAAGCCTCACCATCTTTCCACCTCTTCAAAACGAGCAGATCAGCCAGAAAATCTCAGTTTGGAGTAAGAGACTTCGCTGAAGCGCGAAGCAGTCGAGCAGTTCTCGTTCTCATGCTTGCATCCCAGGCGTGTCAATGAACCAACGCCTCCTGGCAACCGTCTAGGCCGAACAAGCCATTCCTTGTGCGGCCCAGAAGGCCTGCGTCTCGGCGGTCTCATAACGCGATCGTTGCGATCGCCTTGTCTGGATCCCTGACGCGCCCGTCGGCTGCCGAGTAAGGCGCTAGAAATCTGGAACCCTAGCTTCTGGCGAGATGGGTTTTCCGCAGCGGATCGCCGTGTCCACGTGCGGCTCGTTTTCGCCAACGAGCAAGGTGGGCGACCCGGGTCATCGCGGCGCGCGTGGATGCTGCGACGATCCGGACGACGCCGCTGCTCAGGGCCCGGGCGGAGGCCAGCGCCAGCGTCCTCGAGATCTCGGGATCGACGATTGGACGCGCGATCACCTCGGCCCGGGCGCATTCCTGATAAATGTTGCTGTAGGGCAGGATCGCGACGCCGTCGCGTTCCGCGGCGAACGCCAGCAGCGCATCCGCGGTCTCAAGCTCCCGCGCGACGATCGGCTCCAGATCCGCCTGTGCGAAGCTGTCGTCGATCAAGGCCCGGTAACTGCCGCGGCTCGGGATCAGGAGGGAGAGCGACGCGAGTTCGGCGAGCGCCAAGGGATGGTCTGCCGGCTCAAGTACATCGGCGGACCCCACGGCGTAGAGCGTCTCGCTGAACAGCGGAACGACGTCAGGCCACGGCGCCTCAGGCGTCGCATACACGATCGCCGCATCGAGACGATGCTCGCCGAGCAGTTCGCAGTTTCGATCGGAGCTTTCCTCGAAGAACGTCAAGGTCGTCTCGGGCATTCGCTTTGCGAACTCCCTGTGCAGCTCCGGGATCAGAAGGCGTCCGACGCGCAGGGGCACAGAAAGCGACAACCGCTTCGGCACATTCTCTGACACCTTCATGACGCGCCGCTTCGTCTCGTCGAACGACGAGAGCGTGTGGTTTGCAAAGGCGAAGAACTCGTCACCGGCGCGCGTGAGTTCGATCCCGCGCCCGGTTCGACGCAGCAGCTGAGCCTGCATCCGGACTTCGAGATCGCGCACCGTGCGGCTGAGCGCCGGTTGCGTGACGCCCAACCGATGCGCCGCTTGGGTCATGCCGCCTGCCTCGACAATCGCGACGAACTTCCGAAGATCAACGAGTTTCATAACAGTTTTGACATATCTGTTTTTACATCTTTGATAGTGAGTCCAACCGCTCGGACGGTCAAGCTCGTGACGTTGTTGCCGCCGTTGAACCACCGGGGACCCGCCGTCATGTCAGCTCGCCGCGCCCGCCGAGAACGGACAAACCCGTCCTCTTCTCGCTCGTTCGAACCAATGCGGCGCGCATATGCGCCGATCGACGTGCTGTCCGAAGAGGAAGAGGCGCGGATCCATGCGCTCTCCTTGCGGGTGCTGGAGAAAATCGGCCTCAAGTTCCTGTCGACCGAAACCTGGCCCATCCTCGAGGCTGCCGGGTGCGCGGTCGATCGGGAAAGCGGCGTCGTTCTGTTTCCGCCGGAGGTCGTCGAACACTATCTTTCGCTGGCGCCGCGGCGCTTCACGCTGAAGGCGCGCAACCCAGACAACGATCTGAAGCTTGGCGGAGACGAGATCCACTACGGCTCCGCGTCATCGGCGCCGAATGTTCTCGACCGCGAACGGGGCCGCCGCCCGGGCACGCAGGCCGACTTCGAAGCGCTGGTAAAGCTCAACCAGGCGCTGCCGACATGCGGGTTCCACTCGGGCCACCCGGTTGAGCCGATCGACACCCCCGCGAATACGCGACACCTGACGTCGATGCGAAGCTGGCAGACGCTGTCGGACAAGGTGACCCGCGTCTATTCGATCGGACGGATACGCGCGCGCGACTCCATCGAGATGACGAAGATCGCGCATGGGATCGACGACGACGAGATGAAGGCGGCTCCCCGGCTGCACGCGTCGATCAATGTCAACTCGCCGCTGGTCGTCGACGCGCCGCTGATCGAAGGGGCGATGGAGATGGGCGCGGCCGGGCAGGCGTCTGTGATCTCGCCGGTCGCCTTCGCAGGCGCCATGTCGCCCATCACGCTGTCGGGCAGCGTCATCCAGTGCAACGCGGAGTGCATCGGGACGATCGCGTTTCTACAGATGGCGAACCCTGGCGCGCCCTGTTTCTACGGAGTGTTGACGACGCCGGTGGACATGAAGTCCGGCGCGCCGGCGATGGGCGTGCCGGAAACGGTCACCGGCACGCTCGCCAACGGTCAGATGGCCCGCCGCTATGGACTGCCGCAGCGTGTGATGCTGGGCTCGACGTCGAACGCGCCGGATGCGCAAGGGGCTTGGGAAACGATGTTCTCCCTCTGGGCGGCGCAGCTGGGCGGCGCTCATCTGGTCTATCACGCACATGGCTGGATGGAGGGCGGTCTGACCACCGGTTTCGAGAAGACCGTGCTCGACTCCGAGATGATCGGCATGATGGGGGCGTTGCGGGGCGGTATCGACCTGTCGGATGCGGAAGAGGCGATCGACGCCATCACCGAGGTCGGCGCCGGAGGGCATTTCCTGGGCGCGGCTCATACGCTCTCTCGCTACGAGACCGCCTTTCATGCTCCGATCCTGTCCGACTGGCGCCCCTACGAGTTCTGGCATGCGGACGGCGCGCCTGACGCTGCGGAGCGGGCGACGGCGAAGTGGAAAGAGATCCTCGAGACCTATGAGGCGCCGCCGATCGATCCCGGCGTGGCGGAGGCGCTCGACGACTATATCGCCCGCCGCAGCCGAGAGATCGGCGATGACGAGATCTAAAGCGCGCAAGGTTGAAACAGGGGATCGAACATGAAGGCGCTGATCGTTTACGCGCATCCCGAGCCAAAGTCGTTCAACGCTGCGCTCAAGGATCGCGCGATGGCGACGCTCAATGAGCTTGGATGGCGGGTCGAGGTCTCCGATCTTTACGAGCAGGGCTTCAAAGCGACCGCTGATGGCGAAGACTTCACGGCGCGGGCGGACGCTGACTACCTCAAATACGCTTTCGAGCAGACCAACGCCGCCAAGACGGGCGACGGTTTCGCACCCGATGTCGCCGCCGAGATCGCCAAGCTCGAAGCGGCCGAACTTCTGATCCTGCAATTTCCGATGTGGTGGTTTGGTTTTCCGGCGATCCTGAAAGGTTGGGTCGACCGGGTCTTCGCGGCAGGCGTGATCTATGGCGGCGACGTTGGGATGTTCAGTCGTGGCCGTTTCAAAGGCCGCAGGGCGATGCTCTCCTTCACCACCGGAGGCGCGCCAGAGACCTACGGCCCAGCCGGTCTCTACGGTGCGGCCGAAGTGGTCCTCTGGCCGATACAGAACGGCATCCTGAACTTCGTCGGATACGACGTTCTGCCGCCCTTCATAGCGGCGGCGCCAAGCAAAGTCGGTGATCAAGGGCGCGCCGATCTTCTCGCCGCCTTTGACGCCCGACTGCGCGCCCTGGACGAGACGAAGCCGTTGTTCTTCCATCCGTTGGAGGACTTCGATCCGGATGCGGCATGGACGCTTAGACCGGGCGTCTCGGGGCGGACCGTCGCGCAAACCCGCGACGGCGAGGGGGAGGCGTGAGCGCGCGCGCAACTCCCTACTGGTGGGAGTACGCCGGCGCCCCGGCGTCGCCGCCGCAGACGCCGCTGCCCGACGAAGCCGACGTCGTCGTGATCGGAGCCGGGCTGACAGGTCTCTCCGCCGCGCGGACCCTCGCCAGGAACGGGAAGTCGGTTCTGGCGCTCGACGCGGCCGCGCCCGGCGCTGGCGCTTCCGCTCGCAACGGCGGCATGATCGGCGGCGGACATCGCCTGTCGCTCGACGACATGGAGGCGCGCTTCGGCCCGACAGTCGCGCATGGGCTGCTGCGCGAGGCGCATCTCGACAGCTTCGCCTTCGTCCGCGCCGTGATCGAGGACGAGGAGATTGCGTGCGATTTCGCCGAGACGGGCCGCTTCCGAGGGTTCTGGCGTTCCTCGGAATACGAGGCGACGGCGCGCTGGCTGGCGCGCTTGCAAACGGTGATCCCGCTCGAGGCGGAGATGATCCCGAAGGCGCGGCAGCGACAGGAGGTCGCCAGCGATCTCTACGCCGGGGGCGTCGTGTTTCCCCGACATGGCGCGCTGAATCCGGCGAAGCTCGTGGCTGGTCTGATGGCCGCGGCCCAGCGCGCCGGCGCGACGGTTCAGGGCGACACGCCCGTCCTCTCGCTCTCTCGGGCGCAGGGCGGATTCCGCATCGAAACTGCGCGCGGAACGGTCAAGGCCGGTCAGGTTCTGGCGGCGACGAACGGCTATACCAACGCCGCGCTGCCATCGCTCAGGCGTCGGATCATTCCGATCCCGAGCTTCATCGTGGCGAGCGAACCCCTGGGCGAGAACCGCGTCCGCGACCTCTTCCCCTCGGGCCGCATGATCGTCGAGAGCCGGGAGCGGCACTGCTACTATCGCCCATCGCCCGACGGGAAGCGGCTCGTATTCGGCGGTCGCGCGGCTCTGTTTGAAGCGCCGGAGAACTTCACCACAAGCGCTCTGCGCGGATTGATCGCCGAGGTGTTTCCAGATCTCGGACCGATCGAGTTTTCGCACGCCTGGCGCGGCCGCACCGGCTTCAGCTTCGACTTTCTGCCGAATGTCGGTCAGATCGACGGCGTCTGGCACGCGCTGGGCTATTCGGGCAGCGGCAACGCGATGGCGCCGTGGCTCGGGCACAAGGCGGCGCTGCTGATGCTCGGCGATCCGGAAGGCGAGACGGCATTCAGCCAGACGCGGCTGCCGACCCGTTGGTGGCATCGCGGGCGGCCCTGGTTCCTGCCTTTCGCCGACGCGCTGTTTCGCGCACGAGATGTGGCCGCGTCGTTCGGGAGAAGCGCATGAGCCGATACAAGCATCTGCTGTCGCCCATCACGATCCGGAACCGCACCTTTCGCAACCGTGTTCTGTCGACCGGTCATGCGCCGGGATACGCGGAAGGGGGGCTGCCGGGCGAGCGTTATCAGCTTTATCACGAGGAGAAGGCGAAGGGCGGGATTGGCCTGACGGTCTTCGGCGGCTCGTCGAACATCAGCCGAGATTCCGGGTCGATCTACGGTCAGATCTATGTGGGTGACGACGCCTGCATTCCGGCGTTCCGGCGGTTCGCCGATCGCGTTCACGCCCATGGCGCGGGCCTGATGTGCCAGATCACTCATATGGGGCGGCGGACCGGCTGGGCGTCCGGGGACTGGCTTCCGACGATGGGGCCGAGCGTGGCGCGCGACCCCGCCCATCATTCCGTGCCGCGCGAGATGTCTTCGCGGGACGTTGCACGGGTGGTGCGCGCTTTCGCCGATGCGGCTCTGCGGTGCCGCGAGGGCGGGCTGGACGGCGTGGAGATCCTCGCCACGACGCATCTGCTCGGCCAGTTCCTCTCGCCGCTCTCGAACCATCGCGATGACGACTACGGCGGGGCTCTGGAGAACCGCGCGCGGTTCCTGCTCGAGGTCACCGAGGCCTGCCGCGAGCGTGTCGGCGACGAGTTCATCATCGGGGTCCGCTTCGCCGCGGACGAATCGAATGAAAACGGAATGGCCGCCGAGGAAGGCGTCGCGCTGGCGGGCATGCTCGGCGCTCAAGGCGCGGTCGACGCCCTGAATGTGAACGGAGCCTATGGCGGCACCGACCATGGGCTGGCGGAGACCTTTCCCGGCATGGCGTTCCGCGCCGCGCCCTATATCGAGCTCGCCCGCCGGGTGCGGGAGGCGAGCGGCCTGCCGGTGTTTCAGGCGGCGCGCCTGTCGGACCCCGCGACCGCCGACTGGGCGGTTGCGGAGGGCATGGTCGACATGGCGGGCCTCACCCGGCCGCATATGGCGGATCCTCATCTGGTCGCGAAGCTCATGCGCGACGAGGAAGCGCGCATTCGCCCCTGTGTCGGCGCCGGCTACTGTATCGATCGCATCTACGGCGGCGCCGACGCGCTCTGCCTACACAACGTGTCGACCGGGCGAGAAGCGACGCTGCCGCATGAGATCGCACCCGCAGAGGCCCCTCGCCGGGTGACCGTGATCGGCGGCGGCCCCGCGGGTCTGGAAGCCGCCCGCGTCGCGGCGCTCCGCGGCCACAGGGTGACCTTGCATGAGGCGGCGCCGGGGCTTGGCGGACAGCTTCGGCTTGCGGCGCGCGCTGGCTGGCGAAAGGACATGGTCGGGATCGTCGACTGGCTCGCGGGCGAAGTCGAGCGCCTCGGCGTCTCGGTTCTGACGGACAGTTATCTGGAAGGCGCCGAAGCGCTCGCCGACGATCCGGACGTCGTCGTCGTCGCCACAGGCGGCGTTCCGCAGATCGAGCTTCCCGGGGGCGGCGCCGACGCCTGTCGGAGCGTCTGGGATGTGCTGGGCGCGTCCGAGCCGCCCGCGGGCCGCATCATCGTTTACGACGAAGGCGGCGGCCACGGCGCATTGTCGACCGCTGACTGGCTCGCCGAAAACGGGGCTGAAGTGGTCTTTGCGACGCCCGACTATCAGCCTGGGCGCGGCGTCGGCGGGCAGAACCGACCGGTCTACCTGCGCAACCTCTACCGTCGCGGCGCGACCTTCCTGCCGAACATGCGTCTGACCGGGGTCGAGCGTAGGGGCAACGGCTACGAGGCGATCTTCCGGAACGACTACTCGCGAACCGTGGAGCGCCACGCTGTGGATCTCGTCGTGGTCGACACCCATACGATCCCGGCGGACGAGCCGTTCCACGCGCTCGTCTCCGCGTCATCCAACCTGGGCGAGGTGGACCTTGGCGCGTTGGTCGATGGTCGACCGCAACCGGCGACGGCGAATCCCGACGGCGCTTTCTCCCTGTTCCGGGTCGGCGACGCGGTCGCCGCACGCGATGTTCACGCGGCGATGCTCGACGCCAATCGGCTCGTTCGCGCGCTTTAGGAGACTGAATTGACAGCGATCCGTCAGCTCGCGGCGTTCACCGCCGAACATCCTCGCGGCGGCCACACCCCTGCGCATATCGAAATCGCCAAGCGGGCGCTGCTCGACACGATCGGCTGCATGTTCCTGGGCGCCGCCGCGCCGGTCACGCGAACCGCGATCGCAGCGGCGACGTCTTGGGGGGCGGGCCCATGCCCTGTTTACGGCGCAGGGACGACGCTGCCGGCGCCTTGGGCCGCGCTCGCCAACGGCGCTTCTGCGCACGCCTTCGATCTGGACGACTACACGCTCGCCGCCAACGATCACCCGAGCGCGGTGCTGGTTCCGGCGTTGCTGGCGCAGTCGGCCCATGATGCGGCCGGCGAGAGCGTCCCAGCGCGCTCGGGCGCGGAGCTGCTCGACGCCTATTTGATCGGGCTAGAGGTCATTATCCGTCTGGGAGAGGCGGTGAACATGGGCCACTACAATCTGGGCTGGCACACAACCGCGACCATCGACAGTTTCGGCGCGACGGCCGCGATCTCCCGCCTGAAAGGGCTGAACGCCGAGCAGTCGGCCATGGCGCTTGCGCTCACGCCGTCGCTGGGGACCGGCTACAATAGTCAGTTCGGCACATCCGCAAAGCCGATCCACGCAGGCTGGTCCGCCAAGACGGGGATCGCCGCCGCGGCGCTCGCCGCCGCCGGCGCCTCGGCCTATGACGGCGCGCTGGACGGGGGTGTCAGCTTCGCCTCGCTTATGACGCCCGCCGGAAGCGCGAAGTTCGAGGAGGCGTTCACCGGTCTCAGAAGGACCTGGAGCCTCGACAACTGGGGGCTTGGCGCGAAGCTCTATCCGTCCTGCGGCTACACGCATCGTTCGATCGACGGTGCACGCGCGGTCTACGACCAGTTCGGCCCGCTGACGGCCTCCGACGTCGCGTCGGTGCGCCTTTCGTTGCCGACCCACCATCTGGCGATCCTGCCGTTTGGCGTACCTGAGACGCAGAACGAGGCGCTGTTCTCCCCCGCGTGGTGCGCGGCCGTTGCGCTCGTCAGCGGTCATTGCGTCAGCTCGGATTTCCTGCCGGAGGCGGTGGCGGATCCGGAAAGACGCGCCCTCGCCGGTCTTGTCGACGTGGTGGCGCGCGAACCGCGTCGGCCCGAGTTGAATGTGGACCCGGAAGATCCGGACGTCGTCGAGGTGGTCCTGCGGGACGGTCGGCGCTGGCGTGAAGAAGTGCCGCGTTGGCGCGGCGCGCCGGGGCGGGAGATGACCGAAGCCGAGCTGCTGATGAAGTTTGAGGACGTCTGCCTTCGTAGTGGGCTGGACGGCGGCGCCGTCTCTGCGATCTCGGGGGTTGTTCGCGGTCTGGACGAACTCCCGGATCTCAGAGAACTCCGTGCGGTGCTGGATGCGCCTCGTTCCCAGTCCGAGCCGAGTGCGCCTGCTGCTTGACCACTTGGTCCGGGAGAACATGGTCGCCAGCCGGCGTCGCCGGGGCTCCAGCGCCGATTTCGACTGTTGTCAGAGGCGGATCGTCGCCGTTCCAGTAAACAATCGCGTTACCTGCCCACTGTCCGCGCTTGGGATGGGGCGGTCACATCCAGCGAATTCTGCGCCCTTTCCGTCAGGTTCGTTTGCTGGGCCGGAGCAGGCGCGGAAGACTTCCACCCTTGCCGCACTCGCGCATCCGCCTAGTTCACGAGACGATGTGAACAGCAGTGCCGCTCGCCTGATCGAAAAGCCAGGCCCTGTGTCTGATCCAAAACACCGTGTGCGCCCGCCGCACGCCCCGCAGAGTTTTTGAAGGCGCAACCTCGTTTCTGAGCCGATCGCGGCAGGACCCCAATCCGACAAGAGATTTGCAATGAATATGTTTGTCCCCTCCATCACTGCAGAGTCGTCCGACGCACAGCCTTGTCCGCTTGCGCCAACGGTCGAGGAGGCGCAACAGGCGCTCGACGTTCTCCGTCGTCTGACCGCGTATGCGCCGGCCGAGGCGGCGGCGCTCGGGCTCTCGATGCGCGCCGGGCGCGCGGACGCCGCCCTGAGCCGCAGCTACCCGTCAGAGTTCGTCCCCGATCCCGAGTACAAGGCGACGTTGCCGGATCTCCAGAACGGGCCTGAAAGCCTTATCAAAGGGGCGCATGTTCCGATCCAACATGTCGGCGTGTCGAACTTCCGACTGCCGCTCGACTATCGCAAGTGCGACGGCGGGCTCATCAGCCTTGAAACGTCGGTCACAGGTTCGGTCTCGCTCGACGCCGCCAAGAAGGGCATCAACATGAGCCGGATCATGCGATCCTTCTATGGCCATGCCGGCAAGGCCTTCGATTTTGCGCGCATTGAAAGCGTCCTCAGAAGCTACCTCGAGAACCTCGAGAGCGCAGACGCCCGTCTCCAGCTTTCATTCCGGTATCCGATGATGCGGCAATCTCTCCGCAGCGGGCTGGAGGGGTATCAGTATTACGACGTCGCATTCGAAAGCGTCTTGAAGGGTGGCCAGAGCACAAAGCTCCTGCATCTCGACTACGTCTACTCCTCCACCTGCCCGTGCTCTTTGGAACTCTCCGAACATGCGCGCGTCACCCGCGGGCAGATTGCGACCCCGCACTCGCAGCGCTCGGTTGCGCGGGTCTCGCTCGTTGTTGACGGAGAGCGCCCTCTGTGGATCGAGGATCTGGTGGGGCTGTGCAACGCCGCGATCCCGACGGAGACGCAGGTCATGGTGAAGCGCGAGGACGAACAAGCCTTCGCCGAGCTGAACGCGTCCAACCCGATCTTCGTTGAAGATGCGGTGCGCCTGTTGTGCGAGGCGCTTGAGGGCGATGATCGGATCGGCGATTTCCGGGTGGTCGCCAGCCACCAGGAGTCGCTCCACAGCCACGATGCGGTCTCGATCCTGACGCGGGGAGATACATTCTCGCAGACGAGCCAGGATCCGCGGTTGTTCTCGTCGCTCATCCACACGGCCTAAGCCTGCGAAGCATGACAGAGCACGCGACGATCGAGGTCGGCATGCGCCGTCTGTCGTCGCTGCGTGATGCGGAGCAAGCGCCCGTTGCGCAACCGGAACCATTCGTCAATTCGCACCGGACACGACCCGGTCTAACCTCTGCAGATGTTGGTGGAAGAACGGTTCATGAGCACGGCGCATTTCTTCTTTCTGTCGGGAGTCGTCGGCGTTGTGGCCGGCCTCTATCTCCCGCTCAATGCAAGACTTGGAGACCAGATCGGCTCGCCGCTTCTTGCGACCGCGGTGTTTTTCGTCGTCGGCGCGCTGTGCGCCGTCTGCGCCTGGGCGATGGTTGGGCGCGCCGAGGCGCTGCCGAAACTGATCGCCGCCGATCAACGTCTGCTGTTTCTGGGCGTTATCAGCTTTGGGATCATCCTGTCGGCGACATATCTGATCCCAAGGGTCGGGCCTGGCGCTTACTTCGTGTGCCTCGTGACCGGCCAGGTCTTCGCTGGACTCGCTTTGAACCATTTTGGCCTCTTTGCGGATCAACAGCTCCGGCTGACGCCGCTCAAACTTTTTGGCGCAGCAATGATCATCGGCGGTGTTCTCGTCATCTACCAGGTCGAGCGGACCCAGGTTTCCGCTGGCTAACCCGCAACCACGATGACGGAACGCGCATCGGTTCACCCAATCGTGAGCGGTCGTGGAAACGGCGTTGCGTTCACCCGAGCGCGTCAGGTGACGATCTCATTTTTTTAAAGATAACAGTCCTTAAGGGTCGGCGCGGCGATAGCGCGATGCCCAGGCCGACCGCTGGCGGCGGCGAGCGCGGGGGGCGTGTCCGTGCGAAAACCGCGCTGGGCTCGGACGCCTATGAACCGTTTGCGCGCTTCGCGCGTTTTCTCTGTGTGCGCCGAGTCGAGGACATCGCTCGCGGCGCACCAGTGGAGACAACGACGAGGTGAGTCATGGACAGCTTTCATGTGTCGGAGCGCGATCTCAGGGACCTTATCGACACCCTCGCGAAACAGGCGCTGCTCCTCGAAGAAGAAGGATCCCTGAGCATGGCTGCCGGTTTGTGGCGGCGCGCCAATGTCCTCAAGGCGCTTGCGGACGACGCCGCATAGGGGCCTGCGACGCCGGCGCTCACTTCGTTGAAAGCGCGCGTTCAGAGTTTGACGCGACGCGGCCGACTTGACGACGAGGCGGTCAGGACCGTGCGTCGGAACCTGACCCGTCGGTTGACCCGGCGATTGCCTCCTCGGCCAGGGGATCGAGACAGCACGTCAGGAACGACGGCGCAATGGCCGCTCCCGGGTCAAAGCCGACACGATCGGGCCGACCTCCAACTCGTAACAACGACATCATCCGGGGCAGGTCGTTGTCGCGAACGCATTGACGCCCATGCGTTTCTTTAGAAGACTGATTTCATAAAAAAGGCGCCATAGGCGTATAGGGAGGTCAACGTGTGTGAGATCTTCGCGGGACAAGATCCCGCACGCTTCGAATGCGTGACGCGTTCGGTTCGCTTGTCGGGGCACGCGACAAGCATTCGGCTTGAAGCCGCGTTCTGGAACATCATTGACGAGATTGCGAGCAGTCAGGGTCTGACGACGCCGAAATTCTTGTCGACCCTTTACGACGAGGTGGCGCAGCGGCAAGGAGAGGTTCCCAACTTCACGTCTCTGTTGCGAACCACCTGTCTCTTGCACCTGTCCGGCGGGCGACCGAGCGCTGCGGAGGTAACGGCGCTGCGCGCGTAAACCAAGCCGCGTAAAGCTTATATCCCGCAGACGTAGTAATCGGTTACCACCACGCTGCGCGAAATCAGTCCTACCCTTGAGAAAAAAAGGGAGGACGAAATGGCGAAAGCCATCCATTCGATGATCCGGGTGCTCGATCTGGATCGATCTATCGATTTCTACAAGACCGCTTTTGGGCTGGATGTCGCCGACAAGCTCGACTTCGAGAATTTCGCGCTCGTTTATCTGCGCAATCCGGAAGCCGACTTTGAGGTCGAACTCACACTCAACAAGGGACGCACAGACCCTTACGATCTCGGCGATGGGTATGGGCACCTGGCTGTCTGTGTCGACGACGTCGCCTCCGAGCATGAGCGTCTGACCAGCGCCGGTCTGCAGCCGCGCAAGATCGTCGACTTCGCACCCGGCGGCGAGGTGATCGCGCGCTTCTTCTTCATCCAGGACCCGGACGGCTACGAGATCGAAGTGCTCCAGCGCCACGGCCGGAATCAATAGGAGGCCGCAATGCTGTTTCACCTCGAGTTCACGGTCTCTTACGGGGCGCAGATGTCTCAACAGGATCTGTTCCGAATTTGGGCCGAAGAAGCGGGCGCCGCGCTTGGCGCGAAAGACGCCGGCGTCGTCGTCGATCTCTGGAAAGCCGCAGGCATGCGCAAGGTCTTCGCGATCGTGAAGGTCGATAGCGCAGACATGCTCGACCAGATCAGCTTCGACCTGCCGATCATGAAGCAAATGGGCCAACACGTAGACATCAAGGCGACAGCGATCCGTCGCTACGAGGATTTCGCAGATGATGTGAAGTCTCGCCTCGAGTGATAGGCGACCGGCCGACTTGGAAAACCAGGCGGCCTTAAATCCATGGGAGGAACGAATGACCGAAGTGCTTTCTCGTCAAAAGATGACACGACGCGAGTTGCTCGCGCGCAGTGTCGCCGCCGGCGCGACCTTTGTGGTCGGATCCGGTTTTGTCGGCGCGCAAAACGCGGCATGGGCGATGGAGGTCAAGCATCTCCAACCCGGAACGATGGCCACACTCATCCAAATGGCTCGCGACATCTACCCGCATGATCACGTCGCTGACGAGTTCTACGCCGCAGCCGTCAAGGGCTACGACGCCGAGGACAAGGCCGAGATGGTCGAGAGCGGGATCGCCGGTTTGAACGCTGCGGCTCAAGGCGCTGGATTTGGCGACTACCTCAACGCCGGGTGGGAACGCGACCGCGTCGACATTCTGCGCGGCATGGAGAAGAGCGCCTTCTTTCAGACCGTTCGCGGCGGCCTTGTGACGGGCCTCTATAACCAGAAAGCCGTCTGGCCGCTCTTTGGCTACGAGGGCGAGAGCTACTCGAAAGGCGGTTACATCGACCGCGGTTTCGACGACGTCAACTGGATCTGAGGGAGGACGAACTCATGGCTGCACCTTTCGACCTCAATGACGACAGCGTCGTCGTGGTGATTGGAACTGGCGCCGGCGGCGGCGTTCTCGCAAACGAACTGGCGCAAAAGGGCGTCAGCGTCGTCGCCTTGGAAGCGGGCGGGCGGTATCTGCCGGACGACTATATCAATGACGAGTGGGAGAGCTTTGGCCAGCTAGCATGGCTGGACGCGCGCACCACCTCGGGCGACTGGCGCGTGGCGCGCGACTTTTCGGGCCTGCCGACCTGGATCGTGAAAGCCGTAGGCGGCGCGACCGTTCACTGGGCAGGCGCGTCGTTGCGCTTCCAGGACCATGAATGGAAGGCGGCGACGACCTATGGTCCGGTCCAGGGCGCCAGCCTCTTGGACTGGCCCATCGACGCCGCGGAAATGGACCCCTGGTATACGAAAGCCGAGGACAAGTTGGGCGTCACCCGCACAGGCGGTCGGGAGGGCCTTCCCGGCAATAACAACTTCAAGGTTCTCGAGGCCGGCGCGAAGGCGCTGGGCTACAAGGACGTCCATACCGGCCGCATGGCGATCAACAGCGCCGAGAACGATGGAAGGGCCGCGTGCCAACAGGTCGGTTTCTGTTTTCAGGGCTGCAAGTTCGGCGCGAAGTGGTCCTCCGCCTACGCCGACATCCCGCGAGGCGAAGCGACCGGGAACCTCGAGGTTCGGGAGCGCGCGCATGTGCTGAAGATCGAACACAACGATGCTGGCCAAGTCACGGGCGTCCTGTACGCCGACGCTGATGGCAACCAGCAGCTTCAGAAGGCGCGTGTCGTGTGCGTCGCCGGCAACTCGATCGAAAGCCCGCGTTTGCTGCTCAACTCGGCCTCGAACATGTTCCCGGATGGGTTGGCGAACTCGTCAGGTCAGGTCGGGCGCAACTACATGCGTCACATGACCGGTTCAGTTTACGCTGTGTTCGACAAGCCAGTGCGCATGTGGCGCGGAACGACAATGGCCGGGATCATCACCGACGAGTCGCGCCATGACCCGTCCCGCGGCTTCGTCGGCGGATACGAGATGGAGACCCTCTCCATCGGGTTGCCGTTCATGGCCGCGTTCCTCGATCCAGGCGGTTGGGGTCGCGAGTTCACGACCGCGCTCGACGGTTATGAGAACATGGCCGGCATGTGGCTCGTGGGCGAGGACATGCCGCAGGAGACAAACCGGATCACGCTCAATCATGAGGTCAAGGACCAGTATGGTCTCCCGGCGCCAAACGTCCATTTCGATGATCACCCGAATGACATCGCGATGCGCAACCACGCCTACAAACAAGGAAGTGCGATCTACGATGCGGTCGGGGCGACGCGCGTTTTCCCGACGCCGCCCTATCCGTCGACGCACAACCTGGGCACCAACAGGATGTCTGAAAACCCCCGTGACGGCGTCGTGAACAAGTGGGGGCAAACCCATGACGTCTCGAACCTGTTCGTATCAGACGGCAGCCAGTTCACGACAGGAGCTGCGGAGAACCCGACGCTGACCATCGTGGCGCTCGCCATTCGGCAGGCCGACCACATCGCGGGTCAGATGAACGCCGGCAATCTCTGACAGAACGACACGCAGACACGACGAGGAAAAGGGGGGCGAAGCCGCCCCCCTGTTTCTGCCCCCCTCTTTCTGCCGCGCCTGTTGGTATGCGCGACCATCGCGCACAGCTAGTCCGACTGCTCGGCCGTCTCCTTGGAAACCGCCGCGTCGTAGTGTTCGAGCATCTCGACGCGAAACGTCTCGGGAAAACCCCGTCGCAGAAGCCTTTCAACCGCGTCGCGTTCGAAGTTCAGGAAGAACGTCGAGCCGTTCGCCAGTTTCGCGTCGGCGAGCTCCGGGCTGATCACCTCCTCGTTTCGCAGCATCCACGTGGCATGCAGATAATTCAGATTGGTCAGGATCACGTAGTCCAGATGAAAGTCGCCGCTGATGGGCGTGCGGATCTTCGCGAGGGCGGCGACCGTCTTCTCGGATGAAAGAAACGTGTTGTTGACGTCGTTGAGCATTTTCGTGCTGTCGACGATGAAGCTCATGCGAGACGACTTTCTCGTGTAGTTGTAAGCGACCACCGCAATCGTCGTGGTCGCAATCGCCGACAAGATCTGCGCGATCCCGATGACCAGATCCATTGTCTCACTCACTGCATCCCTCCTCGTCGATCACGTTCGGAGCCCGATCCCTCCGCGTTTTCGAGGAATGCGCGCCCGTACCTTTGGAATCAAGTCGCCGGCGGCGCATGGGACAACGCTGGCGCCGGCGTTCGCGCCTGAGCAACGGAACCGGCCGGCCGCGGCGGACATCTCTGAGAAGGTCAGACGCTCACCGCCTCTCGGATGGCGTCGCTCTCGGTCGACTTCGTCTCTCCCGCGAGGGTGACCGCCCCCCGCCGGAGCACGATGAACTTGTCTGCGCGCGCAAGCGCGAAGTCCAGATACTGCTCGACCAGAACAATCGCCATATCGCCCCGGTCGCGCAGCACGTCGATGACCCGACCAATCTGTTGGATAATGTTGGGCTGAATGCCTTCGGTCGGTTCGTCGAGAAGCAATACCTTCGGTCGGAGCACCATCGCCCGGGCGATCGCCAGCTGCTGTTGTTGCCCGCCGGAGAGATCGCCGCCGCGTCTGTTGCGCATCTCGGCGAGCACCGGGAACAGGTCGAAGACTTCGTCCGGGACCCGGCGGTCATCTTTGGGCACGCAGGCGAAGCCGGTTTCGAGGTTCTCTTGCACGGTCAGAAGCGGAAAGATCTCGCGGCCCTGCGGAACATAACCGACGCCTGCCCGAGCCGCCTCGTACGCGCTGGCGCCGACCAGCGCCGTCCCATCCAGCGTAATCTCTCCAGCCTTGGTCGGGTGCGCCCCCGCAAGGGCTTTGAGCAGGCTCGTTTTGCCAACGCCATTGGCTCCGAGCACCGCAGTCACCTCGCCGGCGGGCGCCGACAGGTCCACGCCGTACAAGGCCTGCGCCCCGCCATAATAGAGATCGACGCCGCGCGCGTTCAGCATTTCTCACCGCCCAAGATAAACATCGATCACCTCCTGATTTCGCGTGACGTGATCGATGGTCCCCTCGGACAGAACCGCGCCTTCGTGGAGCACAGTTACGCGGCATTCGAGACGCCGGATGAACTCCATGTCATGCTCGACGACCACGACCGCGCGGGACTCGGCTGCTAGATTGAGCAGTTCTGTCGTGTGTTCGCGCTCCTGTGGCGTCATTCCAGCGGCGGGCTCGTCGACGAGAAGCAACTGAGGGTCCTGCGCGAGCAGCATTCCGATCTCGAGCCATTGCTTTTGGCCATGGGAGAGCGCCCCAGCTGAGCGGTCGAGCGCCTCGGCCAAGCCGATTTCACGGCTGATCTCGATGATCCGGTCCTCATCCTCGTCCGTTCCGGTAAAGCGCAACACTGCGAGGGGTGATCGATCCTTCTTGAGGGCAAGCCGAAGGTTGTCACGAACGGTCTGTGCGCCAAAAACGGTCGGGCGCTGGAACTTGCGGCCGATCCCGATCTGCGCGATCTGGCTTTCGGACATCTTCAGAAGCGAAACGCCGCCCTCCCCCCATAGAACATCGCCGCTGTCCGGACGCGTTTTGCCGGTGATGATGTCCATCATCGTGGTCTTCCCAGCGCCGTTCGGGCCGATGATCGCGCGGAGCTCGGGCGTGCCCACGACGAATGAAAGCCCGTTGATCGCCTTGAAGCCGTCGAAGCTGACCGAAACGTCGTTCACATGAAGGAGTGAGCTCATGGATCAGTTCTCGCTCGGCTGGGGTCGCGGGGAAGCAAGCTCCGCCGCCGATGTCTCGGGGCGGCGTTGCGCCAGCCTTTTTGTGTCAACGAACAGGTCGACCAACCCCCCGAGGCCTTTCGGGGCGAACAACGTGACGCAGACAAACCCGATACCCAGCAGAACTTGCCACCAGTCGACCCATTGGACCGTGTAAAATCCCAGCGGTATGTCTGGCGCCCGGCCCCCAGTGAACCAGGTCGAAAGCAGCGAGACGACCGCCGCCCCGATCACGGCGCCGTAGAGCCGGCCACGTCCGCCAATCGCGACCCAGACCGCCAGATAGATCGAGGCGATCGGCGCTAGCTCGGCCGGGTTGATGATGCCCGCCTGCGGATAGTAGAGCGCGCCGGCGATCCCGGCGATCACCGCTGTGAGCGTGAAGACAAAGAGCTTAAATCCTTCAACCGGATAGCCGAGGAAGCGCACGCGCGCCTCATCGTCCCGGATGGCCTGGACGACGGACCCGAACTTGCCCGAGACAAGCCAGGCGGCGAACAGGTACGTCAGCGCAAGGGCGAGCGCCGAGGCCCATAGGAACCAGATCGAAACGATCGATTGAGGGGTCTCGTCGAGCCCCGGCAGATTTTGCAGGCCCGACAGTCCGTTGTTGCCCCGCAGGCCGCTGTCGTTCTGGAAAAGATAAAGCGACAGCGCCAGCGTCATCGCCTGGGTCAAGATCGAGAGATAGACCCCCGTCACACGCGACCTGAAAGCAAGCCAACCAAACACCAAGGCCAACAATCCCGGCACGAGAACCACGAGCGCGAGCTGGATCGCAAGACTGTCGGCGAACGCCCAGATCCATGGGAAGTCAGACGATCCGACGACGCCGAAGATCTGAACTCCGATCGCGTCGATGATCTCCTGTTCCGTCGGCGGCAATGGCGCGTTCGCCAGAGACTCGATGACGATCGTCTCGGTCCGGGCGTACATCAGCCACATGCCGATCATGTAGCCGCCAAGACCGAAGAAGGCGAAATGGCCGAGGCTGAGGATCCCGCAATACCCCCAGACGAGATCCATCGCGATGGCGATCATGCACAAGCACAAGGTCTTGCCGAGCGTCTTGACCAGACTGGTCGAGAGCAGCCCGACGCCAAAGCCCTCCGACAGAACTGTCGCAACAACCGTGAAGACGCCGAGTGCTGCGATGAAGATCATCACCGAGGGGTTGTCGATCAGGAATGAGCGACGGCGTGGGCGGGCGGTATCGAGCGCTGTCATCGGATCACGCCTCCGCCGCCCGGCCCGTGAGCGCGATCATGCCGCGCGGCCGGAATTGGATGAACAGGATCACGAACAGGATCATGTAGGTCTGCGCCGCCAGGGTGTTCGACGGGTTCAGCCATTCGATCGCCTTTTGCAGGCCGCCGATCATCGTGGCCCCCGCCAGCGCGCCCCAGATGTTGCCGACGCCCCCGACGACGACGGTCATGAAGGACTGCACGATGTACTGCTGACCGAGTTCCGAAGTGACCTGAGCGAACAGGCCGATGGCCACGCCCGCAACCCCTGCGATCCCCGAGCCGAAACCGAATGTGAGCATGTTGATGCGATCCGGGTTGATCCCCATCGAGGCCGCCATCTTCGGGTTCTGGGTGACGGCGCGGACCTCGAGGCCCAAACGCGTGCGCTTCATGATCAACAGGAAAAGCGCAAGAAACAGCAGCGCCAGCACGAAGATCGCGATCCGGATGTAACTGATCGAAACGACGTCGTTGATCACCATGGCGCCGTCCAGCCAGTCCGGCGCAGTCAACGGGCGCGCCTGGGTGCCAAAAATGTTCTTGGCGAGCTGCTGCAGCGCGATCGAGACGCCGAACGTCGCCAGAAGGGTCTCGAGCGGACGATGATAGAGCCAGCGGATCACCGTACGCTCCAGCGCTACGCCGGCTCCGAACGTCACGGCGAAGGCCAGCGGCAGCGCGATGATCAGCGACAGCGTGTAGTCCGGCACGAACAGTTGAACGACATAGCCGGTGTAGGCGCCCATCATGATGAACTCGCCATGCGCCATATTGATCACGCCCATCACGCCGAAAGTGATGGCGAGCCCGATCGCCGCCAAGAAGTAGATCGAAGCGAGGGACAGACCGTCGAGCAACAAGTCCGCTCCCTGCGCTGCGCCCAGGCTGAGATTGATCGATGAAAGGACCGCCTCGGCGGCCTCAGTCACGGCGCTCGAGCGTTCGCTGTAGCTCAGAAAGAACGTATGAGCCGACAGAGCCTGATCGACGTCCGCTTCCGAGAGCGCTCGTGGCGCAAGCCCATCATTGGCCAGCTGCGCGTAAGCCGCGTCGCGCGCCGCGTCGGTGTCAAGCTCCGCGACCAGAGCGCCGCCGACCGATCCGTCGACAATGTTCGCCACAAGCGCCGACTTGATCGCTTCCCGGTCGATCCGCGCCGTCGCCAGGCCCGCGTCCACCAGCGCCGAATAAGCGACGTCGCGCGGCAGTTCGGCCGAGCCTGGCGCGAGCACGCGCGCCACGTTTCGGGTGACCGGCGGTTCGCCGGCGACGACTTCCAGTCGCGTCGCCACGAGCGGGTTCAACGCGGCGCGAACATCAACGCCGATGTCGCCGCGAAAACTTTCGATCGCCGCCACGCGCGCCGCTTCGTCCTTTTCAAAGCGAATTTCCAGCAGTCGGAGCATCCGCTGTTTGCGCGACCGAAGCGTCGGGTCGCTTTCCGCGTCGATCGACGCGCCGAGCGCGGCAAGGTGAACTTCTTCAGGATTTCTGTCGATCGCCTGTAACGCCGCCTCGCGATCAGCAGGGTCGGGCGCATTCAGTTGGAACCGGACCAGAGCCGAGCCGATCACGCGACGCACGCCGCCGTTCGGGCGCAGTTGTTTCGCCGTGTCGCGTGTGATCTCGCCAACGTCGTCGCCGCTGTCGACGTCGATCAGGCGGTTGGTCCCGCCGCGCTCTTCTCCGATGAAAAAGAGCCCGTCCTCTGTGCGTTGGTAGAGGTTCCTAGCCTGCCAAGCCTCGAGCACCAGCGGAGCACGTTCAAGGCCGCTGTCGCCGAGAGCGTCGATCACGGGGCCAACTGTCTTGCGCGAACTCTTCTCCAACACCGCGCGATGTTCCTGGAGGATCGCCTGGACGGGCCCAATCGACTGCGCCGCGCCTGTCGCGGTGAACGCCAGAACGAAAAACAAGGCGCTGCAGGCTACGCCGAACCAACGCCATCTCGGAGAGATCATAAACGCCCCATCAGACATAAAGAGCCGTAGGGCGGGGCGCAGCCCGCACTACGGTAGTTTTCTATCGGAGCTCAGTAGTTTGAGGCGATCTGAACGCAAGTCTCGGTTTCGGTGTTGTACATACCGCAACCCAAACCAGGCCAATCCGACGCGAGGACAGCCGACTCCGGCAGAAAATCAGTCCACGCGTCTCCCGGCACTTCCGAAGTCTGCGAGATGATGTCGAACTGCCCGTCCTCGCGGATCTCGCCGATCAGCACAGGCTTGGTCAGGTGGTGGTTCGGCAGCATTTCCGCGGTTCCGCCGGTCAGGTTCGGAACCTTCTGGCCATACATCGCCGTGCGCACGGCGTCGACGTCAGTGGTGCCGGCTTGTTCGACCGCCTGAACCCACATGTTGAACCCGATGTAATGCGCCTCCATAGGATCATTGGTCACGCGATCGGCGCCAGCGAAAGCCTTCCACGCGGCGACGAACTCCTCGTTGATCTCGCTCTCAGCGGACTGGAAGTAGTTCCATGCGGCGAGATGACCGACGAGGTTGCTTGTATCCAGCCCCGAGAGTTCTTCCTCGCCCACCGAAAACGCCACAACCGGAATGTCGTCGGCCGAGATGCCGGCCGCTGCAAGCTCCTTGTAGAAGCCGACATTGGCGTCGCCGTTGATCGTTGAGATCACGCCGACTTTTTTTCCGTCGGCGCCCAGAGCCACGACATCCGCCACGATCGAGGACCAGTCGGAGTGGCCGAACGGCGTGTAGTTCACGAAGATGTCCTCTTTCGCAACGCCCTTTTGCTGCAGATAGGACTCGAGGATGTTGTTGGTCGTGCGGGGATAGACATAGTCGGTGCCCAGAAGCGCGAACTTTTCAACTTCCAGTTCCTCTAGGAAGTAGTCGGTCGCAGGGATCGCCTGCTGGTTCGGAGCCGCTCCGGTGTAGAACACGTTCTTCGAGCTCTCTTCGCCTTCATACTGCACCGGGTAGAAAAGCAAGCCGTTCAGCTCTTCGATGACAGGCAGAACCGACTTGCGGCTCACCGACGTCCAGCAGCCGAACATGACGTCGCAGCTTTGCACGGTGATCAGCTCGCGGGCCTTTTCCGCAAAGAGCGGCCAGTCAGACGCCGGATCGACGACGACCGGCTCGATCTTCCGTCCCAGAAGGCCGCCTTTTGCGTTCTGTTGCTCGATGAGCATCAGCATCGTGTCTTTGAGCGTCGTCTCTGAGATCGCCATCGTTCCCGACAACGAGTGCAGAACGCCGACCTTGATGGCGCCGTCTTGGGCAAACGCTTTGAATGGCGTCAAAGGGACTGCGGTTGCGGCGGCGGCGGAAAGCAAGCCCAGAGCGGAACGCCGGGAAATCTGTTGCGACATGGAATACTCCAGAATGAGGTACTTTTCATAAAGCGCTGGAGCGTCCGTCTTGCTCGCAGGCCCAACGAAGCTTGCTCAGGAATTAGTCGACATCAAGCAGTTGCAGCATTTTTATGCGAAAAAAGTGCTGCGGCGCAGCATTTCGCGACAATACGGCTTTGTAGAGCCTCAACAGACCTATAATTTGCGCTAAAAATTAAGCGAAATAGTTTCGCTGCATACCGAATCGGCAAAACTGCTCAGTTTCGCTGAAAGACTCATCCCCGACGGTTATGGGATCCGCGACGACCGCCGCAAATCGAGAAGCGCCGTGTTCGATGCGCCTTGGACGCCCATCCTTCCGTTTTAGGAAGCGAAGGCGGCCGGCGGCGCCTGGCCAATCGCGAGCGGCGCCGGCTTTCTGGATGCGAAGAGGCTGAAAGCCGGCGGGACAAAGTAGAACGACACGATGGTCGATAGCAGCACGCCCCCTGCGATCGACATCGCGAACGGCGGCCAAAATCCGCCGCCGTCCAGGATGAGCGGCAAGAAGCCGCCGAACGTCGTCACGGTTGTCGAGACAATGTGGCGGCTCGACCGCATCACCACCTCCACAACCGCATCTCGGTCGCCGGCCATCGCCCGATCGTCTTTCTGAAGGGCCGTCATGATGATGATCGCGGCATTGATCGACACGCCGATCGCGCCGATGACGCCGATCAGCGCTTGAATTCCGAAGGGATACCGGAAGATCTCAAGCGCTAGCAGGCTCAGGCCCATCGAAAGGACGGACACCACCAAGGCGACTCCACTCAGCCGCCAGGAGTTAAAGGTCAATACAATCGTCGCGAGGCTGCCGACAACGACAAGACCGACCACCGACAGTAGATTGTTGATCGTTTCGCCGCGCGCATCCGTGTCGCCGCCAAACTCGACGCGGTATCCTGGCGGCAGAGACAGCTCCGCCGCGGACAGGCGAGACTGGAAGTCGGACAACGCCTCATCCGGCAGAACGCCGTGCACCAGGTAAGCTTGCACGGTGTTCACACGCTCGCCGTTTCGTCTCTTGATCGCCCCGTCCGAGGGTTGCAATGAGACAGCGCCGAGCGCGGTGAGCGGGATCCCGGGGAAAGCGTTCGCGGCTGGGTCTGCCCCACGCGGAACGATCGTCAAAGACGCCAGTCGATCAACTGCCGCGCGATCGATGTCGCGCACACGAACCCGAACCGGCAGTTCCTCAGGACCTTCCACGAAAGACCCGCCAAGCGCGCCGTCGGCGAGCGTTTCAAGCTGGCGGGCGACCTCGCCCAAGCTCAAGCCGGCAAGGCGGACTTCATCTTCGTCCAACTCGAAAACGAGCTTCGGCGCGCTGCTGGACAAATCGGCTCGGCTATGCGTGATCGTCGGGACCGCCGACATGATCGACCGCACCTCTTCGCCCAACTGGCGCAGCGTTTCGAGATCCGGCCCGACCAGCCTCAGCTCCAAGGGCGCGTCGACCGGAGGCCCCTGCTTCAGTCCGCGCACCAGGACGCGGGCGCCGGTGGCCGTGGCGTCCAATTGATCCTGCAACCGAGGAATGACGCGACCGGTGGCCTCTTCAGAGACGGTGGTCACCAGAGCTTCGGCGAACCGAGCATCGGAATCGCGGTTGTCGAGCATGTTGTAGTAAAATGCCGGCGCGGTGCGACCAACGACCCAGTGAACGCTTTCGATCTCAGGATCGGCGCGCAGCGTGGCGTCGATGTCCAAAGCCGCACGTTCCGTCTCCTCGATCGCGGCGCCCTCCGGCAGTTCGACTTGAACGTGAAACTGATCTCGGTCGACCTCGGGGAAGAACTGCGCGGACAAGGTGGGGAACGCTAGAAACCCAACGATCGCCGGCGCCGCCGCTGCTCCCAGCGACAGCCATCGCCATCGCAGCGCAGCCTTCAAACTGTGTTCGAACAGGCGGCCGATCGCACCGCCCGCCAACCCGTCGCGCACCCAACTGCGGTGGGCTGTTTGCTTCACAGGCAGGAGCCGTCCTGCAATTGCCGGCGTTACAGTCAGCGCCAGCAAAAGCGACGCGAACAGCATCACGATAACAGACAGGGCGATGGCTCCGACGAAGTCTCCCGCAGGCCCGGGCAGAGCCGCCATTGGCGTGAACGCCAGCACTGTCGTGATCGTGGAGGCCGTCAACGGCGCAGCGAGCCGGTCCACGGACGCGCGTACCGATTCGAGCGGCGACATGCCTTTCGCCAGTCGTTGCCGGATCTCATCAGTCATCACGATCGCCGCATCCACCAACAAGCCAAGGGCGACGATAAGCCCCGTCACCGACATCTGGTGAATGACGACGCCGAATTTCTCCAGGACGACGAGCGACAACAGGCTTGTCAGCGGGAGCATGGCTCCGACGATCAGAGCCGAACGCCAACCCATGCTGATGAACAGGACGCCGACGACCAGGCCCACCCCGATCAGCAGATTGGTCGCGACATCTCCGAGTCGCCGGGCCGTGTAGCCGCTTTGGTCGAACACCAGCTTGAGCTCGAGCCCGTCGGGCAGATCCGAGATCGTCGCGTCGATCTCCGCTCGCACCGCCGTCGCCCAAACGTCGACTTGCTTGTCGTTCTCGATCTTCGCAGCGATGAGAACAGCCGAGCGCCCTTCCGCATAGGCGAGCGTCTCGACAGGGGTCCGCACCCCTCGGGAAACGGTGGCGACATCGACGACACGCACGACGCGTTCGCCTTCGCCAGCGCGCAGGGGGATCTCCCGGACACGCGCAAGGCCGTCGATTTCGCCGGCGACCTCGATGATGAAGTCGGAAGCAGAGCCCCGAACCCGGCCTGCCGAGACTTTGGCGTCTGCGGCTGCGATCGCGCTTGCGATCGCGTCCGGCGTCAAGCCCAACGATGCGGCTTTGTCCGGGTCGATCCGCACGACCACTTCTTCCGTGGGCTGCCCATACAATCGGACCTGTTTCGTCTGTGGGATCTGACGCAGCCGATCCTGTAGGTCCTCGGCAATACGCCCGAGCAGAGCACGAGACACGTCGACGCCCGGGTCCGCGACGAGCGAGGCGATCGCGGTGAACGCGCCTGTGCGGTCGTTGTCGAATTCGGGCTCGGGCACGCCAGACGGAAACTCGCGTGCGGCGTCGGACAACGCATCCCGGATTTCGGACCAAACCTGTTCAATCCGGTTGTCGGGCAAGAACGAGGACAGTTCGATGTTGATTGTCGACACGCCTGTGCGCGAGGTCGACGAAACCGTGTCGATTTCAGAGATCTCGCGCAGTTCCGCCTCTATTTTCTCCGTGACCAGAGCCTCGACCCTCGCGGGGTCCGCGCCCGGAAACGGCGTTACGACGGTTGCGAACAGATTGGTGATCGTCGGGTCTTCCTGCCGTCCGATCGTGTTGAGCGAGAGGATGCCGAGCGACAGGATCGTCAGCAGCGTGAGCGTCAGGTAAGTCGGCCGACGGAACAAAAGATCTTTCATTGCTCATCTGCTCCGCCGTCGCTCAGGGCGACCGGGTTGGGGACGACGCGTTGCCCGATCGCGCCTCGATGCGGTCCGTTCAGGACGATGACCGAGCCGTCTTTCAGGCTGCCTCGGACAAAGGCCGCGCCGGCGCGCACGTAGATGACTTCGACAACGGCGGTCGAGAGGACGAACGCGTCTGCTTCGCGAGCGGCGGCGTCCTTCGCGGGTATGACGGTTTGCAGCGACCACAATCCGCGCGCCGCTTCCTTCAGCGCCGATAGCGGCACCCAGGCGCCGGCCTGTTCGATGCGGCGGTTGATCTCAAGGCGGGCGATTTCTCCCATCGCCGCGCCTGACGCGGCCGGCAAGTCGATGAGCAGCGCCACGGTCCTGGTCGCAGGGTCCAAGGTCGGCGCAATCGAAACCAGTTCCCCTTCCATCGAGTTCCCTGCGTCTTCGAGCGACAAGAGCGCGCCCATCTCCAACGTCTGCGCCACTTCGACGGGCACTCCAATGCGGGCTTGGGGTCGCGTCGTCTCCTGGAGCGTCAGAACCGATGCGCCCGCGCCGACGACCGCGCCTTCGTCGATGGAGCGGACCGACACGACGCCGTCAAAGGGCGCTCTCAGCGACGATTTTTCGATATCCAGGGCGATCCGGTTGAGCTGCGCATCGCCGCCGGCGATCCGCGCCCGCACGGCGTCCGCCGAGAAACGCGCCTCGTCAAAGCTCTGACCGCTTTCAAAACCGCGCCCCTGGAGCGCTTCGCGACGCAGCGTCGTCGCTTCCGCCAAGGCGAGGTCAGCCTCCAACGCCGAGCGCTCGGCCATCAACCGCGCTCGGTCAATCGAAAGAGCGTCGGTGTCGAGGATCGCCACCACATCGTTGGAACGGACCCGATCGCCCTCGTCAAAGCGCATTTCGCGGACGATGCCGCTCAACTCGAAGGCGACCTGGGTTTCTCGGGCGGGTTCGATCCGCCCGATGAAGCGCTGGGACGCTTGATATGACGCGACCATTTGCAGAGTCGCGGCGTCGACCGTGAGCAGCGGTCTTTGCACCGGCTGATCGTCAAGAGCGGCTTGCGCGTTGAGAGCAGCCACGCCGGCCACGACAGACCCTGCGACGACCGCTGCGACGATCGCGGCGGAAAGCCAGCCGCGCAGCGTGCTTGGCTCACCCTGTTCCCCGCGATTGGATCTTGGAACTTGATCAGACACCACAGTCTCCGCATGTAAGAGGTTCTTACGCAGCAGTTAGGTGAGAGTCTCTTACATTCCAGCGGCGCTCTGAAAAAAAAGCGTCAATGCGCGTTCAGAGTGATAGGAGACCGGAGACTTTGAAGACGGTGGCGGCTTGAGCAAGACCTATCATCACGGTGATCTTCGTCAGGCGCTGATCGCTGAGACGCTGAAACTGTTGAAGCTTAAACCGGCCGAACAGGTCTCTGTCGCCGATGCGGCTCGCGAATTGGGCGTGAGTAGCGGCGCGCCGTATCGGCACTTCAAGGATCGCGATGCGCTTCTGGCTGAAGTGGCGGCGATCGGCTTTGATAGTTTGCGGGACCGCATGAGCCGCGAGATGGACCCGTTTGATCCGGGCGATATCGACCGGATCGTCGCAGGCGGCTGCGGGTATATCTTTTTCAGCGTGGAGAACCCCGAGCTCTTTCACGTCATGTGGGGCGCCGCGCGCCTGAAAGACGCTCACGAGGTCGCGCAGAAGTCAGGCGAACGCTGCTACCGAAACTTCATCGAAAATCTGGCGCGGGTCATGGCGGCGAAGGGGTTTGACAGCCGGGAACCAACGGTTTTCGGCACGCCGCTTTGGACCATGGTTCACGGTTTCGCCAGCCTCGTGATCGCAGAGAACCGAATGCTCGACCGCGATTCAGCGTCGATACGGCGTCAGGTCGCCGACGCGACGCACGCTTACTTTCGAGGCATGGCCTGACGCGGTCAGACCCTATCGCCGCGGGGCGGGACCGAACGACGACCCCGCCTTCTCGACGCTGTCACATGCGAGCAGCATGGACTTCACGATCGGGCGGCGGTCCAGCCGGCGCCAGCCAATCGAGGTGACGAGGGTCAAACCAGTTTCCTCTGGCGCGGCGACATCGTCGAAGCCGAACGACGGAAAGCCTGCGACCACCAGAGCGGCGCCATAGCCTGCTGATGACAAAACCAGCGATCCGATCAGGGTGTCCGCTTCGATCGGCGGCGCCGGCGGCGCATCAAGCGCCAGTCGGTTCCAAAGGCGATCGACCTCTCCCATCAAGACCGGCGCCTTGTGTCTCGGCGCGCCAATGGGCGGACGATCTCGCCCCTCCTGATGGAGAAACCTGCATTCGAGGTCCACTCGGAGCAACTCGCGGCTATGCAAACCCGTCGCATGAAGCGGCGGATGCAAAAATGCGACGTCGATCGTCCCGATTTCGAGATCGCGCTCAAGCGACGCCGACGTTCCCTCAGAGAGACTGAGGCGGGCGTCCGGGTTCGCGGCGCGAAACTGGTTCAGGATCGGCGCCATAACCTGGTGAGCCGCGATTTGCGTGAAGCCGACCCGCAGCATTTCCCCAAATCCGTCTTGTGCGGCGCGCGCTGCTTCAACGGACGCGTCTGCGGCGTCCAGCGTTCGTCGCGACCCTTCGATAAACGCTGCGCCGGCAGGCGTTGGACGCACCCCGCTTCGGCTGCGTTCGAACAGTCGCGCGCCCACGGCCGCCTCGAGCCGACGCAAGCGCGAGGTCAATGCCGGCTGCGAGATCCCGAGGCGCTTGGCCGCCCGTCCAAAGTGCTGCTCTTCGGCCAAGGCGACCGACGCCGCATGATCGATGAGATCCGGCATATCAATAACTCCGAGTTATCGAACTTATCATTTGAAGATATTGAGTGAGGCGGCGCTGGCAACAGATCTCTCGCGGAAGGACAGGAACGAGAGGACGATCTAGTGCGCAGGACCAGTTCCGGACTTTTGGCGTTTGCGGTGGCGTTCGTTTTTCCGACCCATTGGGCCGCGGCGCAAGAACCGCCCGATTTTGACGGGCGATACATCGCGGCGATCTCCGATGGCGATATGCGGGCCTACGCTTATATCGACGGCCGCCTCGGCCCAAAGAGGGGGCCGGACGAGCTCGCGTTGATCCGTTTGCCGCTGGAGGGTCGCGAGGCGACGTCACGCATCGAGGTCTCGAATACGGTCATCAACCCTGTCTACTCGATTGCGGCCGCGCTGGATGGCGACACGATCTTCGTCGCGGAAACGCACACCCCGCAGGAAGCAGGCGATGAAACGATCCGGGACCTGCAAGCCGGAACGACGCTTCGCGCCGTCGACGTCAGCGATCTCGCAGCTCCTCGTGTGATTGATCAGGTCGAAGTCGGCGTGCGGCCCATGGGGGTCTCCGTCAGCCCCGATGGGCGCACTCTGGTGATCGCGACAAAAACACCCGATACGCCCATCACGTTGCTGACGTTTGAGAATGGTCGGTTTGGCGAGCCTAAGCTGGTCAGTTTGGATGGACTCAGCGCGATCCCGGAACTGCCGGATAATGGACTTCTGCCGCATCACGCAGAGTGGCATCCGACGGCTGATATCGTGGCGGTCACTTTCGCTCTGAGGAACCAGCTCAGGTTCTATCGGGTTCAACGCAACCAGAACGGGGAGGCCATCGGTCTGAGCCAATGGGGCAATCCTGTCGTCGCGTCGAAATGGCCGATGTCAGGCAAGTTCTCGCGAGATGGTCGGTACTTCGTCTCGAACGATCTCAAATGGGGTCCGGACGTCGACGGCTTTTACTTGAACGCGCCCGCCTCGCAGTTGACCTCGATCCGACTTGCAGAGCTCGAAGCTGCCGAACCAAGGCATACGGTTGTGAGCGGCGTCGCCGTCCCACGCCATGCTGAAAGCATCGCCTTCTCGAACGCAGGGGACCTTATCGTCACCCTGAACATCGGGCAGACATGGCTGGAGTCGGATGAGCCTGGCTATACCCTCTCGACGCTCAGTCTTCTGCGCTTTGATCAAGCCAGCGGGCAGATGACCCATCTCGGCGACTGGGAGATGGAGGGCATTCTACCCGAAGGCGTCGCGTTTGACGCTGACGACACGCATGTCGTCGCGGGCGTGTTCGAATACGAAGGACCCGAGCCTCGGCAGAGCGCCTTGGAGTTCTGGAGCGTCGTTCGCGCTGGCGTACACCCCCCTCGGCTCGTGCCGACCGGCTTTTCGATCCCGACCGGCCCGGGCGCGCATTCCCTGATTGTAATCAACGACTGACCAGAAGGAGCATCGTCGTGCGCCAACTATTGACTGCAGTTTGCATCTCCGGAGCCATGCTCGCCACGGCGAGCGCGGCCGACGACCTCTCAACACTCTCGACAGGCTTTGACGACGACGCGTCGCTGGTAGGGTGGACCGAGCACTTGCCTGAAGGGTTCACCCCGAAGTGGCGAGAGCCTCTGATCGAAGACGGAAACCTCGTCTTGGAGCCCATCTCCGGCGGCTGGTTTGAAGAACTGCACGGAGGGCACCTTTACAAAGCCGTCGACGGGGACTTCATCGTCACGACGCGCATCAACGTCGCGGGCACCAAGGAAGCTCTTCCCCAAACGTTGTTTTCGCTCGCGGGTCTCTTCATTCGAGCGCCCCGTGAATTCTCTGTGGGGACCTGGGCGCCGGGTCGTGAGAACTGGCTGTTCTTCTCGATCGGAACGTCGGCGCCGGCAGGGACGCCGCAGTTCGAGATCAAGACGACGACAAACTCACTCTCGACGCTAAAGATCCATCCAGCGCCAACGGGATGGGTCGAATTGCGCGGCGCACGCCTCGCGGAGCTGTTCACACTGCTGCACCGCGCTGAGGGAGAGGCGGATTGGGCGGTTGCGGATCAGATGATCCGACCCGATTTGCCGCAAACGCTCAATGTTGGATTGACCGCTTATGCGGACTGGGGCTCGGTCGCGCCGATCTATCCGGACATGATGAGGGTCAATACGGAAGGGGCGGTCGAGAACAACGCCGATCTGATCGCCCGTGTCGACCGGATTGACTTCCGCCGCCCTGCAGTGGGCCGCATTCCCATCGCCAACATTGACGCGCCGGCGTTTATCGATGCGATCGAGACGCGCCGCGCCGATCTTCTGGCAGACTAGGACGACGCTGTCAGACAGCGTCGCCTGGGGTCTCGAACTTGCTGCGACAGCCTGCATCTCCGCCAAAGCTGGCGCCCATCACGGTTGTGTTGGGCGCTAAGCGCGTCCTTGGTCCATCCTTTTGAGCGGGACGGCGCCAACGCCGCCGACCATCGTCGCGGCAAGCGCCGAGACGTCGACCTCGCACGTCTCGGTTCTCAGCTGTCTGGTCGCGCTCAACTCTCGACCGGGGGGAACCAGGTGAGCGACGAATGATGCAGAGAGATGAGCACCTTTTCGTCGAGCTTGTGGTAGGCGAACGTATAGTCGGCGCGGGTTGCGTTGCCTTCGCCGTCGATGAACGTGTAGTGCCCCATGTCCTTATAGCCGAGGCCGCCAGCCTTTAGGATCGGGCCGGCCGCGCTCTGGAAGTCGACCCGTTTCCAGCCGCGGTTCAGAAAACCCTGGTCGTGGGGGTAGTTCGGATCTCCGCCAACGAAGTACGACCGCGCCCCGGCGCGGTCCAGACGGATCAGATCCGCCAGGGTCGGCTTGAACAGAAGCGGCTCGTCAGGCGATCCAAAATCGTAGAGGTCCAAAAGCCTGTCGACGTCACGCTCTGTGACATATGTCGCCCAGGCTCGCTGCGCCGCAATGACTTCGGCTTTCGTCATGGGTTGAAAGTTGCGATCAGAGATTGTCCTGCCTCCCTTTAGTGTCGATCTCACCAGGCGGCGCGATAGATCGCCAGCGCGTCCGCCTCGGCGACCTCGCGCGGATTGTTCACCAGCAGCCGCTGTTGCTTCATCGCGTCCGACGCCATCTTCGGCAGGTCGTCCTCGCCGATCGACACATCGCGCAGTCGGGTCGCCAAACCCAGCTTGCTCGATAGCGCCGCCAGCTCTTCGATGAAAGACGCACAGCGCGCTTGGGCACCTTCCTCGCGATCTAAATGCGGAAACGCGTCCGCTGCAATCGCTGCGTAAAGATGTGCGGCCTCCGGCGCGTTGAACCGCAGCACATGGGGCAGCACCAGCGCGTTCGACAGACCGTGAGGGACATGGAAGGTCCCGCCGATCGGGTAGGCCAGCGCGTGCACCGCCGCGACCGGCGAATTGGCGAAGGCTTGGCCGGCGAGCATCGAGCCCAACAGCATCGCGCTGCGTGTTTCCAGGTCCGAGCCTTCAAACACCGCGCGTTCGATATTGGCTCCAAGCAACCGCAGCGCCTCGCGCGCCAACATTTGCGACAGCGGGTTATTGTTGGCGTTTTTCGAAGCGTAAGCCTCGATTGCGTGAACCATGGCGTCGACGCCGGTCGCCGCGGTGATGTCCGCGGGCAACCCCAATGTCAGCTCTGGGTCGAGAATGGCGAGGTCGGGGAGGATGATCGGGCTCGACACGCCGCGTTTCTCCTCGTCTCCGACGGTGATGATGGAGACGGGCGTCACCTCTGAACCGGTGCCGGCGGTTGTCGGCGCAAGCACCAGCGGCAATCTCGGCCCCTTCGCCTGAGCGACGCCCCATGCGGCGTCGAGGTCTTCGTCCGAGCCCAGCAAAAGCGCTGCGAGCTTTGCGACGTCCAGCGAGGATCCGCCGCCAAAGCCGATGACGCCGGTCGCGCCAGCGCTTCGGCCGGCCGCGACGGCGGCGTCCAAAGTCGCGCGCGACGGATCCGCCTCGACCGCGTCGAAGATCGTGGTTTCGTAACCTGCATCGGAAAGAGAGGCGATTGCGGGATCGCAAAGACCGAGCCGGCGCAAACCCGGGTCGGTCACGAACAGGGGGCGCGGACCCAGACGGTTCGCCAGAAGATCCGCGAGTTTTCGACTAGCCCCCGGCTCGAAGACAACCGAGCTTGCGGTGTTGAAGACAAATGGCGGCATGGGCAACTCGCATTCTTCTCTGATCAGAATCGCCTTGAGGCGTTGCAGTTCTGGTTACTTCCGAGGCGGCTCGCGCTCAATGTTCTCTAAAGACCGCCTCGGCTGGCGCGCGGTCAATATAACCTGCCTCGGCCACGCCGGACATGAACTGCTTTGAACTCGACGGTTCGCCGGACATGAGGTCAAGAACCGGCGCCGCCGGAGCCCCCGAAGCCATGATGCGCATCTTGTTTGACTGCGGATAGACCAACACAGCCAATGCGCGAAGCTCAGGCCTGTGAGGCTTCTTTCGCTGCTGCGGCTGCCGTGAACGGGTGCAGCTCTGGCAAGAGCCTGCTCAACATCTTCGGCGCTTCGTCGCGGCCTGGTCCGCCAACGATCAGCACGATCCTGGTCTCCTCGACGCCTGCCGGCCAACTGTCGAGCAGTCGCGGTGGGCTCGAGATGTGGCCGACGACATGCAGCAGGCGCGGTTCGGTGGGATGATCCTCGACCTCCACCAGGCCTTTCATGCGCAAAAGATTTCGGCCAAACGTCGACTGCAGGGCCCTGACGGCGTCTTCGAGCGCCCAGGGATCGACGGACCCGCTTGCCGAGAAGCAGTAGGCGGACGCTGTGTCACCATGCCGGTTCACGTCGTGATGATGATGATGGTCGTGATGATGGTGGTCGTGGTGATGATGGTCAGACCCGTCATGATGAGCGCTCTGGCGGTCAAAACGCAGCCAGTCTTGGACATCCGGCGGTTTGCCGGATGGATCAAACGCCGCGAGCGAGAACACCATCTCGGGCGTGGCCTCATCCACCTCGAACAGCTGCGCGTTCGGGTTTCGTTGCGCGAGGTCGGCTTTGAGTTTGCCCAGGTCGCGGCGCGAGGCCGGATCTTCCGCCAGATCGGACTTGGTGACGAGGATCAGATCCGCCACGGCAAGCTGCCGTTGCGCCTCTGGAAATCGCTCAATCGCATCCGCGCCGTTGACTGTGTCCACCACTGTCACCACGCCGTTGAGCGTGAAACGCTCCAGGATGATGTCGCTGGTCATAAAGGTCTGAAGCAAGGGAAGCGGATCGGCCAGTCCCGTCGTCTCGATGACGATCCGGTCGAAACTCGGACCAACGCCGCGCTCGGCTTCGTCGAGCAACCGCAAGAGGGTCAGTCGCACATCCCCTGACACGGTGCAGCACAAACAACCGGTCGACATCGCAAACGCGCGTTCGTCGGCTTGGGCGACCAGACCGCCGTCAATCCCGGCTTCCCCGAACTCGTTCACGACAACCGCTGTGGCGCCAAACCCTGGCTCCGCCATCAAACGATTTAGAACAGTCGTCTTCCCGGCCCCCAGGAACCCGGTGAGGATCGTAACGGGGATGCGCTGCAACAGAAGGCCTCGTCAAAGCAACAGATGGACCCGGCGCCTTCTGCGCCGGGCGTCTTGGGCGGTCTCCGCCCTCAAGCGGTGATGATCTTCCCGGGCAGGGAGTTCACCGTCATCGTGTCCTTTTCACGGAAGTGGATCACCGAACGGATCGACTCGCCGGCCTTCAGCAGATCGAAGGCGGTGTTGATCTGGTCATGGCCCATGTGGTGCGTGATGTAGGGGTCGATATCAAACTGCCCGCTCATCCATTCGTCGACCATGCCCGGCAGCTCGCTGCGCCCGCGCACGCCGCCAAAGGCGGTGCCGCGCCATACGCGCCCGGTCACAAGCTGGAACGGCCGCGTGGCGATCTCCTGCCCGGCGCCGGCGACGCCGATCACAGTGCACTCGCCCCACCCTTTGTGACACGCCTCAAGCGCAGACCGCATAAGATCGACATTTCCGACCGCCTCGAACGTGTAGTCCTGCCCGCCAGTGGTCATCTCGACCAGACCGTCCTGGATCGGGGCCGCAGGGTCTTTGGGATTGATGCACTCCGTCGCGCCCAGCGACTTGGCGAGAGGGAATTTCGATGGATTGACATCGATGCCGATAATGCGGGACGCCCCGTTGAGAACGGCGCCCTGGATCACGGCCATTCCCACAGCGCCGAGACCGAAGACGGCGACGCTGGCGCCCGCCTCGACTTTCGCGGTGTTGCGGACGGCGCCAATGCCGGTCGGCACCGCGCAGCCCATCACCGAGGCCTTCGACAACGGCGCGTCCTTTGAGATCTTGGCGATCGAAATCTCGGGCAGGACCGTGTACTCGCTGAACGTGCTGGTGCCCATGTAGTGCAGGAGCTGTTTGCCCTTGTACGAGAAGCGTGACGTTCCGTCGGGCATCACCCCGGCTCCCTGCGTCTTCCGGATCGTCTGGCAGAGATTGGTCTTGCCCGATTTGATGTAGGGGCACTCGGGATCTTCGGGAACATAGAGCGGGATCACATGGTCGCCGGGAACGACCGACGTCACGCCTTTGCCGACCTCCTCGACGACGCCGCACGCCTCGTGGCCCAGCACACATGGGAAAAGCCCCTCTGGGTCTTCACCTGACAGTGTGAAAACGTCCGTATGGCACAAGCTGGTCGTCACAATCCGAACCAAGACCTCGCCATCCTTTGGACCTTCGAGATCAATCTCTTCGATCTCAAGCGGGCGGTTTGGCTCCCAGGCTATGGCGGCGCGGGTCTTCATGGGTAAGTTCCTCCGATTTTTTTCTAGTGGAAGACGTGTTCCGGGTCTTCAGCCGCGGATTGCATCGGGTCGAGAACGAGCAGAAGCCGCGTCTCGCCAGTTCCTGCGATGGGCGGCGACCGGTGAAGCAGACCCGTCGGCGGTGTCTGCGGCCACAGCGTTCCACGAAGCACGATCGGCGCGCCGGTGGGGGCGGTGAAAACGCGGGTAGGATCAGAGCCGTCCGGCGAGACGCCGTATTGCGTTCCGGTTCCGCGGTAGGTGCAGATCAGTCGAGACGTCACGGAGTCGATATGGAACTTCCGACAGGCGTTGGTGCTGACGACGTCGAGCCGCAGACGCAAGTACTCAGCGCTCGAAATCGCGCCGAAGCCGTGCGCCAGCGCCGCGATGTCGTCGATCAGAAGATCGCGTTCGGCGCAATCGGGCGTTTCGGCGAGATCGCAGCTGTGACGAACAGCTTCACCAACTGCGTTAGGCTGTACGACGACCCTCGCATGGGGCAGTCGTTCCGGGTCGAGGCTGTCGATCCAGCTCTGAAAGCTCTGCAATGGCTGGCGCCGCCAGACCACGGCGCCGCAGCTGGGGTCGTGAATGCTCGACAGGCCTTCGAGGGCGTCGGCGACGGCCACTCCGATCGCAGCGTCCGAGGCGAGTTTCTCGGCAGCGGTCATTCTGTCGGCTCCGCACGGCGCCAGACCGGGAACGGATCCGGCAGATCTGGCAGGTTGGCTGGATCCTTGTCCTGCGAGGCTTGTACCAGCGCGGCATCGAGCCGTGCCTTCAGCCGTGTCCAGTCGATGCCGGCGCCAATGAAGACAATCTCTTGACGGCGGTCCCCCCAAGGCTCGACCCAGTGCTTTTCGATGTAGCTCCGCGCGCTCTCGTGGTCGGGCCAGCGCTCCTTCGGCACCGCCGCCCACCATGTGCCGAGCGGTTGAACGCTCGACAGCGCGCCGGCCAGCGAGAACTCCGCCACCCAATCCGGACGCGTCGAGATCCAGAAATGCCCCTTGGCGCGGATCACGCCCGGCATGGCGCCGTTGAGAACCGCCTTGATCTTCTCCGGATCGAAAGGCCGTTGCGCGCGATAGGTATAGCTGGTGACGCCATACTCCTCGGTCTCGGGCGCGTGATCGGCGAATCCGTAGAGCTCCTTCGCCCACATCGGATGCTCATGCGCCTTCTCGAAGTCGAACAGACCCGTGCTCAAGATCGTATCCGCCGAGACCTGCGAATGGTTGGTCTCGATGATCTGCGCATCGCCGTTGAGGCTGCGGATGATCTTGCGCGCCGCGTCGACCTGGCTCGGTTCGGCGTCGGCCACCTTGTTGAGGATCACCACGTCGGCGAACTCGATCTGGTCGGTCAGCAGATGCACCAGGGCGCGGTCGTCTTCCTCGCCGAGGGTCTCGCCCCGATCGCGCAGAAAGTCGTGACTCGAGTAGTCGCGGAGCAAGTTCACCGCGTCCACGACCGTCACCATGGTGTCGAGCCGGGCGACATCGGACAGGCTTTCACCTTCCTCGTCGCGGAACTCGAACGTCGCCGCGACGGGCAGCGGTTCCGAGATGCCGGTGGACTCGATCAGCAGATAATCGAACCGGCCCTCGGCCGCGAGACGCCGGACTTCCGCCAGCAGGTCGTCGCGCAGCGTGCAGCAGATGCAGCCGTTCGACATTTCGACCAGGGTTTCATCGGTGCGGCTGAGCTCCGTGTCAGCGCGCACCAGATCGGCGTCGATGTTCACCTCGGACATGTCGTTGACGATCACCGCGACGCGGCGACCCTCACGGTTGTTCAACACGCGGTTCAAGAGCGTTGTCTTACCAGCGCCGAGAAAGCCGGAAAGAACCGTTACGGGAAGCCGCTCTTCGGTCACATCCATCGTGTAGCTCTCACGATCCAAGCGCTGTGGAAATGGTCGTCGCGTTGTGGCGCATCATGTCGAGATAGGTGGGCGCAGGGCCGTCCGCGTCTGACAGCGCGTCGGAGTACAGCGTGCCTCCAATGGCTGCGCCGGTCTCGTTCGCGATCTGCTCGAGCAGGCGGTTGTCCGTAATCGTCTCGACGAACACTGCTGAAATGCTCTCTTTGCGGATCTGTTTGATAAGCTCCGCAACATCCTTGGCCGAAGCTTCGCTCTCGGTGCTGAGGCCTTGCGGCGCCGCGAATGTCAAACCGTAGCTGTCCGCGAAATAGCCGAACGCGTCATGCGAGGTCACGACCGTGCGCTTGTTTTCGGGGATCTCCGCGACCATTGCGACGACGTCGGCCTGCAGCGCTTCGATCTCAGCCACGTAAGCGGCGCGGTTCTCGTAGAACGATGCCGCATTGGCGGGGTCCGCCTTCGCCAGCGCCTCGGTCACGTTGTCCACATAGATCACGGCGTTCTCTAGGCTTTGCCACGCGTGCGGGTCGAACGCGCCGTGATCGTGGCCGTGATGACCGCCATGGCCATGATCGCCGTGATCAACATCCGGCTCCTGAGCGATCGGCTCGACATCTGCGCCGGAGGCGTCCTTGAAGAAGTGCTCATTCGCTTCGAACTCGAATGGCATGTGTTCGGTGAAGAACGCGAATTTGCCGGCGTCAGCAATCGTAACTGTAAACGTGGTAACCTCTTTAGCCGCATCGAAGGTCAAGGCGTAGGCCGCCTCTTTCGCAGCGAGAGCGTCGCCGTGGGTTTTCGTCTCCGAAGCATCGGCTTCCAGCAGGTCTTCCGCGGTCTCTTCAACGGCTTCGATGTCATCCGCGGACAGGATCACCATCTTCATCGCCGGGTCTGCGTAGTCGCCGCCTACTTTTGCAAACGACCACGTGTAGGTTCCCGCTTCGAGTTCGAACAGGCCCGCCCACTCGAACGCATGTGCGCCGTGGCCATGGCCGCCTTCGTGGCCGTGGTCGTCATGCTTGTCCTCGGCATGATCGTCGTGACCGTGATCATCGTGATCGTCATGCTTGTCTTCGCCGTGGTCATCGTGGCCGTCATCGAACGCAATCGGCTCAACGCCATCTGTCGCCATAACGCGCACTCCGCTGAAGTCCGACGCTTCGACGAGACGGCCGAGCCAGCCTTCGAACTCCAGACCGTTTTCGATCAGTACTTGCGCTTCGCTGACCGCGCGCGCGTCGGCAGGGCTCGGCTGGTAGACGTGGGCGTCGCCATTCGGGCCGACCAACGTCGTCAGGGCGATGTGCTCGCCGCCGATGCGCTGGACCATGTCGCCCAGGATAGAGAACGTGGCGACGACGCGGGTCGGCTCATCGGCCTGCGTCAGATTGGGAGCGCTCAGCGACAGCGCCGCAAGCGCTGTGGCGGAACCAAGCAGAAGTCGACGGGAGAACATGCGGTGTCCTTTCAGATCTCGAGAGAGCGGCGCGGCAATCCCCGCGCGACAAGGCCGCCCACCGGACCGGCGACCAGCGACACCCCGTAGAACACACCGGCTACGAGAATGATCGCCGGCCCCGACGGCAGGCTGTAATGGTAGGAAAGCAAAAGCCCGATCAGGCTGGAGAGCATGGCCACGGCGATTGCGGCTGCGATCATGCCGCCGATGCTGACGGCCCAGAACCGCGCCGCGGCGGCCGGCAGGATCATGATCCCGACCGCCATCAGCGTGCCCAGCGCATGAAAGCCGCCGACCAGGTTCAGCACGACCAGCGTCAAAAACGTGAAATGCGTCACGGCGCTAAATCCGCTCACCGAGCGGAGGAACTGCGGGTCGGCGCATTCCAACACCAACGGTCGGAACAAAACGGCGAGGGTCAGAACGGACACGCTGGCGATCGAGCAAAGCAGGATCAGGGCGGCGTTATCGAGGGCGAGCACCGTGCCAAAGAGCACGTGCATCAAGTCGACGTTGCTGCCGCGCGTGGAGACGATAAGCACCCCAAGCGCCAGAGAGATCAGGTAGAACGCCGCGAGGCTTGCATCCTCGCGCAGCGCTGTGACCCTCGTGACGAAGCCCGACAGCAGCGCGACGGCCATTCCGGCGATCAGTCCACCGATCGTCATCGCCCCCAAAGACAGGCCGGAGACGAGAAACCCAACCGCGGCCCCCGGCAGGATCGCATGCGCCATCGCGTCTCCGGTCAGGCTCATGCGGCGCAGCATCAGAAAGACGCCGACGGGCGTCGCCCCGATCGAAATCGCGAAGCAGCCCATAAGCGCGCGGCGCATGAAGCCGAAGTCGGCGAACGGTTGGAAAAACAGATCCCACATTATGCGGCGGCTCGACCACAGGTATGCGTCGGGCCCACGCAGGCCTCGCACTTCTGCCGTGCGCGAAATTGGTTCTCAACGGTCAGAACCTTCTCTGTCGGGCCATGCGCGACCAGCTCGCGCGCCAACATCAGGGTCTGTGGGAAATGCGCGCTGACGGTTTCGGCGTCGTGCAACACGGCCAGGACCGTACGGCCTTCGCCATGCCATCTGCGCACAACGCTGATCAGATCGTCCATGGTCTTGGCGTCAATTGCGGCGAAGGGCTCGTCAAGCAGCACCAGCCGCGCGTCTTGCAACAAGAGGCGCGCGAACAGCGTTCGCTGCATCTGTCCGCCGGACAAAGAACCGATTGGACGGGTCTCAAAACCCGTGAGGCCGACAGTGGCGATCGCCGACGCGATCCGATCTTGGTGACGCCCGCTTATGCGTCCAAACGGACCGATCTCGCGCCACAGCCCCATGGCGACCAGATCCATCACCGTCAGCGGAAAGCTTCGATCGATGTCGGATTGCTGAGGCAGATAGGCGATGTCGTCCCGGCGCAGCGCCTCGAACGAAACATTGCCCGCCAGCGGCGCCAGCGCTCCCGTCATCCCCTTTAGAAGAGTAGACTTTCCCGCGCCGTTCGGGCCGACGATCGCCGTCAGGCTTCCGTCCGCAATCTCCGTCTGAAGGTTCTGAACGGCGGGAAGACGCTCGTATCCCAGCGTGAGGTCCTGAAAGACGACGGCTGCTGTCATAACGCCCCCGGTGTCGCGATCGCCCAAAAGAAACCCGCCCAGAGCGCGGCAATGACAAGGGCGGCCCCGGCGAGCCGCGGACCGGCGCCAAGAAGCAGAAGTCGAATTGAGCTTATCCCGGATTCGTTCATGAGTGGACCTCATCGACCGTGCAGGACGCACATCGGCCGTGGATCTCGACGACGCGCCGGCCCGGCTCGAAACCCGATTGGCTGGCGATGTTCGACAGTTGCTCGTGGACAGACGTCGCGAGGTTCTCTTCGACGGCGCCGCAATCATCGCAGATCGCCAGAACCGACATATCCACCGGCCCTTCGCACCGGCACGCCATGAAGGCGTTGAGCGACTCGAGACGGTGGACGCTGCCGCGTTCCACGAGTTTTTCCAGCGCACGATAAATCGTGGTCGGCGCCAGTCGCGGGGCGTCGCTTTGCAGCTCTCTCAATAGATCGTAGGCGGACATGGGCGCGTCGCGCTGTCTGAGAACGCGCAGCACATTAGACCGCATCTGTTCGCCTTGTTTGCTCATCGTGTCTGCTCGCCGGAAGAGGCGTTTCTGTTATGTTATAACGTTACAGTGCGCAATAGCGGATTTGGACGATCCGAGGAGATTGAAAAACTCTTCCGTTTCAGGTGAAGTTTCGTAGATCAGCGATCTCGGATATCCAATGCCAGTTGAAAAAGTCGAAACCCTTGTCGTCGGCGGCGGACAGGCTGGCGTCGCGATGAGCGAACATCTGTCCAGAGCTGGCGCGCCGCATCTGGTTCTGGAGCGCGGCCGGATCGCGGAACGGTGGCGCTCGGGGCGGTGGGACTCGCTGGTGGCGAACGGACCCGCCTGGCACGATCGCTTCCCCAACATGGAGTTCTCCGCCTGCGGCCCAGACGAGTTCCCGGGAAAGGAGGCGGTGGCGGATTACTTCGCGGCCTATGCGGAGAAATTCGACGCGCCCATCAGGTGTGGCGTCGAGGTGATCTCGGTGCGTCGTCACGAAGACCGCGCCGGCTTTCAGGTCGAGACAAGCGAAGGCCAGATTGACGCGAAGTTCATCGTCGCGGCCACTGGGCCGTTCCAGACGCCGGTGTTTCCGAATCTGGTGCCGGAGAGCGCCGGGGTCGCTCAGTTCCATTCAGCGGAGTATCGAAACCCGGAGCAACTGAAAGACGGCGCGGTGCTTGTCGTGGGCGCAGGGGCGTCTGGCGCACAGATCGCCGACGAACTTCTACGGTCGGGCCGCCGAGTTTATCTGTCTGTCGGGCCACATGATCGTCCGCCGCGGAGTTACCGCGGCCGAGACTACTGCTGGTGGCTCGGCGTCCTTGGCAAATGGGACGCGCCAGCGCGCGAAGCAGGCGCGGAGCATGTCACGATCGCCGTCAGCGGCGCTTATGGCGGACAAACAGTTGAGTTTCGCCGTCTAGCGGAGCAGGGTGCCACGCTTGTGGGGATGACCGCGTCGTATGACGCTGGAGTGCTCCGGTTCGCCCCGGATCTCGCTGACAATCTCCGCTATGGAGACCGAAACTACCTTTCAGTGCTCGACGAGGCCGACGCCTATGTCGACCGAAACGGGCTCGATCTGCCCGAAGAGCCGGAGGCGCGGGCGTTTCCCCCCGATCCAGCCTGCGTCACCGAGCCAATTCTCGAGCTGAACCTCGCCGACGTGGGGATCAATACGATCCTCTGGGCCACCGGGTATTCGCCGGACTATAGCTGGCTGAATGTCGACGCGTTTGATGAGGACGGAAAACCCAAACATCAACGCGGCGTCTCGGCGGAGCCAGGCGTCTATTTCCTGGGGCTGCCTTGGCTCTCTCGGCGGGGCTCCTCCTTCATCTGGGGCGTCTGGCACGACGCCAAGTTCATTGCTGATCAGATCACGATCCAGCGCAACTACCTCGCCTATCGCTCTGCCGAAGAGCGCGCGTCGATCGGCTCGTGAGAAACCGCAAGAAACCGGAGTTTCCGAAATGGCGCATCAGCGCATCCGCAAGTTCAACACCAAAGAGACCTATCCGGAGCAACGGCTCGATAACGATCTTTGCCAGGTTGTGGCGGCGCGCGGAACGATGGTGTTCGTCCGCGGCCAGATCGGCCAGGACCTCGAGACATCGGCGTCGGTTGGCGTGGGCGATCCCGCAGCGCAGGCGCATCAGGCGATGGAGAACATTCGCATGCTGCTGACCGAAGCCGGGTCGGAGATGTCGCACATATGCCGTTTGGTCGTTTATTTGACAGACATCCGGCATCGCGAGGCAGTCTACTTGGCCATTGGAGAGCACACCAAGGGTGTGTTTCCGGTCTCGACCGGGCTTGTGGTTTCGGCGCTTGCGCGTCCGGAATGGCTCGTCGAAATCGAAGCGACCGCAGTTATTCCGGAGGACTGATATGCCGCTTTTGACGCAAACTCAGCAGGACGCGTTTTGGACAGATGGCTGTGTGACGGTCGAGAACGCTTTGACGCCTGAGGAGCTCTCTGCATGCCGGGCTCAGTTCAGCGCCTGGGTCGAGGAAAGCAGAGCCGAAACATCGGCCTATGGGGCCATGATCGACGGCCGGCCGCGCTTTGACATGGATCCAAGCCACACCAACGAACATCCGGCGCTGCGACGCGTCTCTTCGCCGACGGAAGTCTCTGACGCGTTTTTGACGGTTGTACGCAATTCCCGCGTCCCGCAGATGTGCGGAGAGCTCTTCGATCGACCCATTCGGTTCCATCACGGCAAACTGAACTCGAAGCTGCCCAAGACGCCGACGGTCGTCGAATGGCATCAGGACTTCGCCTTCACACCGCACAGCAACGACGATCAGATCACAGCTCTGATGTTTCTGGACGACGTGACCGACGAGAACGGTCCGCTGCGGGTCGCGCGCGGCTCGCACAAAGGCCCGATTCACTCCCACTGGCGAGACGATCGTTTTGTCGGGGCGGTCGACGCCGAGGTGTCCGCGGCGGCGGAACGCGACGTCGTCTACGCGAAAGGCCCGGCGGGGTCGGTTTGCCTGATGCACGTTCGCGCGCTCCATGCATCGACCGCCAACAACAGCAACGCTCCGCGCACTCTGTTCATCTGCAACTTCGCCGCGGCGGATGCGGCGGCGCTTTCGCCGAACCCGGTGCCGTCCGAACATATGGGCATGATGGTCGTCGGCGACGATCCGAACGCTGTGCGTGCGACGCCGTTCGAGATGCGCATGCCAGAATATCCAAAGGGGGCCAGCTTTTTCGTCCAGCAGTCGGATGCGGAAAGCGCTGGCTGATCGCGGCGCGCTGGGCAAGGAGGTCGTCTCGTATGGACTTCGTCGACGAGCTTCGCGATCGCGCCACGGGAACTGAACGCACGCTTTCTGGCGCGCTTTACTCCCATCCGGATCATTTTCAGGATGAAGCCGAGCGGCTGTTGTCGCGCGAGTGGCTTTGTCTCGGACGTGCGGACGAGATCCCGAATGTCGGGGACTACTTTACCGTTCAGGCCATGCACGAACCCTTGTTGGTGACCCGAGCCAATGACGGCGACGTGCACGTGCTCGCGAACATCTGCCGACACCGCGGCAGTCCCGTCGCGAGCGGTTCCGGCAACGCCAAGAAGTTCGTTTGCCCCTATCACGCCTGGAGTTACGGCCTTGATGGCGCGCTGCGCGCGACCCCACGGATGCCGAAAAAGCGGGCCCAGGATCTTTGCGGCCTGCCTCGACACCGATCCGAGATCTGGGCCGGGTTCGTCTATGTGAACCTGGACGGCGAGGCCGCGCCGATGGCGCCGAGGCTAATGGGCCTGTCAGACATTCTGCAGAACTATCGGACCGAAGAGATGCGGTGCGTTCACAGCGCTGAAGAGGTTTGGGCGACGAACTGGAAATGCCTCGTCGAGAATTTCATGGAGGCGTCCCACCTCTAGGTCGTGCCTCCGGAGACGCAGCATTGGGTGACGCCGACCGGCCTGAGCAAAAAGTTCGACGGCGGCGATGGGTACACGGGCTATGTCGCCAACTACCCCGCCGATGTTCCGGCCCGCGGAAAAGGGGCGCCGGAATTGACCGCTGAACAGCGCCATCGCTCGACCCTGTTCAGCGTGTTTCCGTGTCACGTCGCCTCGCAATCGGCCAGTTTGCTGGTCTCGCTCTGTCTGCTGCCGGAGGGGCCCGAGGCCGTGCGGGTGCGTTGGACGGCGTCGGTCTATGCGGATGATTTTTCCGACGAGGAGATCGCCGAGCGGATCACGCTTTGGTCCGACGTGAACGCGGAGGATCGCGCCAAGCTCGAGGCGACCCAGAAGGGTTTTCGGTCGCGGTTCGCTGCGGACGGACCTTTGGCGCCAGGGGACATGGAAGGCACCATCGCGGATTTCCATCGCTATCTCGGCGCCAAGCTCGCTCCCTGAACTCTCGAAGGGTTTCCAATGACGTTCTCGATTGTAGCCCGTTGCGCAGACACTGGAATGTTTGGGCTTGCGGTTTCTTCCTCCTCGCCAGCGGTCGCCGCGAGATGTTCCTACACCCAGGCCGGGGTCGGAGCAGTCGCGAGCCAGAACGTCACCGATCCGACCCTTGGCCCCCGGGCGCTCGAACTGATGGCCCATGGCGCCAGCGCCGCCGAGGCCGTCGAAATTCTGGTTCGAACCAGCGAGCACATGGCGTATCGGCAGGTGTTGGCGGTTGATACGGCGGGCGGCTCTGCGATCCATTCGGGCGCGAACGCGCTTGGGGTTTGGGCTGAGGCGAAGGGACCTGACGTCGCCTGCGGCGGGAACCTCCTCGCCAGCGAGAACGTGCCGCAGGCGATGGTGGATTCGTTTGCCGAGTCTTCGGGCCATCTGGGGGATCGGCTGATTGCCGTAATGAAGGCTGCCCTATCGGCTGGCGGCGAGGCGGGACCGGTTCACTCCGCTGGGATGAAGCTGGTGCACGACGTTCCGTGGCCGGTTGCGGATCTGCGGGTCGACTGGAGCGATGACGATCCAATCGAAGAACTCGCCAGGATATGGGATATATACAAGCCACAGCTGGGTGATTACGTCACGCGCGCCCTCGATCCGTCGCAAGCGCCGAGTTATGGCGTGGCGGGCGATGTTTGAATTCGTGGTGAATTCGCCTGCGAGCTTTTCAGCGACTTTTCGGCGCTCAGGAGATCAGCTCAGCGGTGGGCGCAGCCTGGTAGAGTTTGGCGACAACTTCCGTTCGGTTGTTCACGCCAAACTTCTTGATGATCTGGTGCACGTGCACTTTCACTGTTGATTCCGTCATCGAGAGCTTTCTGGCGATCTGCTTGTTCGCCGCGCCTTTGATCAAAAGCCGCAAGACCTCTTGCTGCCGGTTCGTCAGCGTCGAGATTTCGTGCTTCAGCTTGCTCTCAGCCGGCGTGAGCGAACACGGCGCCGGCTCTATCTCCAGAGCCTCTTCTTCCTCTGCGATATCGTCGAATTCATCTTCCAAAGCGTCTCGCAATTCGTCTTTCCGTGCGGCGCAAGGCCTTTCCGGTAAAGAGTTTTCGCTTGCGCGCCAAACGGGTATGCGATCGGTTTTCTGTCGCTGGCACGGTATATTGAGATCGGATCGCGCCGGATTCATCGGGCCTTCCGGCGCGTCGCGCAGACGTTGGGCATGGACGTCAAACGTCGTGGGCGCGGTCTCTTGTTTCGGACGCCGCTTGACCGGTCCGGCGGCTCTGTTCGCGTCGGACTTGGGCGCCGGGGTGCGAGCCGGTTCGCCGGACCCGCCGGAATCTCCGCTGTATCGCTCTACCGCCGCCTGAAGCGCCGTGGGCGGGAAGTAGGATCCCCCATGGCGGAGGAAGTTCAGGCAGTGCACCGCGAAATCCGTATCGAGCGAGGTCGGGAGGTAGGCTGCGGCCCCAAGGCGGAGAGCTGCAAGCGTTTCGTCCGCGTCCTCGCGCTCGCCGATGATCGCCAAAGGCGTGTCGGGGGCGACGCCGCGCAGCATCCGAACGGATTGTTTGTTCTGTGTATCTTCGAGCGAGCTGCCGCCGACGCTGAGGAGAATGAGCTGTTGCCCGTCGTCGACTTCCAAGTGATCTGACGCATCAGGCACATCGAAATCGAGTACTTCAGTTTCGGAATTTATAAGCCAGCCAAGCAAGAACGAGTGAAGGGCGGCTCGCCGCAATGGCGAGTTGTCAACTAGAAGAACGCTGTTCTTTGCGGCCTTCACTTGCCCCCTCCATTCAAAATACGAAATTGTTTCGCAATCATTCTACGGATCACGTTTTTACTACATTCGTAATTCAACTTTGGATGTTGGTTAACTTTAGCTGAAATTGATGCCTCGGTGAAACTTTTTTCCACAACAATCTCGCAGGATGGTCGCCAAAGCGGGCTCAGACCTTGGAGTGGTTGAGCGAAAGCAAGATCCTTCCTCTTCCAGAAGTGGGACAAAATCACTGAGATCCTTGAAGAAATGACCGAAATAGTTGCAGCGCGAGTGGATCGATCAGCAAAATGTCCGTTATTCAGATTGAAATCCATGGGTTTTTCAGCACGCGATTGTAGTTGTCGGGCGGAGCGAGTTCGGTGGATTCTCACACTTCTGTGGAATAATACACATCTCGCATTTCGTGAACAATGTAACAAAACGTCTTCAGCGCCGGTGGGCTGACGTCTTTTCGACCCCCCGGGTCGGAGAAGTGTGATTCGAATCACACTTTGGAGGATTTGGCTTGGCGCGGTCATCTCAGGTCTCCCGCATGCCGCGCCGGATCGCGCTCTCGATCGGTTCTAGAAGATAGTCGAGCAGCGTCCGGGTCTCGGTGACGATCAGAACTTCCGCGGGCATTCCAGGAACGACCGTCAGCGGCGGCTCCATCTGCGTGAGGGCCCCGAGGTCGGCGCCCACGCGCACTTCGTAGTGAACCTTTCCAGACGCCTCGTCCATCTTGCGATAAGCGGATATGGCGAGGACCTCGCCCTCCACTTCCGGGACGGTTCGCGCCGGAAACGCGGAAAAGCGGACGCGCGCCGTCTGCCCCGTCTCGACAATATCGACGTCGACGACAGAAATCTTGGCGGTGACGATCAGCTGTTCGTCCATCGGAACGATCTGCAGGATCTCCGCGCCGGGAGACACGACGCCGCCTTCGGTTTTGTAGGCGAGGTTGAAAACGCGGCCTGCAGTCGGCGCCCGAACCGTCGCCCGGTCTATGATGTCCTGTTCCGCCGCAAGCCGTTCGCTTACGTCGATAAGCTCCTCTTCAATCGCTGCGAGACGTTCTTCGTGCTCTTCGGCGAGCGAGGATTCATGCGCCTGTAATTCCAGCCGGGACTCTGAGATTTGCCGCGACACCTGACCTATATCGGCCAGGCCGCCGTCGCGGGCGCCGACCAGTTCTGATCGACGACGCTCAATCTCCAGCAGCCGCAAAGGCGCGATCAGCGCTTTCTCCGCCAGGATACGTTTTGCCGCGAGTTCCTCGTCGAGCAAAACGATCCGCTCCTCAAGGCTGTTCACGCGGCTCTTCGCGCCTAGGATGCGTTCCTGGTAGCCGCGCACGCGCTCATCGATCGTTGCGGCTCGCATCCGGCGACTGTTCTCGCGGCTCTTTATAAGCTCATGCTGCCGGTCAAACGTCTCCCGCAGCCGAGCCTCGGCCAGCGGCGCCGTTCTGAGTTCCAGCTCCTCCAGAGCGCTTGCCGCGTCGCCCGCTACGATAAAGGCGGCGATGCCCTGAGGGTGATCGCCCCGGATCAACGCGAGCTCGCCCAACCGACGCTCCCGCTCGAGCAGTAATGAAGCGCGACGACCCATCAGGGCGGCGGCTTTCGCTTTGGCTTTCAGGTTCTCAACTTGCAAAAGCGGCTCGCCGGCGTCGACGGCCTGGCCCTCTCGGACAAAGATCTCACGGATCACGCCGCCTTCGAGGTGCTGAACGACGCGGCGATCTCCTTCTGGCTGCACTTCTCCCTCGGCGACCGCGCCGCCGGCCAAAGGCGCTGTCGCGGCCCAGAAGCCGAAACCTCCGATCAGGGCGAAGGCTGCGGCCAGTCCGAAATGCCGCAACATGCGCAACCGCGTTCTCAGATCGGTTGAGGCGTCGACATCTCTCAGATGGCGGCCGGCGGCGTAGTCCGCAGCCATATCCGCCGCCGCAGCGATCGGCGGTTCGCCAGAGCGCGCTCTCTCCTCGGCGCGGGCCGCCATCGCTGGGTTCGTTTCGGCCGGATCGGATTTGCCGCTTTCGGCGACGTGCGTTTTGCTCGGTTGGAGATCTGGAGGGGTCATTGGCCTCTCTCCTCGTCGGGACGGTTCTTTCGCCCGGAAAGGTCGCCGGCTCGATCGCCCGGGTTTTCAATCGGGACAAGGACAGCTTCGGCGTCGATCGTGTTGTCGTCGTCCGGCGTCGAGAGCATCCGCGTCGAACGCTCCCCCCAGGCGCGGAGGCGATTGGCGAAACCGTCCGTCAACCGGATGCCGTCGTTGGACTTCGCGTCGACCAGACGTTTCAGCTCCGCCGCGCAAGCGGTTAGCGCGACTTTGGTCGCCGGCTCCAATTCGGGCGGTTTGGGGCGAACAGGCGGTTCTGAGGGCGCGGTCGGCTTGGGGCGTACGTCGAAGTCAGAGACTTTCGAGGTCTGCATGCTCGCCGGATCTGCGAGATTCTGTGGGGTTTGCTGCGCGGCGAGCCCTGCATCCGCACACCGTGTTTGACCCGGATCCGGCGAGGAAGGTTTGTCTGCGTGCCGCACGGGCTCGGTCTGGGGCGAGCGCGCTGGGTTGGGCGGGGATGCCGCGGTCTCATTCACCGATTGCGCCTGACGCTGTTGCTGCGCCCCGTGCGGAGCCGCCTCTGCTTGGCTCGCCTCCGGACGGCCGCGCTGCAGACGCGAAAGAACATGATCGCGCGGACCATAGTCGGCGACGACGCCGCGGTTGAGCAGCAGCACCTTGTCGGCCTCTTCGATCGTTGAGGCGCGGTGACCGACGATCACGACCGTGACGCCGCGCTCTTTGAGTTTGCGCAGCGACTCGACCAGCGCCATCTCGCCCTCGTTGTCGAGGTTCGAGTTCGGCTCATCGAGCACCACAAACGACGGGTTCCCAAAGATCGCCCGCGCCAGTCCGATGCGTTGCGCCTGGCCGCCCGAAAGGTTGAGGCCGCCGGGACCGATCTTCGTGTCGTAGGCGCGCGGCAGCCGCATGATCATCTCGTGGGCGCCGGCGAGTTGCGCCGCATCCGCCACTTCCTCTGGCGAGGTTTCGCGGAACCGCGCGATGTTCTCGCGGATCGTGCCGGAAAACAGATGCACCTTCTGGCTCATATAGCCGATCGCGCCGCCGAGCTGATCTTCGTCCCAACTCTCGAGCCGCGCGCCGTCGAGGCGGATCTCGCCGGCCTTGCGGCCGCCGCCGCCGCCGACAAGCAAGTTGCAAAGGGTGGATTTTCCAGCGCCGGACGGCCCGATGATCGCGAGCGCCTCGCCTGGAGAGACATGCAGAGAAATGTTGTTGAGGAGAAGCTGCGCGCCGGCTGGCGCCGCGACGGAGACACGGTCCACGACCAGTTCGCCGCGCGGCGCCGGTAGGGCTGATTTCTCGCCGGGGTCGGGGTAGGCGCGGAGCAGATCCTTGATGCGCTGATGCGCCAGGCGGACATTGACGAAGGCGCGCCACGCGCTCATCGCCTGTTCCACCGGTGCGAGCGCGCGGCCCAACAGAATAGACGCCGCGACCATGCCGCCCGGCGTCAGTTCACCCGCCAGCACCAGCATCGCCCCCGTGCCCAGGATCGCAATCTGCACCGCCATCCGGACGAACTTTGAGATTGCGACGATGACGCCGCCGCGCTCGCCGACCTGACGGGCGGAGAACATCGAGGATAGCTGGTGGCCGCGCCACCGCCGGGTCAGCTCACGCTCCATGCCCAGCGACCGCAGCTCGCGCGAGTTCTGCACCATCTCTTGAGCAACCGCCATCGCCGCGCCCTGAGATTGCGATGAGTTTTGAACGATGCTCCGCGTGACTTTTTCGTTCGCAAGGCTGAGCAGAAACAGCGCGATCGCCGAGCTGAGGGCGACCATGCCGAGATATGGGTGCAGCAGCCAGACGAGGAGCACGAAGATCGGCGCCCATGGCGCGTCAAAAAACGCCGAGAGATTGTTGCTCGATAGAAATCCCTGGATCCGGCTCACATCGCCCAGCGAGCGTGCGTCGCGCGAGTTCTCGCTCAGCCCGCGACGTACTTCTGCCGCCAGGCACAGCGGGCCAAGCCACTCGGCCAGCCAGCAGCCCATCCGAGTGGCCATCGCACTGCGAAGCGCTTCGAAAATCCCCAGAAACAGAAGGCAGCCGATCGCGATCGCGGTCAGCATCAGCAGGGTTTCGACCTGACCGCTGGTCAGCACGCGATCGTACACCTGCAGCATGTAGAGCGGCCCGGTAAGCACCAGAATATTGATGATGGCGCTGAACAGGCCAAGGGTGACGAAAACCGCCCGGCAAGGACGCAATATCTCATCGACTGTCTTCGGTGTCGCGGCGCCTTTCGAGGCAGCTCTTGCGGGAAGGGTTTCGTCGCGGCGTCTCCGCCAGGTCAGGCGGCGCATGGCGCGCGAAAAGAAATGCTCGCGTCCATTCTGAGGATGACGGATCTCCGACGCACAGTTCGTCTGCATCAAGCTCATCATCCCACCGATCTTTATGTCGCCGGCTGGCCGGCTGTCGCGCTCTGGCGCTCTGCGGTCGAATGAACTCCGCCGATCGATAGACGCGCGGTTCAAGAACTAAACGAAAGATGCGGCTGACGTTGGGGCGCCAGCCGCGACCTCGGCGGAGCGGGATCCGCCGAGGCCTTGGGCGATCAGAAGTAGCTGTGACCGCCGCTGTAGAAGTAGTCGTCGCCGCCGCCGGTATCGCCGCCGCCAACGCCGTCAGCGCCCGATGCGCTGAAGCCGCCGAGATGGACCGACTCGTCTTTGACGTCGATGTCGATCGTCGTTTCGGCGAGCGTGTTGGTGCCGAGCGCTTCGGCGCCAGCCAGACCCGAGGTCAGGTGGTCGTCGGTCAGCAGGATGGCCTGAGTGGTCGCGGCCGAACCAATGCCTTCCGCCGCAAACGAGTCGAGGATCAGCTCGCTCGCAACAATGTCCAGGCCTTCCTTGTCGTATTTGTAGTCTTTGTCGCTACCACCTGAGTAGTGCTTTGGGTCGTTCTCGTAGACTTTGATGGAGCCAAGGGCCTTACCAAAGTTGCCGTCGAGGTCTTGTTCTAGAGATGTCTTAACCCGGATGTCTTCGTCGACGTACAGGTCAGTTTTCCCTTTCCAAGAAACGTCATATGGCTTGTACCAGCTGATTCCCATTGTTTTACTCCTAGCATTGCTAACATGACATCATGCGCGGTTCGCTCGATCGTAAAATACAGACATTAGGAACTCTGTTTTTCTGATCGTGCCCTTTTATTCTCTCAGAACTCGTCTCGTTTAGAAGCGATAAAAAGGACCTCAAACAGATTTGTGGATCATTTAGAGATACGTTTACAAACTGGATTTTGGATAATGCCCCAAAGATCTTAAATATAAACCTTTGGTTTATTTCGAATACTTTGTGACGACTTTAACCCCGGAGGACCTGTTATCCTCCGAGGCTGAAGCGCACCCTACGGCGCGAGTGTCGATATCCGTCCTAATGGCGGCTGCGGCTGTCGGGGACGGACAACCCGGCGCCGCAACCCGCCATGGTCGAAACGGTTTAGAAGACGTCGATTCCGATCCCGGCGTTCGCCGTGGCGACCGCGGCGCCCGGATCCGTCTGGGTCAGCGCCCCGCCGGTGGTCAGAATGTCGCCGAAGTCGTAGTCGTCGTAGAAGGTGCTATCAAACTGGGCCGTCGCGTTTGTGCCGATGTCGACGTCCGCGTCGCCGCGGGTGAAGTCGAGACCGGGGTTCAGCGTCCGGATCAGGTACTGGCTGTTGAAGTCTCCGCCGACCGAACGGACTGCGATGATCGGTCCGTTGGCGAAGTCGAAGCCGGGATAGTTGACTGCGTGGATCGCCGTGGTCGAGACCGTTTGCTGCTGCTGTCCCAGGACGCCAAAGTCCTGATTGTGTTGATACACAATCACCACATCCGCGCCGGAGACGTCCGCGCCAGAGGTCGACGTCACGTCCTCTCCCTCGGCGACGAATGTCGCCTGCCCCGAGATCAGGTCGGCGGACGGCGTCTGATATCCTAGCGTGCCGGCAAAGCCGTTTGCGTAGGCGTTCAAGCCGAGCGCCGCCGAACCGCCGCCGACCGTCGCCTGCAGGGGGGCGCCGTCCTCTGGAACCAAATCGTTGAAAATGCTGATGCTCGGTCCGAGCAAGCTAAAATTGCCAATACCTGTGGGCATGTCCGTCATCTCCAAGTAGGTCTGTTGCAGGGCTGAATTCGCCGCGGTGGCGAAGTCGTGGGTGAAGTCAGTCGGCATCAGTGAATCGAAGAGCTCGTCGAGCGAGACGCCGAGGATGCTTTCAAAGTCCAGGTCATGACTTGAGAGGGGCCCGATGGAGCTGGGGTTCAGCGCCCCCAGCGACTCCAATCGACCTTCGAGCGCATCGATGACGCTCTGAACGTTGGTGTAACTCGGTCGATCGAACAGGCCCAAGGCGCCGAGCTGGCCGTAATAAGCGCCAAAACCTAGGCCGCCCAGATCGAGATCCACATATCCTGCGCCAGCTGGTCCGTTCGCCGTCGTGGCGGCTGCGGCGCCGCCCTGAACAAAAGCGCCGTTCGCGCCATGATGATGTTGCGCCGCCGCTGCGGTGTAGGCTTCGGGAGCGGGCGGCGGCGCGTCGGCGAAGACGGCGTCATCGGCCGGGAGTGGAGCTGATGCAGCGTCGTCCGCCTGTGCTGGGGTCTGCTTTTTCGATGACTTTGCAGTGGTCGCGGGCGCGCCCGGAGCCAACGCCGGTTGGGGTTCGCGCGGCGCATCCCGGTCGGTGTTTGCGGGCGCTCGCAACCCTTCGTCCTCCGCCGGCTGCGCGCCGATGTGCTCGGACCCGTCTTGCTCTGGAGAGGCGTCGGCCACGCCGCCGAAGAGCGCCACGGATCCGCCAATCGAGACAATCGTCCAGATCGCGTCCTGTGCCGTCGCCTGCATGCGCCCACGGGTTTCGGCGTCGGCGACTGTCTCCGCAGAGCCGGCGCGGCTTCCAACGCCATCAGGATGTTTGGTGTTCCTGTCGATCTTCATTGAGCTGCTGAGCCCACCGTTGTGCGCAAATCTCTTGAGAATTTAGCGGAGATCGCCTCAAAGCGCAGGTCAGCATCAGGACTAAGAAAAATTCACTTCAAATAACTATCGTTCGTTTTAATCAAACACGACGGGCATCGAACATAACAACTTCAGCCAGTTTGTGCTGAGCTAAGGTATTATCCTCGCCCAATTCCAAACAGAAATCCAAAGGCAATCGTGAAGAGTGGACCAGAGAACCAGAAAAACAAAATTGAATTGATCGCAGAGTACCCGCACAGAAACGCCGCTATGCCCAAACATGTTGCGCTGGCGTAGCTGACAAGAAGAAGTCGGAACGGAGCGGGTGACATCTTGCAATCAGAGGCTGGCGGCCGAGGGCGACTTAAGTACATACGCTAAGCCTCGTACGCTTAACTGTAATACCGACCCCAAGCTACATTTTCGGACCTCGGTCGAGAAGAGGGGGAAACGGATGTCAGGCTTTCGATTCGAACGTCTGCGTTCGCCGCCCTTTTTCGGCGCGATCTCGGAGCGTCGTTTGCAGCCGGCGGCGCGTCTCTACCGCGAAGGACGTGCGTCAAAGCGGTTCGCCTAAGCAAAAGGTTTAGTCGGGACCGACGCACTTAGCCGAATCGTTTAGGGGCGACCGGCGCGGCGCATCTTTCAAAAGTCGCGCTTCCAGTTCACGCCGAGAGACGAGCCGCTGTCGGCGCCGACGGCGCTGTCGACTGTCACCTCTTCGAAGACTTCGATCTCAATCTCGACCTGCGCCGCGCCGCCGTCGATTGGTTGGCGAACGCCGACAAAGACGTCTTCTGCGATGTCGCGGCCAGCGACTACGCCGGTCGAGCCTTCCTGCTGGTCAAACCGAAGGACGTCCAATCCCACGGCGCCGCGCACTTGATCAACGACGCCTTCCTCGCCGTTGAACAGCGTCGCGAGGCCATTGGCGAGCTGCACCGCTTCAACCGGGGAGAGAGACTGTTTAGACCGTCCGAACAGCACACGCGGCAATACATCTTCTTCAGGGATTGCCGGTTGCGACGTGAAGCGAATGTCAGGAGCGGCGGCCGGCCCTTCGATCAGCACCCCGCCGACAATTTCGTCATTCTCGCGAGTGAAAAGCAGATCGACCGTGGGATCAGGCGGCGTCGCGCCGGCAAAGGCGATTCGGCCGCGCTCCATGTCGAAAGCGGATCCCAAAAGGTTTAGCTGTCCTCTCAGGCGTTCAACTTCGCCGACGACTCGCGGCGCCGACGCTGGGCCGTCCACCGTCAAATTGGCGCGCCATTCGCTGTCCACACCGCGGCCACGGATGAACAGGTCCCCCGCGGCGACGATCGTGACATCCAAGGTTGTGCGCGAAACCGCCTGATCACGGTCTTCCGCAACGGGTTCCTGTCCCTTGATTCGGATTTCGCCCAGATCGGGAACCGTTGGCGCTCCCGCCGAAACCAACCGGGCCTCCGCGCGATCGATCGTGATCGCGCCGGCGACGACAGGCCCATCCAGCGGCCCGGTGGCGCTCAGATCGAGGGTCAGCTGAGCGGTGATGTCGTCGCGCCGGATCAGAATGGCCGATTGCGATGAAAGCGCAGCGTCGATCTCGCCGTCCGCCACGGCGGCGCGTCCCGAAACCGGTCCGCCGGCTCCGTCTTCCGCATTGAGGTCGACGACGAAGCCGCCGTCGTCGGCGATGCTCGAGCGCGCCTCGACATCCGTCAGGATCAGGCCGAGTTCGAGGTTTTCGTAACGACCCTGCCGCAGCGCCAAGTCGCCCGAGAGCTGCGGCGCGTCGATCGAGCCGAAAAGCCTCAGGTCGACATCGAGCGCGCCGTCCAGGACATGATCAGGCGCTGGGACAAGAACCCAAAGGTCGCCGACATCGCCGGTCCAGCGGATCCCCCCTTCAAGAGCTGCGTTTTCTGGCATGGTCGGCAGCAGCCCTCCGCGCGCGATCAGCGGCGCAGAGCCCGAGAGACGCAGCGGTTCTCCAAACGGTCCCATAAGGCTGGCGAGCGCGGTTGCTCTGCGACCATCCCAATCGACTTGCGCGTCCAGCGCAATTGCTCCCTCGTCAACCGCCGTCTCGAACGAGACGCCGTCGCTCCGCGCGCGAAGCGTCGCGGCCGCGCTTTGCGGCCTGGTGTCGAAAGTCGCTTCGGCAGTGAGCGAGCCGCTCTCGATTGGAGCCAGGTCAAGGCGGTTAAAAAGCGACAACTCCCGCATGCGCAAGGACAGATCGCCGGCGACCCCGTCCGAGAAGAGAGCCGCCGACCCCGACAAGGCGCCGCCTGGCAACGAAAGGGCGAGCTCCTCGAACCGAGTGGCGTCGCCTCCGATCCGAATGATCAGCGGGGCCATGAGCGCAAAGCTCTCCTGACCATACGCCGCCTCTGCTTGGGTGATCTCGAGAGAGGTGGCATCGCCGCCGAGGTCGAGCTCCGCGCTCGCGCCTGCGGCGACATCGACATCGCCTGCTGCGCCTGCCGCCTCGAGCGACACTGCAAGAGCCGACAACCGGCCAGACGCCGCCAGGCGCACTTGATCGAAGGCGACCTCGCCGGCGCTGGCGTTTTCGAGCTGAACGCGGGCGTCTAAGTCGACGTCCCCAAACGCGTCTGACGCTCGTACGTCGAGGCGCGTCGACCGCGCTTGCGCCGCCGACGCCGCAACATTCGCGAGATCGAGATCCAAAACGATGTCCTGCCCCGCGGGCGTGGGCGAAAAGTCGATGCGACCTCTTGCCGAACCGGTGATCGCTTCGCCGACCAGCGCGGACACGCCATCCAGGTCAGGCGCGCGGATGATCGCCGAGCCGGAGATCAGGTTGCTGTCGAGAAGAACATCGGCGGATCCGTCGATCTCGACGCCGAGCGCCGTCAATCGGGTCTGCGCCAGCGACAAGCGCGCATCACGCAATGCGAGGTCCGAGGACAGGCGGGCGTCGCCGACGACGCTGTTCGCGGCCTCTATGACCACCGCTCCCGCAGGCTCGGCGTCTAGGACAAAATCATACTGGGCTTCGACGTCGCCCAGCGATGCGCCGTCCACTGCCGCGCCAGTCGCAGTCAACACGCCGGCAAGCGCGGGCCGATCCATTGGACCCGTTAGATCGCCGCGAAGCTGAACCGCGCCTTGCGTCTGGAGATCGTAGGCGGAGCCGATCTCCGCGACGTCCGGGGCGTCGAGCGTGAACCCTGCCTCCACTAACGCCCCCTCGACATCGACGCGCCCGTCGAGATCCGCCGTGAGCAAGTCTGATCTCAGAGACGCGCGCGTCAGCTCGAGCCGCCCGTCGTCATAGAAGCCGATCGTCGTCAGCCGGGCCGGTCCAATGGCGTCCGGGGTCAATCGGTCCAGACGCATAGCGCTTGCGTCGCCGCTCAAATCGAACGCGACGCGCGCGCCGGCGACGTCGACTTCCGCCGTGAATTCTGCGGCGCCGATGTCCGCGGCGGTCGTCGCAACCTGGTTCAAACTCAAAGCGCCGGTCGCTTTGAAAGCGTCAAGCGCGCCTTCGACCGCGCCGTCGAAGGCCACGCGGTCGAATGTGACGCCGGGGGTCAGGTTCGCCAAACCCGCCCGAGCTTCCGCCGCCACGCTGAAATCCATCTGTCGGGTCGGTTTCGCATAGCTCCCGCGAACGGTGAGATCGATGTCGCGCGCCCGCAACGCGCCTTCCTCGACCACGACGAGACCGTTGTCCCCTTCCTCGATGCGAACGTCGATCCGCGCTTGCGGCGAGAGGGCCTGTGCAAGCGTCTGATCCATCGCGTCGCCCGGGGTCACTTGAAACGACGCGGCGACCGCCAGGCGACCCTCGTTCGAGAGCGTCGCGGCGCCGTCCGCCTCGAACACGGCGTCTGCCGAGGCGCCGATCTCAATTCTCCAATCCGACAGCGGTCCATCCGCCTCGATCTCGAGACGGCTTGCGCTGTCGTCTGGCAAACCCGCCAGCGCCGCGGTCAAGCCGCCGGCCGCTTCCGCAGCGGAGATGTTCAATCGCAAGGTTTCGGCGTCGAAGTCGCGGAGATAGTCCAGCAAGATCTCGCCTTCGATCGCATCCGTTCTCGTGACGTCCAAGCGGGCGGATTGCTCGGATCCTTCATCGCGAAAGGCGCCGTTGGCGTCCAATGCGACAGGCTGAGGCGACAGAACGCCCCCGGCGACGCGCATGTCGACCAGAGCGATCTCTTCGACAAGAAGCGCTATGGGCGAACGCGGCCAATCGAACGGATCGCCATCGCTTTGCGCGAATGCCGAGTCTTCATTCAGTTCGATGTCGACGCCGCTGGGCTCCGGCGAACGCAAGACCCGAACGCCGATCGCCGCGAGTTGGTTGATCTCAAGTTGCCCCGCCAGCAGGCGAGACGGGTTCCAGCGCATCGACAAGCGCTCGGCGGTCAACCAAACGCCGCGCCCGTCGGCGATCGTCAGCTCCACCAGATCCGTGACGCCGTCTTCCGGTTCTTCAACCCCGGCGGCGGTCACGACGAACTCGTCTGGCGTGCTGATCTGTTCCAGCGCGAACTGAACCAGCGAGTTCTTCAGCTCAAGCAGCGAGACTTGAGCCGCCGAGAGCGTGGGCGCCAGCACGACGATCAGGGCGATCGCGGCACGTTTCATCAACGACCTCCCTAAAAGGCTTGTCCAAGCGAGACGTAGAACTGGAACAGGTCATCCTCCGGTCGACGGTCCAACGGCGCCGCAATATCGAAACGAACCGGACCGATCGGAGAGAAATAGCGCAAACCGACGCCGGCCGCCGATTGTAGGCCCGCATCGAAGATCGGCGCCGGTTCTTCTGAAACGCTTCCCGCCTCCGAGAAGACGACAAAGCCGACCTGATCCGTCGCCTGAACGCGCATCTCCACGCCAATCTCGACCGCGGAGAGGCCGCCGTCCGGGTCGCCATCTTCATCGAGCGGGCCAATGAAACGTTCTTTGAAGCCGCGGACCGACCCGCCGCCGCCTGAGTAGAGGCGGCGTTGCAACGGCACGTCTTCCAAGTCAGCGGCCAGGATCGAGGCGATGCGAGCCCGGCTGGCGAGAATGTAGCGGCCTGAACCGGTGAGATCGGCATAGGTCGACCCGCTTCCATCCAAGGACAGGAAGGTCACGCCCTCGCCGTCGAAAGCGCCCGCAAAGGGCGTCGCCGCGCCGCGGAAACGAACGCCTTTCGTCGGGTTGAGCCGATCGTCCGTGTCGTCAAACCGAGCGAAAGCGGGCGCACCGAAGAGATAGGCGGTTCCGTCCTCGTCCTTGTCTTCTGTCTGACTGGCTTCGAACAAGCCGCCGATCCCGCCCACCCAATGTGGCCCAAAAGGTCGTTCCAGCCCCGCCGCGAGCGTCAATGCGACTTCGTCGAACGCCTCGTCTTGAACCCGGCGGAGTTCGAGGCTTGATTTGAATAACTGGTTCGGTTGTCGAAACTGAGGAATGGCGTAGGTCGTCTCAAAGCGCTGTTCCTCGAGACCGGATTCCAGAGCCAGGCCGAGGGTCTCGTTGGCGCCGAACAGATTGCGGTGTTCGAACTCCGCGCGCACGGCCGGCCCGATGTCGGTATCGTAGCGGACGCCTCCGCCGATCGTGCGATGGGGCGCTTCTTCAACGATCACTTCTATTGGCGCCTCAGGCCCGGGCGGCGGCGTTTCCGGCGCTCTCACAGATGCGGCTCGGAAAAGTCTGGTGCTTGTCAGCGCGCGCTGAAACTGCGCCAGTTTGGACGTGTCAAAGGGGTCTCCGGCGATCCATGGCTCGTAACTGCGCAAGTAATCCGGGTCTACAGTCTCTAGCCCGGAGATTTCAGTGGCTCCGAACACATAGGACGGCCCAGCAGCGACCTGCGTCGCCACCTCGATTTCAGCGGCCGCGGGATCAGCGACAGCGTCTCTGCTCAGCCGTCGCGCGTAAGGCCTGCCTGAGCTTCGAAGCTGTGTGACAGCTGCCGATTCCGCGTCCAGGATCTTTGCGGCTTCGGCCGGTTCGCCGACCGGCGAGCCAAGCTCTCTCGCATCGAGCGGAGGAACCGGGCGCCCGCCTGTTTCGACCAGGATGAAGTCGTGTTTCGTCAATTTGAAAGCGCGCCCCGGGTCGATCTCGATGGTCACTTGCGCTGACCCAGGCGCGTCGGCGACCTCTTCAACGTCGATCGAAACCGCTGCGTCGTAGAACCCATAGGATCTCAAGATCTTCTGCGCTGTCGGACCATCGCCGGCGGCGCGGCGTCGTAGGAACGCCAGGCTTTGAGCCCCAAGCTCCTGCCGCCGGAAGACCGCCAGCGACGTCTCTAGCAGACCCTCGATCTCCGGGCTGGGGGCGCCGCGCAACGCGACACCGTAGCTTAGTTGGGTTTCGGGCGCTTCAAATGTGAGGGTGTCCGCTCGCTCGGTCGAAGCACAGCCAGCCGCCGTCAACGCGAGACCAAAGGAAAGTGCTCGCGCCAGTATCGCCGAACAGTACCGCGCCGCACGCGGATCTCGGAGCCTTGACCCTGGCATCTTGCTCCACGCCCTAAGACGGGACCTGATCTGGTCCCGTGTGTTTCACAAAGCTTTAAGGACTGTGGCGTTTAAAATTCTTTAACCGTGCAGCGCTGATCGGCCTCAAAAGAGAGGCGACGCGACCGGCTGTTTCAATCGTCTTCGGGAGCAAGACGCAGCAGAAGCGCGCCGTCGGTCACCTGATCGCCGACTGAGGCGAGCACCTCTTCGACGACGCCGTTGCGGGGCGCTGTCAGCGTGTGTTCCATCTTCATGGCTTCGATCACGATCAGGGCGTCGCCGCGATCGACATTATCCCCTGTCGCCGCCGAGACCACCTTGATGAGCCCGGGCATCGGCGCAACCACGGTGTCGCCGCCGCCTGCGCCCTGCTCCGTTCCGGCGAGCGCGTTTGGAAGGTCGAAGGTGAAGCTGCGTCCGTCCGTGAACACCGAGACCTGGTTCGGCGCGAACACGAGGGCCAGCGTGAGCCGTTTTCCATCTGTCTCCAGCCGATACCGGTCGTCGCCGGCATGGGCGATCGCAATCTCCAGAGACCCGTCCCCACAGTCGACGCGGTACTTTCGGACGGTGCTTGAACCGCCGTCGAGCGCCGTGATCCGGCGCGACAGGCGCGTTTCGCCGAGCTGAAGGTCGACAAACTGATACGCGTCGGTCCAGTGCCGCCAGCCAAGCAGAAGGCTCCAGGGATCGGAGCCTTGCTGTTCCTGCAGGAGGCCCAGAGCCCCGACCGCCGCTGCGGCGACGACAGGTTCTGAAGGGGCCGGGCGGTCGGTCAAAGCGTCAATGTCGCGCGCGATCAGACCAGTATCGACCTCGCCGCGGGCAAAGCCGTCGTGCCGGGAGAGCGCGCCCAGAAACTCGAGATTGGTCACGCAGCCCGCGACGTGACAGTCGCCAAGCGCCCCCCGCAGCTTGTTCAGCGCGGCGCTCCTTGTTGGGCCATGGGTGATCACTTTTGCGATCATCGGGTCGTACCAGGGGCTGATCTCGTCCCCTGGCCGCACGCCGCTGTCGATGCGCGTCGTCGCCTGCGCAAAGGCGGCGCCTTGCGGGAAAGCGAGGTGGTCGAGCGTTCCCGTCGCAGGCAAGAAGCCTTTGCTCGCATCCTCCGCGTAGACGCGGGCCTCGAAGGCCCAGCCATTGATCGAGAGATCGTCCTGCGCAATCCCCAGCGGCTCCCCGCTCGCGACCCGCAACTGAAGCTCGACAAGATCGAGGCCGGTGACGGCTTCGGTCACTGGATGCTCAACCTGAAGGCGGGTGTTCATCTCCATGAACCAGAACCCGTCCGCACGGAGAGGCCCGGAGCCGTCGACGATGAACTCCACCGTTCCGGCGCCGTGGTAACCGATGGCTTTCGCCGCCTCGACAGCAGCCTGGCCCATCGCCGCGCGGACCTCGTCCGGCATGTCTGGCGCAGGGGCTTCTTCGATCACTTTCTGATGGCGCCGCTGCAGCGAGCAGTCCCGCTCAAACAGGTGGATCGCCGCGCCGTGTTTGTCGCCGAAGACCTGAATCTCGATGTGCCGGGGCTTGGGGATGAACTTTTCCACCAGGCACGCCGGGTCGCCAAAGCTCGCTTGCCCCTCTCGTTGCGCGCCGGCAAGCGCGGCTTTGAAGTCGCTTGGGCCTTCCACCAGCCGCATGCCCTTGCCGCCGCCGCCGGCCCTGGCTTTGATCAGCACCGGATAGCCGATATTCTCGGCTTCGGCCGCCAGAAGGTCCGGATCCTGGCTCTCGCCGTGATATCCAGGCACGACCGGCACGCCGGCCGTCTCCATAAGCGCTTTCGCCGCGTCCTTCAGGCCCATCGCACGGATTGCGGAGGCTGGCGGGCCGATGAACACAAGCCCAGCGTCTTCCACCGCCTCCACGAAACCAGGGTTCTCGGACAAAAAGCCGTAGCCGGGATGGATCGCCTCGGCGCCCGTCTGACGCGCCGCCTCGATGATCCGCGCTCCGTTCAAGTAGCTCTCGGCCGCCGCGGCTGCGCCGATGTGGACGGCCTCATCCGCCATGGCCGTGTGTTTTGCGTTCGCATCCGCGTCGGAGAATACGGCGACGGTCTGCACGCCCAAACGGCGGGCGGTCGCCATGACGCGGCACGCGATCTCGCCGCGGTTTGCGATCAGGATCTTTCGAAACATGCGGCGCCCTCCCTACATCCGGAACACGCCAAAGCGTGTGTCTTCGATCGGCGCGTTCAGCGTCGCCGACAATGAGAGCGCGAGCACTTCTCGGGTCTTGCGCGGGTCGATGATCCCGTCGTCCCACAGCCGTGCGGACGCGTAGAGCGGATGGCTCTGGTCCTCGAACTGATCGATGATCGGTTGTTTGAAGGCCGCCTCCTCCGCGTCGCTCCAGGAGCCGCCTTTGCGCTCGATCGCGTCGCGCCGCACCGTTCCCAACACGCCGGCCGCCTGCTCTCCGCCCATTACCGAGATGCGAGAGTTCGGCCAAGTCCACAAGAAACGCGGGGCGTAGGCGCGGCCGCACATACCGTAATTACCCGCCCCGAACGAACCGCCGACGAGCACCGTGATCTTCGGAACTTGTGTCGTCGCGACAGCGGTCACCAGCTTCGCGCCGTCTTTGGCGATGCCGGCCGACTCGTACTTCTGACCAACCATGAAGCCGGTGATGTTCTGCAGAAACACAAGCGGGATCTTGCGTTGGCTGCACAGCTCGATGAAGTGCGCGCCTTTCAGCGCCGACTCTGAAAACAGCACGCCATTATTGCCGAGGATGCCGACAGGCATGCCCATGACATGGGCGAAGCCGCAGACCAGAGTCGCGCCATAACGCGCCTTGAACTCGTCAAAACGAGAGCCGTCGACGGTTCGGGCGATCACTTCGCGGATGTCGTAAGGCGTTCTCAGATCCGCTGGTACGACGCCGAGCGTCTCCGCCGGATCGTAAAGAGGCTCTTCGATCGGCTGCAGATCAAGTTGCTGTGGCTTGACGCGATTGAGGTTGGCGACCGCCTGTCGGGTGAGCGCCAGCGCGTGAGCGTCGTCGTCGGCCAGGTAGTCGGCGACGCCGGACAAACGCGTATGCACGTCGCCTCCGCCCAAGTCTTCGGCCGTGACCACTTCGCCGGTCGCGGCTTTCACCAGCGGCGGGCCGCCGAGAAAGATCGTGCCCTGCTCTTTGACGATGATCGTGACGTCCGACATCGCCGGCACATACGCTCCGCCGGCCGTGCACGAGCCCATCACCACGGCGATCTGCGGGATGCCTTTCGCGGACATGTTGGCCTGATTGAAGAAGATCCGGCCAAAGTGGTCGCGATCTGGGAAAACCTCGTCCTGGTTGGGCAGGTTGGCCCCGCCGGAATCGACCAGGTAGACGCAGGGCAAGAGGTTCTGCTCCGCGATCTCCTGAGCCCGCAGATGCTTCTTCACCGTCATCGGATAATAGGTGCCGCCCTTCACGGTGGCGTCGTTGCAGACGATCATCACCTCGCGCCCCGACACGCGCCCAACGCCCGCCACCGCCCCCGCAGAGGGGCTGGCGCCGTCATACATGCCATGGGCTGCAAACATGCCGATCTCGATGAAAGGCGAGCCCGGATCGAGCAGCCGCGACACGCGTTCGCGCGGTAGGATCTTGCCGCGAGAAACATGTCGTTCGCGGGCGCTTTCGCCCCCTCCGGCCAGCGCGAGCTCGATCGCCTCATGGACCGGCCCCATCGCAGCTTCGTGCGCCGCCTGGTTGGCTTTGAAGGTTTCCGATTTTGGCGAGAGGCTCGAGCGCAGAACCGTCATTGCTTCATCGCGTCCATCAGCTCGCGTCCAACCAGCATGCGGCGGATCTCCGACGTGCCCGCCCCGATCTCCATCAGCTTGGCGTCGCGGAACATGCGCGAGACGGCGGTGTCGTTCATGAAGCCGGCGCCGCCCATCGCCTGCACGGCCTGATGGGCCACGACCATCGCCTCTTCAGAGGCGTAGAGCACGCAGCCGGCGGCGTCCTGCCGCGTGACCTCGCCGCGATCGCAGGCTTTTGCGACCTCATAGACATAGGCCCGAGCCGAGTTCAGCTTCACGTACATGTCGGCGATCTTGCCCTGCATCAGCTGGAAATCGCCGATCGGTTTGCCGAACTGCTTGCGTTCGGCCAGGTACGGCATGATCTCGTCGAGGCAGCCGGCCATGATCCCGCAACCGATGCCTGACAGCACGACGCGCTCATAGTCGAGCCCGCTCATCAGGACCTGGACGCCTTTGCCCTCCTCGCCGAGGACGTTTTCATATGGCACCTCGACGTCCTCGAACACGAGCTCCACCGTGTTCGAGCCGCGCATGCCCAGCTTGTCGAAATGGGCGGACTGGCTGAAGCCGGGCATCGACTTCTCGATCAGGAACGCCGTGATGCCTTTCGACCCGCCGTCGGGGTCAGTTTTGGCGTAGACCACCAGCGTGTTCGCCTCGCCGCCGTTGGTGATCCAGTACTTCGTGCCGTTCAGCACGTATTTGTCGTTGCGCTTGTCCGCCCGCAGTTTCATGCCGACGACGTCGGACCCGGCTCCGGCCTCCGACATCGCCAGGGCGCCGACTGACTTTCCGGAAATCAGATCGGGCAGATACTTCGCCTTTTGTTGGGGGCTTCCGTTCAGGTTGATCTGGTTGACGCAGAGATTGGAATGCGCGCCGTAGGACAAGGAGACTGATGCGCTGACGCGCGCGATCTCCTCCACCGCGACGGTATGCGCCAGGTATCCCATCCCGGCGCCGCCATCCTCCTCCGGGATGGTGATGCCCAGCAGGCCCAGCTCGCCCATCTCTTCCCACAATTCGTGTGGGAAGGCGTTGCCGCGATCCACTTCCGTGGCCAAGGGCTTCACCCGCTCCTGGGCCCAGCGGTGCACCATGTCGCGCAACGCGCTGACATCCTCGCCGAGGTCGAAATTCATCGAGGCCGTAAACATGACCCTGCTCCCTAGTGGCGGGCGTCTTTCGGCCCGCTGTGTTTGTTTCTTTCGACTGTTTAGCGAAACACGCGACGCGCCGCACGGGGTTCTTGCGCGTTCACCCCCGCCCGACAAACGGGGCGTTGGTAGCCATGATCGTCTGAAACAGGACATTGGCGTCGAGGGGCAGTTCCGCCATGCGCAGGATGGCGTCGGCGACATGCCTCAGTTCGAACACGGGCTCGGGCTTCACCACGCCATCCGCCTGCGGCACGCCGCGTTTCATCACCTGGGTCATATCTGTCTCGACATTGCCGATGTCGATTTGCCCGCAGGCGATCGAGAACGGACGGCCGTCGAGCGAGGTCGCCTTGGTCAACCCGGTGATCGCGTGCTTTGAGGCGGTGTAGGGCGCGGAGTGATAGCGCGGCGCGTGGGAGGAGATAGAGCCGTTGTTGATGATCCGCCCGCCCTGTGGGGTTTGCGTCTTCATCATGCCGAATGCGGCGCTGGCGATCAGAAACGCTCCGTCGAGATTGACCGACATCACCTTGCGCCAGTCCTCGAACGGGGTATCGCCGACATCCTGTGGCGGGACATTGAGCCCGGCGTTGTTGAAGACGACGTCGAGCCGGCCGTGCGTCTCTCCGATCTCTTTGAACAAGGCCTCGACAGCTTGCGGATCGGAAACGTCGCATGCGACGGGCATGGCGTTCGGGCCGATCCGCGCAGCGACGGCTTGCAGCTTTTCTCGGGACCGGGCGGCCAGCACGACTCGGTGACCGGCCTCTGCAAACCGGCTCGCAACGGCTTCGCCAATTCCCTGGCTTGCGCCGGTCACGAGCGCAATGAGCGGTGGGCTCATCTGGTGTCTCCTCAAGTCTTGTAGGGCGCGAACCAGCCAAGCCCGTCCTGGGTGCGGCCGGTTGGGCGATATTCGCATCCGACCCAGCCGCTGTAACCGACCCGGTCGAGCGTCGCCATAAGATGCGTGAAATCCGTCTCACCTTCGTCTGGCTCCCGGCGGTTGGGAACGCTCGCCACCTGCACATGTCCCAGGATCGGCGCCAGAAGTTCGATACGGCGGGTCAGGTCGCCCTCCATGATCTGGCAATGATAGAGGTCCAGCTGCAGCTGGAGGTTGGGCGCCCCGACTTCTGCGATCACCGCCTTGGCGTCGTCGCTGCGATTGAGGTGATAGCCGGGAATGTCGCGGTGGTTGATCGGCTCGATGACGAACAGCTGCTCTGGCGCGGCGGCGCAGGCGCGTTTGAGGCTCTCGATATAGGCCGCCCGTGCGGCTGGACCCTGCGCGACGCCGGCCATGATATGGATGGCGCCAGGCGACAGGACTGACGCGTAGTCCAGCGCGCGTTCAAGGTGCTGCTCGAAATGGGCTTCGCCGCCGCTGACGGCCGCCCATCCGCGCTCGCCGATCGACCAGTCGCCCGGCGGCGTGTTGAACAACGCCATCTTTAGTCCGGTCCCGTTAAGTCGATCGCGGATTTCTGCGGCCGGGTACTCGTAGGGGAACAGGAACTCGACCGCCTCGAAGCCGGCTGCCGCGGCCGCTTCGAACCGGTCCAGAAACGAGACGTCGTTGAAGAGCATCGTCAGATTGGCGGCGAAACGCGGCATCAGGCTTCGCCGAAGGCCACGACGGTTTGACGTTGTTCGCCGAGGCCCTCGACACCCAGATGTACTTCGTCGCCCGGCTGAAGATACTCCCGCGGATCCATGCCCATCGCCACGCCCTCGGGCGTGCCTGTCGCGATGACGTCGCCGGGAAGCAGCTTCATGAAGCGCGACATGTAGCTGATGATCTCGGCGACGCTGAAGATCATGTCGGAGGTGTTCGACAATTGCCGCGTGTCGCCGTTCACATCGAGCCAAAGCGGCAGGTTTTGCGGGTCCTCAACTTCGTCGGCGGTGACGATCCAGGGCCCGACCGGCCCGAAATTCGGCGACGACTTTCCCTTCACCCACTGGCCGGAGCGGCGGATCTGGAAGTTCCGCTCCGACACGTCGTTGATCACGCAATACCCCGACACGATCGACAACGCGTCAGCCTCGGCGATGTGCGTGGCCTCGGCGCCGATGATCACGCCGAGCTCGACCTCGTAATCGAGCTGGGTCGAGTCCTTGGGCTGGATGATCGGGTCGTTCGGCCCGCAGAGGCTGGACGTCGCCTTTGAGAACAGGATCGGCTCGGGCGGCGGTTCGCCGCCGGTCTCTGCGGCATGCTTGGCGTAGTTGAGCCCGACGCAGTGGAAGTTCGGCATCGAGGCGACGCAAGGCCCGACGCGCTGCTCGCCCTCGACGATCGGCAACTCATCCAGGCTGACGGCGCTCAGAGCCTCGATCTGCCTCAGCGAGACCGTAGGCCCGGCGAAATCACCGACCACCTGGCTCAGGTCGCGGATCTGGCCGAAATCGTCGAGAAGGCCGGGCTTCTCCGCGCCGGCTGGGCCGTATCGTAGAAGACGCATTGAGGACCTCCGTTTCGCTCGAACCTGACCTGTGTGCGCCGCAAGGTCGAGCCGGTCAACCGCCGCCGAGAATCCCAGGCAGGTTCAGCTGGTGCTCCCGCGCGCAGTCGATCGCGATCTCGTAGCCGGCGTCCGCATGGCGCATCACGCCCGTCGCGGGGTCGTTCCACAGCACCCGTTCAATGCGATGCGCCGCGGCGTCGGTGCCGTCGCAACAGATCACCATGCCCGAATGCTGACTGAACCCCATGCCGACGCCGCCGCCATGGTGCAGCGACACCCAGGTCGCGCCGGACGCGGTGTTCAAGAGCGCGTTCAGAAGCGGCCAGTCCGACACGGCGTCCGAGCCATCCTTCATCGCTTCGGTTTCGCGGTTCGGCGAGGCGACGGATCCGCTGTCCAGATGATCCCGGCCGATCACGACAGGCGCTTTCAACTCGCCCGTCGCCACCATCTCGTTGAAGGCAAGACCCGCGCGGTGTCGGTCGCCCAGGCCAATCCAGCAAATCCGCGCAGGCAGGCCCTGAAAGGCGATCCGCTCGCGCGCCATGTCGAGCCACTGATGCAGATGCGCGTTCTCGGGGAACAGCTCCTTCATCTTGGCGTCTGTCTTGTAGATATCCTCCGGGTCGCCCGAAAGCGCGCACCAACGGAACGGTCCAATGCCGCGACAGAACAACGGGCGGATGTAAGCCGGCACGAATCCAGGGAAATCGAAGGCGTGCTCCAGACCTTCGTCCAACGCCACCTGACGAATGTTGTTGCCGTAATCCAGCGTCGGCACGCCGGCGTTCCAGAAGGAGAGCATCGCTTCGACATGGGTTTTCATTGATGCGCGCGCCGCGGTCTCCACCGCTTTGGGGTCGCGTTCTCGCTTGTCGCGCCACTCTGAAAGGGACCAACCAGCGGGCAAATAGCCATTGAGCGGATCATGCGCCGAGGTTTGATCGGTGACGATGTCTGGCCGCGCGCCGCCGTTCGCCATCCGCTGGGCCAGCTCGGGGAAGATCTCCGCCGCGTTTCCCACCAGACCGACCGATTTCGCTTCGCCGGCTGCGGTCCAGCGCGAGATCATCGCAAGCGCCTCGTCGAGCGTCTCGGCCCGCTCGTCGAGATACTTCGTGCGCAGTCGGAAATCGATGCGTTCGGGATCGCATTCGACGGCGAGGCAGCTCGCCCCGGCAAACACTGCGGCCAGAGGCTGTGCGCCGCCCATCCCGCCCAAACCCGCGGTCAGGATCCATTTTCCGGTCAGATCGCCGCCATAGTGCTGACGGCCGGCCTCGGCGAAGGTCTCGTAGGTGCCCTGCACGATGCCTTGGGTGCCGATGTAGATCCAGGAGCCGGCGGTCATCTGGCCATACATCATCAACCCGACCTGATCGAGTTTTTGAAAGTGGTCCCAGGTCGCCCAATGCGGCACCAGATTCGAGTTGGCGATCAGAACCCGCGGCGCGTCTGCATGCGTTCTGAAGACGCCGACAGGCTTGCCCGATTGCACCAACAGCGTCTCTGTTTCGCTCAGCGATTGCAGGCTGGCGACGATCCTGTCGAAATCTTCCCAGGTGCGGGCCGCCCGACCGATCCCGCCATAGACCACCAGCTCATGCGGGTGCTCGGCGACATCCGGATGCAGGTTGTTCATCAGCATCCGCATCGGAGCTTCTGTCTGCCAGGAGCCGCAGCTGATCTTGTCGCCGATGGGCGGGATCACCGTGCGGGCGTTGTCGAGGCGCGGATTGGCCATCAGGCGCTCCTTCTGTGCGGATTAACGGACCAACTTGGCGACAAGGGATGGAACGAACAGAGTTCCCAGGGCCGCCAAGGGAACGGCGAGGGCCCAGGCGACAGCCCAGGCGATCATCCAACGCTCTGCGTAGCCGGCGTCGAAGCCCGTGTTCACGGCGGTCACGACGCCGGACATGATGAAGGACATGAACGTTCCCATGATGAAGCCGCTGAGAAGAAAGCCATAGCGCCTTGGGATCACCGATTGCCCTCCCATTCGAGCGCTTGGCCGTTCGCCGCTTTGAAGAGTGAGCGGTCGGCGATCAGCGCGGCGGCCCGCTCGAGGTCCGGCGCCAGATAGCGGTCCTCTTCGAGCGATGCGACATGTGTGCGCAAGAAGCTCAACGCCGCCTGCAACGATGCGCTTGTCTTCAGCGGCGCGCGGAACTCGATCCCTTGGGCGGCGCAGAGAAGCTCGACGCCGAGAATATGTGTCAGGTTCTGCGTCATCCGTCGCAGACGTCTCGCGCCGTGGGCCGCCATCGACACGTGGTCTTCCTGATTGGCGGAGGTCGGGGTCGAGTCGGTCGAGCAAGGGTTGGCGAGATGCTTGTTCTCGCTCATCAACGCGGCGGTTGTGACTTCGGCGATCATGTAGCCGGAGTTCAAACCCGGCGCCGGTGTGAGAAATGGCGGAAGGTCGAACGACAGAGCCGGGTCGACCATCAACGCCACGCGGCGCTGGGCGATGGCGCCGATCTCGGCCAGGGCCAACGCGATCTGGTCAGCTGCGAAGGCGACGGGTTCCGCGTGAAAGTTGCCGCCGGAGAGGATGTCGTCCTCCCCGATCACCAAAGGGTTGTCGGTCGCCGCATTGGCTTCGATCTCGAGCGTCCGGGCCGCCTGGCGAAGGAGATCGACCGCTGCGCCCGTCACCTGCGGCTGACATCGGATGCAATAGGGGTCCTGAACGCGGGTATCGCCCTCGCGGTGGCTTTCGCGGATCTCAGACCCGGCCATCAGGGCGCGCATCGCCGCGGCGACGTCGATCTGACCTTTGTGACCGCGCAGCGCGTGGATCTCCGGACGCAGCGGAGCCGTCGAGCCCATGATTGCGTCTGTCGTCATCGCCCCGGTCACCAGGGCCGCCTCGGCGCACCGGCGAGCGTTGAAGAGGCCCGCTAGCGCATAGGCGCAGGAGAACTGCGTGCCGTTGATAAGGGCCAGGCCTTCTTTCGCGGCGAGTTCGATCGGTCGTAGCCCGGCTTCGGCCAGCGCTGCTCCGCCCGGCAGGCGCTCACCGGCGTAAACGGCTTCGCCTTCGCCCAGCATGACCGCGGCCATATGCGCGAGCGGAGCCAGGTCGCCCGACGCGCCGACCGACCCCTGAGCCGGAACGACGGGGAGCACGCCGCGGCCGAGCATGTCTTCCAGAAGTTCGATGACGCCCCAGCGGACGCCAGACGCGCCGCGTCCCAGGGACAGGCATTTCAACGCCATCATCAGCCGAACGATTTCGGGCTCGGTGGTCTCGCCGACGCCGCTGCAATGGGACAGAACGAGATTGCGCTGCAGGCGCGCGGTGTCTTCAGCTGCGATCTTGATCGTCGCCAGCTTCCCGAAACCGGTGTTCACCCCATAAACGGCGGCGTCCCCGGCGGCGGCCTGCGCGACGTGGTCCGCAGCGATTTCGACAGCTTGTCTGCAGGAGCGGTCCAGTTTGATGGGCTCCTCGCCCCGAAAAATCGTCTCGAGTCGAGTGAGCTCCACAAATCCAGGGGAAAGAACAATCTCACTCACGACGATCCACCGAAGATCCGTTGGTGGAGCGGATTGTACCCGATCCGATACGACAGCTCGGACGGGTGCATCACATCCCAAATGGCGAGATCGCTCCGTTTGCCGGGCGCGATCACTCCGACATCGTTGAGACCCAGCGCGAGGGCGGCGTGCCGTGTGGCGCCGGTCAAAGCTTCTTCGGGCGTCATCCGGAAGAACGTGCACACCATGTTCATCGTCAGAAGGAGCGACGTCATCGGAGAGGAGCCGGGATTGCAGTCGGTTGCAACGGCGATGGGCACGCCTTGCGCCCTCAGTGCTTCAACCGGCGGCTTCTGGGTTTCTCGGAGCGTGTAAAACGCTCCTGGCAACAGCACCGCCACCGTTCCGGCCTTCGCCATCGCAGCGACGCCGGTCTGATCGAGGTACTCCAGATGGTCGGCGGACAACGCGGCGTAGCGTGCGGCGAGTTCGGCCCCTCCAAGATTAGAAAGCTGCTCCGCATGCAGCTTAACGGGCAGGCCCAGCTCCTTGGCTTTCGCAAAGACACGGTCGATCTGCGCGGGCGAGAACGCGATCCCTTCGCAGAAACCGTCGACAGCGTCCGCAAGGCCCGCCGCATGCGCCGCCTCCAACGCGGGGATGCAGACCTCATCGATGTAAGCGTCCGCCTTGTCTTGGAATTCGCCCGGCACGGCGTGGGCGCCAAGAAAGCTGGTCTTCACACGAACCGGGCGAACGCGTTCGATGCGCCGGGCGACGCGCAGCATTTTCAACTCGGTTTCAATATCGAGCCCATAGCCGGATTTGACCTCGATTGTTCCGGCGCCCTCCGCGATCAGCGCGTCGACCCGTCTCAGAGCGCTTTTGAGAAGATCCTCTTCAGCGGCCTCTCGCGTCGCGGAGACGGTCGAGACAATGCCGCCGCCGGCGCGGGCGACCTCTTCGTATGTCGCGCCTTGAAGCCGCATCTCGAACTCGCGGGCGCGATCGCCGCCGAACACGACGTGGGTGTGGCAGTCGATCAGCGCGGGCGTCACAAGCCGCCCTTCGAGATCACGCTTGGGGACGTTGGTCGCAGGCGCTTGGTCCATCTCTCCAACGTCGCGGATATAGCCGTCCGACATGTCGACGAACCCGTGCTCGATCAAACCGTAGGGCCCCGCGCTGGCGGCCATCGTGGCGATCCGTGCGTTGATGAGGCGAAGACGGGACACTGTGACCCTGAGCTTGTGTCGAGAGACGTGTTTCCGCAGCATGTCGGCGGCTCAACGGGTGTCAACAAACTTCGAAGGAAACCGGATGTCGAAGGCGATTTGGGCGGAACGAGCGCTGACCTCGAACGGCTGGCGGCGCAACACTCTTGTCAGTCTGGACGACGCTGGGCGGATCCGGTCGGTTGAGGAGGACGCGACGCCCAGCGGTATGCGCGTGGGCGTGCTTTTGCCAGCGCCCGCCAACCTCCACAGCCATGCGTTTCAGCGCGCGATGGCGGGCATGACGGAAGGACGTGGACCGTCGGCGAGCGACAGTTTCTGGACGTGGCGCGATCTGATGTATCGCTTTGTCGGAGCGCTCGAACCCGACGACGTCGAGGCGATCGCGGCTTGGGTTCAAGTCGAGATGCTCGAGGCCGGCTACGCTTCGGTGGGCGAGTTCCACTATCTGCACCATCAGCCGAACGGCGATCCCTATGACGACGTCGCCGAGCTTTCCAGCCGGATCGCCGTGGCGGCCGAGCAGACGGGCATAGGCCTGACGCTGCTGCCGGTTCTGTACGAACGGGGCGGATGCGATGGACGCGCCCTGGCCGGCGGACAGCTGCGGTTCGGCAACGACGCAGATCGGTTCGAGATCTTGTGCGAAGGCGCGAATCGAGCGTGCGCAAATCTCCCCCGGGACACGGTCGTGGGGGTGGCGCCGCACTCCTTGCGCGCGGTCAGTCGATCCGCGCTGACCGCGGCGCTCGGCATCGCTCCAACCTCTCCGGTGCATCTGCATATCGCCGAGCAGACCGCCGAGGTCGAGGAGGTCGAGGCCGCCTATGGCGCGCGGCCTGTGGCGTGGCTGTTGAACGAGACGCCGGTTGATGCGCGCTGGTGCCTGATCCATGCGACCCACATGAGCGCGGAGGAGACGTTTGGCGTCACACGATCGGGCGCCGTCGCAGGGCTGTGTCCGATCACGGAGTCCAATCTGGGTGATGGGATCTTCGACGGGGTCCGGTTCCTGACGCATGGGGGACGCTTCGGGGTCGGGTCCGATTCCAACGTCCGGATCTCGCTTTGTGAGGAGCTTCGGACATTGGAGTATTCACAGCGTCTGCGGGATCGTAGCCGAGCCGCGCTTGCGACGGCCGATCGGTCATCGGGGCGCATCCTGTTCGAAGGCGCGGCCTGCGGCGGCGCGCAGGCGTTGGGCCGTGACGCGGGCGAGATCGCCCCTGGAAAGCTGGCCGACCTTGTCGCCTTGGACGCTCAGGCGCTGGACCTGATCGGTCTCGAGGGCGATGCTTTGCTGGACGCGTGGATCTTTGCGCGCGACGACGGCCTCGTGCGCGACGTCTGGTCGGCGGGCCGGCATGTGGTCACAGACGGACGTCACTTTGCGCGGGACAGGGCGTTGAAACGTTTCCGTCAAACGCTGCGATCTTTGAGAGAACGTGTTTAAGTGCTGATCGCCAAGCCCATATGCAATCGATGGCCGCATCCCGCAGCCGGAACTCGGAAAGGCTGACCATGGACGCGACCCAAATCCCCGACGAATTGCTGCAGAAGGCGCTCAACGATCCGCAAATGCGGGCGATGCTTCAGAAAATGCACGAGCAAACCGGGAATCCGACGCCGTTCGAGGATATTCCCAAGGAACACCAGAAAGCCGCGCTGGCGGCGCTGGCGACCGGCCTGAAACAGCAGGCGGACCAGCAACAGACGGAGCAGTTCACCCCTGAGCAGATCCCAGACGAATTGGCCACGCAGATCTTCGGCGACCCACGGGCGCAGGAGATGCTGGCGAAGTTCATGGCGGATAGCGGGCTCGAAGGCGCGCCCGCCGATTTGGACATGCACTCCAAAAAAACGATTGTCAGCGCATTGATCAACTCAGGTGCGATCCATGTCGGACCGCCTCCTGGCGCGCAAAACTAGCTCGACCCGCAGGTATTTGCGTTGCCGTATTGATTTCCGGTGGGTGTCGGGACTATCTAACCGGCCTCGCCGTCAGGCGTGCGGGTATAGCTCAATGGTAGAGCAACAGCCTTCCAAGCTGAAGATGTCGGTTCGATCCCGTCTACCCGCTCCAGCTGACATGCGCGCCTCTGGACAGAAGCGCCCAGCGCGGATAAGTGAGCGTGCTGTCGACAACGGCCTGTAGGGGTATAGCTCAGTTGGTAGAGCATCGGTCTCCAAAACCGAGGGTCGCGGGTTCGAGTCCTGCTGCCCCTGCCAGTCGAAAGTAGAAACCGTGCCGGCGCCGGAAAGCGCGCCAGACGAGACGCGAAGAGATACAGATGGCCAAAGTTAATCCCGCCGCCTTTATCGCTCAGGTGCGTGCCGAAGGCGCGAAGGTGATCTGGCCGACACGTAAAGAGACGACGCTCACCACGGTGATGGTGTTTCTCCTCTCGACGCTCTTCACGATTTTCTTCTTTTTCGTCGACTCGATCCTGTCGTGGCTGGTTCAGGCGTTTCTGAGCATCACGCTTTAGGGCTGATCGCCGGACGTCAGTTCGAAGCGCTCCGACGGCGCCAGAGCCGAGTTTTTTCTTGATCTGTCTGCGCGTGGGTTGTATCGGCAACCCTCTCGGAGCGCGCGAAGGAATTCGCGCGCGCCGTTGTTTTTGGTAGCCCCGTGTTTCTGGAAGCCTGATGATTGGTTTCCGGTCACGAAACTCAGGTGAGCGCAGTATGGCGATGCGGTGGTACGCAGTGAGCGTCCTATCCAATTACGAAAACAAGGTCGCGACCTCGATCCAGGACGAGGTGGCGCAGAAAGGCCTTGAGGATGTTATCGCCGAGGTCGTGGTGCCGAAAGAAGAGGTCATGGAGGTCCGGCGGGGCCGTAAGGTCATGACCGAGCGGCGCTTCATGCCGGGTTATGTTCTGCTCCGGGCCGAACTCACCGATGAGGCGTATCACCTGATCAAGGACACGCAACGCGTCACGGGGTTCTTGGGGCCTCAGGGCAAGCCGATGCCCCTGCGCGACGAAGAGGTCGCGCGGATGTTGAACAAGGTGGTTGAGAGCGCGGAACGCGGCGCCGAAGCCCCTTTGATCCATTTCGAGATCGGCGAGCAGATCAAGGTCACCGACGGCCCGTTCGAAAGCTTCATGGGCACGGTCGAAGAGGTCGATCCGGAGGCCGCGCGCCTGAAGGTGACAGTGTCGATTTTCGGCCGGGCGACCCCGGTCGAGTTGGAATACGGCCAGGTGCAAAAGACCGACGAATAGTCGGGCCGCCCCTGAACCGTCGTCGCGGGAGGCGAGGCTCGGCCGAAAGGCAGGGTCGGACCGAACCGCTCAAGCGAGCTCCGGCGCCTTTCCGGAGCGATGCGGATCCGACCGCAGCCCGCGAACGGGCGACGGGTCGGGACGAAAGGAAGTGAACCATGGCGAAGAAAGTCGCCGGCATGCTGAAACTGCAGGTGCCCGCCGGAAAGGCGAACCCCTCGCCGCCGATCGGGCCTGCGCTCGGTCAGCGCGGCATCAATATCATGGAGTTCTGCAAGGCGTTCAACGCCAAGAGCCAGGACCTTGAACCGGGTGCGCCCTGCCCGACGATCATCACCTACTATGTTGATAAATCCTTTACCTTCGACATTAAGACTCCGCCGGCGTCTTACTTTCTGAAGAAGGCGGCCAAGCTGAAGTCAGGCTCGAAAGAGCCGGGCAAGTCGGTCGCCGGTTCGGTGACCGTGAAGCAGGTTCGCGAGATCGCCGAAGCAAAGATGAAGGATCTCAACGCGAACGACGTGGACGCGGCGATGCAGATCATTCTTGGGTCTGCGCGGTCCATGGGCATCGAGGTGAAAGGATAAGTTATGGCGAAGGAAGGAAAACGGACGCGCGCTGCGCGCGAGGTCTTCGCCGACAAGGCGGACGTTTCGATCGAAGAGGCCGTGAAGCTGGTCAAAGCCGGCGCGACGGCGAAGTTTGACGAGACCATCGACATCGCATTGAACCTTGGCGTTGACCCGCGTCATGCCGATCAGATGGTTCGAGGCGTCGTCTCGCTGCCCAACGGCACAGGCAAGACGGTCCGCGTGGCGGTCTTCGCGAAAGGCCCCAAAGCGGACGAGGCCAAGGAAGCCGGAGCAGACGTCGTCGGAGCCGAAGACCTGATGGAAACCGTGCAGGGCGGAACCATCGATTTTGATCGCTGTATCGCGACGCCGGACATGATGTCGATTGTCGGGCGTTTGGGTAAGGTTTTGGGTCCGCGCGGCCTGATGCCCAACCCGCGGGTCGGCACCGTGACCATGGACGTCAAAAAGGCGGTTGAAGACGCCAAAGGCGGTCAGGTGCAGTTCCGTGCGGAAAAGGCTGGCGTCGTGCACGCCGGCGTTGGCAAAGCGAGCTTCTCGGAAGATGCGCTCCTGGCCAACGTGCGCGCCTTCGTCGACGCGGTGAACAAGGCCAAGCCGACGGGTGCGAAAGGCGCCTACATGAAAAAGATCTCGCTGAGCTCGACCATGGGGCCCGGCGTGACGATCGACGTCTCCTCGGCCACGGCGGCCGAAAGCGCCTAGGCGCTGAAAGTCTTGACGTTGAGAGATCGGCGCCGTTAAACGCGCCGTACTTGCGGATCCGCTCAGGCGGGTTCGCGCCTGTCCGAGACGGTGGGCGCCGTGGTTTCGCCGCGGCTTAATCTCCCGCCATAGACGGGGAACGGAATTGCCGAACCGGCCCGCAAGCGCTCAGGCGCTTGAGCCAGGTTCGCCATCGTCCGTTTACCGGGACGGGACCCAGCGGGGTCCGGGCGCATGTCCGGATGTCGCACCCTAGGAGCCGGTGAACGGACCAGTTTTGCCCGCAAGGGCGGTCCCGAAGCCAAATTGAAGCCTAAGACGGCCGCGCCGGGCATCCGCACGGCGTCGTCGTAGACTTGGAGCTGACTGTGGAAAGAGCCCAAAAAGCGCAGGTGGTCGAAGAACTCGGCCGCGTGTTCGAGGACTCGGGCGCAGTGGTTGTTTGCCACTACGCCGGCATGACGGTCGCTGAGATGTCCGAGTTCCGCTCGCAAATGCGCGATGCGGGGGCCTCGGTGCGGGTCGCGAAAAACAGGCTCGCCAAGATCGCCCTTCAGGGCAAGGCCTGCGAGGCGCTTGCGGAACACCTGACGGGCCAGACGGTTCTCGCATACGCAGAGGACCCCGTCGCGGCGGCGAAAGTCGTCGATAAGTACGCCAAGTCCAACGATAAGCTGAAAATCGTTGGCGGCGCGATGGGGCCTGAAGTGTTCGATGCGGCTGGCGTGAAGTCGCTGGCGGCGATGCCGTCTCGCGAGGAGGTTCTCTCCTCGATCGTTGGCGCGCTCATGTCTGGCGGGGCGAACCTCGCCGGCGCGATCGGCGCTCCGGCGTCGAACCTCGCCAGCGTCGTCAAAACCTTGGCCGAACGCGAAGACGTCTGACGTTCTCAGTGATCTTTCGACCGCCCGTCTGGGCGGTCGCCCAGTGACAACCGATTTAGCAACGGAATGAAAACATGGCTGATCTTGAAAAAATGGCTGAAGAGCTGGTGAACCTCACCCTCATCGAAGCCAACGACCTGAAAAACATCCTGAAAGAAAAGTACGGCATCGAGCCGGCTGCTGGTGCGGTTGCGGTTGCAGCGGCTCCGGGCGCAGGCGGCGGCGACGCCGGCGGCGCGGCTGAAGAGAAGTCCGAGTTTGACGTTATTCTCGTCGAAGCGGGCGCCAAAAAGATCAACGTCATCAAAGAGGTTCGCGCCATCACCGGCCTGGGCCTCAAAGAGGCGAAAGATCTGGACGAAGCCGGCGGCAACCCCGTCAAAGCAGCTGCGTCGAAGGACGAAGCCGAAGAGATCAAGAAAAAGCTCGAAGAAGTCGGCGCGAAAGTCGAACTCAAGTAAGCTTGCAATCTGCTGAGCGGCGGTCTATGTGAGCCGCTTACAAATAAATTCAGGTCGGGCTCGCGGATTCGCGGGGCCGACCTATTCGCGTCTTCACAAGCGGGACGAAATGCTGATTAATCCGCGGTGAGCGATTCACCATATTTTTGACGAGAGCGATTCCGCAACGCGATCCCGCATTACTCTGGAACGCGTGCGATAACCCGGGGGTTCCCGGACTTTTTGTCGAGAGGTCGCCGACGGGCGATCTTCGATAACGCGAGGAGCAGTATGGCGCAGACTTTCGCCGGTCGCAAACGTATCCGTAAGTTTTTCGGCAAGATCCGTGAGATTGCGGAGATGCCCAACCTAATCGAGGTCCAAAAGAGTTCTTACGATCTGTTTTTGAAATCCGGCGAAGGCCCAGAGCCGATCGACGGGGAAGGCTTGCAGGGCGTCTTCCAGTCAGTGTTCCCGATCAAGGATTTCAACGAAACGTCTGTGCTTGAGTTCGTTCGATACGAGCTCGAGGCGCCGAAATACGACGTTGAAGAGTGTCAGCAGCGCGACATGACTTATGCGGCGCCGCTCAAGGTGACTTTGCGCCTCATCGTCTTCGAGGTCGACGAAGAAACCGGCGCGAAATCCGTCAAGGATATCAAGGAACAAGACGTCTACATGGGCGATATGCCGCTCATGACGACGAACGGCACTTTCGTGGTGAACGGCACCGAGCGCGTGATCGTCAGTCAGATGCACCGCAGCCCCGGCGTGTTCTTTGACCACGATAAAGGAAAAACGCACTCGTCGGGCAAACTGCTCTTCGCTGGCCGCGTGATTCCGTATCGCGGCTCCTGGCTCGATTTCGAGTTCGACGCCAAGGACCTGCTTTATACGCGCATCGACCGCCGCCGGAAGCTTCCGGCGACCACCCTCCTATACGCATTGGGGCTCGACCAAGAAGGGATCATGAAGACCTTCTACGACATCGTGCCGTACACAAAGGGCAAGAAGGGCTGGACGGTCCCATTCGATGTCGAGCGCCTGAAAGGCGTGAAGCCTGACCATGACCTCGTCGACGCGAAGTCGGGCGAGGTGGTGGCGGAAGCCGGCAAGAAGCTGACCCCGCGCAAACTCTCCAAGCTGGCCGAGGACGGCGTGAAATCGCTCCTGGCGCCGGAAACCTCCATCTACGGCCGCTTCGCCGCAGAGGATGTGATCAATGAAGAGACCGGCCTCATCTATGTTGAAGCCGGCGACGAGCTGACAGAGGAAAACGTCGCGATCCTGCAAGAGCAGGGTTTGAAGACGATCCCGACGCTCGACATCGACGGCGTGACGGTGGGCGCTTATCTGCGCAACACGATGGCGGTGGACAAAAACGTCAACCGCGAAGGCGCGTTGATGGACATCTACCGGGTGATGCGCCCTGGCGAGCCCCCCACGGTCGAGGCGGCGGAAACTCTGTTTGGCGGTCTGTTCTTCGATAGCGAGCGCTACGACCTCTCGGCGGTTGGCCGGGTCAAGATGAACATGCGTCTCGATCTGGACGCGCCCGACACGCAGCGGACGTTGCGGACGGACGATATTGTCGCCGTCGTGGATGCGATGCTGGATCTGCGCGACGGGCGCGGCGATGTCGACGACATCGACCACCTTGGCAACCGCCGGGTTCGGTCGGTCGGCGAGCTGATGGAGAACCAGTACCGCGTTGGTCTGCTGCGCATGGAGCGGGCGATCAAGGAACGCATGGGCGCCGTCGAGATCGACACCGTCATGCCGCAGGATCTGATCAACGCGAAGCCGGCGGCGGCGGCGGTGCGGGAGTTCTTCGGCTCCTCGCAGCTCAGCCAGTTCATGGACCAGACCAATCCGCTGTCCGAGGTCACCCACAAGCGGCGTCTCTCGGCGCTTGGGCCTGGCGGCCTGACGCGCGAGCGAGCGGGCTTCGAGGTGCGCGACGTGCACCCGACACATTACGGTCGGATGTGTCCGATTGAAACGCCGGAAGGTCCGAACATCGGTCTGATCAACTCGCTGGCGTCATTCGCGCGCGTGAACAAGTACGGCTTCATCGAGACCCCGTATCGAGAGGTCGTCGACGGTCAGATCACCGATGACGTGATCTACCTCTCGGCGATGGAGGAGCAAAAACACGTCATCGCTCAGGCCAACGCCACGCTCGACGGCGAAGGCCGCTTTGTGAACGCCCTGGTCGCTGCGAGGAAAGCGGGCGAGTTCATGCTCGCGCCGCGCGAGACGATCACCCTGATCGACGTGTCGCCGAAACAGCTCGTCTCGGTCGCCGCGAACCTCATTCCGTTCCTCGAGAATGACGACGCCAACCGCGCGCTGATGGGGTCGAACATGCAGCGCCAGGCGGTGCCGCTGCTTCGCGCCGAAGCGCCGTTCGTCGGGACCGGCATCGAGGCCAAGGTGGCTCGCGACTCCGGCGCAGCGATCACCGCGCGCCGCGGCGGCGTGATCGACCAGGTCGACGCGATGCGGATCGTCGTGCGCGTCACCGACGACATGGAGCCGGGCGATCCGGGCGTGGACATCTATCGTCTTCGCAAGTTCCAGCGCTCGAATCAGAACACCTGCATCAACCAGCGTCCTCTGGTGAAGGTTGGCGATCAGGTTCAGGCCGGCGAAGTCATCGCCGATGGCCCGTCGACGGATCTGGGTGAACTCGCTCTGGGCAAGAACATCCTCGTCGCGTTCATGCCCTGGCAGGGCTACAACTTCGAGGACTCGATCCTGATCTCCGAACGGATCGTGAAGGACGACGTGTTCACTTCGGTTCATATCGAAGAATACGAAGTGGCCGCCCGCGACACGAAGCTCGGCCCCGAGGAGATCACCCGAGACATCCCGAATGTCGGCGAGGACGCTCTGCGCAACCTCGACGAAGCGGGCATTGTCTATATCGGCGCCGAAGTGCAGCCGGGCGATATCCTGGTTGGCAAGATCACGCCGAAGGGCGAAAGCCCGATGACGCCGGAGGAAAAGCTCCTGCGCGCCATCTTCGGCGAGAAAGCCTCTGACGTGCGCGACACCTCGCTGCGCATGGCTCCGGGCGATTACGGCACCGTCGTCGAAGTGCGGGTCTTCAACCGGCACGGCGTCGACAAGGACGAGCGCGCGATGCAGATCGAGCGTGAAGAGATCGAACGCCTCGCCCGTGACCGGGACGACGAGGTGGCGATCCTGGATCGCAACATCTATGCGCGTTTGCGCGAGACGCTCGAAGGTCAGAAGGCCTCGAAAGGTCCTCGCGGCGTGAAAGCCGGCGCCAACCTCGACATCGCGACGCTCGAGGAGCTCGAGAACGGCGATCTGTGGAAGATCGTGCTGGCGGATGACGCTCAGGCGACGGAAATCGAGGAGTTGCAGAAACAGTACGAGGCCGCCAAGCGCCAGCTGGACCGCCGCTTCGAAGACAAGGTCGAGAAAGTCCGTCGCGGCGACGACCTGCCGCCTGGCGTGATGAAGATGGTCAAGGTCTTCATCGCGGTGAAGCGCAAGCTTCAGCCCGGCGACAAGATGGCTGGTCGCCACGGCAACAAAGGCGTCATCAGCCGCGTGGTTCCGGAAGAGGACATGCCGTTCCTCGAAGATGGAACGCCGGTCGACATCGTTTTGAACCCGCTTGGTGTGCCGAGCCGAATGAACGTCGGTCAGATCCTGGAGACCCATCTCGGCTGGGCCGCGTCAGGTCTTGGCCGGTCGATCCAGGACGCTCTTGGCAAGTATCGCCGTTCCGGCGACATGACGCCGGTGAAGGATGCGATGAAGATCGCCTACGGTGATCGGTCGTATACCGACGCGACCCACGACATGTCTGACGAGGAACTGCTCGAGGCCGCGCGCAACGTGCAGTCTGGGGTGCCGTTCGCGACCCCGGTCTTTGACGGCGCTCGCGAGCCGGACATCGTCGAGATCCTCAAATCCGCAGGGTTTGAAGAGTCTGGTCAGAGCAAGGTCTTCGACGGCCGCACGGGCGATCAGTTCACCCGCCCGGTCACCGTTGGGTACAAGTATCTGCTCAAGCTGCACCACCTGGTCGACGACAAGATCCACGCGCGTTCAACCGGCCCGTACTCGCTCGTCACACAGCAGCCGCTGGGTGGTAAGGCGCAGTTCGGCGGCCAACGCTTCGGGGAGATGGAGGTCTGGGCGCTTGAAGCGTACGGCGCCGCCTACACCCTGCAGGAGATGCTGACCGTTAAGTCCGACGATGTCGCCGGCCGCACAAAGGTCTACGAGGCCATTGTGAAGGGCGAAGACAACTTCGAGGCGGGCGTTCCGGAATCCTTCAACGTTCTCGTGAAAGAGATCCGGTCGCTGGGCCTCAACGTCGAATTGCTCGATAGCGAGGAGGATTGATCCTCTGATCCGATTTTCGCGCGGCCGTCGTTACTGACGGCCGCTGCGTCCTACCCGGCGTTCGCCGCCGCCGGAGAAACGTCGCCAACACCGTCGCGTCCGCCGCTCCGCGACAGCCCTTTTGGGAGACCGCCATGAACGAGATCGCCAACAACGTCTTCAACGCGCCCGCTCCGACGAAGACCTTCGACGAAATCCGCGTTTCGCTCGCCTCGCCTGAACGGATCCTGTCGTGGTCCTTCGGCGAGATCAAAAAGCCTGAAACGATCAACTACCGTACATTCAAGCCCGAGCGCGACGGTTTGTTCTGCGCCCGGATCTTTGGCCCGATCAAGGACTACGAGTGCTTGTGCGGCAAGTACAAGCGGATGAAGTTCAAAGGCATCGTCTGCGAGAAATGCGGCGTGGAAGTGACCTTGCAGAAGGTTCGCCGCGAGCGCATGGGCCATATCGAACTGGCGGCGCCGGTCGCGCATATCTGGTTCCTCAAGTCGCTGCCGTCCCGCATCGGTCTGATGCTGGACATGACGCTTCGTGATCTCGAGCGCGTTCTGTATTTCGAACAGTTCGTCGTCATCGACCCGGGCTCGACCCCGCTTCAAAAGGGTCAGATGCTGACGGAGGAGGAGCTTCTCGAAGCCGAGGACGAGCACGGCAGCTCCAACTTCATCGCGGGCATCGGCGCGGAGGCGATCCGGGAGATGCTGGCGGCGATCGACCTTGATCATGAGATCGAGATCCTCCGCGAAGATCTTGCGGAGGCGACGGGCGAGCTGAAGCCGAAAAAGATCCTCAAGCGCCTGAAGCTGTTTGAGGCGTTCCAGGAATCCGGCAACCGTCCGGAGTGGATGGTCCTGACCGTCGTTCCAGTGATCCCACCGGAGCTGCGCCCGCTGGTGCCGCTCGATGGCGGCCGCTTCGCGACCTCGGATCTGAACGATCTCTATCGCCGGGTGATCAACCGGAACAACCGTTTGCGCCGGCTGATCGAGCTGCGCGCGCCGGACATCATCGTGCGCAACGAAAAGCGCATGTTGCAGGAGTCGGTCGACGCCTTGTTCGACAACGGTCGCCGCGGTCGCGTGATCACCGGCGCGAACAAGCGTCCGCTGAAATCGCTCGCCGACATGCTCAAGGGCAAACAGGGCCGTTTCCGTCAGAACCTGCTCGGCAAGCGCGTCGATTTCTCTGGGCGCTCGGTCATCGTGACCGGTCCGAACCTCAAGCTGCACCAGTGCGGGTTGCCCAAGAAGATGGCGCTCGAGCTGTTCAAGCCGTTCATCTATTCGAAGCTCGACGCTCAGGGTCTGTCGGCGACCGTCAAGCAGGCCAAGAAGCTGGTGGAGAAGGAGCGGCCGGAGGTCTGGGATATCCTCGATGAGGTGATCCGCGAGCACCCGGTGATGCTGAACCGCGCGCCGACGCTCCACCGTCTCGGCATTCAGGCGTTCGAACCTGTCCTGATCGAAGGCAAGGCGATTCAGCTGCACCCGCTGGTCTGCGCTGCGTTCAACGCGGACTTTGACGGAGACCAGATGGCGGTCCACGTGCCGCTGAGCCTCGAGGCTCAGCTCGAAGCGCGCGTGCTGATGATGTCGACCAACAACGTGTTGTCGCCAGCGAACGGCAAGCCGATCGTGGTTCCAAGCCAGGACATGATCCTGGGGCTCTACTATCTCAGCCTCGAGAAAGAGGGCGAGCCTGGTCAGGGCATGATGTTCGCCGACATGGCGGAGGTCGAACACGCGCTTCATAACGGCATGGTCACTCTGCACTCCAAAGTGACGATGCGGTTCAAGGAGATGAACGACGAAGGCGAGATGGAATGGCGTCGCGTCGAGGGCACGCAGGGTCGGATGATGTTG
>CALDSD010000092.1 GCA_937911325.1 uncultured Neomegalonema sp.
TCTGATCCCCGGCGAGGAACCCTGTGGGATCCACCGCCACGACCGTGTCGCCGACGACGGCGACGCCCCCCGCCGGTGCGATGATGGTGTCGGGGATCTGGCTGGCGGAGTTGAGCACGAGCACCGCGTTCAAGCCAGCGCCGAAGGCGAGGGTGTGATTGGGGTCTTCGAATTGAACCGGCCCCACCAGCACCGAACCCGCGCGCAGATCGACGATGTTGCCGCCAGAACCATCTACGAAAACCGCGTAGACTTCGTCCATTGGACTGGTCGCGATGATCGTACCGTTGTTGACGAACGTGTTCCGTTCACCGCCGAGATAAGCCCCATAGATTTGGTTGACGCCGCGGACGACCAATCGACCTTTGTTAAGCACCGTGTTGCCGACGCGATCGATCTTGAACCCATAGGCGATGTTATCAGAGTTGACGTAGACGTCGCCGGAATTGCTCACGGTGGCGTTGTCGCCGTCGATCTGAAACCCCCACGCGTCATCGTCCGCGTTGACACGGACGTCGCCGGAATTGGTCACGCTGATACTGTCGTTGCCGATCTCAAAACCCGAAGCTCGGTCGCCTGCCTGTTCGATTGTGACATCGCCTGAATTCGCCACCGTCGCGTTGGCGTTGTTGATTAGAAACCCTCGGGCGTCATCACCTGTCTGTTCGATGATGATGTCGCCAGAATTCATCAAAGTGACGTTTGCACCGTTGATCAGAAAAGCTGAGGCGTCGTCGTCGGCCTGATTTATGACGATGTCGCCAGAATTGGTCACAGTCGCGTTGTCGCCGTCTAGCCTAAAACCCCCAGCGTCATCGCCGGCCTGCTGGATGGTGATGACGCCGGAGTTGGTCACATTGGCTGTCGTCGCATTGCTTCGAATGTAGAACCCTCTCGCGTCGCCGTCTCCAGTCGCTGTGGTGGTGATGGCGCCCGTGCTTTCGACCACGCTATTAGAGCCCTCTAAGCGGATGCCGGAGACGTCGATAAATGTCGTCGTCCCATCCCCTGTCACATTGATCCCGCCATTGTGGATCAGGGTGACGCCGTCAGCATCGCTGAACAGGCCGTTCGCATCTTGATCTGTCTGGCCGGTCACGGTGATCTCGCCGTCGTCGGTGACGATGATCGTGTCGCCGTCGTTCAGGGTCGCGCCGCCATTGGTTTCGGTCACGGGCCCGTCGATGACGACCGTGTCCTGCGCCCAGGCTGGCGAGGCGACTGGCGACAGCGCCGTCGCGCCCAACAGGGCGCAGAGGGCGGCCGCGGCGCTGCGGCCCCTGATGGTTTGCCCGCCGTCTTCTTTTGAGGAAGGCTCAAGCGCTCTCAACATGCAGCAACCCATGAGATAGGATAAATCCGGGAATACTTAGCGCCATGGAAGCTGCGCCTGTGAACACTCAAACCTCCTGGAGCGTGGTTTTATCCGCGGTGATGCGTTTTGATTACTGTCTGGCGGCCCGTCGGCTGGCTCCGGCGCCTGGGTGAAAGGTCGTCCGGTCGCTTTCTGGCGGTGCCGTCGGTCGGACTTGTCCCTTTTTCTAGCTGAGGGAAGCCGCCTCGGGAGCGTTGCACTCGAGGTCGCTCACGCGGACTGCGGCCGGCGCGCAGTTTGGAAAACGCCGCGCCGCGCGTCAGAGCGGCGGGATGGCAACGGGCTGGCGCTGTTCGGGCCACCGTGCTCTTGACGAAACGATGGCGGGCTGGGACTGTTCCGCTACGCGGCGGCGTGAAGGGGATGGTTATTCAGATGAGTGAAGCAACGGCCGTTCAGGCGGTGCGCTCGTTGGGCGCGACGGCTTCATCCGAGCAAATGTCGACACCAGTTCCAAATCCTTGGGTTTCCGAGATCGCTCCCTACAAAGGCGGCGAAGGGAAGCTTGATAACGGGATGCGGGTCCTCAAGCTCTCTTCGAACGAAAACCCGATGGGCGCGAGCCCACGCGCCGTCGAGGCGTTCCGTCGGCATGCGGACAGGTTGGGCGTGTACCCGGATGGCTCGGCCGCCGCGCTGAGAGGGGCGATCGCATCCGTGCACGACATCGACGCGGACCGGATCGTCTGCGGCGCAGGGTCGGACGAGATCATCGGTCTGCTTTGTCAGGCGTTCTGCGCGCCCGGCGATGAGATCGTGCACACGCAATACGCCTTCGCGATGTATCGGATCTACGCGCTCGCGGTTGGGGCGGTTCCGGTCGCCGCGCCAGAGCAGAACCTTCATGCCGACGTCGATGCGATCCTCGCATGCGTTACCGCCAAGACGAAAATCGTGTTCGTCGCCAATCCGAACAACCCGACCGGCACCTATTTGCCGGAAACTGAAATCAGACGTTTGGCCGACCGGTTGCCGACCAACGTTCTGCTCGTGGTCGACGGCGCCTACGCCGAGTACATGCGGGCCGACGACTATGAAGACGGTTTCGCTCTGGTCGAAGCCTACCCGAACGTCGTCGCGACGCGGACCTTCTCGAAGATCCACGGTCTGGCGGCGCTCCGTCTTGGGTACGCCTACGCCCCCGCGGTGGTGGTTGACGCGCTCAATCGGATCCGCGGCCCCTTCAACGTCAACGCGCCGGCTTTGGCCGCAGGGGAGGCTGCAGTGCAGGACAAGTCCTACGCGGAAGCCTGTGCGATCCAGAACGAGGTCTGGCGCGATTGGCTGGCGAAGGAACTGAGAAACCTCGGCGTCGCCGTTCCGGACGGGCACGCGAACTTCGTGCTTCCCGAATTCGGCGAAACCGGACAGCACTCCGCTGCGGCGGCTGATGCGTTTCTGCGCTCCAGCGGAGTGATCGCCCGACGGATGGAGAGTTACGGGCTGCCAGGCCATCTGCGGATCACCGTTGGATCCTCCAGCGACAACGTGGTTGTCGCCAGAGCCGTTGCGGAGTTTATGGCCGGAGCCTAAGCAGGGGACCGCAAGGCGGCGCAGACGCTCGCCTGATGTTCGAGCCCTCATTTGCGGAACGGAAAATCGGAATGTTTGATCGTGTTGCGCTGATCGGGCTCGGTCTGATCGGCTCGTCTCTGGCCCGTGCGATGAAGCGCGATGGTTTGGCTGCTGAAATCGTCGGCGCCGCGCGCAGCCGCGAAACACGCGAAACGGCGCGGTCGCTGGGGTTCATTGATCGCGCTGAGGCTCTGCCGCACGAGGCGGCCCGGGATGCGGATCTCGTGGTCTTGTGCACGCCTGTGGGGGCGCTGGGCGCGGTGATGCAGGCGATTGGCCCCGAATTGAAACCCGGCGCGATCGTCACCGATGTCGGTTCGGTGAAGGCCGCCGTGATCGAGGCGGTGCTCCCGCACATGCCGGATCACGCGCAGTTCGTCCCTGGTCATCCCATCGCCGGCACCGAGCACTCTGGGCCGGAGGCCGGGTTTCCCGAGCTCTTCGAGAACCGTTGGTGCATCTTGACGCCGATTGCGGAGACCGATCCAGGCGCGGTTGCGAAAGTGCGTGCGCTTTGGGAGGCCGTGGGCTCCAACGTGGAAGAGATGACCCCCGATCACCATGACCGCGTTCTGGCGATCACCTCCCATCTGCCGCATCTGATCGCGTACACGATCGTCGGCACCGCAAGCGATCTGGAGGAAGTCACGCGATCGGAAGTGATCAAGTTCTCCGCCGCAGGTTTTCGCGACTTTACGCGTCTTGCAGCCTCCGACCCGACGATGTGGCGAGACGTGTTCCTGACAAACAAAGACTCCACGCTTGAGCTGTTGGGTCGTTTCACTGAGGACCTGATCGCGCTTCAGCGCGCGATCCGTTGGGACGATGGCGAGGCGCTCCACAAGCACTTCAGCCGCACGCGCGAGATCCGGCGCGGCATCGTCGAGATCGGCCAGGACACCGACGCGCCTGATTTTGGCCGTAGGACTGCGGAGAAGTCTGACTAGCCGAAGTTCAACATGGGCGACGCATTGTGAGGTGGAAGACGGCGTTTCGATCGATGATCGCGGTGATGGCGATCGCTCTGCTGGGGTCCTGCGCCAGCAGCCCCAGCAATCGCGCGGACACGGGCCCTCGGGTGCGCGGCGCCCTGTGCGAAGACCCGCGGCTGCAAGGGCGGCCGATCGAGCCGCTGACAGGCCAATGGAGCGCATGCACGGTGCGCGGCGCTGTGATGGTCACATCCGCGGCAGGCGTACGCAGCAATCCGCCCGCGAAGCTCAACTGCGCCATGGCGCGACGGGTTGCGGGATGGCTCGGAAACGGTGTGCAGGTCGCCGCCCAACGGGGTCGAGGCCAGCGCATCGTCGCCGTTCGGAGCCTGGGGTCCTATTCCTGCCGTCGGCGGAATGGTCTGGCGACGGGGCGGCTTTCGGAACACGCGCGCGCCAACGCGCTGGATATCGCCGCGTTCACGTTCTCGGACGGGCTGACGGTCAGCGTCGAAAGCGGTTGGCGCAGGCCGAATGAAGGACGGTTTTTGCGGGAGGTCTGGCGGTCCGCCTGCGGGCCGTTTGGAACGGTCCTTGGGCCGGACTCGGATCGGTTCCACTACAATCACCTACACGTGGACGCTGCGCGCTACCCACGACCATACTGTAAATAGCGCGTGTCAGTAGTTCGGGGCGGGGCCCGGCAGACCGACCAGCTCAAATAGGTATTGCGCGAGCACGGGGTCGCCCTCGGTCAGGGAGATGCGTTGAATGTCCGACGTCAGGCGACCGTCCGCGCTCAAGAGGCCGTTCGGCGCGGAAAACCGGCCGGACAAGCGCACCGGGCCGCCATCGTCCGGCGTCGGGAAGGCGCCCCAAACGCCTTCAAGGCTTATGTAATAGTCGAAATCGCCGACTTCAGAAGGGGCGGCGCGCAGATGGAACTGGGCGCGGTCGATGCTGATCTCCTGGCGCGAAGACTTCATTTTCAGGTTCGGGGCGTCCCAGCTGAACCGCGCGAGAGCCCCGTTCTCGAAGACGAGACTGCTCAACATTGGTTTGGCCCAGACCTGCCAGACTTCGCCATTGATCTGGAGCGTTTGGCGGTTGGGCCACTCCACCACGAGGTGGTTTTGGCGATAGGTGAGCATCCGCGCCCGGGCGCGATCTCCCGTCCACAGCCAGGCGCCGTTTGGCGGCGAAACGACAATATCCGTCAGATCGACATCCAATCGATTTGGAAAGCCGGTCGCCGGAGCTTCCGAGAGCTCGGCGCGCCATCCATCCGCCCGCCACTGAGCAGACGCCTCCGCCGCGACGCCCGCGACGGCTGCGCGCTGAACCGCCCAGTACGCGCCCCATGCTGCAAAAACAGCTATGGCGATCCCGGCCAAGAGCGCATATTTGGAGATCCGCATAGCCATTCCTTTGTTCCCAGAGCGTCTTAGGCCGACGATGACCGCCCACCCCTATTCTTCGCCGGACGACTTCGTGTCAGAGGCCGATAGATATCGCAACGCCGAGCGCGCGGCGACATGCGATGGCGGGTTTTGGGTGTTCGGCTATGGCTCGCTGATGTGGGACCCTGGATTTGCGCATGTGGAACGCCGCGAGGCTCTTTTGCACGGGTTTGCACGCCGATTCTGCATGTGGTCTGTGCATTATCGCGGCACTCCGGAAGATCCGGGACTCGTGCTCGCCTTGCTCGAAGAGGCAGGGGCCGCCACTGAAGGCGTCGCGTACCGCGTCTCCGCGGCTCAGGCGCCGGACGCGTTGGGCTATCTACAGGAACGAGAACTGGTCTCGTCCGCGTATCGAGAGACCACGGCTGAGATCGTGTTTGGCGACGAACGCGTACGATCGATTGCTTACGTGATGAATACGGCGCATCCGCAGTTCGCCGGCGGGCTTACCCTGGACGACCAGGCCGAGGTGATCGAGCGCGCGATCGGACCGAGAGGCCGCAATTGCGAGTACCTCTTCAACACCGTCGCGCACTTACAGGAAATCGGCGTTCAGGACCTCGAGTTGGAGCGATTGGCGCAGTTGGTGCGGGAGCGCCGGCGCACTTAGCTCATCTCGAGATAGGGTTCCGCCGAGCTCTCAATCAGCCGTAAACGGGGCTGGTTTTCCGCAAAGATCGGGAACACGCCGCGGATCACCTTGATAAAGGCGCGCTCAAGCGACGGTGCTTCGCCGCGCGAAAATGTCGATCGCCGCAGGATCGAGACCGCAACGATCTCATGATAATGCGCGTCGTAGAACTCGGGATCTATTGTCTCGCTCAGCCACTGGTCCTTGTGACTGCGTTTCTCGCGGGCGGCGGTCCTGTCGCCGACCCAAAGCAGCCGGAAGTCGACATAGCCGTCGAGGTCTACCGGCTCGAACAGCTTCGCGTATTGAAGAAACTGTTTGGTGTCTTCGTCGCTCAGCAAATCTGCGCCGTTGGGCAGAAGCGGGCCGTGGCTCATTCTCTGGTGAATCTCGGCGAAGCGACGCACAGGGTGCGCTTCAGGGATTTCCGAGAGTTCGAGAGGCGTAAGCGAGCGGGGCGTCGGCTGCGGAGCGGTTTCCTCCGGTCCGTAGTCGTCGAAGAGCGCGTCGAATTGCATCGCGGAGCCTTTCCCGGCGGTAAGTCGGTCGCTCCCCATCGGTGTACTATGCCGGTGGGGTCGATCATTCACTTATAAGGCGAATTTAGGCCGGTTAGGTTAAACACGGCTTAAAATGACGTGCTGCGATTCTGGATATTTGTAGCAAAGCCTGCCGGACCGAGCGGCCGCCTCCGGAGCGAAGCATTTTTGATCCTGAGAGTGCGGCAAAGAGGGTGCGAAACCGGGCAAACGCGGACGCAAGCGGTTCATCGATCCGACGCTAAAGCGTGCGTGGGAGCGTCGCGCAGGCGTCAGTCATCGCCGCAAGACGGTGAACGACGCCGTCTTGATGAGACTGGGCGGTGACCGCAGACCAAAGCTTTTTTGATGGCAGTCTGGTCGTCGCGCTTGGTCTTGGCGGCTTTCATATAGCCTATTGATCCCAGGCGGCGTCGAAAGCCTCGCTTGACGCGTCTTTGCAAACCAACGGAAATGATGGGCGTACTCAACGCACGAGACCCTGGCGCAGACCTTGTTCAGGCGCCCTTGGAATTGTCTGAGGATGCGGTGAAGGACCGTCCAGGCACTTGAGAGGCGAGGGGCGGTATGGCCTCATCGAAGAGCATTTCTGGGGTGGTCGCCGCTGTTGGCCGGCGATCCGTTTTGCGCGTGCGCCGCGTGATCGGGGCGCGCCGCAGCGCGAGCGCCGCGCTGGCGATTGCGATTGTGGGTGTTGGCGTCCAAAGCCCTCTCGCGCAAGGGTCTCCAAACCACGAGATCGCATTTATGGCGCTCGCTCCGCTGGAAACGCTTCATCATTGCCCGCAATGCCCTGTGATGGCCGTTGTGCCTGAGGGGCGGTTGCGACCCGGGCTTGAGAGGGGAGGGGGCAAGGCGACAGGCGAAGAGATCGTCGTTTCGTCTTTTGCGCTGGGCGTAGGCCCCGTCACGCATGACGACTGGGCGGCGTGTGCGGCGACTGGCGTCTTTTGTCAGAGCAACCCGGCGCCTGGGGGCGAAGGCCGTCCTGGCGGCGCGCTGCCGGTCGTTTTCGTGTCGTGGGAGGATGTCGCTGGTCCAAAAGGCTACATCGCCTGGGTGAACTCGATGGTCGGCGGCGCGCCTTACCGCCTGCCGTTCGCGGTGGAGCTTGAACTTGTGGCGCGCTCGGCGGCTTTGCCGCGCGACGACGCCGAAGCGGAGGCCGGACTCGGCGCCAAAACCAACGCTGACGCCGATGCCTGGCGAGGTGGGCCGCTGATCGTTGGAGGAGCGGCGAGTCCTTCCGGGCGGCACAATCTGCGCGGGGATGGTTGGGAATGGGTGCGAGACTGCTGGCAAGGCTCGCAGACGGGCGGCGACGTCTGCCTGCGAACAGTCTTGCGAAGCGCGTTCCGGGTTGAAGACCCGCTCGGCATCCTCCCGGCGAATAGAGCCGGGCATCGGCTGGACACTCGCAGCGGCAGCATCGGCTTTCGATTGGCGCGCTCTCTGGACGAGCGATAGAGCGGGGCCTTTCCGCAGCACGGTCCGTCAGGCTCGATTGATCCTGGATCGACGCCTGACCGTCTCTCGCAAAGACCCGGTTCGCAAAGGCAAAGTGATCCGACCATCGGTCCTGCGCGAATTCTCCCTGACACGAGGGTAGACGATGCCGGATATCATTAGATTCGTTCTGTCGAACGCCGCCTATGGCTTTGTTGTCGGATTGGCGTGCGCCGGAGTGCTGTTTTTCGCGGATGTCGGCGGCATTCGGTCATTGGTTCTCGCGTCTGACATCGGGCCCGCCGTGTTCGCTTTGTTCACGTTCAAGATGGGCCTGACCTGCGCTGCGGCGCAAATCGGGTTCGCCTGTTTCGGGAATGGCGCTGATCAGGACCGTACCTGAGCCGTTGCTCCCATCCTGCAGGGGAGGTGTTTGATGAAATTGCCTGAACAGACAGTTCCCGCGGCCGGCGGTCCTTTCACCAAGAACGGTTGGATAGCGCCGCTTGTGGCGGCCGCGAGCGCGTTTGCCGTCGCGAGCCTGGGCGGAGCGCTCACGGATCTGGGCCCGTGGTATCTGGCGCTTGAGAAACCGTGGTGGCAGCCGCCGGGCGTCGCCTTCCCGATCATGTGGACGCTGATCTTCACGCTGACGGCGATCGCTGGCGTGCTCGCCTGGCGAGCCGCCGAGACCTTCGCTGCGCGGAGGGCTTTGATCGGGTTGTTTGGTGTGAACTCGGTTCTCAACGTGGCTTGGAGCGGCTTGTTCTTCACTCTGCAACGACCCGATTGGGCGTTGGTCGAAGCCGTTGCGCTATGGGCGTCGATCCTCGCGCTGATCCTCTTCATACGGCGGCTGCATCGGGGCGCCGCGGGTCTTTTGCTGCCATACATCCTTTGGGTATCGATCGCGGTGGCGTTGAACTTCGAGGTCGCGCGGCTCAACGGCTATTTGCCGGTCTGACACAACGGGCCCTCATCCTGACCGGTCCGCCGGACGCGGCGCTTCTGGAGCGGGTCTTTGCAAAGCGTTGCGGGGACGATCAGAAGGCGTACTGATAGCCGATCGTGAACGTCCAGTCCGTTTCCATCTGTGGACCGTTGAGGTCCTGATAGACGGGTGTTCCAAACTCCGCAGCGATGCGATGGCCGCGGAGCACGCCACGCTGGCCGACGAGGTTGACGCCGAGGCTTAGGTCGACGGTTTCTCTGCCAAAATCGCCCGAGCGACCCGCATAGGTCAGACCGGGTAGAAGATCGAACGTACCCGTGCCGAGTTGCATCGCATAAGGCAGCCGCAACCGTGGGCCGCCCGCTTCCGACGGGTCAATCCCTGTGAAGCGGAAACTGAACGGCCCCGTCCGTTAGGGGACAGCGTTGGTCGCGGATCGCCCTAGTCTAGGAGCACTTGGAGTATCCGCAGTCTCCGCAGGTGGCGCAGCCTTCGATCATAAGGATGTGCGTCGAGCCGCATGCAGGGCAGGTCGCGCCGGCCGCGCGCTTGCCGCGCGGTTTGACATCGCCGTCGGTTCGTCCGGCTGGGTCTTCCAGCAGAGCCGTCCCGGGCTCGAGAAAGCCGATCTCGACCATGTGCCGCTCGATCACGCCGCCGATCGCGGCGAGAATGGAGGGGACGTATTTGCCACCCATCCAGGCGCCGCCGCGCGGGTCGAAGACCGCTTTCAATTCTTCAACGACGAAAGAGACGTCGCCGCCACGCCGGAAAACCGCCGAGATCATCCGCGTCAACGCCACGGTCCAGGCGTAGTGCTCCATGTTCTTCGAGTTGATGAACACTTCGAAGGGGCGACGGCGCTCGCCCACGACCACATCGTTGAGCGTGATGTAGATGGCGTGCGCGCTCTCGGGCCAGCGCAGCTTGTAGGTGGCGCCGACGAGGGACTCCGGGCGCTCGAGCGGTTCGCGCATGTAGATGACGTCGGCGCCTTCGGCCAGCGGATGCTCCGGTCCGCCGTCGCTCTCGGCATGGGTCTCCTGTTTCTCGACAGGCGCGTCGTTTGAACTGAGCACAGAGCCAGTGACCGCGTTGGGGCGATAGGTCGTGCAGCCTTTGCAGCCCGTCTCGTAGGCGAGCGCGTAAACGTCCTTGAACGCTTCGAACGAGATGTCCTCAGGGACGTTGATGGTCTTCGAGATGGCGCTGTCGACGTGCTGCTGCGCGGCCGCCTGCATCTTCACATGGTCTTCCGGCGCCAGGGTCTGAGCGCTGACGAAGTGCTCCGGCAGCTCCACATCGGCGCCAAACTTCTCTCGATAGAGCCGCACCGCGTAGTCGACGACCTCTTCCTCGGTGCGCGACCCGTCGTGCTGAAGCACCTTGCGCGTGTACGAGTAGGCGAAGACAGGCTCGACGCCTGAGGAGACGTTGCCCGCATAGAGCGAGATGGTGCCGGTCGGCGCGATCGAGGTCAGCAGCGCGTTGCGGATCCCATGTTCCGCGATCGCCGCGCGGACATCGTCGTCCAGCTCCGAAACGTGTTCGCCGGCGAGATACTTGTCCTTGTCGAACAGAGGGAACGCGCCCTTCTCCTTGGCGAGTTCGACCGACCCGAGATAGGCGGCCCGCTCCACCGCAGCCATCCATGCTTTCGTCTGTTCAACGGCCTCGTCCGAGCCGTAGCGCAGGCCCATCATCAAGAGCGCATCCGCCAGCCCGGTGACGCCGAGGCCGATCCGCCGCTTCGCTTGCGCTTCCTGTGCTTGCGCCTCCAGCGCGAAGCGGGATGCGTCGACGACGTTGTCCATCATCCGCACGGCGACGGCGACAATGTCGGCGAGCGCCTCTTCATCGATGCGCGCGGTCTCCTCGAACGGGTCCTGCACCAGGCGGGCGAGGTTGATCGAGCCGAGCAGGCAGGCGCCATAGGGCGGCAACGGCTGCTCGCCGCAGGGATTGGTGGCGCTGATCGTCTCGCAGTAGTTCAGATTGTTCCGATCGTTGATACGGTCGATGAAGATCACGCCTGGTTCTGCGTAGTCATAAGTCGCGCGCATGATCTGATCCCAGAGCGCGCGCGCTTCCAGCGTCTTGTAGACCTTGCCATCGAAGACCAGCTCCCACGAGCCGTCGTTCTTCACCGCCTCCATAAACGCGTCCGTCGCCAGAACCGACAGATTGAAGTTGCGCAGCCGCGCCGGGTCGGATTTGGCGGCGATGAAATCTTCGATGTCTGGATGATCGCACCGCATCGTCGCCATCATCGCGCCGCGCCGGGATCCGGCGGACATGATCGTGCGGCACATCGCGTCCCAGACATCCATGAATGAGAGTGGACCCGAGGCGTCCGCGCCGACGCCCTTCACATGCGAGCCCTTGGGGCGGATCGTCGAGAAATCATATCCGATGCCGCCGCCATGCTGCATCGTCACCGCCGCCTCGCGCAGCATGTCGAAGATCCCGCTCATGTCGTCGGGGATCGTCCCCATGACAAAGCAATTGAACAGCGTCACCGAACGCTCGGTGCCGGCGCCGGCGAGAATGCGGCCCGCCGGCAGGTATTTGAAGTCCTCAAGCGCCTCGTAGAACCGGTTCTCCCACTCTTTGCGCTCTTTTGGTTTCTCCACGGCGGCCAGCGCGCGCGCGACGCGGCGCCAACTGTCTTCGACCGTCGCATCGAAATGCGTCGCTGGGTCCCCATCGCGGCCAGAGGATTTGAACCGGTACTTCATATCCCAGATCTGTTCGGCGATTGGAGCGGAGAAACGGGTCATTGCGGTGCTACCCAAGATCAAAGACTAACAAGATATCCACATATACCTGTGGAAAAGGAGAACATATAGCGTACTGAGGTGTTTGCCAATTGGCGCCTCGACCCGTCAAGAGACCTGTTGCTCAACGCGGACTGTGGCCGGAGCCTTGGAGTGATGCTTCGTTGTGTCGAAAGCGGAGGAAACAAATGACATCGTTGGCGCGTCGTCCCTGGGTTCCTGAAACGTGCGAAGCGATGGTTCAGCGCCATGCGACGAGGACCGCCGGCGCGGACGCCGACGCCATCGACGCCCGGATCGTCGAACTGGTCGCGAGCAACCGCCAGATCCATGAACGGGACTGTTTCAACCTCAACCCCGCAACAAACGTCATGAACCCGAAGGCTGAGGCGGTCCTGTCGGCTGGGCTCGGCTCACGACCGTCGCTTGGATATCCGGGCGACAAGTACGAGATGGGCCTCGAGGCGATCGAGGAGATCGAAGTGATCGCGGCCGAGCTCTGCGCCGAGATCTTCGACGCTCGTTTTGCAGAGATCCGCGTGCCCTCCGGCGCGCTCGGCAACCTCTACGGCTTCATGGCGACCTGTCAGCCAGGGGACGCGATCATCGCGCCGCCTGCGACGATCGGGGGGCATGTCACGCATCATGGACCCGGATGCGCTGGGCTTTACGGTCTGCAGATCCACAACGCGCCGGTCGATGCAGACGGGTACACGCTCGACGTCGACGCGCTCGCGAACTTGGCGCGAGAGGTGAAGCCAAAGCTGATCACAGTGGGCGGCAGCCTGAACCTGTTTCCACATCCGGTCGCCGCGGTGCGCGACATCGCCGACGGCGTCGGCGCGAAGGTGCTGTTCGACGCGGCGCATCAGTGCGGCGTGATCGCGGGCCGCGCCTGGCCGAACCCATTGGCCGAGGGCGCGCATCTGATGACGATGAGCACGTATAAAAGCCTCGGTGGACCGGCCGGCGGATTGATCGTGTCGAACGACGCCGAGATCGTGGAACGTCTCGACGCGATCGCTTTTCCTGGGCTCACGGCGAATTTCGATGCGGCGAAATCCGCGGCGCTGGCGCTGACGATGCTCGACTGGCGGGACTACGGCGCCGCCTACGCCGCCCAGATGATCGAAACCGCTCAGGCGTTCGCCCATGCGCTCGCGGCGAAAGATGTGCCGGTTTTCGGGCGTGCGCGGGGCTTTACCCGCTCGCATCAGTTCGCTGTTGAGGCCGCCGCTTTTGGCGGTGGGCAGGCGGTTTCCAAGCACCTGCGCAAGGCCGGGTTCCTGGCTTGCGGGATCGGCCTGCCGATTGCGCCCGTCGACGGCGACATGAACGGGTTGCGTATCGGGACGCCGGAACTCGTGCGCTGGGGCGTCTCCGCCGCTCACGCGCCTGAGATCGCCGGTTTGCTCGCACGGGCTCTCGTCAGCGAAACGCCGGAAGACCTCGCCGAAGAAACGGCAGCGCTCCGAGCGCAGTTCAGCGAGTTGCGCTTCGTCCGATCCTAGGGACGAAACACGTCCCGGAACGCGCAGAGCGGCGCGGCTACGGCGGCTCCGCCGACGCCGCCGGAGATCAGGTTGGCGATGATCAACCCCAGGTCAGGCCAGCTCCAGGGTCCAAAGCCCGGCGCAAGACTGCCCGCGCCAAGGATCGCCAGCATCAAACCTGCGGCGCCGCCCCCCAGCACGCCGCCAAGGCTGCGCCAGGCCATTGAAAGGCTGAAGCGGGGCCAGACAAGCCCGACCAACCAGCCGCCCAAGACGCCGCCGCTCAAGGCGATGAGGTAACCCAGCACCATTGTGACCTCGCTTTGTCGGCGGCGCACTTGCGCGACACCGCTGAATTGCGGTCTATCATAGAGGACGTGGACCGGAGAAGGCTGCACACAGATGCGGCGGCCGGCGCGATCGAGTGGAGAGCAAAATATGGCGCGCGCGACCCATCCGGCGTCGTCGGACAACGGACCTCTCTTGCACCTGGTGAAACTCTGCGTTGGCGCGGAAGAGGTGGAAGACTTGGCGCTGTGGCAAACGGCCCGGAGCCTGGAGCGGAAGCGCCAGGGGCGCGATCCCCGGCCACGCCATACGACCCGCATGTTTCCGCGGCGGGCGGAAGAGCTGTTGGCTGGCGGGTCGCTCTATTGGGTGTTCCGCGGGGTGATCCGGGCGCGGCAGGTGATCGAAGCGATTGAGCCGGTCGAGTGTGAGGACGGGATCACCCGGTACGATCTGGTCTTGAGCCACCGCATCGTGCTGACCCGGCCGCAGCCGCGCAGACCATTCCAGGGATGGCGCTACTTGCCGGCGAAAGACGCCCCAACGGACATTCCCGGTGATTTCGACGATCAACCTGATTTGCCGCCGGGCCTCCGCGAGGCGGTGAGCGAGTATGGCGTGCTCTGAGCGCCGAGCTCACCAGACTTCGCGCAACGCGTCCGAGGGGTCTCGCTCGCACCAATGAAACTCGCAGGTCGGGGGGCGACCATCCGGGCGCGGGTTCTGGTTTGGCGGACTGAAGGGCGCCAAATGCGCTTTGAGCCGTGTCAGAAAACCATTCCTGTCATCGTGCGAGATCTTTCCCTCAAGGAGAGCCTTGTCGAGCGCAGGATCGCCGATGGAGACGACGGACCGCCGCTCGCCCCGGTCGAACCAATCCTCGATTCGCGAGATATGCGGCGGTAAGCCGCCGTCTTCGACCCAGCTGTCGACGACCAGATATGCTCCGTTTCGCCGGTTCAGCAGCAGAACGCCGAAATGGTCGGTCGGCAGCACAAGATTTGGGGTCCGATGAACAAAGCGGCCATGCTGCGTCGAGAAGAAACGCAGATGCCCTAACTTCTCCAGTCGGCGGATCAGGAACCACATCGTGGTCGCCTCATCCGTGCAGACCAGCGGTTGATGGTCCATGTTGCCGTCAAAGCCGCCGCGGTCCCGCTTCAGGGTGTCAAACTCGTTCTCGAATATGTACGCGGCGATCCGGATGCCGCGCAGCTCCACGATCTCCTCTTCCGTGAGATAGCCGGAAGCGACGAACCGGCGCTCATGCTCGGTCAGGGCGAAACGGCGCGCCGCGTCGGTTTCAAAAAGGGCGGCGATGGCGCGCCAGGTCGTTTTCCGCAGCGGTTGCGCGAAAACGTCTGGATAGCGATTGCCCCATTTGATGATGAAGCAGTCTTCGTATCCTTCGCTCGCCAGCCGTGCTCTGTAGGCGGTTTGCGCGGCCTGAGCGAGCGATATGCGGGAAACGGCGTCGTATCCGGTCTCGCGCATGAACGTCGCCAGCGCGCGAAATGCGGCCGCCGCCTGATACGAGCTTGCGCTGGCCAGTTGCAGATGGACCGTCGAGCGCAGGTCGATCTTGAACGGAGGACGCCTGCGCGCATCCTGGGCGAGGATGTCGACGGCCTGCAAGCGCCAAACGTCGAACAGGAAGATGCTCGGCGCCAGAAGCAGATATCCGCCGGGCGTCAGATGATAGATCTCGCAGAGGCTCAGGCGCTCGAACAAAGGGTCGAAAGGCGATCGCTCATCAGCTGTCGAGCCGGAACCGAAGGCGACGGTCGCCGACATGATCATTGCGAAAAGAAGCTGTCGCCACCGCATGCGTCACCCCCTTTGGCGAAACCTCCGGCGAACCAGTCTTCGAGATGTTACCCTCTGTCGGCGGCTGAATGAAGGAAGCAAGGAGGCAAGCACCGCCTCCGGCGGGTTCCCAAGATCAAATCCAGCGCCGAACCTTCGCCGCCCAGGCCGCGTATTCGTCGGGAAACGTTTGTTTCAACATGGCTTCCTCGCCAGCGATGAAACGCTTGTTGATCAGCATCACGAACGCGGGCGCCGTGACGAAAGTCGACACCGCGCCGAGGCTGACGCACCAGCCCAGAAGTATCAGCAGGTCGCCGAGATAGATCGGGTTCCGCGTGAACTGATACGGACCGCTGGTGACAAAAGTGGTCGCTGTCTCGCGCGGGATGATGCTGGTGCGTTCGCGGATGAACTGCATGGCGCTCCAGGCCATCACCAACAAGCCGATCAGGATCAGACCCCTGCCCACCCAGTGAGCCGCGGCATGCGCAAAGGAGTAGATCGGAAACTCCTGGCTGAGCCAGAAGGCGACGAACATACAGAGCAACAGCCAAAGCGGCGGCAGCTCGAGACGTTTGAGAAAATTGCTCACGGGGCCTCCGGCGACGCTTGCGTCTCAGGGATCGGCACGTTGTCGATCAGGCGCGCCTTTCCCAGCACCGCCGCGCCAAAGACGCGCCCGGGCCCGGCCGGCGGGTTTTGGCGGACGACGTCAAGGGTTTCTGCATGACGGGCGTCAACGTAGTCCACGCGCTCAAACCCGGCGTCCAGAACATGGCGTTCGGCTTGAGCAAGCGCTTCGGCGACCAGCGCCCCAGAGGCGATCCGGTCGGCAGCGGTCCGGAGCGCGCGGTTCAGCTCGGGCGCGATCGCGCGTTCTTCGGGCGAGAGATACCGATTGCGGGACGACATCGCCAAACCGTCGTCTTCCCGGATGATCGGCGCGCCGACGATCTTGGTCGGGATGTCGAGATCACGGGCCATTCGCCGAATGATGGCGAGTTGCTGCCAGTCCTTTTCGCCGAAGACGGCGATGTCGGCTTGAGCCTGGTTCAGCAGCTTCGCCACAACTTGCGCGACGCCGTCGAAATGCCCTTCCCGGTGGGCGCCGCAAAGCACGTCGGACAGGCCCGACACGCGAACCGAGGTCGAGAAGTCGGGTGGGTACATTTCACCGACGCTCGGCGCGAAAAGCAGGTCGCATCCCTCTTTCGACAAGAGCTCGGCGTCCTGACCCTCGTCGCGCGGGTATGCGTCGAGGTCTTCGTTCTCGCCGAACTGAGTCGGGTTTACGAACAGCGTCGCAACCACCTTGTCCGCACGCGCCTTGGCCAGGCGAACCAAGGACAGATGGCCTGGATGCAGCGCACCCATGGTCGGCGTCAATCCGACCGTGAGCCCATCGCGACGCCAAGCGCTGACTTGGGCGCGCAACTCGGCGACGGTTCTTACGATTGGCAGGCTCACGGCAAGCTCGCTCTGACCCAGGTTAGGTCCAGCCTACGATATCTGCGTAGATGCCGAAATTGTTTACTGCGGCGGCGAGAACGAGGCCTGCGACGCCGGACATCGTCACAAGCGTCGTCCAGTTCGGATACCAGACGACCATGAAGGCCAACCCGCCATGCAGCAGGATCTTGGGCGCCACCCACCATGGCCCCATGGCGGCCTGCATCTGCCGGACGATGGGATTGGCTTCCACGGCTCCGCCGGTCGCGAGCGCCAGATCAGTCGAGACCACGTCGAGAAACCCGACGACGATCAGCGCCATCGCAAGCCACCAGGCGAAGCTTGACGCTTTGGGGCAATGCCGGGCGGACAACGCGGCGTCTTCGAGAGCTTTTTGATCCGCCGCCGGCGCATCTTCGTGAGGCGGTTCCGTCTTTTGGGCCGGATCAATCGGCGCCGCTAAGTCGGACATGTCGATTTCGCCTCCAGATGCGGTTCAGGCTGGTTCGAAACTCTTTTTTAAGAATTCGGTTGCAGGCCTTTCAAGTGACAACCATTCAAACAGCCCGGTTTAATGGTTAAATCCCTTGTTTTTGATGGTTAAGGCGTCAGCTCTTAACCCAGCCTGACATCTCGCGCTCGAGGACCGCCGCCATCATTTCAATATGCGCGTCGTCGTCATTCAGGCAGGCAATGTAGTGGAAGTGCTCGCCACCCGCCTCTTCAAAGCTCTCTTTGATCTCTTCGTTGATCTCTTCGAGCGTCTCGACGCAGTCGGATGAGAACCCAGGCGCAAAGATCGCGATGTTGCTGTGCCCTTCTTCCGCCAGCTTGGCGACGTGCTCAACCGTATATGGCTGCAGCCACTCTTCCGGGCCAAAGCGTGATTGGAACGTGGTGTGGAGGGCGTCCTTGTCCCAGCCGAGACGCTCGACCAGAAGACGCGACGTCTTCTGACAGGTGCAATGATAGGGATCGCCCTTCCTGAAGTAGCTTTGCGGAATGCCGTGATAGGATGCGACCAGTTTCGTCGGCTTGTCCTCAAGCGCCGCATAGGCCCGTTCGACCGATTGCGCCAGCGACTCGATGTAAAGCGGATGATCGTAGTAGGCCGGCACGGTCCGAATATACGGCTGCCAGCGCATTTTCATAAGCGCTCGGAACGCCTGATCGTTGGCCGTCGCCGTCGTCGCGGCGGCGTATTGCGGATAAAGCGGGAAGAACACGATCCGCTCGCAGCCTTCGTCCTTGAGCTTTTCAATCGTGCTGGGCGTCGAGGGATTGCCGTACCGCATGCAGAAGTCGACGACGACGTCATCGCCGTACTTCGCCTGGAAAAGCGCGCGCAGTTTTTCAGTTTGCGCCTTCGTGGTCGTCAGCAGGGGGCTTTCGTCGGCGTCGGTGTTCCAGATGCCGCGATACGCCTCGCCGCTTGAAAACGGACGCTTCGTCAGAACGATCGTCTGCAGGATCGGCTGCCATAGCCAAGACGGCCATTCGATGACGCGCTTGTCCGAGAGAAACTCGTTCAGGTAACGACGCATCGACCAGAAGTCGGTGTTGTCCGGCGTGCCGAGATTGGCGATCAGCACGCCGACTTTCGCCGGTTTTACAGGCGGGTGATCCGCGGGCGCGTGTGCTAGGCGGCCTTGGCCCGGTTTGTCATTATGGCCAGTCGTGTCGAGCATCGCATCTATGCGCAAAGCGCCCTCAAAGAGTGTGTGAAATCTATCGCATACCTAGCGTTTGATGAACCAGCGTCAATCACTTGGGTGCGGTCGCGTCAATTCTGCTTGCCCTTGCCCAGGTTTTATACGAGATATAGTTCGCAAGACTATATATGAGGGCAGAATGTCGCTTCTATACCGGGTCTTGTATGCCGCGCATTGTAACGGAACCCACCACAAAATCGCGATGCGCGCCCTTCAGCGGTTGCAGCACCCGCAAGCCGAGGCTTGGCGCCGCGTCTTTCTGAAGCATGCGGATCAGTTTATCGAAGGCTCCAAGGCGCCTGACAAGCTCTTCAAAGACTTTACGAACCACGTTCTGCACGTCGAGGGAACGGAATGGGGCGGGGCAAAGCGCGCGGCTTCGTCGGCGTATCAGCGTGTCGTCATGTTGCTGCAACAAGGCAATTGGGCGGCGGCCGCCTATGCCGCGGGCGTCTTGAGTCATTATTACTCAGATCCGTTGATGCCGTTTCACACCGGCAGCTCGGAGGCGGAGAACAACCTTCACCGGGCGGTCGAGTGGAGCATTTCCAAATCGTTTGAAGAGTTGTGGGCGAGCGCGCCCAATGTTGGGGTCATCGCAGGGCGAGAGCCTGGTTGGGTCGAGGCGATGGTCAGAGACGCAGCCGACGCGAGCCACTCGCACTACTTCGATCTGATTTCGGACTATGACCTCGATGCTGGCGTCTCCGATCCGCCGAAAGGGCTGACCGGAGAGGCTTGGAGCTATTTGCCGCCTCTGCTCGCCCATGCCGTCGCCGGCTTCGCGCTGCTGATGGATCGGGCGATCGAGGAGGCTCAGGTCCAACCGCCGCAAGTGAGTCTCAGTGTTGAGACGGTCGTCGCGTCGCTCCAGATCCCTGTGAAGTGGGTCGTCAATCGGATGGAGGACGCGAAGGAGCGGGACGTTGTCTCAGCGATGCATGCTGAGCTGACGGCCTCGGGCGTCGTCGAGACGCACTTGCCCGAAGAGGTCAAAGTCGTTCGAAAAGCAATCGCGCGTCGATCGCCTCGGTCCGAAACCGAACAGCGCACGCCAGATGCTGCGTCTCAGGCGACGACGGAGCCGGATGTCAAAGATCGGGTCATTGTCGAAACGCAACCCGCTCCTGCGCCACAAGCTCAGACGACTGCTTCCAAGAAACCGGATTTGAAACCGGATTTGAAACCGGATCCGCAGCCAGATCCGCAGCCGGTCCCCCAACCGCAGGCGGAAACTGCCCCAGAGGCGCGCCCGGCCGCTGTCGCCAGTGCGCGGGGACGAGTGCTTTCGTTGGACGCGGACATCGTCGACGCGCCGTCGATTGGACCGAAAACAGCCGCCAAGCTGAATGCTCTGGGCTTGTACAAGGTTCGTGATCTCATCGACTGCAATCCGGCCGATGTCGCTGACGCCTTGAACTACTTCCGGACGACAGAAGACGTCGTCGCCAAGTGGCGCGATCAGGCGCGGCTCCTCACGGAGATCCCCAGGCTGCGCCAATCCCACGCGGTGATGTTGGTTCACGCCGGATACCGAACGCTCGCCGATATTCGGACCGCGGACCCGTCGGCTCTGACCAAGGCTCTCGCCGTCGCAGCGGAGAGCGAGGAGATGCAGCGACAGTTGCGAAATCCCAACGGTCCGGAGCCGGATGTCGTTTCAGGGTGGATTGATGCCGCCGGAACCGTCAAAGAGGCTGCATAGAATCGGGTTTTCTCCCCAACTTCCCGGATCGGCGCTCTAGACGATCCGGGAGCTCTTTTCGGTTCTCCAGACGTCAGATCTTCACGACCCGCCGACTTGTGCGGTCGCGCGCATCGTGTTCACCTCAGGCTCAGAGATGAACGACAAAGAGGACGCCGGAAGATGCTGACCGCCCTGTCATTCTCACGCGCTGCGACTGCGCTGCTGCTGGCCGTCGCTTCAGGGGTCGCGCCCATGGCTTTGGCCAGCGACGCGGAGCTGCTGCCGGAACCTGAACTGGCTGACAATGGGATGCATTATCAGCCCTGGTTCCTGGACAGTTTCCTGGATCTGCAAGAGGATCTCGACGAAGCCGCCGCCGAAGGGAAAGGCCTGGCGATCTTCATCGAGCAAGCCGGATGCCCCTATTGTCGTGAACTGCACGAGGTGAACCTCCGCGACGCCGAGACCGTGCGCTACATCGAGGACCATTACGTCGCGCTGCAGATCGATCTTCGGGGCGCGCGGGAAGTCACCGACTTTGATGGAGAGGTCTTGACGGAACGCGATCTGATCCGTCGATGGGGCGTCTTGTATACGCCAACAGTCTTGTTTTTCGATCCGGAAGCCGTTGAGGACGAAGGCTTGGGCAAAGATCGCGCCGCCGCGATCATGCCGGGCTATTTCAAGCCTTTCCATTTCCGGACCATGCTCGAATACGTGGCCGCGGGGCATTATCAGGAAATGCACTTCCAAGACTATGTGAACGCCCGAGCGCAGAAGCTGCGCGCCGAAGGAAAGGAAGTGACCGTCTGGTAGCCGACCCCGCCGGGCGGGCCCTTAGGCCGCGGCCAGTCCCATGCCCCAGAAGTCGCGTTCAAGCTCTGTCGCGGTCTTGAACGTTCGGACAAGGTCTGGCCAACGCGGCGAAGACTGCGGATCGGGTCCGATCAGCCGCGCGGCCACGTCCTCGAAGAGTGTCGCGGCGCCCGCGCAGACAGACTGATAGTCGTCGCCAGAATAGGTTTCGATCCAGTCGCGGTAGGGATGCTCCTCGCCCGTGACAAGCTTGGGCGCCAGCGACGCGCCTATATCGCCATATCCCAGGACGCACGGCATCAGCGCCGTAAGCAGGTCGAGCAGATCGCCACGCAGGCCGGCGTCGGTCACATAGCGCGTGTACGCCAGTGTCTGCGGGGCCTCGAGGGTTTGGGCGAGGTCGGTCTCCGAAATCCCGATTGCGGCGCATGTCCGGACATGGAGCGGCATCTCGTCGTTTAGCAGCGCATTCACCGTGACCGCCATCTGACGCATTTCCTCGACGCGGTCAGATTTGGCGACCGCCAGAGCCCAGGCCCGGCTGAAATGGATCAGGAACACGTAGTCCTGCTTGAGGTAGTGCAGAAACGACGCGTTAGGCAACGAGCCGTCGCCGAGACCTCGAACAAACGCGTGCTCGACATAGGCTGGCCATGCCTCCCCAGCGGCCTGCTTCAGCTGGCCATAGAGAGGCGATCCAAAGTTCTCGATTGTCTGTGGCGTCATCTTGGCGGGGTCTTTCAGCTGCGCCCGGTTTTTTCGCCGGTTGTCTGCTCCGTGACGCCCAAAGCGTCCGCGAGGCGCGACTTGGCTGATCCAGGACGGAGAGGTTGAGGCTGGCTGGCGTCGTACGCCCAGCCGGTGAGGAAGACCAGTTCGAATGTCGCGTAGACCTTTCCGTCAGCGCGGCTGAAGTTCTGCTGATAAATCTCGCAGGCGCGCAGAAGGGTCGCGCGTCTTAAGGGAACCCGACGGCGATCAACCAGTGCATTCGTCTCGCCCATCGATCGGAGATCCCGCATCAGATCCAAGGGCGAGCGATACCAGACGGTGAGCCGGTCGCTGTCTGCGACGGGAAGGGCGAAACCCGCGCGTTGCAAAAGAGCGCCGAGGTCGCGGATCTCGGCCATCGGCGACACTCTTTGACTGAGCCCGCCGTCGATTTCGGTTTCGGCCTCCGCCAGCGCCACTCTGAGCTCGGCCAGCGTGTCGCCGCCGAAGAGCACGCCGATGAAGAGGCCGTCCGGCCGGAGCGCGCGTCTGATCTGGATCAGCGTTCCGACCGGATCGTTGTCCGCGTGCAAGTCGAGGCCCGACAGAACAAGATCCTGGCTTGCGGCCTCCAGCGGCAACGCATCCTGCGTCCAGTGTTCCGCGCCGGCTTGCGCCGCGAGCTCGGACGAGCGCTCGAACTGCTGGATCCGTTCAATCCCGAAACGCCCTTCGACCGCGCGCGAGAACACGCCCTCCGCCGCTCCGAGGATCGCCAGGTCGGGGAAGCTGCGCAGGACCTCTTCGAGGCGCTCCGCCACGCGCGTCGCGGCCTCCTTATGAGCGAATGCGTGCTCGGCGAATCCGGCGGCTGCGCGATCTCGTCGGCGGGCGCGGAGCGCGCGATCGAAGATTTTCGGCGTTTGGGTCATCGGCGAAGACATAGAGCGCTGTCGTCGCCTGAGAAACCGATTTAACGTTTTGCGATGCGGGCTCTCTTATCGCCACTCCTTGATGTCGTTTATCCGCCGACCTGTCTCACCTGCGAGGAGCCGGCGATGGAAACCGGGGGGCTGTGCGCCTCCTGCTGGCGGGAGACGCCCCTGATCGCGGGGCGGGTTTGCGATCGTTGCGGCGCGCCAATGGAGTACGACGCGTTGGGAGGGTCCGATGCGCCTTGTGAGAGTTGCCAAATGGATCCGCCAGCCTGGGATCGGGGCCGCGCGGCGGTCCTCTATCAGGGCGGCGGGCGCGATCTCGCGCTCGGGTTGAAGCATGGCGATCGTCTGGAGGCCGCAGCGCCGATGGCGCGTTGGATGGCGCGTTCCGGCCAAGATCTGCTTGCGGAGGCCGACGGGATTGCGCCGGTTCCGCTTCATTGGCGGCGCCGGCTTCGGCGTCGGTTCAATCAGGCCGCCGAACTCGGCCGAGCCTTGTCCACCGAAACCGATATCCCGTTCCTGGCGGACGGCTTGCGCCGAACGCGGTTCACAGGTTCGCAGGACGGGCGGTTGCGAGACGACCGATTCGCAAACGTGCAGGGCGCATTTCGCGGTCGGCGGTCCGCGTTGGCTCCGACGATCGGCGGGACCGTGGTCCTGGTCGATGACGTGATGACGACCGGCGCGACCCTGTCCGCTTGCGCGGACGCCCTGCGGCGCGTCGGCGTCGCACAAGTTCACGTCCTGGTGTTTGCGCGTGTTCTGAAAGATGCGACGGAAGCTTGATAAGCCCCTATATGACCTGCAACGGCGCTGGCCGCCGACGGGGCGCGCCAGGCGAGCATAAGCGCATTCTAGAATTCTGGAGGGCCAAATGGCCGATGTTGAAATCTACACGAGCCCGCTCTGCGGGTATTGCATGCGGGCGAAGCGTCTGCTCGACAAGAAAGGCGTCGCTTACCGCGAGATCGACGGCTGGAGCGACCGGGAGGCGAAAGCTGCGATGATCCAGCGCGCCGACGGTCGTCGCACCGTTCCACAGATCTTCATCAATGGAAAAGGCATCGGCGGCTCGGATGAACTCGCCGCGCTTGAGCGCGGCGGCGAACTCGATGCGCTGCTTGGAGCCGCGGCTCAATGAAGGGTCGCCGGATCGGCGCGACCGGAAGGCGGACCGCCGGGTGACGCGTCTTCGAAATGCGTCTTACCGTGTTCGGTCTTGTCCCAGTAGAAAGGCCGGACAATGAGCTCCCACAGGGCTTTGTAGGCGGCGATCGCCCCGAGCGGCCAGTAGAACGGCATCGCGAGCACCCAAGGCGCAAGCCACCGCAGGCCACGTCGGCGCAGCGCGATGACAGCGGTGGCGAGGATCGCGATCTGTCCGATTGTCAGCGTCGCGGCGATGGGGGCGATCATCCAAAGCGGGGTTTGCTCCAGCCACAGCAACTCGCCCGTCGCGATCCACCAACCGATCAAGAAGAAAAACAGCGGTTGGGCCAGAAAACTCAAGATCGAGAAGGGGAAAAGCACCTGCAACCCGACGAAGCCGCGCGTTCCAAGATCTCGCCAGCACCGAAGCGGCGCCCGCATGTGCGTCATCCACGTTTGCATGTAGCCCTTGATCCAACGTGAACGCTGCCGGATCCAGGGCCAGGGCTTTGTGACCGCTTCCTCGAGCGTCGTGCTGTCGACGAGATCGGTCCGGTATCCGCGTCTGGCGAGCCGGATCCCAAGATCGGCGTCCTCCGTGACGTTGTGCGCGTCCCAGCCCCCGACCTCTCGCAGCACGTCGGCCCGGAAGAAGACGCTGGCCCCACCCAATGGCAGCGGAAGGCGAATGTCGCGCAGGCCGGCCAGCATGAAGTCAAACCAAATCGCGTACTCAATCGAGAAGCAGCGCGAGAGAAAGTTCTCGCGTGCGTTCCGCCACATCAGCCGGCACTGCAGGCAGGCGGTCTCATCGCCGGAGCGGTCAAATGCGTCAGCGACCTTCCTGAGCTGATCCCGAGCCGGGCGGTCTTCCGCGTCGTAGATGCCGATGATCTCGCCGGATGCGAGCGGCAACGCAGCGTTTAGGGCGCGTGGTTTTGTTCGGGGAGCGCCGTTGGGCACGACGATGGTTTTGATCCACCCCGCAAACCGCAGGCGCCGCAGAGCGGCCTGCATGTCGTGATCGTCCTCTTCGACGAGGAGCAGCGCCTCCAGGCGGCTGCGCGGATAGTCGAGAGCTTCGAGCGCGGCAAGCAGACCCTTTAGGACTTCGGTTTCTCGATAGAGCGGGATCAGAAGCGTCATCGCGGGCGGAGGACGCTGGGCAAGCACATTGCTCAAAAGAGGCGCTTCATTGCGCCTGCGACGCTGCAACGCTTTCCACAAAACGGCGATCCGAAGCGCGGCCGTCACGGCGATGAGGCTGGTGACGGCGACGATCGTCATCGAAAGAAGAACCACCGGCGCAAACACCAAACCGCCAGCCAGAGCGCTCAGCAGGGTGAAGTTCAAGAACAGCTGCCAGTTCGCCAACGGAGCTCGGGCGCTGTCCTCGAATGGCAGCGTTTCCGCGGCGAGCCTCGCCCAGGGAGCCCGGATTTCGTCCTGCACCATCGATTGAATCGATGTCGCCGCCGCCTGCGACGTTGGCTCGTTCAGAGCTGCGCGCGCGGCCCCCTGCGCTCCGGCCGCGGCAACCGTCGCGATGCGATGGTGCTGCGCGGACCCGGCGAGCCGGCGACGTAAACCGGTGCTTTGCAGCTTTGAGGTGAGGCGCATATGCGCCCCCGCCGTCATCAGCCCTTGGCGCAACAACGCCGTGACGATGCGCTGTGTATGGTCGCTGCTCAGGCCAGGTTCCGAGCGGCGTTCTCCGTTGCGTTCTCCCGGGCCGTCAGGCTGGAACAACGTCATCTCGTCGCGCGGGCTCATGCCCCGGCGCGCCTGTTAGAGTGGTGGTGCATCCGACCGCATCTCCGCTTGATCAACCTTCACGTTAACCAGTTTGCGGGATGAATACACTAGTAATTAGGGATAAGTCACGAAATTCTGGCGAGCGAAGCCAGCTTACGGCTTGGTCGCAACGTCATCCATTTTGGCGACAAACCGTTCAAACATGTAATAACTGTCTTGCGGGCCCGGGCTTGCCTCGGGGTGTTGTTGAACAGAAAACACTGGGCGGCCCTCCAGCTGGATACCGCAGTTTGTTCCATCAAACAGAGAGACATGGGTCTCGACCACGCCGGCTGGCAGCGTATCCGCGTCGACGGTGAACCCATGGTTCATGGAGGTGATCTCGACCTTGCCTGTCGCGATTTCCTTGACAGGGTGGTTGGCCCCATGATGCCCGAACGCCATCTTCCGCGTCTGCGCGCCAAGAGCGAGCGCAAGCATCTGATGACCCAGGCAAATCCCGAAGATCGGCAGATCTTTCTCGATAAGAGCCTTGATCATTGGGGCTGCGTATTCGCCTGTAGCGGCCGGGTCGCCGGGCCCGTTTGAAAGGAAGACGCCCTCGGGCTCGCGCGCGAGAACATCTTGCGCCGTCGCCTGAGCCGGCAAAACCGTGATATCGCACCCGGCGCTGGCAAGGCAGCGCAGGATGTTGCGTTTGGCCCCGTAGTCGACAGCCACCACGCGCCGCCGCGGCGCCTCTTGCCGGCCATACCCTTCAGGCCAGGCCCAGCGCGTTTCGTCCCAGCGGTAAGACTGCGCGGCGGTGACTTGCTGCGCGAGGTCTAGTCCCTCAAGGCCGGAGAAGTCCCGCGCTTTCTGAATCAGGGCGTCGGTGTCGAACGCGCCGTCGGGCGCATGGGCGATCACCGCATGGGGCGCGCCTTGTTCGCGGATCTTGCGCGTCAGCCGGCGCGTGTCGACGCCGCCGACACCGATGCGTCCCTGCGCGATCAGCCATTCCGAAAGCGGTTGCGCCGCACGCCAATTCGACGGCGAGGTCGGATCGAAACGGGTGATCATGCCCAGAGCAAAGGGCGTGTTGGCTTCGTCATCCTCGGGGTTGGCGCCGACATTCCCGATATGAGGGAACGTGAAGGCGACGATCTGACCGGCGTAAGAGGGGTCCGTCATGATCTCTTGATAGCCGCTCATCGCAGTATTGAAGCAAAGTTCGCCGGACGCTTCGCCAATCGCGCCAAAACCGACCCCATGCCACACCTCCCCGTCAGCGAAGGCGATGCAGGCGGTCGGGTTCTGGGGCGAAGTCATTGGAGATCCTTTGGCGAGCACCCGGGCGCGGACGGGCAAATTGCGCGGAAGCTAATGAGACGCGCCGCTCGAGACAACCATGTTTTGGGGGCGCGATTTTGCGTTGCGAAAGATTACCGCTACATCCACACCCAATTGCGGGCCCGGATGCGATCGTGTGCGGGCCGAAAGGCGTGAAGTTGGAGCCAAAAAATGCGCGAGCAGATCACCTCCGCGATGAAACAGGCGATGAAGGACAAAGACGCAGCTCGGCTGAGCGTGCTGCGGTTGATCAATGCGGCCATCAAGGACCGGGACATCGCGTTGCGCACCGAAGAGGGCTCGGAAGGGGCCAGCGATGCTGAGATCCTGCAGCTGCTCGGCAAGCTGATCAAACAGCGCGAAGAATCCGCGACGAGCTTTGAGGAGGCTGGACGTCTTGATTCGGCCGAGCGCGAACGCGCTGAGATCCTGACCATCCGCGAGTTTTTACCGACGCCCCTCACGGCAGAGGAGGCTGACGCCGCGGTGAACGAGATCGTCGCAGAGATCGGCGCAAACTCGATCAAAGACATGGGCAAAGTGATGGGCGCGCTGAAAGAGCGCTACGCGGGACGCATGGACTTCGGAAAAGTCGGGCCGAAGGTGAAAGACGCGCTGACGTCCGGCTAGCGGGCGCGTTTGAGGCGTTCCTTGCTCTGCCCGCGCTGATCCGATAGACGCGCCGCACGAGGCAGCGAGACGCTAATTTCATGGCCAAAGACAAAAAACAAAAGCCGCGGCGCCCCAAGGCGGAGGCTCCGCGCGGCTTTCGGGACAGCTTTGCGGCGGAAGCCGCCGCGAGACGGTCGACGCTTTCCCGGATCACTGAAGTGTACCATCGGTACGGCTTCGATCCGCTTGAGACCTCGGCGATCGAATACGTCGAGTCGTTGGGAAAGTTCTTGCCGGACGTCGATCGTCCCATGGGAGGCGTATTCGGCTTTCAGGATGACGACGGACAGTGGCTGGCGCTCCGCTACGATCTAACTGCGCCGCTGGCGCGCGTCGCCGCGCAGTATCGGCAAGATTTGCCGTCGCCCTTTCGTCGGTATGCGGTTGGATCCGTCTGGCGCAACGAAAAGCCAGGGCCCGGCCGCTTTCGCGAGTTCACGCAGTGCGACGCCGACACCGTTGGGGCCGCGTCGGTCGCCGCCGACGCTGAGATCTGCGCGATGCTCGCAGACGCGCTTGAGGCCGCCGGCATCGAACGCCGGGATTATCAAGTCCGCATCAACAACCGCAAGGTCCTCAACGGTGTGATGGAGACGATCGGCGTATGGGATCCGTCCGACCCGGACGGCGACCCGGCGCGCGTCGAGCGGCGGATGACGGTGCTGCGGTCCGTCGACAAGCTCGACAAATTCGGGCCGGAGGGCGTGCGGTTGCTGCTTGGCCCTGGACGTGAAGACGAGTCTGGCGACTTCACGGAGGGCGCGCGCCTTTCGGCGGAGCAGATCGATCTTGTCATGGGCTTTGTGGAGGCGGAACGCGAGGATGGAGCCGCGACCTGCGCGCGTCTGAGAGAACTGGTGGGCGCGTCGGAAACCGGCGCCGCCGGGGTCGCGGAGCTTGAGCAGATCGCGGAACTGCTCGACGCGCAGGGATACGGCTCGGGGCAAGCGAAGCTCGATCCGTCTGTCGTGCGCGGATTGGGGTACTATACCGGTCCGGTCTACGAGGCCGAGCTGACCTTTGAGATCAAGGACGAAAAAGGTCGCGTGCGCCGGTTTGGCTCCGTCGCTGGCGGGGGGCGCTACGATGACCTCGTCAAACGTTTCACGGGTCAGGCGACGCCCGCGACAGGGGTCTCGATCGGCGTTGATCGCCTGTTGGCGGCGCTGCATGCGACGGGGCGTGTGAACGATCAGGCGGCGCAAGGTCCGGTCGTGATCCTGGCGATGGACCGTGATCAGATGGCCGGATATCAGGCGATGTGCGCCGAGCTTCGCCAGGCGGGGCTGCGGGCCGAGGTGTTCCTGGGCGGCGGCAATATGGCGAAGCAAATGAAATACGCCGACAAACGCGCCAGCCCGGTCGCCGTCATCGAAGGCGACCAAGAGCGCGCGGACGGCGTCGTTCAGCTGAAAGACCTTATTCTGGGCGCGAAGTTGGCGCAGGAAATCGAAAGCCGAGAAGAATGGACAGCACAGCCGGCGCAGATATCGGCGCCTCGAGGCGATCTGGTATCAGAAGTGCGTAAGATGCTTGCGCGCCACTCTTGAACGGGGCGCAAGGCGGGAAACAAAAGGAGCTCTGAATGGAGCCCGAATTCGCTAATCAAGGGTCAGCGCCGGCTCGGCTTGAAGCCGGCGCCGCCTATGCGCCGGCGCGCGACTATTCCGGCGTCGCGCTCGAGCGTCTCAATCAGGTCAACATCGAGCTGACCAACATCTTTAACGACGCCGGCTTCCAGCCGATCGAGCCGGGCATGCTGCAGCCAGCGGAGCCACTCTTCGATCTTTACGGCGAAGAGATCTGGGACCGCGCCTTCGTGGTTGAGGACGAGGCCCGGGCCGACGGCGACGGCACGCTGTGTCTGCGCCCGGATTTTACCGTTCCGGTTGCGCGGGCGCACCTTGCGGCTGGGGGTGGGACCGGCCGGTACGGTTACTTCGGCCCGGTTTTCCGGCGCTCGCCGCCGGGTGAGAACCAGCCTTTGCAGCATCTGCAAGCGGGCATCGAGATCATCGGGTCGGACGACGCGGCCGCGGCCGATGCGGAGGCGTTTGATCTTGCGCGGAAGGCGCTCGAATGGGCGGGCGTCCAGAACTACCGCGTCGTCACCGGCGATCTGTCGATCATCTTTTCGGTCCTGGAGGCGGTTGCGATGCCAGACAGCTGGCGCCGCCGTCTCAAGCGACACTTCTGGCGGCCCGAGCGTTTTCGACGCGTCCTGGGTCGGTTCGCCGGCGAAGAACCCGCGGACGGCGCCATTCAGGCCGAGCGACTGGCCTTCCTCAAGGCGGTGGGCGGGCTGGCGCCCGGCGAAGCCGCCGCCGCCGTAGCGGAGATGATCTCGTTGTCGGACACGCCGCAGATCGGAAAACGCAGCGCCAAGGAAGTGGCTGACCGCTTCCTGCGTCAGGCGGCCGACGCGCGCGAACACCCTTTGCCGAAGGAAAGCGTCGATCTGATCAATGCGGTTCTGGACATCAAAGGCACTTGTCCGCAGGCGCTGATGCGCCTCCGCGAATTGCGGGGGTCGGCGTTTGCGCCCAACAGCGGCGCCGATCTTGAGGCCAGCGTCGATCGCTTCGCCGCGCGTCTGGACGAACTCGCCGCCCGCGGCGTCGACGTCGAAAACCTGCCATTCGACGCGAGCTTCGGACGCAACCTCGAATATTACGACGGCTTCGTCTTCGAGATGGCGGCGCCGTCGCATGAGCCAGGCGCTGGAGAGGTCAAGCTGGGGGGCGGCGGACGCTACGACCACTTGTTCAAGGCGTTGCGCGCATCTGCGCCGATCCCGTCCGTCGGCGCCGCATTGCGTCCGGAAGCCATGGTCGCTGCAGGCGCGGGAGGCGGAAGATGAGCGCGTACTCTGCGACAAGCGTGAACGACGCCAAGGCCGACGCCGGCGCTCTGCGGTTCGGCTTGCCCTCGAAAGGTCGCCTGCAACAGCAGACGGCGGATTTCCTCGCGACGGCGGGCATCACGTTTGTGAAGTCCGGGAGCGATCGGGAATATGCCGGCGAGCTGCACGGCATCGACGGGGTCGAACTGGTCTTTCTCCAGGCCGGCGAGATGCCCGAAAAGCTGTCGCGCGGCGAGATCCATCTTGGCGTCACCGGGGAAGATCTCATCCGCGAACGCAGCCCTGTCTGGGAAAAGCGTATCGCCCTGTTGCGCGCCCTGGACTTCGGACATGCGGATCTGGTCGTCGCGGTTCCAAAATGTTGGATTGACGTGGCGACCATCGACGATCTCGACGACGTCGCAGCCGACTTCCGCGCACGGCACGGACATCCGCTGCGCATTGCGACGAAGTACACGCGACTGGCCCGTGGGTTCTTCAGAGAGCGAGGCGTTGCGAACTATCGTCTTGTGGACAGCCAAGGCGCGACAGAGGGCACGGTCTCGGCAGGGTCTGCCGAGGCGATCGTCGACATCACCTCGAGTGGTGAGACGTTGCGCGCCAATCACCTGAAGGTTCTGGAAGATGGGTTGATCCTGCAAAGCCAGGCGCAACTCTGCGGATCCTTGACCGCGAACTGGTCGCCGAAGGCCGTCGCCGCGTTGCGCAGTCTGTTGACCGGTCTTGGCGGACAGTCGCCGATGACCCGAGAGCTGCCGATCGCCGCCAAGATTGATTCAGACGGCCTGGATCGTGCGGAGCCTGCTTTAAAACGGCTCGGCGCTTTGTTCACACAAAGGCCTCTGAAAGGGTTTCCGGGCGAGGCCAAACTCACCGCGCCGTCGGACAAAGTTGGTCTCTGCGTAGACGTCCTGACCGCCGCCGGCGCCGAAACCGTTGAGACCGAGGCCGGCGCGCAGCCGATGGTGCAAGGAACCAGCTTGTTCGAGAGCTTTGTCGCCCGACTGGAAAATGCGCGCAGCGCCAGCTGAGGTCGCTTGGCGCCGCCAAAGGTTTCGTCAAAAGCGCTGAGCAGCAGGGACCGCGTGTTCGCCGCGGATGTCGCCTGACGGGATTTGAGCCACTGGCAAAATGAAACAACCCGGTTTGTGAACGCCAACTCGATGGCGTGTCGTTGCGCCAAAGGCGCTGCGGATCAAAAGTCGTCGCCGATGTACTGGCGCCAGATCTTCTCCCCGATGAGGCAATCGTAACCGTCGGCGTTCGCCCCGCTGACGGTTGCTTGAACCAGCTCCGGGTTTGGGTGAACTCCGGCGAGCTCCATGATCAGTTTCATGCGCACCGCGGGCAGAAACTCTTCCCAGCTGTGCACTGGAATGGCGAACGAAAGCGGCCCGCCGATCACACACTCCTCGTAGTAAAGATTGAGGTCGATCAGATCGGGCAGCATGCCGCGACCATCCCGGGTCATGAGCGGCAGGCCATTGATCTCATATCCCGCCGCGACCAGCGCGTCTCGCGCAGGCGCGACCGGTCGTCCCATATTGTTCGGGCCGTCGCCTGACACGTCGATCACGCGACGGTCGCCCACAAAGGCGTTTCGCTCAAAGGAACCGGGCGCATAGTCCAGAAGACCTGAAATCGACGTTCGGCGCAGTGCCGTCGCCGGGTTGATGGTCAGCGACGCCGCGAAGCGGTCGAGATCGGCGGGGGACCGGATCAAGGTCCACGGCGTGATCACGCGTTGCTGCGCCGCTCCGGACCATTCGACATAGGTGAGAGCAATGCGCTTGTAGTAGCCGCCGGCGATCGCGCTCCAGATTTCGGGATCCCGAAGAGCGGTGGCGTAGCCGCGTCTCTGGATCTCAAGCTCCGGCAGCGACATCGAGTACGAGACGTCGACCGCGAGCATCAGTTCCACATCAACGGGCGTTTCCGCCGCCGCCGCGGTGTGCGCGGCGGTCAGCGCTAACGCGAATGCGAAGCTTTTCACGGTGCTCATGGCGCCAGAATGCAGCCATCGCGCGCCGAAGGCTAGGACAGTCGGCACACATACTGGTGAGCGACGATGGGCGCGTCAGGCGGCCTGCGGCCACGCGCGTTTGGCGAGGAAGGCCTTGAGTTCGTCTGCGGGCATCGGGCGCGCGAAATAGTATCCTTGAAGGGCGTCGCACCCGATCTTGCGCAGGATCTCGAGATGTTCGACATGCTCGATTCCCTCGGCGGTGACGCCGATGCCCTGCGAGCGGCCCATTTCCGCGATCGCCTCGACGAGCCGTCGCGTTCGTTCGCAAGTGCTGATGGGCCCGATGAGTTTTCGGTCAATCTTCAGCCGATTTGGGTTGATCTTCAAAAGGCCGATCACCGAGGCGCGGCCGCTGCCGAAGTCGTCGATCTCGAACTCGACCCCTGCGCCCCGAAGCTGGTCGATCGCCCAAGACACGTCTGCCCCGGCTTCATCGAAGTAGACGGTTTCCAGGAGCTCGAAGGCGACACGCATGTCCTTGGGCTTGAGCTTTACGATGTCTTGGTAGACGACCGGATCGAGCAGGCGCGGCATACTGACGTTCACGGCCAGCTTCTCGATTTCGACGCCCTCTTCTCGAAGCAGCTCAACCTCACAGATCGCCTTGCGCATGATCATTCGGTCAATCTGATCGATCACGTTCAGATCTTCAGCGACGTCCAGGAAAGCAAAAGGCGCCACGACGCCGCGTTCGGGATGCCGCCAGCGTGCAAGCGCCTCGACGCCGATGCACTCATGCGTCTCCGCGTCGAATTGCGGTTGGTAGACCGGAAAGAACGCGTCCGTCTCCAGGCCCGACAAGATCTCATCGGCCGTTTGCTTTTTGGCGTTGAGCTTTTTCTGAAGCTCGGACGTGAACGGTACGACCCGGGCGCGGCCATTGTTCTTGGCCTGATAAAGCGCGATGTCCGCATTCACGAGCAAACTGCGCGCGTCGACGTCCTTGGCGCGCGCCAGGCCGACGCTGGCGCTGAGGCGGCATTCCGTGTCTTTGAAACGGATCGGTTTCGACATTTCCTCCACGATCCGGTCGGCCATGGCTGAAATGCTTTCGTCCTGGTCTTCTACGCCGTGGCAAAGAACAACGAACTCGTCGCCGCCGATGCGCGCGACGAAGTCGCCCGCCCGCACGTTCTCTCGCAAGAGTTGGGAGGCCGCCTTCAGAACGTGGTCGCCAGCTGAATGACCGAGCGTGTCGTTGATCTGTTTGAAGCGGTCGAGATCGACGTGCAGAAGGCAGACGTCGGCGTTCTCGTGGGCGGAAAGCTCGATCGCTTCGAGTTGCTGATCAAGATGGCGCCGGTTCGGCAGTTCCGTGAGCGGATCATGCATCGCGTCATATTCTGCGCGCGACTTCGACGCGCGCAGCGCATCCGCCATCTCTTCCAGACGCCGTTGCTGGCGTTTCAGTTCAGTCACGTTGACCCGGCACCCGACGATGTCGCCGCTTTCGGTCTTGCGCTCGTGGATCTGCAAATGTCGATCGCCAGGCAGCTCCTGCTCGATCACGCCTTTGGGGTCGAGATGCGCCGCCATGCGCTCGGCGACCCATTCCTCCTCGCGTCCCACCGCCTGCGGATGCATTCCGCGATAAGCGCAGGCGCGAATGATGTCCTCGAACTGAGCGCCCGGAACAATCAGCTCAGCGACTTCCGCATAAGTGCGCCGGTACTGTTCGTTACAGATGACCAGTTGGTCGTCCTTGTCGTAGATGACAAATGCGTCGGGAAGCGCTTCGATGGCGTTCAGCCGGCGCAGGTCATTGGCTTCGAGCTCTGCGCGGGTCGCCTCCAGCTCCTGTTCCTGACGCACGGCATCGGTCACATCGACGATGAAGCTGCTGAACCGAACGCCGCCGTTCGCGAGGCGCTCCGGCGTGCCGCGGCCGTGCAACCATTTCTCCACGCCCGCTGGCGTCGTTATGCGCCATCGATGGGACCATTGTGTGAGGCTTTTGGCCGACTCTTCGACCGATGCTTTCATTTCGGGCAGGTCGTCTGAGTTGATGAGCTCCCACAGCGGCGACGGATCGTCGCCCACGTCCTCAAGATCCACGCCCCATAGCTGCTCACATCCCAGGCTCATGAACCCGATCTCGTCCGAGCCGTCCGGGTGGATCACATACTGAAACAAGGCGCCTGGCAGATGCGCCGCGAGATCGCTGAACTGCCGCTCCGTCTCCACAAGGCGTTGAACGGCGTCCTCAAGTTCTTTTTTGGTTTTCTGACGATCGAGGCGGTCAAAAGCGAACCCGATCAAGCCGGCGATTGACGAGGCGAACGCCGCTTCCGCAGAGGTCCAGCGTCGACGCTCGCCGACGCTTTCGGCGCAGACGATCCCTCTCGGCCCCGCCGCAGAGGGTATCTGCGCGTCAAGCAAAGACATGATGCCGTTCGGGCGCAGGTAGCTTTCGTTGAATTCGGCCGTCCGCGGATCGGTCTTGGCGTCTGGCGCATTGACCAAGCGGTTCTCAAGAATGGCTTCGAAATAGCGGGGATAGTCGACCCTGTGAAGTTCGACGCCGGCGCTATGAGACCGGGTCGACCGCTGGAACAGATCGACACAGTCGATCGCCTCCCGCGCCTGGTTGTAGCTCCAGACGCTGAAACGCTCGACGCCAAGGGTTTCTCCCGCGATCTCCGCCGCGTGGCGCGCGAAGTCTTCGATGCCGCAGTCGTCGTGCGAACAACCGTTCATCAACCGATCCAAAGCGCTATTGTAAGCTTCGATGTTGTGGAACACTGAGGTTCCTCCACCCGAGAGCTTTTGTTTAAACCAGCGCAGCATCGCGATCTCGCACACTCGTTGAATAGAGTGGGCACTGAAGGCCAGAAAGCTTAAAGCAGCATTATTCTGGAAGGTTTGATCCCGAATTCTGTTCTTACAATTTTACGGGTCTGGAGCTTGCGCAGAGCTTCAGAGGGACACGACCACCCTAAAACCGCTCGCGCGCGATCTTGTCCATTTCATCGACCAGCGCCGCCGAAATTCCGGGCTCGGACAAGGCATGACCCGCATCTTCAATCATCCGCAGACGGCTGTCCGGCCATGCGGCATGGAGCGCATGTGCGGAAGTGGGCGGGCAAATCATGTCATAGCGGCCCTGAACGATTACGCCCGGGATGCCGCGCAGTCTGTCGGCGTGCGCGAGGATCTGGTCGTCTCGCTCCAAGAAGCCGCCATTCTGGAAGTAGTGGTTTTCGATTCTGGCGAACGCGCGGGCATGCGCGTCGTTCTCAAAACTCGCCAGACGACCGGGGTCTGGCCTAAAGGCGGCCGTGGCGCCTTCCCAACGGCTCCAGGCGCGGGCGCAAACCAGCTGCTGGGCCATATCATCGCCCATGAGCCGTTTATGGTACGCCGCCACCATATCGTGGCGCTCCTCTTCGGGGATCGGCGCGCAAAAGGCTTTCCAAAGCTCGGGCCAGAAATGCGCGGCGCCGCCGTTGTAGAACCAGTCGATCTCCCGCCGACGCAGCAAGAAGACGCCGCGCAGCACCAAGGCTTCGACACGCTCTGGGTGCTTTTGCGCATAGAGGAGCGCAAGCGTCGCGCCCCAGGATCCGCCAAAAACGGTCCATCGCGGGATGTCGAGCTTCTCCCGCAGGCGCTCGATGTCGTCGACGAGGTCCCAGCTGGTGTTTTCTTCAACGCTGGCCGTGGGGCGCGAGCGGCCGCAGCCGCGCTGGTCGAACAAAACCGCACGGAACACGTCTGGGTTGAAAAACCGGCGCATGGCCGGGCTGCAGCCGCCGCCCGGGCCCCCGTGCAGGACCACGACCGGGCGGCCGTCGGCGCGTCCAACCTGTTCGGCATAGAGATTGTGCCGCTCCGACACCTGAAGGCGGAACTGATCGAAGGGTTCGATCGGAGGGTGTAGGCGGCTGCGGGCTGCGTCCATCAAGGGGTCTGTTCGTTCTGCTTGGCGGTTAAGAGACGTAAGTGCTCACGGGTTTTGGACATTGGCGCGGCAATCTGGGGGATTGGCGCGCCGCATGCCCTATGTTTCACGAGGTGTTTCGGCTCGCAAGGTAGCAAAAGGCTGATCAGATGCCAGAGACAGCGCCTCGGATAGATGCGGAAGAGGTCGAGAAATTTGAGGCGATCGCCGCCGAATGGTGGGATCCAAAAGGTAAGTTTGCGCCATTGCACAAGATGCAGCCGGTGCGTTTGCGCTACTTGGTCGATCAGATCGCCGCTCAATTTGGCCGCAATCCGGGTGGACCTGAGCCGTTCGACGGTCTCACGGTGGTCGATCTTGGGTGCGGCGGAGGTCTTTTGTGTGAGCCGATGGCGCGACTGGGCGCGAACGTGCTGGGCGTGGACGCGTCGCATCGGGCGATCTCTGTCGCGCAAGCGCATGCGCAGGACATGGAGCTCGACATCGCATACCGCTGCGCAACCGTTGAAGAGGTCGCATCGGATGGCTTGGAAGCTGAAGTCGTCCTGGCGATGGAAATCGTCGAGCATCTGCCTGATCCTGGCGCTTTCCTGCTCGACGCGGCGAAGCTGGTCAAGCCGGGCGGGCTTTTGATCGCATCGACGCTGAACCGGAACGCCAAGAGCTTTCTAAGCGCGATCGTCGGGGCCGAGTATCTTCTGAGCTGGCTGCCAAGAGGCACCCATGATTGGCGCAAGTTTTTGACCCCGGACGAGCTGGCCGAGAAGATCGAAGCCGCGGGCCTGAAAGTTGTCGACCGCAAAGGCATGGTCTATCGACCGATGTCTGACGATTTCGCTCTCAGCAGCTCTGACCTTTCGGTCAACTACGTGATCATGGCGGAGAAGCGGTCTTAAGGACCTCAGGCGAACTCTCCGGCCACGAACCAGCCGGGGGGCTCGGCTTGTGGGGTTCGAAACAGCCAGAGCCTTCGACCGTCCGAGGTCTCCACCCGCCAATAATCGCGTAGACCTGAACGCCATTCCGGATCATCGAGCCACCATTCGGGCGCGATCCGTTCCGGACCGATCGCTGCGGCGACGCGCCAGGTTTGAGCGCGCCAGCGAAAGGTCTGGGGAGGGCTGGCGGTCTCTGGCGAAGCCTCGATCACAGGTTCTGGGGCAAAGACGTTCAGAGGTCGGGATGGACGCGCGGCGGCCCACGCACGCCAATTGGCGGCCGGCTCCGAGTAGGCGGCGGACGCCACCGTGAACGCCTTTTCGGGCAGATGGCTTTCTGCAGGCGTAAGGCGAGTGATCCGCTCAAAGCCGATCCTTGCGCCAAGGCGCGTCAGCAGATCATCCAGCGCATCGCGCTTGTGGCGAGGATCGGCGTGATCCGGACCCGCATGCGTCTGGCGCGCGGACAACGCCTCCACCTGCACCGCATGCAGCCTCAAAGCGTCGATGCCAAAGCCCGCCTCCAGCGTGTCGATCGCCTTCTCGAACAAAGGCGCGATCCGGCCAGGGTCGCGCCCCGGCCGGGCGAGCGCGACCTCGACGCTTTGATTGCTGCGATCGACGCGCCGAAGGCTGAGCCGCAGGCGGCGCGCGCCGCGCCCGTCCTGTTCGAGCCGTGCGCAGAGCCTGGCGAGCAGACGGTCAAGCCCGGCGCGCAAGTCGGCGGTCAGGCCGATCGGCTCGGGCAAGGAGAGCCGTGCGGCGTATAGGGGGGCGGGCGCGCGTGGCCCGACGGGCTCCGCCTCGGCGCCCAGAGCCTGGTCGAGCCGGCGGACAGCCCCCGCGCCGAAACGGCGCGCCAGGCTTGCGCGAGGGAGCATGACCATCTCACCCACGGTTTTGACCCCGAGCCGGGTGAGCCCCTCGATGGCTGCGCTTTCCAACCGCAGAGCCTGAAGCGGGAGAGAGCTGATCGCGGCGCGCGTGTCGCCCGCGGCGGCGATCACCGGTTGATCGGCTGCGCCTTGCCCAAAGCGGGCCAGCGCCCATGCGGCGCCTTTGCTGTCGGCGGCGGCCAGCTGTGCGCTGAGACCCATGCGAAGCAACCGCACGCGGATCTCTTCGAGCATCTCCGCCTCGCCTCCGAAAAGGTGCGCGCAGCCAGTGATGTCGAGCGCCAACGCGCCTTGTCCCGTCACGCGATCCATGTCGCGCCGCGGATTGCGCGCGTCGAACCCGAGGCGTTCCTGAGCCATCCCGTCGTGATCTTCGTCGTCGCCGACCCAAGGGCTGTAGCGTTGCGCCCAGCGGCGCAGACCTGCATGGAACATTGTCTCTGCCCCGGGGTCGAGCAGCTCGGTCCGTAAATCAGGGCAGAGCGCCCGGGCGTCGGCCTGTCCCATGCCACGCCGAAGCCCCCGTGCTTCCGCGCCTATGCTGAGGCTGACGATGCGCAGCGCGTTGCGGGCTTCGGCCAAGACTGCGAAGGGCGTCTCTGCTGCGAGGGCCTCACGCCGCAGACCGCGCTCCGCCGCCTGACGGGGCAGCCAGAGCGAAGCGATCCTGCGCGTCGTTCGGCTCGACGAGCGACGGGTGGTCTTGGGTAAGCGAGTGGTCTTGGGCAGGATGTGTTTCGGATGGCTCATGTGGCAGGCTCCAGTTGGGCCAACCGCCCCTCTCTGAACTCAGCTTTTCAGCCTTCAACTCCCGGCGGTTCCAGCGAAGCGCCCAGTCTCCGACAGGGCCGCGCTTGTTTTTCAGGCAACGCCAAACCCAGACACGGTCTAGACGGCCGGCGCTCCAGCTCGGTGCCGCCTCGCAGCGCCATCGGGTTTCCGCAGCGTTCGCAGGCGTGCGACCATTGGGAGGGGCTGGGTAAAGCAACAGGCCCAGCGCGCCGCCGGCCTCCGCCGCGAGCTGTAATCTGCGCGATGCGGTCAGGTCGGCGACGGTCGCAGGCTCCGCGACGACCAGCGGCGCAGCGCCGCTGCGCAGGCATTCCTCCGCCGCCCAAAACACGTCGATGGGCTGGCGCGCCTCGAGCAGGATCAAGCGGCCGGGATCAAAGAAGTCCGCCAATCCGTATGGATCCAGGCGCGTGGAGGCGCCTCTGTTGCGGCGCCTGGGCGGCTGAGAAACCCAAATTACGGCGTCGTCTGGGGTCGCGCGGCCGCGCTCATGCCGCGCGCCGGTCGGTTGGGCGACGGCCTGCAGGGCAGCGAAGGCGCGTACGGAGGCTGTGACGCCAATACCTGATGTGCTGTCGCCGCTGATCACTTCATGTACGCGGCCTCGCTTCAGGAGGGGCAGCTCGTCTGGCCAGATCATTGCAAGCACCACTGTCGATTCGAGTTTGCTGATAGTGCGCCAGACTAGAACAAAAAAAGAACAAAACAAGCCTTGTATGTTCGGAGCCAATGAAGGACACAGCCCGATATGTTGTTTGCCGAGTTTGACGAATGGATGCGGGATCGCGTCCTGCCGCTATGGTCAGGCGCGGGGCGCGACGCGAATGGCGCTTTCTACGAAAGTCTGACTCTCGATGGCGCGCCAGATATCGACGCTGTGCGGCGCGTCAGGGTTCAGTTTCGGCAAATCTATGTTTATGCCTGCGCGTATACGCTTGGCATAGCGCCCGACGGGCTACAGATCGCGCGGACCGCCTTCGACCGGGTGCGGGAGGACGCCTGGGCTCCGGACGGCGCGCCAGGCTGGACACATCTTCAAAACCCAGACGGCACGGTGCTCGACGCCTCGCGCGACGCTTATGACCAAGCCTTTTCCCTTCTCGCGATGGCGTGGCTCTATCGGGCGCAGCCTGATCCCGAGATCCGAAAGGCCATCGACCAAACCGTCGCCTTCCTAGATACGGGCTTCGCCGCTCGCTCCGGCGGGTGGTGGGAGCGGGCAGACACGGAGATCGATCTGCGTCGTCAGAATCCGCATATGCACGCTTTGGAAGCGATGATGGCGCTCTACGAGGCGACCGGGGAGCGAGATTTTCTCGATCGAGCGCGCGAGATCTATCACCTTTTCGCCGCCCGGTTTTACAGCTGGTCTGACCACGTGGTGATCGAGTATTTCGACCTCGATTGGCGACCCGCGGCGCCTGCCTATCAGCGGCTCGAGCCCGGCCATATGGCCGAGTGGGTATACCTGTTGCGAGAGTACGAGCGGTTGACGGGGGAAAACGTCGACGCGTTGGCGAACCCGCTGTTCGAGCGGGCTCTCGAACTCGGCGTTACGCAGGATCCCAGCGGTCGCTTTCTCATGGACGAGCTTGATCTTTCGGGCGCGCTGACAAAGCAAACGCGTCGACTATGGCCGCAGACCGAGCGTGTTAAAGCGACGTTAGCGCAGTATCGAGCGAACGGCGGCCAGGCGCTGCGCAGCGCGGCGGAACAAGCGCTTGAGGAGTTGCGGGACGAGTATCTGTCGAACGTTGTCCCCGGCGGTTGGCGAGACGCCTTTTCAAAGGACGGCGCTTTCGTCGCACAGGACATTCCCGCCAGCACGCTGTACCATCTTTTTTCAATGTATGTGTTGGTTCGCGACCTGCTCAGCAGGCGTCCGCGTAAGCCGCTGAACAACGGTGCGAGTGAGGAAACAAGTTCGATGGCGGCTGACGCGACCAAGAACGATTGTCCAAAGATCGTGCCCGCGTTGCTCGCAGGAGGTAAAGGTTCAAGGCTTTGGCCCCTTTCGACCTCGAACACGCCAAAACAGTTCCAGCCGCTGATGGGAGAAAGGACTCTGCTGCAGGAGACCTTGAAGAGGGTCGCCGATCCGAGCGTTTTTGCAACGCCTGTCATCATCTGCGGTCGCGAGCACGAGGGGTTCGTTTTGGACCAAGGCGGCGAGTCGTCGCGAACGATCGTCATCGAGCCGGCTGGGCGGAATTCGGCGCCGGCGGCAGGCGTCGCAGCGGAGATCGTGGTTGCAGAGGACCCGCAGGCGCTTGTGCTGATCATCCCGTCCGATCAAATGATCCGAGAAACTGCTTTGTTCCGCCAACTCGTCGCCGGCGCTTCGACCGCGGCTAGAGAAGGATACATCGTAACATTTGGGATCACACCGACCCGCCCAGAGACAGGCTACGGCTACATCCGTGCCGGCGAGCCTCTAGGGCGGGGAGGCGCGTTCACGGTGGACGCTTTTATCGAGAAGCCGGACCTCCCTTCGGCGCGTGCGTATGCGGCGTCCGGATCCTATCTCTGGAACAGCGGGATGTTTTTGTTCCGAGCCGCTGATTTTCTCGAAGAGATGCAGACCCATCAGCCCCAGATGCGCGCGGCGGTATCGAACGCCGTGGCGAAAGCCGCTCGAGATGGCGATATCATCCGCCTAGACGAGGCGGCTTTCGCAGCGTCCCCCAGCGACTCGATCGACTATGCGATCATGGAGAAGACCGAACGCGCCGCGGTGTGCCCGGCGGCGTTGACGTGGAGCGATATCGGGTCATGGGACGCGCTGGCCGATGCGCAGGTTAGCGATGAGGACGGCAACACGGCGCTCGGCAGTGTGGCGATGCTGGACTGCCAGAACGTCTATGCGCGCACTGATAAAACACGGATCGCCGCGGTGGGCGTTCAGGACCTTGTTGTGGTCAGCGTCGGCGACACGCTCTTGATCGCGCATCGCGGCGCTACTCAACGAGTGAAAGAGGTCGCCGAACTGATCAACGGCGACCACGAGGACTAGGTCCCGAGCGTGGGGTGGTCAGGCCGGAAGCGAGCCTTGCTGGGCCGCGTCGATGTAGAGTTCCCTCAAACGCTTTGCGATCGGCCCCGGCGTCGCGTCGCCGATCTCATGTCCGTCGATCTCGATCACCGGCGTTACGAAAGAGCTGGCGGACGTCATGAACGCTTCCTGTGCGTCATAGGCCTCTTCCGGAGTGAACGAGCGCTCTTCGATCTTCAGCTGACACTCCGCAGCAAGCTGAAGCGTCGCTTTCCGGGTGATCCCGTGCAGGATGTCGTTTGAGAGCTGACGCGTGACCAGAACGCCGTCCTTGGTGACGATGAACGTGTTGTTCGAACTCCCCTCGGTGACATGCCCGTCCTCCACCATCCACGCATCGTCGGCGCCTTTCTCGGCGGCCTGTGCTTTGGCCCAAGAGGCGGGAAGCAAGTTGACGGTCTTGATGTCGCGGCGCTTCCAACGCAGATCCGGCACGGTGGCGACGCGCAGCCCTTTTTGCGCCGAAGCGCTGCCGGTGATGGATTTCGCCTGCGTGAACATGACGAGGCTTGGCTCGGCGTCGGTCGGCCAGTCGAAACTGCGTTCAGCAGCTCCGCGAGTAATCTGCAGATAGACCATCCCCTCTGTCAGATCGTTCCGTTTGATCAGTTCTTGCTGGATCTCTTCGATTTCAGCGTCAGACGCGGGTCTGGCGATCGACAGTTCGTCCAGCGAGCGTTGCAACCGGACCAAGTGCGCCTGATTGTCGATGAGCGCGCCGTCGAGCACGCTCGAAACTTCGTAAACGCCATCCCCGAACAAGAACCCTCGGTCGAAGACAGAAATTTTTGCTTGGTCTTCTGGCAGATACTCGCCGTTCACGTAGACAATGCGCATGGTGGCTCCCACTAAATTCGAAGGCAGACGCTACGCCTCGCGGCCATGCGCGACAAGACGCTTCCGGATCTCGGCGCTCTCCGGCGCATTCGCCTCCAGCGCGTGGACGTAAGCATGAACCAGATAGAAGCAGGCGGCCTCCAGGTCGCCGCCAGCCTCCTTTGCGTCGGCCGCCATGGCGTAGAGCCTGGCCAATCGGGCGCCATCGCGCGCGTCGTGGGCGGCGATCAGGGCGGCGCCGAGCTTCTCATCGTCAATCGATTCAGCGCGCAACGCAGGCTCAGGTCGTCAGGCGGCGCGCGACCCAGTCATGGAAGACATGGGTCGGTTCATCCATGGCCGGCGAGAACTTGCCGCCGTCAAAGTTCGGTGCGGCGCGGCCCTTTTGCATGCCTTCGACGACGAACACGTCCTCGACAAAAACCTCTTTCCACATTTTGGCGTTCGCAGCCCTCAAGTCGGCCATGTCGTCGGCCATCGCATCCGAATGCGCATACAAGATTTCCACATGCTCAACCGTGTGATCGACGCTCTTTGGCTCGAGCAAGATCGCGAAGACATGGTCGCGCTGGACGCCGATCATGACGTTTGGAAAGGCCGTCACGTATTCGCCGCCGGTGTCCCACTTCTCTGACAGGCCGTCAAAGTTGGGAAACGCGCGGCCATCATCCGACAGTTGCGGATTGTAGACGAGCGTCCCCTGGCCGGAGAACTTTCCATACTCGCAGATGTTGTAATGGTCCTCGAGCCTTGAATAGCTGTTCAACCCCGGATGGACCCATGGCAGGTGATAGCTCTCCGAGTAGTTCTCGACCGCGAGTTTCCAGTTCGTCTTCACGTCGAGCTTGAACGAGCTGTCGGCGCCAGAATGGTGGAGCGGTTGGTCAAACTCGGCCCAGCGCGCCAGCAGATCCGCGTTCGCTTCCTCAAACGGCGCCGCGTCGCCTGAAACGTTGACGAAAACGACGCCCATCCAGATGTGGCTGCGGACTTCGTTCAAGCCGAGCTCGTCGCGTTTGATGTCTGGGTGCAGGTTCTGGCCGGGACCGCCGACATGCGGCGTCGAGACAAGTTTGCCAGCGGTCGAATAGCACCACGAATGATAGGGGCAGCGCACAGCGCCTTCGATCTTGCGGGCCTCTTCGACGAGGATCATGCCGCGATGGCGGCAAACGTTTTCGAACACGCGCAGGACGCCTTGCTTGTCCCGCAACATCAGCAGCGGCGCGCCGAGGAAATCCACGGGGCGCGCGTCGCCCGGCTCGGGCGCGTCATGCGCGAAGCCCAGACCCGCCCATCCGTTGAAAAAGACCTTTCGTTTCTCAAGGTCGAAAAGCGCGTCATCGGTGTAGTACGCGTTGGGCAATCCTCGGGCGACGTCGACCGGTTGGAGAACCGGGTCCAAGGAAGGGGCGTCGACCAATGTTTTTTGATCCAGAGGCGCCATGGGTCAATCTCCGTTCGAGCATCGAAACTGCGCTAAGCTTCGATTTCATAACACTGGACACTGGTGTCCACGTGCTTCATGGCGACCAGGATGTGTCGGTTTCGTTCGATCCTTCAGTTTTCTGCGCTCGCTGGAAGGTCGCTTTGGGCGTCCGAGCGTTGCTTGTCAGTTCAGCTCTTGCCATTCACTCCAAGGCTGTCTTTCAGTTCGTGACTGCGCATCGGAGACCTTGATGTTCGACGCTCGCCTCAGGCCTTTGATCGATCCGCCCCTGAATTGGGCGGGCGCGCGCCTCGCGCGAATGGGCGTTATGGCGGACACGGTGACCTGGCTTGGTTTCGTCTTTGGAATGTCGGGCTGCGTTTTGATCGCCGTCGAAAGTTACGGGTGGGCGCTGGCGCTGATCCTGCTCGGGCGCGCCGCCGACGGTCTCGATGGCGCCGTGGCCCGTGCGACGGTCAAAACCGACCGGGGCGGATTTCTGGATATCGTTCTGGATTTCATTTTCTACGGTTCGGTGCCGTTCGCATTCGCGATCGCGGATCCGGACGCGAACGCGGTGGCCGCCGCGGCGCTGTTGCTGAGCTACTATGCGAATGGCTCGAGTTTTCTGGCCTTTGCGGTCATGGCCGCGAAGTCCGGCGTCGAGACGACCGCGCAAGGTGAGAAGTCGCTGTTTTACCTGGCCGGGGTCGCCGAGGGGTTCGAGACCATTCTGTTCACTGCGCTATTCTGCCTCTTTCCCAACGCGTTCGCGCCGCTTGCGTTTGTTTTCGCGGGCCTGGTCGCGGTGTCGGCCGGGGCGCGCGTGGCCGTGGCTATGCGGCAGCTGCGCTGAGACGAAATTCAAAGCTTCGACGCGCGATGGCCGTATTCTGACGCGAACGCCTATATAGTCTCAGAGGGAGAATTGAGATTCGGGAGGTGGATCGATGGGGGGCCTTGTGATTGGGGAGGCGGCGCTTTCGGCCTTGGGACCACGTGCAGGCGCCATTGTCGCGGACAATGTCTCTTCGTTGCAGCAGAGCATGCCGCTGTTTCTGAGCATCATGGTCCTGGTGATGATCTGGTCGGTCTTACGGCCAGCCTTTGTGAAAGACTCGGATGGGCGCTCCTTGCCGTGGAATGCGGCTGCGCGCTTGATGTTCATCCTGATCTACATGGTGGGGTACACGGCGATCACGGCGTTCGCTCTCGCCATCGCCGACTTCTTTCAGCGCGAGAATGTCGACGCGATCGACGATATCTTCCAGAGTTTTGGCGGCGAAGCGCCTCTGATCGCCGGCGCGATCCTCTTTACGCTGAATGGGTGGGAGCCTTTCCGCGAAGCCGAGAAAGGTTTGCTCGCCTGGCTGCACAGCGCGGCGCATCACAAGGCGGATGTCCGCACCTTACGTCTTCACCTGGTGAACTCGGAATTTGACCAGAGCGCTGAGGAACGGGCTCGCAACGTCGCTGATCTGCGCAAGTTCGACGTCTTCATGAAAGACAATGAGACACAGAGCATCCGCCTTTCGGTCGTTGATGTCTGGCGCAAGGTTGCGACGCTCTTGCGGCTGGTGCGCAGCTGGAACGAAGGCGCGAACCCTGTGCTCAGTTCGAAAGAACTCGAGCTGCTCGAAGTCATCGAACAGGCGCATTGGCGTAAGACCAAGGCGGCGCTCGACATCGTTCGAATGATCGACCACATCAGCCAAGGTCGGCGAACCGTCGAAGCGTTCGGCCAGGTCGCGCTTTTGCTGCAGAGCACCAGCCATAACGACCGTGAAAAGGTCGCTGAAATCGAAGATGCGCTTCGCAAGTTCATCAGCGACGGCGACGGACCGCGCGAGATCGCGCCGCTTCGCGTCAGCTCGGAAGAGTTTGAGCGCTACCTGGAGCAGGTCGAGGCATTTTTCGAAGTCGAGTACGCCAAACTTCTTGAGCAGATCTCTGATCTTGCCGCGAAGTCCATCGTCCTTGCCGGCGAGCAGGCTGACGATCGTCTCGAACAGACCGCTGCGACCGGGTTCATGGGCCTTGGCGAGATCCGCCCGTTCACCTTCGACTACATGATCTGGACCTTCGGGCTGGTCTGCGTCGGCAGCTTCATGCTGATGTTGTTCGGTCGCGAGACCAACGTCACCGCCGAACAGTTGCTGATCTTTTCGTTCTCGCTGTCAGCGGCCGCCCTGATTGGCTCGATGGTTGGGTCGCGCCGCGCGCTTGCTGCGTCGCGCCGAACGAAATGGGCTTACTATCTTGCCGCGGGGGCGGGGGCGGTTCTGACCTTCATGGGCATCTACGCGGTCCACTCCGTCGTCGATTTCGGCTCGATTTTCGATTACGTCGCCAACAAGGGAACAGGCGCGTTGAGCCAGCAGGAGATCAATCTGTCCGAGCTGATCCGCTGGGGGACGTTCCATCTGTTCATCGCTATGTCGATCGCGTTGTTGGCGCGAAAGCCGCGCTGGCCGTCCTTTCTTGGACTGCCCTCGAACATCGCGCCTCGGATCATCGACGGTCTGATCATGGCCGTCGGATTGAACTTCGCGTTTCTGGTGTCGATCGCCACGTATGAGCTGACGCAGACGCCCCTTCCTGACGAGGTGCCGAACCCGTATGCGTCGGGCGAGCTGCTGGACTATTTCAACTGGGCTGTTTTCTGCATCGGCTTTTTCATCGGCGCGCTGATCGTGCGCGATGTCCGGATGTCCGCTCATACGAAGATCGTCGAGGACGGCGACGCCGCGACGCGGCGGGCGTTTCCGGTCGAGGGCGACGAGGGGGGCGGCGAAGACAAGACAGCGAAAGCGGTCGCCGAAAACAACCCGATCGCGACAGCCTCCTAGGGCGCCTGTCACGGTCGAAGAGGCGGTCTACGCCTCCTCGACCACCTCATAGAGGGCCGGATGCCATTCAAGGCCTGCGATCGACGGTTTGGGCATCATCGTGACCATGTTGGAAAGGGCTTGGCGGTAGAGTTCGCTGCCTTCCCACTCAGCGATGTTGATAAAGCGGTACCGCTCCTTTTGGTCGAGGCTCCGGTGAAGCTTGGCGGAGATGAAGCCCGGCTGCATCGCGAACATCGGACGGACCATGCGCCACCAGCTCAGGAAACTCTCCTCCATCGCGATCGGCACGACGAATGTGTTGATCAACACCACTTTCGACTGATCAGTCATTCGGCGTTCGCCGTCGCCCGCTCGGCCGCGATGGCGTCGTCGACCAACGCGACCCTGACCCCGGGCTGCATCACCGCCGGATCGTAGGGCTGCCGGTCGAAGACCTCTCGCACCATCGGCTGAAAAAAGCTCAGCGGCAGGTCGTCGTAAGAGGGGTCGAAGCTCGTCTGGTCCCAGCGCTCGCAGAAAGTCGCGCAGTCGTCGAAGTATTGGTGCCCTTCGTACTTGTCGCGCGCGTTCGGGTTCCCGCCGACCTTGTCGGCGTAGTAGAGCTTCTGAAAGTCGCCATGGACCTCGACCGTCCAGGCGCATTGTTCCCGGACGAACGGGCGCAGAACCGCGGCCGCGTATTCGTCATGGTTATAGGGCGCATAGATGTCGCCGATGTCGTGGAGCAGCGTGGAGACGACCCAGTCGACGTCCGCACCGTCGCGCCAGGCGCGGCTCGCCGACTGAACCGAGTGCCCAAGCCGGGTGAGCTGATACCCCGACAGGCTCTCATCCAGATCGACGAGCGCCTTGAGCAGCCGGTCAGCGGTGCCTTTGGCGTAATCGATCTCGTGTTTGGTCAAGAAGGCGTAGTCTTCGACGTCGCCATCCTTCATCTGCGTGAACTTAACCTGTTCCATATCGGCGTTCCCTTTGAACTCTCGTCGCGAGGCTAGCCGCCTAGATGCGTCAGGGCTAGCGTGGAAGCGACATCCGCGACAAGGCTCCGCGCTTGACCTTCGACACGGTTTAGGTCCCTAGCATCGAGACACAGGATCAGAAGGCAAGCGAGAGAATGACGATGCGCTTTTCCCCCTTGGTCGCCCGTATCGCAGGCGAAGGCGCGGCGGCTTGGGCCCTGCACTCGCGTGCGACGCAGGCCGCGGAAACTGATCCAGACGTCATCATCATGAGCGTGGGCGACCCGGATCTTGAGACGCCGCAAATCGTGAAGGACGCCGCGATCCGCGCGTTGCAGGAGAACGACACGCATTACACGACCGTGGCTGGCGTCTCGCCGCTGCGCGTTGCGGTCGCGCGGCGGTTTTCCGAACAGACCGGCGTGCCTTATGGCCTTGAAAACGTGATGATCACGCCGGGAACCCAGTCGGCGTTGTTCTTTTCGTCGATGTGTCTCGCAGGCCCGGGCGACGAGATCCTCGCGCCGGAGCCGATGTATGTGACCTATGAGGCGACGGTCCAGGTGACGGGCGCGAAACTGGTCCGCGCGCCGCAGCCTGCGGAAAACGGCTTTCGGCCGATAGAGCAGGCGATGGCCGAGGCCATAACTCCGAAGACGCGCGTGATCCTGATCACCACGCCCAACAACCCAACCGGCGTCGCGCTCACCCACGCAGAGCTGTCGATGATCGCTGATCTGGCGCGGGAGCATGATCTGTGGGTGATATCCGACGAAGTATACGGACGAACCCTGTTTGGTCGCGAGCATGTCTCGATCGCGGCTCTGCCTGGAATGGCTGAGCGGACGGTGACAGTCGCCGGCCTGTCCAAATCCCATGCGATGACGGGGTGGCGCATTGGTTGGGCGATCGGACCCCGGGAGTTGGTCGCCCATTTCGACAATCTCGCGCTTTGCATGCTCTACGGGTTGCCCGGCTTCACACAGACCGCTGCGGTCGTTGCGCTCGCCGATGGGCCCGACGGCGCTTGGGACGCCGCCGATGGAATGCGCGACATCTACCAGCGCCGATGCCGTCTGGCGCTGAGCGCGTTGAACCAGATATCCGGCCTCTCCTGCGTCGAGCCTGAAGGCGGGATGTTCGCCATGATGGATGTCCGCGGCACAGGCATGAGCGCAGCGGAGTTCGCCAACGGCTTGTTCGAGGCGGAGAAGGTCTCGGTGCTTGACGCGACGGCCTTCGGTCCGAGCGCGCAAGGCCATGTACGGCTGTCCTTTGCCATCGCAGACGACCGCCTGGAGGAAGCCTGCGCCCGGATCGGACGCTTTGTCCGCGGTCGGACATGACAGGGGAGGGCGGGATGAACTTGGGGCAGAGGTTGATCCGTTGGTTGGAAGCCTACGGCGTCGAGCACGTGTTCGGGATCCCGGGCGTTCATACTGTCGAGTTGTATCGAGGGCTGGCGACGAGCCCGATCCGACACATCACGCCCCGGCACGAGCAAGGCGCCGGGTTCATGGCGGACGGCTATGCCCGCGTCAGCGGCAAACCCGGCGTCTGCCTCCTGATCACGGGGCCTGGTCTATCGAACGCGGCGACGGCTATGGGCCAGGCCCTGGCGGACAGCATCCCGATGCTGGTGATCACCGGGGTCAACCCGAGCGGCTCGCTGGGGTCGCGGATGGGCCATCTCCACGAACTGCCGAACCAGAGCGCGTTCGCATCCCAGGTCTCGGTCTTTTCTCAGACGATCTTTTCCGCCGCGCAGCTCGACGAGGCCATGGCGCGCGCATTCGCCGTCTTCGCCTCTGCGCGACCCGGGCCGGTCCACCTGGAGATCCCGATCGATCTGATGGCGTCCCTCGCGGACGGGTCGTTGCCGACAGTCCCGCCGGTCTTGCCGCCGGCGCTGTCGCCCGAGGGCCGGTTGAGCGTCGCGGCGCTGCTATCTGAGGCCAAGGCGCCGGTCATTCTGGCCGGCGGCGGCGTCCGCAACGCGGCGGTTCCGCTGCGCGCGCTCGCCGAAGCCCTCGATGCGCCTGTCGTTCAAACGGTCAACGCGCGCGGGGTTTTGCCGCATGATCATCCGCTGAGCGTCTGCGCGAGCCCATCGCTGGAGGCGGTCCGTCGCTTGATCGACGGCTCTGACGTCGTCCTTGCGGTTGGAACAGAGCTGGGTCCGACCGATTACGGGATCACGGACCGTCGGCCATTCCAGTGTGCGGGCGCCCTGATCCGGATCGATATCGATCCCCAGCAACTGGGTAGGTTTCCAGGCGCGGAACACATGATTTGCTCGGATGCGGGTCTTGCGTTGAAGGCGCTGGCGGAGGCCGTCCCCCCTCGCGCCGCTGGTGCCGGCGCCGCGCGCGCCGAAGCGGCCATGGCGCAAAGCGCGTCGGAGCTGCCCTTGGACTATCGACGTTGCGTTGAAATCGTGGATCGTTTGTGGGCGGTCGCGCCAACCGCGCGGATCGTCGGCGACAGCACGCGGATCGTCTATGCCGGCAACCTGTTGTGCCGCGCGCCTGGTCCGGGTCAGTGGTTCGGCTCTTCCAGCGGCTTTGGCACATTGGGGTTCGCTTTGCCGGCGGCGGTCGGCGCCAAGCTCGCTGACATGAGGTCGCCGGTGATCGGACTGATCGGCGACGGCGGCCTTCAGTTCACGCTGTCTGAAATGGCCTCAGCCCCCGACGCCAATGCGCCTGTGATCCTTCTGGTGTGGAACAACCAAGGCTATCAGGAGATCAAGAGCTTCATGATCGCGGGCGAGATCGCCCCTGAAGGCGTGGATCTTTTCACCCCTGATTTTCAGATGATTGCGAAAGCGATGGGTTGGGGTGCGACGCGGCTTTCATCGCCGGACGAGCTTGAAGCCGCTTTCAGCGACGCGCTCGCCGACGGCCGATCGCACTTGATCGAACTTCCTGAGGAAGTGGCGCTCGCGGGCCTCACCTAGGAGGGAACTCTTGAAAGACCCAAGCAGATTGTTGCGCCGCTGCGGCGGCTATGTCCGTGTCCGCTGAGAGGAGACGTCTATCAGCGGAGCAATAAATGATTGACCTTTTGACATTTGAGAACCTCGCCAATTTGGCCGTTCTGATTTTTCTTCAAGCCGTTCTTGGCTTTGACAACCTGCTTTACATCTCGATCGAGTCCCGGCGCGCGCCCGCCGCGGATCAGGCGCGCGTTCGGCGGCTCGGGATCGCGCTCGCGGTTATTTTGCGTCTCGTACTGCTGTTCGCGATGCTGCTTTTGCTCGATACGCTGAAAGAGCCGTTGTTCGGCGTCAGCTGGAGCGGCGTGGTCGAGGGCGAGTTCACCTTCGCGACCGTCGTGTTTCTGCTGGGCGGCGCCTTCATCATGTACACGGCGATGAAAGAAATCAGCCACATGCTGGCGATCCAACACATCGACGCCGATGTCGAGAAAAAGGGGACGAGATCCGCCGGCGCCGTCATTTTCTGGATCGTGCTGATGAACCTTGTCTTCAGCTTCGACTCGATCCTGTCGGCGATTGCGATCACCGACGTCTTCTTTGTGCTGGCGGCGGCAATCGTTTCGTCTGGCGTCTTGATGATCGTGATGGCGGACCGCGTGTCGGAGTTTCTGGCGCGCAACCGCATGTACGAAGTGCTGGGACTGTTTATCCTCCTGATTGTCGGGGTTCTGCTCTTGTCGGAAGGGGGGCATCAGGCCCATCTGAAACTCTTTGGTTACCCTGTTGAGGCAATGTCCAAGACGACCTTCTATTTCTCGGTCGCGGTTATGGTGCTGCTCGACGTCGTTCAGAGCCGGTACATAAGACAACTGCTGGCGGAGAAGAAGGCGGAGATTGAGCGCCATACCCAATCTGGATTGGCTGGCGCGCCGTAAACTGTCGTCCTTCGGGCTTAGACAAAAGGGGCCTGTGTCGGAATGCGCGAGCTGGAATACAAAACGGTGGCGATGCCGCAGGTCGTCCGAGGCCGTCGTCGCCGCCGTCAGACACGGGCGGAAATGATCGCGGAAACCCTGTCCGCGGTCATCAACAAGCAGTCTGAAGCTGGCTGGAGTTACGTCCGCGCCGACACGTTCCAGGCAAATGAGCGGAAGAGCTGGTTTCATACGCCAGAGCTGATCAACTACACCGTTTTGGTGTTCAGTCGCCCAGTCGCGAGCTTAGAGCCCAAGGCGCTTGAGGCCGAAGTCCCAAAGGCGATTGAAGATAAGCGCCGCGCCGCGGTCAAGGCCGCGACAGCTGCGCGAAAGCCTGTGACCGCCGAGGTTGTCGACCCGCCGCAACCGACAGCCGACAAGGCTGTCGAGACTGCTTCCGAAACCGCTTCAAAGCCAGAGGACGAGCCGTCCCGCCAGACGGACGCCGCCTTTGACGAGAAGAAGCCGGCGAACATCGACGCAGCAGCGAAAGCCCTTGCGGCGCTGCGCGCCTCTTCGCCTTTGTTCAAGGGCGGGAATGCTGGTTCAGCAGAGAACAAACCGCTTCTGAAACTACCCGCCAGCGAAGCCGCCAAGCGATTGATAAACCGCGCCGCCCCGCCGGGATCGGTGCGCCGGACGCGCCGAACAGACGGGGAGTGACCGCCCCGTCAGGCGCTCAAGGCTTGCGATGTCGAAAACCGCTGACATTCGCGCTCCGCGCGCGACAGCTGGATCTTGTAATAGGTTATGATGAAGACGCGCATCGCCGATGTGAAGCCGCCATTCGGCCCGCGAATAGACTGAACCCGCGCACAGATTTGATTTATCGTTAGGCTTTCCCGCTCCGCGAGCTCTTCAAGCGCGGTCCATAGCTCGGGCTCCAGCCGAACACTGGTGCGTCTCGCTCCAATTCTGATGTTTCGCGTAACCAGCGAAGTTTCCATCACAGCTCTCCAAGCCATCGGGACTTATACCCAGATATGAGCAAGTGAGCTGGCGAATATCAACCATTAATACGTATGTCGCCTGTGTTACAACTTACAGGTGTAATTTTGCAGAAACTTCGTTCACTCAGGCTCCGCTGAAAGGGACAACGCGTGCACCTGTTCCGCGAGCTCTTCCGACAGAACGTCATAGACGGCGCGTTGTCGCGCGACGCGGTTCATCCCGGCAAAGCCCGCCGAGCGAATTTCAATCCGGAAGTGTGTTTCGCCGCCTTCCCGATAGCCGCTATGTCCGCGATGCTGCTCGCTTTCATCCGTGATCGAGAGTGAGCTGGGGGCAAAGGCGCTCTCCAGTTTCTCACGCATCTTATCGGCAACGCTCATCGGCGGCTCCTCGTTTTAATGTGAAATCTCTGCGGCTCAGACTTGAGCCGCCGGCGCTTAACGATACACTCACTTGCCCGACGCAACGCGCGTCAACCAAACCGACGCGAAATCGTCTTTTCTAGAGCTTTTGCACATGAAACGCCGGAAACCGCTCGACTTTGATATCAGCGTGTCCTCCACGAAAAAAAAGGGGAGCAGACCGCGCGGCATGTCCGGCGCAGTGGAAGGGGCGACACGGACATGCGAATGGGAAGGGTGCAACAAGCCGGCGGCTTATCGCGCCCCGAAATCGCGTGATCAACTCGACGAGTTCAGGTGGTTCTGCCTCGACCACGTCCGCGAATACAACAAAAACTGGAACTACTATGCTGAGATGAGCGAGGACGAGATCGCTCAGAGCATGGAGAAGGATCGCGCCTGGGGGCGCCCGACCTGGAAGCTTGGCCAGGGCAAGGGCGGGACTGAGGATGGAAAGCCGCATGCGGATGGCGAGGCCTGGCGACGCTTCGGCTTTGACGATCCCATGCAAGTGCTCGGCGAGAACGCGACCCTGAACCCCGGAGCCGCGCGGGAACATCAAAAACAAGCGCGAGAACGGCTGCTTCCGAAAGCTCTGCGCAAGGCCCTCGACGTGATGGCGCTCGACTCGCAGGCCAACAAGCAAGACATCCGGCTACGAAACAAGGAGCAGGTGAAACGCTATAACCCGGATCAAAACGGGGGCGACCGTTCCGAAGAGACGCGGCTGCGCGAGGTTCTTTGGGCGTGGGATCAGTTGAAGGGCAGCGACGCCTTTCCGGAGTAGTTCTGGTCGACAGCGAGGCGGCGCGGTCGCTTTCTCTGAAAAACCGTCGCTCTCCGCCTTGTTCTGACCGCGCGGCGAATTATGGTGCGCTGTCGGATTATCAAACTCAGCATGACCGCTCGAGATCGCATCTAAGGCGACTCGGATTTTTTAAGGAAGTTCCTATGGCCGACGGCGCTCAACCTTTCGCACCGGAACCAGACACGCAGTTCTCCGCTCGCGAGCTCTTCGGCATCGATAGCGATATGATGGTGCCTGGCTTCCGCGACCCGAGTGACGCGGTTCCCGAACTCGATGCGACCTATAAGTTCGATCCGGATACGACCCGCGCGATTTTGGCGGGCTTCGCCCATAACCGTCGCGTTTTGATCCAGGGCTATCACGGGACCGGCAAGTCGACGCATATCGAACAGGTCGCGGCGCGTCTGAATTGGCCCTGCCTTCGCGTCAATCTCGACAGTCATATCAGCCGGATCGACTTGATCGGCAAAGACGCGATCGTCATTGAGGATGGTCAGCAGATCACCCGCTTTCAGGAAGGCATCTTGCCCTGGGCGCTGCGCCACGCGGTCGCCCTCGTGTTTGACGAGTACGACGCCGGGCGCCCGGACGTCATGTTTGTGATCCAGCGGGTGCTTGAGCGCGAGGGCAAGCTGACGCTCCTCGACCAGAACACCGTGATCAAGCCGCATGCCGGTTTCCGCCTGTTTGCAACCGCAAACACGGTGGGCCTGGGCGATACGACCGGGCTCTACCACGGCACTCAACAGATCAACCAGGGGCAGATGGACCGCTGGTCGATCGTCACGACGCTGAACTATCTACAGGTTGAGGCCGAGGTCGAGATCGTTTTGGCCAAAGCCAAGCACTACGATACGCCCGAGGGGCGGCAGGTGGTCGAGCGCATGGTGCGTCTGGCGGATGCGACCCGGTCGAGCTTCAAGAAGGGCGATCTGTCCACCGTCATGAGCCCTCGGACCGTCATTTCCTGGGCTGAAAACGCAGAGATCTTCGCCGGAGACCTCGACTATGCGTTCCGGGTGACGTTCCTGAACAAGTGCGACGAGCTTGAGCGAGAAACCGTCGCGGAGCTCTATCAGCGGCATATCGGCAGCGAATTGCCCGAGTCGGCGGCCCGAGTTGCGCTTGGATAAGTGGCGCTCGGTTGTCCGCCTCCCCATTTAGTGGGGAGAGGAAACTATGTCGAAGAAACCCGATAATCCGGCGGAACCGTTCCGCAAGGCGCTTGCGGAAGCGACGCGGGCCTTGGCGGGCGAAGCTGAAATCAACGTCAAGTACTCCGTAGACCCGCCAGGGCTCACGGGGGACGAGGCTCGGTTGCCGCAGGTCTCTCACAGGATGAGCAAGCAGGAAGTGCTGCTGGCTCGGGCTCACGGCGACTCGTTTGCGATGCGGCGTCGGCATCATGACGCCGGGGTGCACGCGCGCCGCGCGCCGCAGGGCGAAACCGCGCGCCAGCTGTTTGACGCGCTCGAAACCGCGCGCGTCGAGGCGCTCGCGTCCAAGCAGATGCCTGGCGTCGGCGACAATCTGGACGTGATGCTTGGCGACGAGGCGCGACGGAAAGGTTGGGGCGACGAAGCCGGCGGTCGTCTCGGCGGCGAAGGCGAGGTCGATATCGCGGAGGCGGCGCGTCTGCTCGTTCGGCGTCATGGTTCGGGACGGGATCTGCCAGAGGGCGCGGCGCACGCATTGGAAAAGTGGCGCGACTCGCTCGAGAAACAGTGCGGCGACTCGCTCGATCGGCTTGACGACTGCCTCGCGGATCAGGACGAGTTTGCGCGTCTCGCTTGGCAGATGATCGACGATATGGGGTACGGCGAGGAACTCGGCGACAACCCCGACGAGATCGACGATCAGAACGACGAGAGCCTCGAAGACGAGGAAGATCAAAGCTCGGAAGACGACGGGTCGGAAGACGCCGGCGATCAAGAGGGAGACGGTGAAGACGCGCCGTCCGATCCCACGCAGGAAGACGATCAGGAGGCCACAGCGACCGTCGCGGTCGATGCGTCCGAAGACGGCGCTGAGCCCGATCACGAGGTGGAAGACCCCGAAGGCGCGCCGCCGACCAGCCAGCCGCCGGTCGCGCCAGTCAGCGACGCCGACCCCGACTATCGTATCTTCAACGCGACCCATGACGAAGTGATCAGCGCGGAAGAGATCTGCGATCCAGAGGAGCTGGAGCGCCTCCGCGGTTTTCTCGACCAGCAACTTGCGCCGCTGCAGGGCGCGGCGTCGCGTCTTGCGAACAAGCTGCAGCGCCGGCTGATGGCGCAGCAAAACCGGTCCTGGGCGTTTGACCGCGAAGAAGGCTTGCTCGATGTCAGCCGGCTCGCGCGTGTTGTCGCCAATCCGACGACGCCGCTCTCATTCAAGGTCGAGCGCGACACGGAGTTCCGGGACACGGTCGTGACGCTTCTCCTGGACAATTCGGGCTCGATGCGCGGCCGTCCCATTTCCATTGCTGCGATTTCCGCCGATATCCTCGCGCGTACGCTTGAGCGGTGCAACGTGAAGGTCGAGATCCTCGGGTTTACGACCCGCGCCTGGAAAGGCGGCGAGTCCCGCAAGGCCTGGATCGAAGCGGGGCGTCCGCAACTGCCGGGGCGTCTCAACGATCTCAGACACATCGTGTACAAATCGGCCGACGCTCCGTGGCGACGGGCGCGGCGGAACCTCGGTCTGATGATGCGCGAGGGTCTGCTCAAGGAGAACATCGACGGCGAAGCGCTGGAATGGGCGTATCGCCGGCTGATGTCGCGCCCCGAGCAACGCCGGATCCTGATGGTGATTTCGGATGGCGCGCCGGTAGACGACAGCACCTTGTCGGTAAACCCCTCGAACTATCTCGAGAAACACCTGCGGGACGTGATCGAGATGATCGAGCGCCGCCGCGCCGCCGAGCTGATCGCCATCGGCATCGGGCATGACGTGACCCGCTATTATCAGCGTGCGGTCACGATCACCGACGCCGAACAGCTGGCGGGCGCCATGACCGAGCAGCTGGCCTCGCTGTTCGAGCAGTTCCCAAAAGGTGGTCGGGGAGCGAAGGCGGCGTAACCCGTCCAAGACCGGCCTTGCGGGGTCTAACGCGTTTGTTTGCCTCGGCTTCGCCACCTTTGTGGTGCTATCCAGTTGAGCGAGATGAATAATTCGGGGGTCGCATGCGCGCGATCATCGCTATCTTCGCGATCATGATCGCCGCCCTGACGGGCCAGGCCGCCGCACAGGGAACCGGGTTGGACCCTCTGGCGCTGCAGCCGCAACTCTCTGAATGCGGGTTGGAGCACGAGGATCCGCAACTGCGGGAGAACCTGCGCGCCAGCTCTCGGCTCGCCATGCGTGTCGCGATGGAGAACATCGACTTTAATCGCGCCGTCGACGACGCCTGGACGTCCGTCGGTTTTGAGCAGCGATACGAGCGGATCATTGACGATCAGATCGAAGTCCTTCGCGCCGACACGAACTACCTGGACCGTCTCAAACAAGCGAACCTCCCCGGCCCGGCGGAAGAGATGGCGACCAAGACGGTGGACGCAGTCTTCTCGTCGACTGAGTTCTCGGTCCTCCAAGACGATCTGCAGGATGAAATCGGCCGCCGCCTCGAACCCGATATCCGCACGGCCGGGCTCAGCGCGCAGAACAGCTCGGCGGAGTGTGTGCGGCGGTTTCTCAGCGCCAGATATCCCGGCGTGGTCGGCGACGCATTCGAGCGCCAAGAGACCCTCGCCGTCAGTTTCGACAGCATCGCGACGTCGGGCGCCGGCGCCACGATCAATATGGCGGTGATCATCTCTGGCATCATCGCCGTGATCTTTCGGCGCGTCATCGCCCGCATCGCCCGGGCGATCGCCCGACGGCTGGGCGTCGCGCTGGCGGCCCGGGTCGCGGCGATGATCTCTGCGGTGGGCGGGCTCGTGCTGCTCGGCTATGAGCTGATCGCCGGGAATGAGGGCGTCTTCCCGGTCGTGAAGGACGAAATGGTGTCGGAAGAGACGCTGCGAGGCATGCGCGGCGATCTCAAGCGCGATCTGGCCAGCGCCGCGCCGGAGGAGATGAACGCGGTCGCGGATCAGGTCGCGGCGGATCTGTTCGAGAAGTGGCGACGCTTCAAGACAGACTACGCGTTCGTCCTTGATCTGCGAGACCGCAATCCCGCGTTCGCCCGATTTCTTGCGGGGCGGCAACCGGATGAGTTCTTCACGCTCGCAACGCTTGTGGGTCGGTTGCGCGCCGATGGCGGCGAAGCCGCTGTGCTCGACGCTTTCGAAACAGGCGTTCTTGAGAAAGCGATCGGCATTCCGCGGATCGAAGAGCATCTCGACGCCTGGGCGCCGCGGGGGCTCGATCTGAGAACGTTGGTCGATTGGCATGACCGATCTGCGGGCGATTTCGAGCAGGTTCTGACCTTTGAGTTGCCGACTGCGGCGCAACCGACCGACTTTAGTCGCGAGGAGTTGGGTCGGCTGCTCTCGATCGGAGAGCGCAAGGGCGTCTTGACGGTGGCCGGTTTGCCAGCGTCGGATCGCAACGAGGCTTTCGCCTTGTCGGACGAACGCTTGCGGCGATTGGCTGTTCGGCTCGACGGCCCACGCATGGCCGCGGTCTTCGCCACCACGCGCGCGCTGCCGGATGCGGGGACGCGGCTGCTCTATCTCGATCGCGCGGCGGAGAGACCGGATCTGGCCAGAGGCCTCGTCGGCGCAGCGCCGGCGGTCGCGAACAGCCGAAGTCCGGAAGCCGCGCTGGCGATGTTGATGGACCCACAACCGCTCTACAATGTTCTGGCGGTTTATGATCACGCGCAGATCGTGCTCGACGGCGAGGTCGCCCCGCAGATCCCGGTCTATCGCTATGGCTGGTGGCTTGCGGTTTTTCTTGGCGCGCCCCTGTTGATCGTCTTCTGGATCCTGCGCGGGATCATCAGGACGTTCCGGCCTGCTCCGCGTCAGACGGTTCGCGTCGAGGTTGCGCCGGCGGCGCTTCCGCGAGAAGAGCCGAGAGGGCCGAGCCGCGGAGGTCCGGTTTGAAAGACCCCGAAAGCATGATCCTTATCTCGATCGAGACCCCCCCGGCGGATCGAGAGGTCGAGATGGGAGAGTTGGTCTGCGTCGCCGTTGTTCAGGCCTCCAACGTGATCCGCGACGTACGGGAGATGATCACCAATGCGTTGGGTGGACGCATGGTCCGGTACGAGACCTTGCTGGAGACGACGCTGCAGCGCGGCTTTGCCCGTTTGCGGGAGGAGCTGGCGGCGCGGGGGTATGACGGCGCCGTTGGCGTGCGTCTGGCGCATCCGGATATCGTGGCGGGCGGCGCCGAGCTGGTGGTGTATGCGACGGGGTTCCGGTTTCGCGATGCGGAGGCGGCGCAGGCGCAGGGGACTGACGTTTAGTTCATGACGACGTGAGCGCGTAGGGGCTGTCGCCCGGACGTTCAGCAGGCTATGCCTTTGCGCAATAACAAGAAATGTTGGAGTAGATCATGACGGCGATGAGACGGTTCAGGTTGGCGGGCGCAATCGTCGCGGCCTTGGTTTGGGCGGGCGGATTGAACGCGGCGGCCGATGTTTCGCCAGAGCCCAAGAACTGGTCCGAGGTCGAGGCGGCGGCTCAAGGTCAAACCGTCTACTGGTACGCATGGGCGGGCGAGCGCCTGATCAACGATCACATCGCCTGGGTCGGCGAGCAGGTGCAGGCGCGGTACGGCGTGACGCTTGAGCACGTCAAGATTTCCGCGACTTCCGAGGCGGTTTCGAAGGTGGTCGCCGAGAAGGCCGCTGGCCGAGACGACGATGGCGCCGTCGACCTGATCTGGATCAACGGGCCGAACTTCGCCGCGATGAAGGAGAACGACCTGCTGTTTGGGCCATGGGCGGAGGATCTGCCGAACTTCGCTTTGGTCGACGTCGAGAACAAGCCGGCCGTTCTGAACGATTTCACCATCCCCACAGACGGCCTTGAAGCGCCTTGGAACATGGCGCAGATCGTTTTCTACTATGACAGCGCCCGCGTTCCAGAACCGCCTCGGACCGCTCAGGCGCTGTTGGAGTGGGCGCAGGCCAATCCCGGCCGGTTCGCGTTCCCGACGCCTGAAGACTTCCTGGGCGCCACGTTCTTAAAGCAGGTCCTGGTCGAACTCGCGCCTGATCAGTCCCGTCTTCAGGAAGAAGCGTCCGACTTCGATTTTGACGAGATCACAGCCCCGCTCTGGGCTTATCTCGACGTCCTCACGCCAAATCTGTGGCGGAAGGGCCAAGCGTATCCGGCCAACAGCTCGGAGCTGCGCAGACTGTTGGGAGACGGCGAGATCGATATCGGCCTCGCGTTCAACCCAGCCGAAGCGAGTGCTGCGATTGCGAAAGATGAGATCCCGGACACTGTTCGCACCTTGGTGTTCGAGGGCGGGACGATCGGCAACGCCAGCTTTATCGCGATCCCTTACAACGCGGCGCATAAGGCCGGCGCGATGGTTGTCGCGAACTTCCTGATGTCGCCCGAAGCGCAGCTCGACAAACAACGTCCCGACGGGTTCGGCGGCTTTACCGTGCTGGCGATGGACAAGCTGTCGCCGGAAGACCGCGCCGCCTTCGAAGCTCAACCCCGCGGCGTCGCCACCCTTTCCCCCGAAGAGCTAGGGGCGCATTTGCCAGAGCCGCATCCGAGCTGGATGACCCGGGTCGGCAAAGCGTGGAAAGAGCGCTACGGGCTGCGCTAGAGGCGGCCTCTGTCGATGCTCGCCCGGTTCGCCCCCGCTCTGACGATCGCGATTTTGATCGGCCCGGTCTTCGCGGGCTTGGCGGGGGTGTTGGCGCCGGCGTTCGGATACTTGCCGGCGCTTGGGCGCAGCGAACTGAGTTTGGACCCATGGCGCGCTCTTTTTTCGACGCCTGGTCTCACCCAGTCGATCGCCGTCAGCCTGTTCATCGGATTTGGATCGACGGCGATCTCTTTGGCGTTCGTAATCCTTGTCGCCGCCGCGGGAGAGGGGACCCGAGCTTTCGCCTTGGTCCGCCGCTTACTGTCGCCGCTGCTGGCGGTGCCGCATGTCGCGGTGGCGATCGGGCTCGCCTTCGTCATCGCGCCGTCAGGGCTTGTGTTCCGCATATGGGGCGGTTGGCTGGGCGGCCCGCAGATCCCGCCGGACATCCTGATCGTCAACGATCCATACGGACTTTCCGTGATAGCGGCGTTGGCGCTGAAGGAGATCCCATTCCTGTTCCTGATGGTTCTGGCCGCAAAGCCGCAAGCTGACGTCGAACGCAGCATGATGCTTGCGCGCAGCATGGGCTACGGACGCGTCGCCGGATGGCTCAAGGCGGTTTGGCCGCGGATCTATGCGCAGATCCGACTGCCGGTGCTGGCGGTGCTGGCCTACGGGTTGTCCGTTGTCGACGTCGCGCTGGTCCTAGGGCCGAACACGCCGCCGACTTTGCCGGTGCAAATTCTGAAATGGATCAACGATCCGGATCTGAGCCTGCGATTTCAGGCGTCGGCGGCGGCGGTGCTGCAAATCGGGTTGGTGGCGATTGCGATCGCGGTTTGGATCGCGCTTGAAAAGATTGCGGGGCGCGCGGGGCGTCGTTGGATTGAAGGAGGGCGCCGCCGTTGGTTTGAGCGCAGCGCTCCCATCGCCGCCTCGGTCGTGTCAGGGCTCTATGGGACGGCTGCGGTTCTGGCCGCGACCGCGCTCCTGCTGTGGTCGATCGCGCGCGGATGGCGGTATCCGGACCCGACGCCCAGCAGCTACACGCTTGAGAACTGGACGCGGGAAAGCCCGCGGGCGGCCGAACTCGTCACGAACAGTCTGCTGATTGGACTGACGGCGGCCGTGATCGCGCTTGTGTTGACGATCCTGAGCCTGGAGAACGAAACGCGCCGCGGCGAGCGGCGGCGCGGCTGGCAAGGCTTGGAGTTGCTGTACGTTCCGCTGGTCGCGCCTCAGATCTCGTTTCTCTTGGGCTTGCAGATCCTGTCGATCTGGCTCGGCGTCGACGAGTCCTTCGCCGCCGTCGTCTTCGCGCATCTGGTGTTTGTGCTTCCCTACGTTTTCCTGTCGATTTCCGATCCGTGGCGCGCCGTCGATCCGCGGTATCGGCATGTCGCGCTGGGACTGGGGGTCTCGGAGAACAAAGCGCTTCTGACGACGCGCTTGCCGATGCTGTTGCCGGCGGTCTTGTCCGCGCTCGCTCTGGGCTTGGCGGTCAGCATAGGCCAATACCTGGCCACGGTTCTTATCGCGGGCGCGCGCTGGCCGACGATCACGACCGAAGCGGTTACGCTTGCGTCTGGGGGCGATCGCAGGATCATCGCCGTGTATGCGGTGTTGCAGATGCTTTTGCCGTTTGTGGCGTTCTGGCTCGCTCTCGCGGCGCCGCGACTGGCGTTCCGCAATCGTCGCGGAATGGGGGTGTCGTGACCGAAACCGGACATGATCAGTCGCCCTCATCGGGGCTCTGGCTCGACGGCGTCGACGTGAAGCTCGGCGTCGCGACGCTCGTCTCGGCGGATGCGCATGTCGCACCCGGCGAGATCCTGACGGTGATGGGACCGAGCGGGTCGGGAAAGACGTCGTTGCTGGGCTACGTCGCGGGGATCCTGGCACCTGAATTCACGGCGACGGGAGCCGTCTGGCTCGACGGCGCGCGGATCGATGGGCTTGCCCCGGAAAAACGCAGGGTCGGTTTGTTGTTCCAGGACCCGCTTCTCTTCCCGCATTTGTCGGTTGGCGGGAACCTCGCGTTCGGTCTGAGCTCGGCGATCAAAGGGCGCGCGGCGCGCCATGCCGCGGTGGAGGCGGCGTTGGAGGACGCCGGGCTTGCCGGGTTCGCCTCTCGCGATCCCGCGACGCTGTCCGGTGGTCAGAAGGCGCGCGTCGCCCTGCTGCGCGTTCTCCTGTCAGATCCGCGAGCTCTGTTGCTGGACGAGGCGTTCTCCAAGCTCGACACCCAGTTGCGCCAACAGTTCCGAGCCTACGTCTTTGATCAGGCGCGCGCCCGGGGCTTACCGGTTCTAATGGTGACGCACGATCCACAGGACGCCGAGGCGGCCGGTGGGCGCGTGATCGAAGTTCGGAACGGCCATGCTCCGGACTAGCGCGTCGTTTCCAGGAGCTGCGTCGCCGTATCGCCGCTTGAGACCCTGGCCCCGCGCTGCTAACTGAGCGATGCCGACGATGCCTTTGGCTGAGCGAAAGTCCGGACGCGCCGACCCAGATCGGGGGATGCGCCGGACATCGTCCACAGAGCCCGATAAAGCCCGTCTCCATCGGGCTTTCGAGCGGCTGTCGTCATGATAGCAATTGGCGAGGTCGCCCAGGAATGAGCAAGATCGGTGTGATGATTTGCGGGCACGGCTCGCGCAGCCAGGCGGCTGTGGACGAGTTCGCGGTGCTTGCCGAGAAACTCCCCGCGCACCTGCCCCCGGATTGGGCGGTCGAGTACGGGTATCTCGAATTCGCCAATCCGGTCATCCGGGATGGGCTGGACAAGCTGACCGAGCAGGGCTGCGACCACATCCTGGCGGTGCCGGGGATGCTGTTCGCGGCGATGCACGCTAAGAACGACATCCCGACCGTTCTCAACACCTACGCAGCCAAGCACGGGATCAAGGTTCAATACGGGCGGGAGCTTGGCGTCGACCCGAAAATGATCCGCGCGGCGAGCGAACGCGTCCAGGCCGCGGTCGACAAAGCCAACGCCGAACAGGGCGAAGTGCCCCTTCACGAGACCTGCCTTGTGGTCATTGGCCGCGGCGCCAGCGATCCGGATGCGAACTCGAACGTCTCGAAGATCGCTCGGATGCTTTGGGAAGGGATGGGGTTCGGCTGGTGTGAGGTCGGGTATTCAGGCGTCACCTTCCCATTGGTGGAGCCTTGCCTCGAGCACGTCGCACGGTTGGGATATCGGCGCGTCGTCGTTTTCCCGTACTTCCTGTTCACGGGCATCTTGATCGATCGGATCTACGGGTTCACCGACATGGTTGCGGCGCGAACGCCCGAGATCGAGTTCGTGAAGGCCGGTTATCTGAACGATCATGAGCAAGTGCTTGCGACGTTCGCGGAGCGCGTGCACGAGCAGATGAGCGACAACCCGCCGCCGAACTGCGGGGTGTGTCCGTTCCGCGAGCAGGTGCTCGCCAGCGAGAACGGCGGACATCTGCATGTCTCCATCGCGGAACGCGCGGCCGCGCATCCAGCGATGGCCGCGGCGCCGCCGCCGACCTGCGTCCTTTGCAAGTACCGCACGGAAGTGTTGGGATTTGAAACCGAGGTGGGAGCTGTCCAGGAAAGCCATCACCATCATGTGGAAGGGCAGGGCGCGTCCGCGCCGGGCTCGAACGTCGATGATTGCGCCTTGTGCGATACCTTTTGCACAGGGGCGTGCCGTCTTGTAGGCGACGGCGGGCGCCATCACCATCATGACCACGATCATCACCATCACGCGCATGATCACGGACATCACCATCACCATCACCTCCACGACCACGACCATCACCACCCGCCCTATCCACACGCGGATCACCCGCTCGGCCCTGAAAGCGTGCGTAAGCATTTGAATCGAGAGCCGGAGAAAGGATCGGCGTGAGCGCGCCGTTATTCGACCGATATCTCGTCGTCGACTGGTCGGCGGCGTCGGTTCCCAAGACCGGCGCGGACAGCATCTGGTTCGCATTGGTTGCTCGCGAGGGCGAAGGCGCCGAATTGGTCGCCATCGAGAACCCAGCGACCCGCGCCGCGGCGATGGCGCAGATCACAGATATCCTGCGGGGGGAGATCGCGGCTGGACGCCGGGTGCTCGCGGGGTTTGATTTCCCGTTCGGCTATCCCGCCGGCGTCGGGCGAAGGCTATGTGGCCGGGTGGATTGGGCGGCGCTCTGGGGACGGCTTTCCGAACTGTTCCCCGAGACGGCCAACAACAGCAACGACCGCTTCCGGACCGCTGGCGCGATGAACAAAGCATGGCAGGGTGAAGGACCGTTCTGGGGGAACGGCTCTGCGACCGAGCACGCTGGCTTGCCGCGCAAGAAACCGAAAGGCTGGGGCGAGGCGCTGCCGCCGGAATGGCGTCTGGTCGAGACCCGTCAGCGCGCGCATCCAGGCGCCAACCCGAAATCGGTATGGCAACTCGCGGGGGCTGGATCCGTCGGGAGCCAGGTGCTGACGGGGATCGCCAGTCTCGAGCGGCTCCGGAACACGCCGGGGGTGGCGGAGAATTGCCAGGTTTGGCCCTTCGAGACCGGGCTCGCCGTGCCGACGAAACCGATCTGCATCGCTGAAGTTTACCCGTCCCTTGTTCCGATCCGCCCAGAGACCGGCGAGGTCAAGGACGCGCTCCAGGTCGAAGCCAGCGCGAGGCGTTTCGCCGAGTTGGACAAGGCGGGATCTCTGGCTCCGCTCTTCGCAGGTTCAACCGGTTTGACTGCGAAGGAACGTCAGTCCATCGAAACGGAGGAAGCATGGATCCTCGGCGCGGAAGGAATGATTGAGATGAAGACGCAGCCGCCCGCGCGTGCGCTCCGCTATCAGCGCGACCCGCAGGCGATCTACGCCGAGAGTTTTGCGACGGTGCGTCGCGAAGCGCGCCTTGATCATCTGCCCGATGATCTTGCCGAGGTCGCGATCCGCCTCATCCACGCCAGCGGGATGGTGGAAACCTCGGACCGGCTCGCCTGGTCGGCTGATGTCGTATCCGCCGGACGGCAAGCCCTGCAAACCGGCGCGCCGGTTTTGTGTGACTGCGAGATGGTGGCGAGCGGCGTCATTCGGCGCGCGTTGCCGGCCGAGAACGAAGTGATTTCGACGATCAATGATCCGCGGACGCCCGACCTTTCGAAAGAGATCGGCAATACCCGATCGGCGGCTGCGGTCGAACTCTGGCATGAGAGGATTGGCGGGGCGGTCGTCGCGATCGGCAATGCGCCGACAGCGTTGTTTCACCTGCTGGAGCTGCTGGATCAGGGATGGCCGAAACCCGCGGCGATCCTGGGGTTTCCCGTTGGGTTCGTTGGCGCTGCGGAAAGCAAGGCGGAGCTCGCCGCGCATCCCAGAGGCGTTCCGTTTCTGACCTTGCGAGGCCGTCGCGGGGGGTCGGCGCTGGCGTCGGCGGCGGTGAACGCGCTGTGTCTCGGTCTGGCGGGAGACGGACGATGACGGCGGCCCCCTGGCTCCACGTGGTGGGCATCGGCGAAGATGGCATGGACGGTTTGTCGTCTGCTGCTCGTGCGCTGGTTGAGGCCGCCGAGGTGATCGTCGGCGGCGACCGGCATCACTCGCTGTCGCCGAACGTGACGGCTGAGCGGTTGTCCTGGCCGTCGCCCTTCGATGCGATGATCGACGTGATCCGCGCGCAAAGGGGCAGGCGGGTCGTCATTCTGGTGACCGGGGATCCGCTCTGGTATTCGGTCGGCGCTTTACTGCAACGCGCCATCCCCGCGGACGAGATCGCCTATCACCCCCAGCTTTCCGCGTTTCAGTGGGCCGCGGCCCGTCTTGGATGGAGCCTCGCGGATCTGGAGACGCTGACCGTCCACGGGCGCCCGCCCGAACAAGCGGTTCCTTTTTTCGCGCCCGGCGCGCAGTTGTTGCTGTTGACGAAAGACCGAACGACGCCGGGGGCGGTCGCGCGGTTGCTGCGCGACAACGGATACGGCGCCAGTCGGATGCACGTGCTTGGCGCTCTCGGCGGAGACGACGAAACGATCCTGCAGGGCGTCGCTGGCCAGTGGGCCGCCGAAGATCCCGCTGACCACGCGCCCGACTTCCATCTGCTCGCGGTCGAGTGCGCTGCGGAAGACGGCGCTACGGTCCTCGCCCGCGGGCCAGGTCTGCCTGATGACGCGTTTCGGCATGACGGCAAGATGACCAAGCAGGAGATCAGAGCGGTGACGCTCGCCAAGCTCTGGCCGCGTCGAAAGGCGCTTTTGTGGGATGTCGGCGCGGGGTGCGGCTCGGTGGCGATCGAGTGGATGCGCGCCGCCCGCGACGCCGAAGCGATCGGGATCGAGCCGAACGCAGATCGTCGCGCGATGGCGGCCGAGAATGCTCTGGCGCTTGGCGCGCCGCGATTGAAGCTGGTCGAGGGAACCGCGCCCAGCGCCCTGCACGGCTTGCCTGCGCCCGATGCGGTGTTCATCGGCGGAGGGTTGTCGGAACCGGTGTTCGAGGCCGCCTGGGCGGCGCTGAAACCTCTTGGGCGGCTGGTCGCCAACGCCGTCACCTTGGAAAGCGAGGCGTTGCTGATCGAGCTTCACGCCCGGTACGGCGGCGATCTCGTCAAATTGGCGGTGTCGCGGGCCGACGCGGTGGGCCCGTACCGCGGCTGGCGACCGCTGATGCCGGTCACACAGTGGAGCCTTGCGAAATGACCGGAACGTTGCATGGCGTCGGCCTTGGACCCGGCGATCCGGAGCTGATGACCCTGCGCGCGCATCGGCTGATCTCCGCGGCGCAGGTGATCGCCTATCCCGCGCCGGACAGCGGCGAGAGTTTCGCACGGTCGATCGCCGCCGCGGTCATCCCAACGGACGCTGAAGAGATCCCCATTGTCATCCCCATGCGCATCGAGCGTTTTCCCGCGCAGGACGTCTATGACGCCGCCGCAAAAACGCTGGCGGCGCGGCTCTCGGCGGGCGTGGATGTGGTGGTGCTCTGCGAAGGGGATCCCTTCTTCTACGGCTCGTTCATGTACCTGTTCGAGCGCCTCGCCCGTGATTTCCCGGTCGAGGTCACGCCAGGGGTCACGTCGTTGACGGCCTGCGCTGCGGCGATCCAACGGCCGCTCTGCGCGCGAAACGAGCCGCTGTCGATCCTCCCTGGGCCGCTGCCCGACGCGGAGTTGCGCGCGCGGTTGTCGGGGGGCGCCGCGGCTGCGATCATGAAAGTGGGCCGTCATCTGCCCCGCTTGCGGACCCTGATCGAAGATCTCGGCCTGACCAACCGCGCATCCTATGTCTCGCACGCGACGTTGCCGAACCAAGCAGCGATCCCCTTGGCGCAAGCGCCGGAAGCCGCGCCGTATTTCTCGATGATCTTGATCGCTGGGAGCGACCCTTATGCAAATGGATAAGCCCGCGGTCCTGTGTTTCACCGCGTCGGCGGAGGAGACGGCGGCGCGCGTCGCGTCGACCGTTGATGGGCAGCTGCTGTTGCGAGGGCGGGATTTCGAGGACGTCGCAGAGACGGCGCGAAGCCTGTTCGCCGCGCGTCGACCGCTGATCGGCGTGTGCGCGTCTGGCATCCTGATCCGGGCGCTCGCGCCGATGCTCGGGGACAAATGGACAGAGCCGCCGGTGATCTCTGTGGCCGAGGATGGCTCCTCGGTGGCGCCGCTGCTCGGCGGGCATCGCGGCGCCAATCGACTGGCGGCGGAGATCGCGGCGGCTCTCGACGGGCATGCGGCGATCACGACGGCGAGCGACCTCTCTCTGGGCGTCGCTCTGGATGATCCGCCGGATGGCTGGAGGCTGGTGTCCCGCGACATGGTGAAGCCCGTGACCGCCGCGCTGCTCGGCGGAGGCAAGGCGCAAGTGTTGGGCGACGGCGCTTGGGCGGATCAGCTGCGAGCGGCTCTGGGGGCGGACGCGGCGCCGGAGCCATCGGGCGCAGTCTCCGTTCGCGCCGACGGCGGACTGGCCGAGATCGTGTACCGACAGCAGAACCTTGTGCTCGGGGTCGGATGCGCCCGCGGCGCGGATCCTGAGGAAGCGGTCGATCTCGCCCGGCGAACCCTCGCCGCCGTCGATGCGCCAAAGGCCTCTGTCGCCTGTGTCGCGTCGATCGATCTGAAGTCCGACGAAGCCGCTGTGCATGCCGTTGCCGCATTCCTCGATGTCCCGGCTCTGTTCTTTCCGGCCGAGCGACTGGAGGCGGAGACGCCGCGCCTGGCCAATCCGTCAGAGGTCGTGTTCGCGGAAGTCGGATGCCATGGCGTCGCCGAGGGCGCCGCGCTCGCGTCGGTTGGACCTGAGGGGCGATTGCTGGTCGAGAAGCGGAAGACAGCGAACGTGACCTGCGCTCTGGCTGAGGCGCCGCTTCCCCTAACCGAGCCGCCAGGCGGCGCGCGTGGTCGCCTTTCCGTCGTCGGCGTCGGGCCGGGATGGGCCGATTGGCGCACGCCGGAGGCGTCGCGCCTGGTGGCCGACGCGCAGGAGCTTGTCGGATATGGTCTCTACATCGACCTGCTGGGTCCGCTGGGCGCCGGCAAGCCCCGGCAGGACTTTCCGTTGGGGGGCGAGGAGGACCGCTGCCGCCACGCTCTCGAACGCGCGGGTGAGGGGCGGAACGTGGCTTTGATCTGCTCGGGCGACGCCGGGATCTACGCCATGGGCGCTCTGGTGATGGAGTTGATGGATCGCCCGACCGAAGAAGGCGGGGTGAGCGCCGAGGCCAAACGCGTCGAGATCATCAATGCGCCGGGCGTCTCAGCGCTGCAGGCGGCCTCGGCCCGCGCCGGCGCGCTGTTGGGCCACGACTTCTGTGCAATCTCCCTGTCCGATCTGTTGACCCCGCGAGATCAGATCGTCAAACGGCTCCACGCCGCCGCCGAGGGTGATTTCGTCATCGCATTCTACAACCCCGTCTCCAAGCGTCGCCGGACCCTATTGGCGGAGGCGCGGGAGATCCTGCTGAAACACCGTCCTGCCGAGACGCCGGTGCTGTTAGCCTCGAATCTGGGACGACCCGGCGAGACGTTGCGGCGCCGGACATTGTCCACCTTGGAAGTCGACGAAGTCGACATGTTGACTGTGGTGCTGGTCGGGGCCTCTCAGTCCCGCGCGTTTGCAACGGGCGACCGGTCGGCCGGCGCCGAGGGGTCCTATATCTATACCCCGCGTGGATATGCGCGGAAGATCGACGGAGACTTGAGCGAATGACCGTCTACTTCATCGGCGCCGGACCCGGAGATCCGGATCTCATCACGGTCAAGGGGCGGCGTCTGATCGAGCAGTGCCCGGTCTGTCTGTTCGCAGGGTCGCTGGTGCCAGAAGCCGTCGTCGCCTGCGCGCCGGAGGGCGCGAAGGTGATGGACACGGCGCCGATGACGCTCGACGAGATCATTGTCGAGATCGAGGCGGCGGAGACCGAAGGCCAAGACGTGGCGCGCGTGCATTCGGGCGACCCCTCGCTTTACGGCGCCATCGCCGAACAGATCCGACGTCTCAAGCAACTGGGGATCGACTACCAGATCATTCCCGGCGTGCCGGCCTATGCGGCCGCGGCTGCCGAGATGGGGCAGGAGCTGACGATCCCCGAGGTCGCGCAGACCATCATCCTTACGCGTACGGCGATGAAGTCGTCCTCGATGCCGCCGGGCGAGGATCTCGACACGCTGGGCCGAACGGGGGCGACGTTGGCGATCCATCTGTCGGTGCGGAACCTGCTGGAGATCGAGCGAGCGTTGACGCCGCATTACGGCGCGGATTGCCCCGTGGTGGTGGCGTATCGGGTCGGCTGGCCGGATCAGGCGATCATTCGTGGCACGCTGACCGACATCCGCGAGAAGATGCGCTCGGCCAAGATCACCCGGACGGCGCTGATTTTCGTTGGGAGGGCGTTGGCTGAAGAAGCGCCGGACTTCCGCGACAGCGCGCTTTATGACGGCGCGTATCCGCACATCCTGCGACCGAAGAAGAAGGCCGCTGGGTAGAGTTCTAGAATGGGCAGGGGACTTCGAAGCGCACCGGATCGCCCGTGCTCGGGTGCCGAAAGGCGATGCTCTCCGCATGCAGTTGCAGCCGGTTCGCGGCGGCCCGCAACGACGGCGGCGCATAGAACTCGTCTCCCAGGATCGGGTGGCCGATCCAGGCCATATGCACCCTCAGCTGATGCGTTCGGCCGGTGATCGGACGCAGTAACACGCGGGTGCTCAACGGGTCATGGTCGAGCGCCTCCCACTCGGTGGCGGCCGCCTTGCCGTATTCGTGGTCGATCATCTGCCGCGGACGATTGGGCCAGTCCGAGCGCATCGCGCCTTCGACGCGGCCCGTCGGCTCAGGCAAGCGCCCCCCAACCCGCGCAATGTAGGTCTTTGAGACCAAGCGCTTTTCGAATTGAATGCCGAGGTTGCGCCGCGCCTCCGCCGTAAGGCCCATGACGAACAGGCCCGAGGTCGGGCGGTCGAGGCGATGCGCCGTCTGGGCCGTCGGAAACTTCGAGATCGCCCGCGCCTCAAGGCAGTCCGCCTGATCGGCGGGTTTGCCGGGAACGGACAACAATCCGCTCGGCTTGTTGAGCACGAGCAGCGCGTCGTCCTGGTGGACGATGTCGAGAAACGGGTCCATCGGCGGGCGATAGACCAGCGTCGCCGGCGTGCCCGCCGCCGCAATCACCGCGACCCAGGCGGGGTCGGTGAAGGTGTGACCTTCAGGAGGGAAGCGCCGGCGAGAGATCTAGAACTCCACCCCGATCTGCGCCTTGATGCCCGAGCGGAACGGGTGCTTGATCAGCTCCATCTCCGTCACGAGGTCGGCCGCCTCGATCAGCTCGTCCTTGGCGTTGCGGCCGGTCAGCACGACATGGGTCATCGGCGGTTTCTCGGCCTGCAGGAACGCCACGACCTCGGCGATGTCGAGATAGTCGTAGCGCAGGGCGATGTTGATCTCGTCGAGGAGCACCATGCGGTTGGTCTCGTCGCGGATCAGCTCCTTCGACTTCTCCCACGCGGCCTGCGCCATCTCGATGTCGCGCGACTTGTCCTGCGTCTCCCAGGTGAAGCCCTCGCCCATCGTGTGGAACTGACACCTGTCCGAGAACCGCGAGGTGATCAGGTCGCGCTCTCCCGTCGACATGCCGCCCTTGATGAATTGCACCACCGCACACGGCATCTCATGCGCGATGCAGCGAAAGATCATGCCGAAAGCGGCCGAGCTTTTCCCCTTGCCCTTGCCGGTATGGACGATGATCAGGCCCTTCTCATCGGTCGTGGAGGCCTTGATCTTGTCGCGCGCGGCTTTCTTCTTGGCCATCTTGGTGGCGTGTTTCTCGAGGTCTTCCTTGGTTTCGTCCGACATGGCTCGGCTCCTTCAGGGCGCAGATCAGAATGGTTTGAGGATCGCGAGGATCACGATCAAGAGGAAGATGACGGTGGGGACTTCGTTGGCGATGCGAAAATAGCGGCCCGACTTGTCGTTCGTGCCCGCCGCCAGCGCGCGGTGCCAACGCATGCAGACGCCGTGAAAGGCCGACATCGCGACGACCAGCGTGATCTTCGCGTGCATCCAGCCGTCCGAGAACCAGCCGCCGTCGATCGCCAGATAGAGCCCGCTCACCCAGGTCACGATCATCGCCGGCAGCATGATCAGCCGCAGCAGCTTGAACTGCATGGTCGAAAAGGTTTCCGCCATCTCGGCGTTCGAGCCGGCGCGCTCGGCGTGGTAGACGAAGAGGCGCGGCAAATAGAACAGGCCCGCCATCCAGCTCGTCCAGGCGGCGATGTGCAGGACCAGGATCCAGTCGTACATTTCAGTCGGTCTCCGGCGGCAAGCGTCAGTAGGGTCTTGGAAAGCGTTTAAACACGTCGAGGATGTCCTGCTCGACGGTTTCGTTCAGGCGAAGATCCCCGGAGCCGAGCGCCGTCTTCAATTGTTCGGGCGTGGTCGCGCCAAAAATGACCGAGGTCATGAAGGGACGCGCCATCGCCCAGGCGATCGCCATCTGCGCGGGATCAAGGCCATGCCGATCCGCCACGCTGACATAGGCCTCTGACGCATTCGACGCGGCTTCGGTCATACGGCCGAAGAGGCCAGGGGTGATCGCCGCGCGTGAACCGGACGGAACGGCGCCGTTGCGGTACTTGCCGGTCAAAAGTCCGGCGCCCAGCGGCGAGTAGGCGAGCAGGCCGAGCTGCTCATGCGCCGCGATCTCGGCGAGGTCGGTGTCAAAGATCCGGTTGAGCAGGCTGTATTCGTTCTGGATCGAGGCCATGCGCGGCAGGCCGGACGCCTCGGCTAGCTGGAGGAAGCGCATCGCCCCCCAGGCCGTCTCGTTGGAGAGCCCGACATGTCGGATGCGCCCCGCCTCGATCTCAGACTGAAGCGCGCTGAGAACCTCTTCGATCTCCGCCAACGCGCGCGTCGTGTCCTGGCCGGACGGATCGTAGCTCCAGTACTGTCGGAAATGATAGGAGCCTCGGTTTGGCCAATGGAGCTGGTAGAGATCGATATAGTCGGTCTGAAGACGCTGCAGACTGCCGTCGACCGCAGTCCGGATCGTCTCGGCCGAAATCGGCGCGCCGTCGCGGATCATCTTGTAGCCTTCGCCCACGATCTTGGTGGCGACGATCACGTCCGAGCGCCGTTTGCGCGATGCGATCCACTCGCCGATCACGCGTTCGGTGTCGCCGCGCGTTTCCGGGCGGTGTGGCGTGGTCGGGTACATCTCGGCGGAATCCAGAAAGTTGACGCCATGATCAAGCGCCATGTCGATCTGCGCGCACCCTTCCTCGACCGTGTTCTGCGAGCCCCAAGTCATCGTGCCAAGGCAAAGGGCGCTGACCTGCAGATCGGTGCGTCCCAGTTTTCGGTATTCCATTCGCCAGCTCCTTGCCGATCGCTCCAGACCGCGTTTGTCGGACCTAGGTCGACCGACGTTGCGCGACTTTCTCCAGCATTGCGCTGGCCGAGTTGGACCGGGGCTTCCACAATCCCCGCTCAATCGCCTCGTTCAGCCGTTCGGCGATCTCGACCAGCGCCGCTGGATTATGTTCTTCGATGAACGCGCGCGTTTCCTCGTCTTCCAGAAAGGCTTGATGCACGAGCTCAAAATGGTGGTCCCGCACCGCGCGCGTCGTTGCGGCGAAGGCGAACAGATAGTCGACCGTCGCCGCCATTTCGAAGGCGCCTTTGTATCCGTGTCGCTTGATCCCGTCGATCCATTTCGGGTTCACGACGCGGGATCGCACGACGCGCCCGATCTCCTCGTCGAGCGTGCGGATGACGGGGCGCTCCGGGCGGGAATGGTCGTTGTGGTAAATCGTCGGAGCCTCGCCACGCAGGGTTTCGACCGCCGCGGCCATCCCGCCTTCGAATTGATAGTAGTCGTCGCTGTCGAGAAGATCATGTTCGCGGTTGTCCTGGTTCTGGACGACGGCCTCGACGCCGGACAAACGCTCCGCGAACAACCCGCGTTCGGATGCGCCCTCGGCGCCCTTGCCATATGCGTATCCGCCCCATTCCAGATAGGCGTTTGCGAGATCCGCCTTGTCGCGCCAGAGCCGCTCGTCGATCATCGCTTGCAGTCCTGCGCCATAGGCGCCTGGTTTCGATCCGAAGACCCTGTAGCCCGCGCGCTGGTCGGCGCCTGCGCCGCGATAGGCCGCCGCCGCGGGATTGTCGGCCTCTGGTTCGTCGAGCGCCATGACCGCTCGCGCCGCGCTGTCGAAGAGGTCGATCAGTGATGGGAAGGCGTCACGGAAGAAGCCCGACACCCTCAGAGTGACGTCGACCCTCGGTCGCGCCAGCACCGAGAGCGGCAGGACCTCGAAACCCGTCACCCGCCGCGACGCCGCGTCCCAGGTCGGACGCGCGCCCATCAGCGCCAGCGCCTGCGCGACGTCGTCTCCACCCGTGCGCATGCAGGACGTGCCCCATGCGGTCAACGCCATCGCCCGGGGCCAGTCGCCATGCTCCTGAAGATGTCGCTCGATCATCAGAGAGGCGGACTTCCATCCAAGCGTCCAGGCTGTCGGCGTCGGGACGGCGCGACTGTCGACCGAGAAGAAATTTCGACCTGTCGGGAGAACGTCGAGACGGCCGCGCGTCGGTGCGCCGGACGGTCCGGGCGGAACAAACCGTCCGGCCAGACCCGTAAGCAACCCGTCAAGTTCGCGCTCGCCGCAAGAGCGGACGGCTGGGCGGACGCGCGTTTCGATCTCCTCAAGGACGGCTGCGGCGGCTCGCCAGTCAGGCTCCGCGGATCGCTCGCCGGCAACCAATTGCGCGGCCAGCAGCTCCAATCGCTCAACGGTATCCCCGACCGATCTCCAGGGCGCGTTCGAGAGATCCGCCAGCGCCTTTGGTTTATCGCCCTCCCAGGCCGAGGCCATGGCGCAGTCCAGCGGATCAAACCCCTCGCCTAGCAGATCCGCCGTCAACGCGCGGACCAAAGACGCGTCACGGGCCGCGCCGGCGCCGCGGGGGGCGCGTGTGAGGGCGACGATCAAGTCGGTTTCCAGACGACCCGTGGGAGCTTCCCCGAAAACATGCAACCCGTCTCGGATCTGGCTCTCCTTCAATTCGCAAAGATACTCGTCAAGTTTCTGAAGCCTGCTGTCGGCGTCTTCGTCTGCGCCGAACCCCGCGTCCTGATCCAGACCGGTGGATTCCGTCAGCGACAGGATCTCCTTGCGCAGATGCTCAAGTCGGCGCGGATCGACGCCCGCGGCTTCGTAGTACTCATCGACCAGCGCTTCGAGATCCTTCAATGGACCATAGGTCTCCGCTCGGGTCAGCGGCGGCGTGAGATGGTCGATGATCACGGCCTGGGCGCGGCGCTTGGCCTGGGTGCCTTCGCCAGGGTCGTTGACGATGAATGGATAGAGATGCGGCGTCGGACCCAGCGCCGCCTCGGGCAAGCATTCCTCGGACAGGGCCACCGCTTTGCCTGGAAGCCACTCGAGATTGCCGTGTTTGCCCATATGGACGATCGCGTCGACCTCGAATGACCCTCTCAACCAGAGATAGAACGCGAGATAGTTGTGCGGCGGGACGAGGTCGGGGCTGTGATAGGTGTGTTTGGGATCGATGTTGTAGCCGCGCGCCGGCTGAACGCCGACGACCACGTGTCCAAACCGCAGTATAGAAAGTGCGAAGGCGCCGTCTTTCACGAAAGGATCGTCTTCCGGCGCTCCCCAGCGATCCTCGATGCGCTGGCGCAGATCCCAGGAGAGTTCAGTGTAGTGTCTGGCGTAGTCTGACAGACTAAGGCGTTCCCCGCCGTCGCGGCTTGCGCGGTCGGTCAGCCAGTTTGTCGGCCCAGCGAGGATCGACGCCATCAGCGCATCGCTGGTGGCAGGCGCGTCTTCCACCGAATAACCTGCGTCGCGCAGCGCGGCGAGCGTTCGCACCGTCGCCGCCGGCGTGTCCAATCCGACGCCATTGGCCAGCCGTCCGTCCTTGTTCGGATAATTCGCGTGGATCAGCGCGACCCGTCGGTCAGCCTCCGGCTTTCGCGCGAGGTGCGCCCAGTTCGCAGCCAGCTTCGCGACAAAGGCGATCCGATCGCCGCGCGCGCGATAGGCGGCGATCGGGCATTCCGTCGCCTCGTCGCGATAGGCCTCGCCCTTGAAACTGACGGCGCGGGTCAGCACGCGGCCGTCGACCTCCGGCAAGGCCACATTCATCGCGATGTCCCGCGGCGCAAGGCCCTGCGCGCCCGCTTCCCAGGCCTCCTCGGACCCTGAGGCGAAAACGACCTGAAACACTGGCGCGCCAAGGGCGTCCAGCGGCGTGACGGGGCGCGCGTCTCGCCAGTTCTCGGGATCCGGAGACGAGACCGCGAAACTGGTGCCGTTGAGCACGATGTCCGGCGGCGCCTCTTGAAACAGCTGGCTCAGCGTCGCGGCGGAGACCGGGTCTTTCAAGGAAGCGACAAAGATCGGCAGGGGGTTCAATCCTTCGCCCATCAGCGTGCGCACCAGGCGGTTGACCGGGTTCAAGCCGGCCCCTTGCACCAGCGCGCGATAGAACACCAGCGCCGCGATAGGGGCGCTGTCCGTCCAGTGCGCGCGCACAGCGTCCAGATCGGCGACGCCCTCGCCCGGCCAGTAGAGGCCGGCCCGCAGAAGCGGTTTCGCTGTGACCGGCTTTTCGGCTCGTCCCAGCAGATACTGACCGTAAAGCAATAGGTTCGCCGCGTTCGCCGGCCCGCCTTCGACGCAGTAGGCCCAGAGCGCCTCCCAGGTTTCGCGATCGACCGAGGACGCGCGAAACAACGCCTCGTCGGGCTTGTCGTCGCCCGGCAGCGCCGCGAACAGAACGCCGGCGTCGGCCAACCGCGCGGAGAACTGTTCAAGCCCGTATGGCCAATAGGCTTCGCCCCCGAGGATGCGAGCGATCACCAGCTTTGACCTCGTCGCCGTGGCCTCGAGATAGAGATCGACCGAAAAGGGATGTGCGAGCCACCCGATCTGCGCCAACCGCAAGGAGGGCGCCTCATCGCCCAGCCCGAGACGCGCCTCCGACAGCGCGGCGAGTTCGGTGTCCGCCGCCGATATGAAGATCACATCCGCCGGCGTCTGACCCGGATCGATCGGCTCGCTTCCATCCGAGATTTGCCCCGATTGGGCTTGCAGAAGATGCATCTGTCGCCGCCGTCTTCGCGCTTGTCGGGTCAAGGGCGCGGCCGCGCCGGCCGCGCTTGCGAAGCCCTTGACGCGCCAGGCGCGCGTTAAAGTAGTGCTTGGCCGTCTGAGGCGCAGAGCGTCTTAGACGGCCATCCCAGTCCAAGTCCGGTTTGTGCGCGACACAGGTCGCGGACAAACCAAAGGCGAGCCGGGCGGACCGCCCGGCGCCGCTAGATCACGCGTCGAGCGCAGCCAGGATCGCGTCGCGGTCCATGCCCGTTTGGCCGATCACGACAAGCCGGGTCGCGCGCGCTTCGCCAGCCCCGATCGGTCGATCGAAATAGGTGTCCACGCGCGGGCCGACGGCCTGTAAAACCAACCGCATCGGCTTGCCGGCGACGGCCGCGAACCCCTTCAGGCGCAGCACACCGTGATCGCGGATCGTCGCAGCGACGCGTTCGGAAAAGGCTGCGGGATCCGTTATCTCCGGCAGCTCGACGATGAAGCTCTCGAATGCGTCATGCCCGTGGTCATGTCCGTGCCCGTGCCCGTGCCCGTGTTCATGATCGTGATCATGAACATGAACATGCTCATGGCTGTGCGCATGATGCGCGTGTTCGTCTGCGTGATGGTGATGGGCGTCGTCGTGGTGATGGTGATGGACTTCGCCGCGCGCCTCGAGATCGTCTTCGGCGCCGACGCCAAGACCCAGCAGCGCCGCCGGATCAACAGCGCCCATACTCGACTTGATCACCCTCACGCCGTCGCGACTTTCGCTTCGTAGGCGATCCGTGAGCGAGTCCGACGCCGCGCCGCCCAACAGGTCGCTCTTGTTCAACACGATCAGATCAGCGCAGGCAAGTTGATCCTCAAACAGTTCCGAAAGCGGCGTTTCATGATCAAGGCTGTCATCCGCTTCGCGCTGGCGGTCGACCGCCGCCTCATCCGCAGCGAAGCGGCCTTCTGCGACCGCTTTGCCGTCGACCACCGTCACCACGCCGTCGACGGTGACGCGCGTGCGGATCTCCGGCCAGTTGAAGGCCCGAACCAGCGGCTGGGGAAGGGCGAGGCCGGAGGTCTCGATCACGATGTGATCCGGCGCCTCGTCGCGGTCGATCAACATCTTGATCGTCGGAATGAAGTCGTCCGCCACCGTGCAGCAGATACAACCGTTAGAGAGTTCAACCACGTCTTCGTCGCGGCAGGCCTCTTCGCCACACCCTTTCAGCACTTCGCCATCGACGCCGAGATCGCCAAACTCGTTGATCACGAGTGCGATCCTCTTGCCGTTCGCGTTCGCCAGCAGATGCCGGATCAGAGTTGTCTTTCCTGCCCCGAGGAAGCCGGTCACCACGGTGGCGGGGATGCGCGCAGACATATCGTGTATCCTTTTCAGACGCGGGAGACCCGCTTCGCAACCTTCTCGCGCTCGGCCCAGCCGGCGCGCTCCAATTCGCAGTCGAGATGTTCTTCCTCAGGCCAGCCAAGGCAGAGATATGCGATCAGAACCCAGTCCTTCCGAGCGCTTGCCGCAGCGCGCACAACCTCGGGTTCCAGGATCGAGACCCACCCCATGCCCACTCCGCGGGCTCGTGCCGCCAGCCACAGCTGCATCACTGCGCAAACGACCGAGTAGCGCCGCATCTCGGGCATGACGCTTTGCCCCAGCCCTCGGGACTTCTGGTCAGCCTCGTCGCAAAAGACAGCGAGATGCGTTGGCGCCTCGCGCAAACCTTCCAGCTTGAGCCGCGCATAGAGATCGGCGTCCGCAGGGTCTTGAGCCTCAAGCGCCGCCGTATTGCAGCGCTCAAAACTCTCGACGACCCGACTGCGTCGCTCCGCATCGACAATCTCGACGAAGCGCCAGGGTTCGGACAACCCGACAGACGGCGCCGACCCGGTCGCTTCCAACAACTCGCTCAACAAGCCGTCGGGCAACGATCTGGTCTGAAAGCGGCGCACGTCGCGTCGCCAGTGGAAGAGTTCATCCAGTTCCTGCTGAAACGTCGCCGAAAACTCCATTCAGCGCTCTCGGTCCGTCGTCGCGCGCGGCACAGGTCTGCTCAGATCGATAAACTGCATCGTGATCATCGCGTCCCCTCAACCCAAGCGTTCAACTCGTTGCGCGGGAAGCGATCGTGTTCGCCGCCCGACCGCCCGGAAACGAGCGGCGGACGTCGCGACACGGGGCGCCCCGCCCAGTTCACGTCTCAGCCAGGGCCGGTTTCGGCGCTCCAGCAGCGAGAGGCAGGTCTCCTGGCTAGCGGGTCGTTGCGCTTCTCCGCCTTCCCAGCCAGCCTTGCGGGCTCAACCAGTGGCTCTGCTGGAGACGCGCTCGCCGCGGACAGTCGCGGGGGCGGCTGCGGTTGCAAACTCCCGAGTTGGGTCAGTCCGTCCCGCATTCCCTTTTGATCCCATGTTCCATTCGCGTCAGCGATCGACGCCAAGGCCCGGGAACCTCTCACCGCGACGTTTCATCGTAACCCTTTGAGGTGTCAAGCACGCTGGCCGACACCCTTGTGAGCGTCAGCGACCTTCAAAGCGCCTCAAGCCACCGGATCGCGTCTTCGGGCGTTTCCACCCTTGGCGTCTTCCCATCGCCTGGCGGCGCCCGACCGATCATGATGACCTCCACGCCCAACAGCGCCGCCGCGTCGAGCTTTGTGCGGCCATCCGCGCCTCCGGCGTTCTTGGTCACCAGATGGGTGATGTGGAGTTTGCGAAACAAGGCGAGCTCGTCGTCGCCTGAAAACGGCGGCCGCGCCGAGAGGAGCGTGATGTGTCCAGGCGCTGCAGACGGCATGTCGATCACTCGGGCTGTGAGCCGCACATCCGCGCGGTGCGCGAACTGGTCGAGGCTCTTGGCGCCCGTCGCCAAGAACGCGTGTGAGCCAGTCGGCAGCAATGTGGCGGCCTCTTCAACCGACTTGGCGCCGATCCACCGCTCGGTCGGGCGCGCTTTCCATTCCGGCCGCTCGAGCCTCAGAAGGGGGCGGTTGGTCTGCGCCGCCGCCACGCATGCGTTGGCGGATATCTGCACTGCGAAAGGGTGCGTGGCGTCGACCAGAACGTCTGTTTTGCGGTCTCGAAGGTAGCGGGCCAGACCGATCGCGCCGCCAAAACCGCCCACGCGCGTCTTCCCCGCATAGGCCGCTGGTTTCTCTGTCGCCCCGGCCAGAGATGCGACTGCCGTGATCTTTGGATGCTCCGTCAGCCGTGCGCAGAGCGTCCGCGCCTCCGACGTGCCTGCGAGAACCAGAACCCGCATCACGCGCAATGCGCCAAGATGCGGCCGTCGCGCGAGACGACGAGAACGTCGACGGCCACCGGCGCGTCTTGGAGGACTTTAGAGGCGGTGTCCCTTGCTCCCGCGGCGACTGCGTCCGCCAAGGCCTCGCCGGTCAGTTCAAGCGCCTGCTTCGCCGTATTCGCGTGACGCACTGGCGTTGGATCGAACCCCAATGCCCCAGCCGTCGCCGCAAGCCGCTCGAAGTCGACCTGGCTGCGGCCGGAATGCAGATCGAGCGCGCCTTGGCTGAGTTTTGTGAGTTTGCCGAACCCGCCCGCGATTGTGAGACGGTCGACAGGATGCGCGCGCAGGTATTTCAGCATCCCCCCGGCGAAATCGCCCATGTCCAGCATCGCCCAGTCGGGCAGGCCAAAATGCGCCTGTGCGATCCGCTCCGAGGTTGCGCCCGTCGATCCGGCGACATGTCGCGCGCCGTTCGCACGGGCCACGTCGATCCCGCGATGGATCGAGGCGATCCAGGCGGCGCATGAAAAGGGCCGGACGATGCCGGTGGTGCCCAGGATCGAGATGCCGCCTTCGATCCCGAGACGCGGGTTCCAGGTCTTTTGCGCCAGCGCCCGACCGTTCGGAACCGAGATCTCGATCTCGACGTCGCCGGCGGCGTCGTGCTCGGCCGCGAGCCGGGCGACCGCGTCGCGCATCATCTGTCGTGGAACCGGGTTGATCGCAGGTTCGCCGGGCGGAATTGGCAGGCCTGGCTTTGTCACGGCGCCGACGCCTTCGCCGGCCTTGAAGACCACGCCCGCGCCGGGTTGCGCCAACCGCACCGTCGAGACGATCACGGCGCGATGCGTGACGTCCGGGTCGTCGCCGGCGTCCTTGCGAACGGCCGCCCGCGCCCAGCCCGCTCCCCGGGCTGTGTCTTCGAGCGGAAATTCAGGCGTTTGGCCCTTTGGTAGACAAATTCGTACTGGGTCGACGAACTCGCCGGTCAACAGCGCCGCATAGGCCGCAGTGACGCCCGCGGTGGCGCAGGCGCCGGTGGTGAAGCCGCTGCGCAAGGGTTGATCTGGCTTTCTTTTTGGCTCGCCGTCCATATCCGCAGCATATCCGATACGTTTCACGCGGCTACGGACGAATTCCGCCCATCAGCGGTCGTTTCACGCTATCGCCATCGCCTCACACCCGGAATATGGTCTCAGAATGTTTGAACAAATGACGCCATTCTCGATGCCGCAGGGCGACTGGCCGGAGTTTCCGCCGGGGATGGTCTGGCTATTGGGCGCAGGACCGGGCGATCCGGGCCTGATGACGCTCCACGGGCTGAACGCCCTGAGGCAGGCGGATGTCGTCGTCTACGACGCGCTTGTCGACGAGCGTCTGCTCGAATGGGCGCGCCCGGGCGCCGATCGCGAATATGCCGGAAAACGCGGGGGAAAACCGTCTCCGAAGCAACGGGACATCTCGCTTCGTCTGGTCGAGCTCGCGCGCGCCGGCAAGCGTGTGTTGCGTTTGAAAGGCGGGGACCCGTTTGTCTTCGGGCGCGGCGGGGAAGAAGCTCAAACCCTGGTCGCCGAGGGCGTGCCGATCCGGGTCACGCCGGGCGTCTCGGCCGGCATCGGCGGGCTCGCCTACGCCGGCGTGCCGGTCACGCATCGCGACGTCAATCAGGCGGTCACCTTCCTGACTGGGCACGATCAAACCGGAGAAACGCCGGCCGCCGTGAACTGGGATGCGATCGCGAAAGGCTCGCCGGTGATCGTCATCTACATGGCGATGAAGCACCTCGACCGGATCGCGCAGCGGTTGATCGATGGGGGCAAGCCGGCTGATGAGCCCGTGGCGATCGTCTCCGAGGCGACTTTGCCGACGCAACGGGTGCTTGAGACGACGTTGGCTCACGCCGCGGCCGATGCGGCCGAGGCGGGCATCGGCGCGCCTGCGATCGTCTGCGTCGGACGGGTGGCGCTGATGCGTCAAACCCTCGATTGGATGGCGCAACTCCAGGGCGAACCGCCGCGTTCGCTGGACCCGTTGGGGGCGCGGGGAACCAGTCGCGCGGAGGCCTCCTGAGCGCGATGAGAGCCCTCGTGATCGCAGCGCCGTCCTCCGGCGCTGGGAAGACAGTGGTCACGCTCGGTCTTTTGCGCGCCCTCAAACGTCAGGGCGTCGCCGTCGCCGCCGCGAAATGCGGTCCGGATTACATCGATCCGTCTTTTCACCTCGCCGCGGCTGGCGTCCCTTCGGTGAACCTCGACGCATGGGCGATGCCGCCAGACGCGCTGCGCCGCCGAGCTGCGTCCCAGCCTGGCGATTTGCTGATCGTCGAGGGCGCCATGGGGTTGCTGGACGGCGCGCCAGACCCCGATCACCCCAACGGCCTTGGATCGGCGGCGGATGTCGCCGAGGCTCTGGGCGCGCCTGTGGTTCTGGTGTTGGACGTTGCGCGGCAAGGACAGTCCGCCGCCGCTTTTGTGGCGGGCGTGCGCGCGCTTCGCCCCCATCTGCCGTTGGCCGGCGTGATCCTGAACCGCGTCGGCTCCGACCGGCATCACCGTCTCCTGGCGCGGGCGCTGGGGGCGATTGACGCGCCAATCCTGGGCGCGCTTCCCCGGGACGGCCGTCTGGAGACGCCTTCGCGTCATCTGGGCCTCATCCCCGCCGCTGAGCGGGCGGATCTCGAGACGTTCATCGATCAGGCGGCGGAGATCGTTGCGTCGCACGTGGATCTGGAAGCCGTTCGACATTGTGCGCGCCAGGTTCCGCAGCCGACAACAGAAGCGACGGCTTCTCTCGCGCCCTCCGCGCCCCTCGCGCCTCTCGGACAACGCATCGCCGTCGCCAGCGACGTCGCCTTCGCGTTCGTATACCCGCATTTGCTGACGGATTGGCGCGCCGCGGGAGCGGAGCTTTCCCTGTTTTCACCGCTGGCCGACGAAGCCCCGAAGGCTGGCGTGGACGCCGTCTTCCTTCCCGGTGGATACCCCGAATTGCATGCAGGGGTTCTCGCCGCGGCCGATCGCTTCCGCGGCGGCGTGCAGTCGGCGGCGCGTCGCGGCGCGCTGATCTACGGCGAGTGCGGCGGCTACATGGCTCTGGGCGAGGGACTGGTGGATAGCGACGGAGGGCGTCACAAGATGCTGGGACTGTTGCCGCTCGATACAAGCTTCGCCGAGCGACGGCTCACGCTGGGATACCGCCGGCTGACGCCGCTGGGCGACACGCCTTTTGGGGCGTCGGTGGCCGCGCACGAGTTTCATTACGCGACTGTCACGCGGGAAGGCCCGGCCGATCCGCTGTTTCACGCGCGGGACGCCGAGAACGTCGATCTGCCGAAGATGGGCCTTCGGCATGGCGCGGTGATGGGGTCGTTCGCGCATGTGATCGCGCGGATCGCGGGTCGCGCATGAGCGGCGTGTTGATGATCCAGGGCGCCGGCTCAAACGTCGGAAAGTCGATGCTGGTGGCCGGGTTGTGCCGCGCGGCGCGCCGTCGCGGGATCTCGGTTGCGCCGTTCAAGCCGCAGAATATGTCGAACAACGCCGCCGTAACTGTCGACGGTGGCGAGATCGGCCGCGCGCAGGCGCTCCAGGCGCTGGCTGCCGGGCGCGAACCGATCACGGACATGAATCCGGTTCTGCTCAAGCCGGAGACGGATATCGGCGCTCAGGTCGTCGTGCAGGGCAAGCGGGTCGCGACGGTGAAAGCGCGTGACTACGCCGCTTTGATGCCGCAGCTGTTGGCCTCGGTGCTGGAAAGCTTCGACCGGCTTCGCACGAGCGCTGAGCTGGTTCTGGTCGAAGGCGCGGGGAGTCCGGCCGAAGTCAACCTGCGTCGCGGCGACATCGCCAATATGGGCTTCGCCCAGGCCGCGCGCGTCCCGGTTGTTCTGGTTGGCGATATCGATCGCGGCGGGGTGATCGCCCAACTTGTCGGCACGCAAGCTGTTTTGGATCCGGACGACGCGAGCCTTCTGAAGGGCTTCCTGATCAACAAGTTCCGGGGCGACGTTTCTCTGTTCGACGATGGCTATGCGCTCATTGAACAGCGCACCGGCTGGCGCGGGTTTGGCGTGGCGCCGTGGTACTCCGACGCCCATCGCCTGCCAGCGGAGGACGCCCTCGACATCGAGGGTCTCTCGGGCGACGGCGAGGTGAAGATCGTTTGTCTCGGGCTGAGCCGGATCGCGAACTTCGATGATCTGGACCCACTCAAGCTGCACCCCGGCGTCTCGGTGCGGATGCTGCGCGCAGGCGATGCGATCCCCGGGGACGCGGATCTGGTGATCATCCCCGGTTCGAAATCGACGCGCGGCGACCTCGCATTCCTGCGCGCGCAGGGATGGGACGTCGACCTGATGGCGCACCACCGCCGGGGAGGACGCGTGCTGGGGCTATGCGGCGGCTACCAGATGCTGGGCAAGACGGTTCGCGACCCCGACGGCGTCGAAGGGCCTCCCGGAGAGACCCCGGGCCTCGGTCTTCTCGACGTCGAGACGGTCATGTCGCCTGACAAGCGGCTTGAGCGCGTCGACGGCAGGCACCTCGACAGCGGGACGGCGATCTCGGGCTATGAGATCCATATCGGCAGGACAGACGGCCCGGATCGCGCCCGTCCGTTCGCTGAGATCGGCGGCGTGCGAGAAGGGGCGCAAACATCCGACGGCCGCGTCGTCGGCACCTATCTGCACGGGGTTTTCAGCGAGGACGCTTTTCGCAACGTCTTTCTCGAGGCGTTTGGCGCGCCACCGGCGACGGCGTCCTACTCAGAGACGGTTGATCAGACGCTCGACGCTTTGGCTGACCACCTTGAAGCGCATCTCGACGTCGAAGGGCTTCTGGCTTTGGCCGCGCGCAGCCTCTAAAGGAGCGCGAACACCGCCACGAGAGCCAGCGCGGCGCCCCACGCGCGCCAGATCAGAGCGACCGTCGCGTCGATATCACTGGCTGTCGCAACGCGCCGCCCCTCCGGATTCAGGTAGGGATCGCTGGTCTCGATCCCATCGTAGATCCGTGGGCCGGCGAGGGCGAGGCCGAGCGCGCCGGCCGTCGCGGCTTCCGGCCATCCAGCGTTTGGCGACTTATGCAAACGGGCGTCGCGCCACATCACCTGGACGCTTTCTGCGGACACGGCCGCAGCCGCGATCAGCAGGCCGGAGAGCCGAGCGGGGACCAAGTTCAGAACGTCGTCCAGCCGCGCGGCGGCCCAGCCGAACTCGCGGTGTTTCTCCGTTCGATGCCCGATCATTGAGTCCGCCGTGTTCACGGCCTTGTATATCAAGATCCCAGGCAGGCCGGCGACGAGAAACCAGAAAGCCGGCGCGATCACGCCGTCCGAGAAATTCTCGGCGCAGCTTTCGATCGCTGCGCGGGCGACGGCGGGTTCGTCCAGCGTCTCGGGATCTCGGCCGACGATCATGGAAACAGCGTGTCGCGCTTCGGCGAGGCCCTGCCTGAGGGCATCGGCGACGGCGGCGACATGCTCGACCAGGCTTTTCTGCGCGAGAAGGATCGCAGCTCCCAAGACTGACAGGACGGGACCGAGAACAGGGATCGCCGAGATCGCAAGACCCAGACATCCTGCAGCCGTGGCGAGTATGACCACGGCAAGCGCGCCCTTGATCCGACGCGTCCCGCCCGCGTTGAGCGTATGGTCGAGCCAGGCGACAGCCCGCCCCATCAGGACAGCCGGGTGCGGAGCGCGCCGCCACAGCGGCTCGGGCTCGCCAAAAACGGCGTCGAGGATCATGGCCGCCGCCAGCATCAGGGCGATCTCGCTCACGTCAGCGCTCTCTCCAACCGCGCCCAATGCGCTTCTTGGCCAGGCAAGCCGAGGCGGAGCCAGGTCTGGGAGTATGGGAAGATCCGCGACCAGATCTGATGCGCTGCGAGCGTTTCCTGAGCTTCGATGGCGTTTCGCGTCTCATACGTTCGGAACAAGGCCGTACCCCCGGCAAGCCGCCACCCGTTTCGAACCGCCATGGCGTCAAGGCGCGCCGCGTCGCGGTCCAATCGCTGTATCGCCGCCGCCGCCCAATCCTTGGCCGAAAGCGCCCGGGGCGCAATCGCGATCGCCGGTCCGGAGACGGCCCAGGGCCCCAGCATGCTGCTGAGCCGCGACACGTCCAGCTCGCGCCCAATCGCAAACCCAAGGCGAAGGCCGGCCAATCCGTAGAACTTGCCAAAGGACCGCAGGATCACCGCGCCCGGCGGCGGGTCGGCGGCCATGGAGGCGCCCGGCATAGGATCCGCGAAGCTCTCATCGATCACGAGCAAGCCAACCTGCTGAGCGACTTCGTTGATGGCCTCATGCGGCCACAGCCGCCCGTCGGGATTGTTCGGGTTCACGATGACCGCTGCGTCGCAATCGCCGCCCTGGCCGAGCTCCGAGACCGCCTCGACACGCCAACGCTCTACGGCGAAGGCGGCCGAATGTTCGTTATAGGTGGGCGATACGATCGCGACGGCCCCGGGCGCGCGCAGCCTCGGGGTCAGTTGAATCAGCGCTTGGGCGCCGGGAGCGGCGACAATCGAGACCGAGGCCGGAACGCCGTAGGCCTCGCGCGCAGCCCTCAAAAGCTCGGACATCGCCGCGGCGTCGGGTAAGCGCGTCCAACAGTCGCTTGGGATCGCGCCAATCGGATAAGGGACGGGGTTGATGCCCGTCGACAGGTCGATCCAGGTTTCAGCCGCGCCGCCGAACTTTGCGATCGCGCGATCAAGATCTCCGCCATGATCGCGTGGCTTTGGCCTTTCTTCGCCGCCATCTAAAGAGGATAGGGTGTCCATCGGCCTCATGCGTTTCACTGACTGTTCCCGGACCGCTGTTGAGAAGCGATCGATGCGCAAACGAATTAGATCCTCTCCTATCAGACAGACAACCGTTGACCAGCGGCGGATCGGCGCGTGTTTCAGCGAAGCGACGGGGCATTTCGGCGAATTCGTCCAAGGCAAGATGGGGGCGATGGGGCCCGTCGCCTTGGCGACGGCGCCTGCGCCGCATGTCACGCTTCGCGCGCAACTCAATCCGGTTGTCTCAGCGCCGCTTCTCGTCACCGGCCCTGACGCCGGCGATCTCGCCAGGAAGGCGGTTCGCAGCGGGGGCTCGATCGCCGGAGCTGTTCAAGTCGGCGGGCGTCTCAAGCTCTCGCAGGGGGGGCGCGCGCCCCTCGGAGGCGGGGCGGGTCTGTCGACGTTGATTTCATTGACCAGCCTGCGTGCGGCCGCCGCCGCCGTCGGCGCGGTGTTGACGGTCGAACAGGAGGCGGCGTGCTGCCTCGCAGTCGAAGGCGCAAGCGATCCGTTGATGTACGCCGATGCGGGTCGTCTGGTTTGGGCGTCTCGCCTTGGCCGTGTCTTGGAGCGGACGGCGCCTGGGGCTCGGTTCGTCGCGGTGGGCGGCTTCGACGGGCCGCCGGTGCGCACCCGTGCGGACGACAACGACTTTCCGGACGTCGCCGATCTATTCCAGGCGTTGATCGACGCGCGCGCCGCCGGCGACGCCGCGCAGGAAGCGCTGACGGCGACCGAGTCCGCGAAACGCAATCAGAGACGAAACCCAAAGCCGCGGTGGCGCGAGCTCCTCGCGTTGCAGCAGGCGACGGGCGCACTGGGATTGATCGTCGCTCATACCGGATCCGCCGTGGCCCTGTTGTTTGAGCCGGATCGCGCAGACTTGCACGAAGTCTCCGCCGCCATGTCGCGTATCGGGGTAAGCTATGTCCGTGAGTTTGAGGTCGGTCAGTTCGTCTCGACCCGCTCGAGCGGCGGTATCCTGGCGACGAAGTGACCCTTTACGCCTTGCGGCCACTGCCGATACGGCACGACGCCGTTCTCGTTCTCCGCATGTTTCACGGCGTATTCGACCAGCGCGCCGGCCGACACCTCGTCCGGCGTGAATGAACCCAGCACATAGCTCATCTTTCCATCGGCCGTGATCGCCGCGTTGCAGCCGTGCGAACACCCCATCAAGCAGGCGACGCCCCGCACCGCCACGGTTTCATGCCCTTCGGCGGCGGCGCGGACCTTTTCGAGCAACTGTTCGCCATGGGCCGGGGTTTCAGCCTCGGCGGTTGGTTTCAAGCTCAGCTCTTCACGTTTGCAGGTCGTGCAAATGGTTATGGTCGATCGGGTCATGACGGTCGATATATCCGGTTTTTGCGGGTCGTCGACGCGATCATGCGCCGGTTCCGTGGAAGTTAGACGCGCCGGCGCATCGCTTGCATCGCCGGTTACCGACCATTTTCGGCGGAATTTACGCTGTTTTCGCGGGAGTCGATGCAATCAGAACGCGCTTTTACAGCCTTGGCAAAGATGTCACGTTCATAGAGTTGCATCGAATCACCGAAGGCGTTTCGGTCGTTAAAGCGTTGCGAGGGGGGCCTTGTTGTCGCAAGAAGTAGATGTGGGCGGCGAGGAAACTGTTCTAAAATGACGCATCTGTGGTGCGGTTTGGAGCTTGGGGCGAAAAATGCGGACAAAAATAGCTAGACTTTGCGCAGAACGCGGACACGGGTCGCTTTGCGGACTTGGGTCGATCTCTTGCGCGGTATTGTTACGGTCCGCGGTTTTGGCCGCGCCAGCTGCGCTGATGTTGTCGGCTGCGCCGGCGCAAGCGCAACAATTGCCGGATCTTGTCATCAACCGATCCGACTCGACGGTGGCGTCGCCGGGCCGCTGCGGCAGCTCCGACCTGTTGGCCCGTGGACGCATCGCCATCAAGAACATCGGCGAGGCGACGGCTGAGGCCGAGTCGCTCCGCCAAGGGCTGCAGTTGAACTGGCTCCGGGTTTACAACCCTCAGAACCCGGACATGTCGACGGACGCGCAGGAGAACATCTCTCTCGCGCCGTTCGATCAGCGGGGACTGGCGTTCACCGTCGGCGGAGGAAAGGTGAAGCGGGGTCGCAACTTTGCCGATCCCACCATCGGGATCGACGATGCGTCGATCGAGGATCTCTCCGATTCCGACCGTGTGCGCGCCATTCAGTCGGCGCTTCAGCAACTCGGCATCGATCCTGGCGGGATCGACGGCGCTTACGGCGCGCAGACGCGCAACGCCGTCAAGAAGTTTCAGGAACAGTACAAGTTCTTCCCCACGGGCAAGCTGACCGAGGAGGAGGAAGAAGTGTTGTTCGAAGAATCAGGCGTCTCGCCAACAGCGATCGACGGCGCGATCGGCGGCAATGTGCGCGTCGTGATCTACGCGTATGTGGATCCGGACAACGTCATCGCGGAGAGCAACGAGGCGAACAATATCCAGAAGTGGGAGTTCATCCTCGACTGCTCGAACTGAACGGTTCCCGACCGGCCGAAACAAAACCGCCGTCTGAGAGATCAGACGGCGGTTTCATTTTTTGATCGCAGTCTGTCGGTCGCTTTACCAGACTTTGAAGTAGCCGAGCGCAGCGAAGACAATCGCGAACAGTATCGCCGTCACCAGCGCGTTGACGATCCTGTTGTTGAAAGCAATCGAGTTGCCGACCAGGTCGGTCACGAACACAATGCCTGCGCCAACGGCGATGATGACCAGCTGAGCTTCAGTGAAAGGCATCTTTGCCCCTCCCATTATTGTTAAAAAGCACCCTCGTAGTGGCCTATTAGCAGTTTTCCAATCTTTCTAACAAGCGACTCGAAACACGCTCTGCGGGACATCTATCTGACTGCGTTTTCTCAGCTACGCCTTTCCCGTTAAGGCGAAACGCTGACGACTGCTCAGCTTGCAGCGGCCAGCAACGACGCGTTTCCACCCGACGCTGTCACGTCCTCGCTGACGACGCGCTCAACCAAAAGGCGAATCGAATCATCCCTCTGCAGGACGAGAGGCGTTCTTGCGCCGTTTCTGGCGGCCAAAAGCCGGCGAATCGCTCGACGACGCGCGCTGTCGGTCTCGTCCGCAATCAACACGGCGTCAAAATCGGCCGTCGAGAGCGCAGCGTCTTCCGACATCCCCAAGTCGCTCAGCCGCATGGCCGAGTTCCCCAGCGCCGCCGCCTTGTCGCAAAGCGCCTGGAGGGCGACCGGGTCATCGGCCAGACACAAGACCGCGCCGCGGGGATGCAGCGCGTACGAGTTGCGCTCTCCGGTCGGGCCGGGCAAGGCGCGGTCTTGAGGCGAGACCGCGAGCCCGGACGCGCAGCGGGTAAAGCGCGAGAGGTAGTGCGGACCTCCTGCTTTCGGACCGGTCCCCGAAAGGCCGTCGCCGCCGAACGGTTGAGCCTCGACCACAGCTCCGATCTGGTTTCGATTGACATAGATGTTGCCGACCGCCGCCCGGGCGCAGATCCGGTCGACGCGCGCGTCTATTCGGCTGTGCACGCCGAGCGTCAGCCCGTAGCCCGCCGCGTTGATCTGATCGACGATCGCGTCAAGTTCGTCGGCTTCATACTCGATGACATGCAGGACAGGCCCGAACACCTCGCGCGTCAACTGGTTGAAACTGTCGAGGCGAAAGGCCGCCGGCGCTGTGAAGTCGCCCGTCGACTCGACCGGAAGCTCGACCCGGAACAGCAGCCGCCCGTCGGCCTCCAGTTCTGCGCAATGGCTCTCAATGGCCTGTCGGGCCTCTGCGTCGATCACCGGGCCGACATCCGTCGCCGGGTCCCACGGATCACCGATCTGCAACTCTCGGGCGGCGCCTTCCAGCATCTCCAGCAAGGCCGGGGCGATGTCCCTTTGAACAAAGAGCGCGCGCAACGCCGAGCAGCGCTGACCTGCGCTTTGGAAGGCCGAGGTGACGATGTCTCGAACAGCCTGCTCTGGAAGCGCCGTCGAATCCACGATCATCGCGTTCAACCCGCCGGTCTCCGCCACAAGCTGAGCGTCGGGGTCGCCTTGCTCCGCCATAGAGCGGTCGATCAGCGCGGCCGTGTCCGTCGATCCGGTGAAACACACGCCTTTGGCGCGCGGATCGCAGGGCAGCGCCGCGCCGACGGTCGCGCCATCGCCCGGAGTAACGATCAACGCGTCTTTGGGTATCCCGGCTTCATGCAGCAGCGCGGCAGCGCGGCACGCGATCAATGGCGTTTGCTCGGCCGGCTTTGCGACGACGGTGTTGCCGGCCGCGAGCTGAGCGGACAGCTGCCCGGTGAAAATCGCCAGAGGGAAGTTCCATGGGGAAATGCAGACAATGGGTCCAACCGGAGCCCTGTCCTCCGCCATCACATCACGGGCTTGCGCCGCGTAGTAGCGCAGGAAGTCGACAGCCTCGCGAACTTCCGCCACGCCATCGAGCCGCGTCTTGCCGGCTTCACGAGCCGCGAGCGCCATCAGTTCGGGGGCGTGGGCCTCATAGAGATCGGCCGCACGCTCGAGAATCTGCGCCCGGGTCGCGACAGGCGTCGTCGCCCAACCTGGAAACGCCGCTTCGGCGGCGGCGAGAGCGTTCTGAGCCTCTTTCGCTGTAGATTCAATGACTTCGCCGACGATGTCAGCTCGGTTGACAGGGCTCGTGACCACCCGCGGCGCTTGCGAGCTGTCATGCGTGGGCGCCGCGCGCCACATGGTCTGGCGAAACGGCGCCATGTCGCGTTCGAGCGCCGACAGTTCGTCCGGCGCGTTCAGGTTCCAGCCTTTCGCGTTGTCCCGTCCCGGAAAGATATCGCTTGGGTGCGGGATCCGCGGATGCGCCTTGGGCTCGACCGAAGCGATCTCGCTGATGGGATCGGCGACGATCGACGCCGCATCGGCTGACTTGTCGAGGATCTTGTGCACGAAGGAGCTGTTCGCCCCATTCTCGAGCAGACGCCTGACCAGATAGGCGAGGAGGTCCTTGTGCACGCCGACCGGCGCGTAAATCCGGCGCGGTCGTCCATCTTGCTTTCGGGCGCGCTCGTGCAGCGCCTCCCCCATGCCGTGCAACCGTTGGAACTCGTAGGGGGCGTCCGGCGGCGCCAGCGCTGAGACCGCCAGCACGGTATGCGCGTTGTGGGTGGCGAACTGCGGGTAAATTCGGTCCGTCATCCCAAAGAGCCGCCGCGCGCACGCAAGATACGCGGTGTCTGTCGCCGCCTTGCGCGTAAACACCGGATACCCAGCCAGCCCGAGCACTTGCGCGTTCTTGATTTCGGCGTCCCAGTACGCGCCTTTCACCAGACGGACTGAGATCCGGCGGTCGAGCTTCTCGCACAAGGCGTTGAGCCAATCGAGCACGAAGGGCGCGCGCTTGGAGTAACCTTGCACGACAACGCCGAACCCGCTCCATCGGGCGAGGGCCGCGTCCGACAGAACCGCACCGATCACGTCGAGCGACAGGTCCAATCTGTCGGCTTCTTCGGCGTCGATCGCAAAGCCGATATTGGCCTGCCTGGCCTGGGCTGCGAGGCGTGCGACCCGGGGAACGAGTTCCCGCAGGACGCGGTCGCGCTGCACCGTTTCATAGCGTGGATGGAGTGCGGAGAGCTTTACGGAGATGCCGGGGTTTTCATGCGGGTCCGCCGCGCGCGCATGCTTGGCGATCTCGGAAATTGCAGCGGCGTAGCTGTCGAGATAGCGCAGCGCGTCGGCTTCGGTCCGGGCCGCTTCGCCGAGCATGTCGAAGGAGTGAAGGTAGCCCTCGGCCATATCGTCTTGCGCATTCGAGATCGCCTCGGCGATGTCGCGTCCCAAAACGAACTGTTTGCCCAGAACCTTCATCGCTTCGCCAACCGCGACACGGGCGACCGGTTCACCCAATTTCTGCACGACGCGCCGGGTCAGCGCGCCCAGATCCGCAGCGTCCGCTGGAATGCGTCGGAACACTTTCCCCGTCAGCATCAAAGCCCAGGTCGAGGCGTTGACCAGCGCCGACTCGGCTTGGCCGAGATGCCGCGCCCAGTCTCCATCGCCGATTTTGTCCGCGATCAACGCGTCGAGCGATGCGGCGTCGGGCGTCCGCAGATACGCCTCTGCGAGACACATCAGCGCGACGCCTTCCTCTGTCTCCAGCCCGTATTCCGCCAAAAAACGTTCCATCAGGCCCGGCGCATCGTCATCACGAAGAGACTGGACCAGCGTCGCGGCGTCGTCTGAAATCCGGGCGCGCGCGGCGTCGTCCAGCCCAAGGTCTCTCAAGGCGCGTGCGATGGGCTGCGCCTCGTCTTCGTAAGTCGCAAGACGCATCTCCGCGCGGATGCGCGCGAGATCGCCGTCCATCGAAGGGTCATCGGGGTTCTGGCGTCGGGCTGTGGTGTCCAACATGGCGGATCTCCGTCATATAGGGCGCGTATCAGTGGCTGTGGCTATGATATCCGCTATTTGATAGGGATAGTGACTAAAGTCGTGGATGATTTTAGGGATATCGTCACCTAGTTACTGATTGAGAGGCGAAATGTCTGAGCCTGATCGTCTGGACCAAATCGACCGTCGCTTGCTTGCGCTTCTGCGCGAAGACGGCCGAGCTTCGATCGTTGACCTAGCCCGGCAGGTGAATCTCTCGAAAACGCCGTGTACGGAAAGGGTTCGTCGACTAGAGCGACTTGGCTTTATCCGCGGGTATCGAGCGGATCTGGATGCGGGCAAGCTCGGCTTTGGATACAAGGTCTTTGTTCAGGTGACGTTGGAGAAGACCACCACGGACGTGCTGACGCGCTTCAACGCAGCTGTGCGCGCAGTTCCCGAAATCCGAGCCTGCCATATGGTGGCGGGGGGCTTCGACTACCTCTTGATGGTGCGCGTGCGCGACATGACCCACTACCGGGATGTCCTTGGCGACGCCATCGGCGCGCTGCCCGGGGTCAGCCAGACCCATACCTACCCGGTGATGGAAACGGTGCGCGACGAGCGCGATCTGGCGGGCGAGGTCATCCTGGCGCCGTCTCGCAGCGAGTGATGCGGTTTCGCGATCGTCAACAATTATGTGAGGAGACCTGACTTTGAACCGTCGCGGCCAATATGCATCTTGGGTATTCAAGGAGACGTCATTCACGTCTTCGCGCGCAGCATGAGGAATAGACCGATGAAAATCTTCGCCGCCGCAGTTCTCGCTCCCGCTTTGTCGATTGGTTTGCTGGCCGCGCCGGCCCAGGCCAATGACCTGCCGATCCCGAGCGGCGCTTACGAGATGGACGCCAACCACGCCAGCTTGGTTTGGTCCGTCAGCCATATCGGATTGTCTGACTACACCGCCAAGTTCATCAAGTTCGACATAGATCTGAATCTCGACGTCGAGGACCCTACGAAATCCACGGTGTCCGCCGTCATCGATCCGCTGTCCGTTGTGACCAACTATCCCGGCGATACGGATTTCGACGCGAAGATCAGCACCAGCGACCGCTTCTTTAACAGCGGCGCCTTTCCTGAAGTGACCTTTCAATCGACGCGCGTCGAACCCACCGGGGACACAACCGCCAAGATCTACGGCGATCTGACGATCCTTGGCGTGACGCAGGAAGTCGTCCTGGACAGCCAGCTCAACGGCGCTTTTGAGACGCACCCGTTCCTCAAGAAGCCGGGCGTTGGTTTTACGGCGACGACCACGATTGATCGAACCGCGTTTGGTATGGACTACTTGGTGTCGGCGGTTCCGAACACGGATGTGCCGATTGTCGGCGCGACGGTGGATGTCGTGATCCAAGCTGAGTTCTCGCTAGCCGAATAAGCAACGCGACCGCAGCAGGCGCGCCGGGCCTTCGCGCCGGGCGCGTCGATCAGTTGGGGGAGACGAATGTCCACAGGCGTTGAGACGCATGTCGAGACAGCCGCCCAAGCGGCCTCGCCATCAAGCCAGGCGATCCTGCGGTACACGCGTTTCGCCATCCTCCTGCATTGGATCATCGCGGCGATGATCCTCGCTCAGATCGCAGCTGGCTTCTGGATCGCCGACGCCCTTCAGTCGACCGAAAAGACGATGCGGCTTGCAGCCTATGAGCAGGCGCAGATCCACAAATCATTGGGCCTCACGATCCTGGCGCTGAGCGTGTTGCGGCTCGCGTGGCGGCTGGTGAACCCGGCGCCGCCTCTGCCTGAGGGCATGTCGTTGCTCGAACGCGCCGGCGCGCACGCAAGTCACATCGGGTTCTATGTCCTGATGATCGCGATGCCGCTGAGCGGGTGGCTCATGGTTTCCCACAGCGCGACCTTCTCAAGCGTGCCAACAGTGTATTTCGGGTTGTTCGAAGTACCCCATCTGCCGTTGCCGCCGGTTCTGGGCGCGGAGGCGAAAGCGTCGTTCGGAGGTCTGTCGCATCAAGCGCATGGATGGCTTGCGATCTCGGCGCTCGTGCTCCTGGCGCTTCATGTCGGCGCGGCGCTGAAACATCATTACGTTGATCGCGACGGCGTCCTTGCGCGAATGACCCCGGGCGTTCGGCCCCGCGGCGACGCCGGCGATGTCGCGAAAGTCCCCTATCGGGAGGCTGTCGGCGGTTTGCGCTGGGCGCTTGCGCTGGCGCTGGCCGTTGGGCTTGGCGGCGCCGCCTACGGCATCTCCCAATACGCCGCGAACACGACTTCCGTCGATGTGGCTGTAGAGACGACCTCGAGCGGGCCGGAAGACGCGATGTCGGGCATGGCGCAGGCCTGGGGCGTCGTCGAGACCGAAAGCGTCATCTCTTTCGAGACCGAAAACGCCGGTGATCCTGTTGTCGGCCAGTTCACCTCGTGGAAAGCGCTGATCGAGTTTGACGCCGACGACCTCGCGGTGAGCGAAGTCGTCGTGATCGTCGACATCCCCAGCATCAGCACCGGCGACTTGATCTATGACGGATCCTTGGTCGAGCCGGACTGGTTTAACGCTGCCGCGTTTCCGAAAGGCACTTTTGTCGCCAAGGAGTTTGTCGCCGGAGGCTCGGACGGCGAGTACGTCGCCAAGGGTTCGCTGACCCTGAGGGGGGTGGAGAAGCCGTTCGATCTGCCTTTCTCCCTATCCATCGACGGGGATCGGGCGGAAATGTCGTCGCAGGTGATGATTGATCGCTCGGACTTCGGGATCGGTGTGAAAGCGGACCCGGACGGCATGTGGGTGCCGATGCCGGTTCAACTCAAGGTGAAGGTCGTCGCGCTGCGCGCCAATTAGGTCGTGCGCAGCGCGAAGCGCTGTGGTCCGCGTGTTAGTCCAAAGCCATGAGCAACAGTCCAAGCGAAGATCTTAAAGGTGCAGCGCGGCGACGCGCCTTCGCCGCCCGAAAGGCAGCGAAGGCTGCGAACCCCTTCGCCGCAGCGCAGGCGCGCGATGCGTTTCTCGGGCATGTCGTCGTCGATGCGAAAGCCTCGGTGGTGGCCGGCTACCGACCCATACGAACCGAGCTTGATCCGACACCGTTGATGGAGGCGCTACACGCCGGCGGCGTCACGCTCTGCGTGCCGGTGATCGAAGGCGAAGGACAGCCGCTCAGTTTTCGAGAATGGCGGCCGGGTTGCGCAATGGTGGAAGGGGCGTTCGGTGCAGAAGTGCCTGCCGACGGCGCGTGGCTCGAGCCAGATCTTCTGATTGCGCCGCTCGTCGCGTGGAGCCGGGACGGCTGGCGTCTCGGATATGGCGGCGGGTTCTATGATCGAACGCTTGAGCGGCTGCGGGGACAGCGCCCGACCCGGGCTGTCGGCTACGCTTACGCCGCGCAAGAGCTGCAGGACCTGCCCACGGAGCCAACCGACCAGAGACTGGACGGGATCGTCACAGAGACGGGCGTGTTGACGTTCTGACCGGTGGTTTTCCGCGTCCGAGCTTTACCTTGAAGACGCGGAGCCGATATTCCCGAGGGAATCCAATTGAACTCCCAGTGATCGGAAACTGAATGCGCCTGCTTTTTCTTGGCGATCTTCTGGGCCGCGCCGGCCGCACTGCGGCCATTGAGGCGCTGCCGGTTCTGCGCGCCCGCTACTCGGTCGATTTCGCTGTCGTCAACGGCGAGAATGCGGCCTCCGGCTACGGGCTGACCGCCAAGATCGCGGGCGCGGTTTTTGACGCCGGGGCCGACGCGATCACGCTGGGCAACCACGCGTTCGACCAACGGGAGATCCTAAAGGTTCTGGACGATGAACCGCGCATCCTGCGTCCGTTGAACTGGCCGCGGACCCCTGGAAAAGGGGCGCATCTTTTCGAGGTCGCCGGCAAGCGCGTCTTGGTTACGAACGTGTTGGGCCGGATCTTCATGAACCCGGTCGATGATCCGTTCTCCGCCCTGGACGCGCTCTTGCGGGAGTATCCGCTGGGCCAACGCGCCGACGCCATCATCGTCGACTTTCACGCTGAGGCGACATCGGAAAAGATGGCGATCGGCCATTGGTGCGACGGGCGCGCGTCGATGGTCGTCGGCACGCACACCCATGTACCGACGGCGGATACGATGATCCTCAATCGCGGCACCGCGTATCAGTCGGACGTCGGCATGTGCGGCGACTATGACAGCGTGATCGGCATGGACAAAACCGAGCCGCTGAAGCGTTTCATCACAGGTTTGAGCGCGCGGGCGGAGCCGGCCTTTGGCGAAGCGACCGTCTGTGGTTGCCTGGTCGAGACGGACGACGCGACCGGGCTGGCCAAGCGCATTCAACCGATCCGCATGGGCGGTCGGCTGGCGGAGGTCATGCCGGCCGACTGATGAGGAAGAGGACAGCCAGAGCTGTGTCGGGCGCGTTGGAAATCCCTTTGAAACGGAGCGTTCTCTACTGGCGCATTCTGTGGTTGATCCCGACCGGGTTGTTCACGCTTGTCGCCGGCGCCGCCTTCTTGGCGGCGAGCGCCCTGGGCACGCCGTCTTTCGTCGTTGATCGGGCTTGGGTGTCGATCTTCATCGCCGTCGTCGCCTTCGTCTCGGCCTATGACACATTGCGCGTGGCGCGGTTGCGTTTCAACGCTGTGCGCCTTGATGAGACCGGGGTGTTGGACCGCCGCATTCAGCACAGCGTTCTTCCGTGGAGCGAGATCGAGACGGCTGAAGTTCAGACCCGAGCGGATGGTCGCCCTGTGATCCTTGGCCTCTGGGCGCGGCGGATCCGCCGCTTTCGCAAGAACGCGCCGTTTTGGAATTACTTCGGTCTCGTCTATGTGCTGCAAGCTCTGGCCTGGCGGTATCGTTTCGCGCCGATCTCGATTGATCTGGAGTCGCTGGACGCTGAGCCTGAGCTGTTGATTGGCGCTGTTCGTCGGTATTGGGGCGAACCTGGCGTCCGGCGGATCGAGCCCAAGTCGCATCCCTTGCCGCCCTAACAAAGCGTCGGCCAACCCGGCGGAACAGGAGCCTGATATGCGCGTCGCCATGACCGAGTTCGCTTTACGAAACTGGGAGCCCCGCGAGAGCGGCACTCGGATCGTCGGCCTCACGCCCGACGAACTGGTTGCGCGTTGCAACCAGGCAGGCGGCCCTCTGGTTGATGGCTATGCGCCCTTCTGCAAGCATCTGTTCGTCGAAAACGACACGCCCACACGATGCGGGTTCGCACCGATCACCGAGGCGAACCGCCAGCTTCTCAAATCGGGTTACCGAGCGCGGCGAGAGGGCGAGATGGCGGTGCTGGAGCGGTGGTTCGAGGGTCTGAACGCGCCGGTGGCTCGTTGGCTGGACGTGATCCTGTATTCCCATGAGCAACTTGTCGCTGAAGCTGCCGATTATGCCGAAGCGCAATCAGTTCCCGATTGCGACTGGGGGATCGTATCGATCATCGGCGTGCTTGAACCCGCCGAACCGCCGATGCCGCCAATCACTCAATGGCGCAACGCGCTCGGGCGCGCCGAGGGCGGCTCGGGCGCCCCGATTGATCTTGAAAAGTACGCGCAGGCGACAACGTTCTGGGACGCGCATGCCGCTGTGAGGTCGTCTGCGGACGTCTAGAGCGCGCCCGGCTTGCTTCCTCCCCATCGCGGCGCCTATAACCCTCAAACTCAAGTTTCACCGTTCGTTTCTGGAGGTCGCCCATGGCGGGGCATTCCAAATGGGCCAACATTCAGCACCGCAAAGGCCGGCAGGACGCGGCGCGGTCTAAGTTGTTCTCGAAGCTGTCGAAAGAGATCACTGTGGCGGCCAAGATGGGCGACCCGGATCCCGAGAAGAACCCGCGTCTGCGTCTCGCGGTGCGAGAGGCCAAGGCGAACTCGATGCCGAAGGACAATATCGAGCGGGCGATCAAGAAATCAGTCGCCGGAGACGGCGAGGAATATGAAGAGATCCGCTACGAAGGCTACGGCCCCGGCGGCGTGGCGCTGATCGTTGAAGCGCTAACCGACAATCGCAACCGCACCGCGTCGAACGTCCGTTCGACCTTCGGCAAGAACGGAGGCAACCTCGGGGAGACCGGTTCGGTGGGCTTCATGTTCGACCGTGTCGGTCAGATCCTCTATCCGGTGGATGCCGGCGACGCCGACACCATCATGGAAGCTGCGATCGAATCCGGCGCCGACGACGTCGAAAGCTCGGAGGATGGGCACGCCATCTTCACCGCGGCCGAGGACTTGAACGAGGTTTCGACCGCGCTGGAGGCTGCGCTCGGCGAGCCGGAGTCCGCAAAGCTGATCTGGAAGCCGCAGAACACCAATCCCGTTGACGAGGACCAGGGGCGCACGTTGATGAAGCTCATCGAGGCGCTCGAAGACGACGACGATGTGCAAACCGTCACCGCCAATTTCGAGATGTCGGACGAAGTAATGGAGAAGCTCGCGAGCTGATCCGCTCACTCAGTCTGCCCCGGGGGATGCGATGACCTGGATCTCCCTGACGGTTCTCGGCCTTGTGGTTCTGGCGAACTTCGCGGTTTTGATCTGGCTGCTTCGTCGCCGCTGGCGACTGGGCGCGGGTTTCCTGGCGCTTCAGCTTCTGCTGCTGTTCTACGCGTTCTGGGTCGAGCCGCGGATGCTCTTGACCACGCGGCACGAGGTGGCCGTCACCGATCTGGTCGCGCCCGGTCGGATCGTCGCGATCGGCGACCCGCAACCGACGCGCCTGCATTGGTCGCCGCGACGCTTGCGCGCCGCCTTTGAAACGGCGCAGGCCGAAAAGCCCGATCTCGTCCTCTGGTTGGGAGACTACGCCTACGAACCGGGCTGGGCTCGAAGGCTGGGCCTGCTTGAGGCGCTTTTCGTCGAGCCGGCAGAGATCGCGCACGAAATGGGTCGTCTCAAAGCGCCGATGGGCGCTTACGCGGTTCTGGGCAATCACGACTGGTGGTGGGACGGTTCGGAGATGTTCCGGCTGCTCGAGCAAAAGAGCGTGACCGTTCTGATAGACGACGCTGTCCGCGTAGAGCATCCGCGTTCAAAGGCCGCTCTGTGGATCGTCGGGCTGGACGATGTTTCGGCCCCCCGCGTGGCGGATATCCATGGCGCGCTTGCAAAGACAAACGACAGCGCGCCGACCATCTTGCTGTCGCACAGCCCGGACGTGTTTCCTGGCGTGCCTGACACGGTCGCGCTGACGCTGGCGGGACATACGCATGGTGGGCAAATCGTGCTGCCCGTGATCGGCCCTCTCGCAGTCCCGATCGAGAACCGCGCCTACGCCTACGGGCTGATCGAGGAAGACGATCGACGACTTTACGTGACGTCCGGGATCGGCGCCGCCATTGTTCCGCTTCGATTTGGGCGGCCGCCGGAGATCGTCGTGATCGACCTTGTTCCCGAATAGGATCAGGCGTCTTCGGCGATCCCGAGCTTGTTCATGCCCTCGAGCAGGTAATCCGACAGCAATGGCATCCCAAGAAGATAGACGGAGGTCTTGTTGACCCGCTCGTTCCGCGCAAGCTCGAACAGCTCTTCAAAGCTTTCACTGCCGCTACCTTCCTCTTCGGCTCGGCCGAGCCAGGCGAGGGCGACAAGCTCGATCTGCTGCCGTTCGTTGAGATCTTCGATCGCTGTCGTCATCTCTTCGAACACCGGGTCGTCGCCCCGGTCCTCCAAGATTGAGGCGACTTGGTCCTCGTCGTTCGCATCGCCCGTCGAAACGTCTTTGACGTCGAACTCGTGGGCTTTGGTCACGAGCCAGTTCAGAAAATCCGACGAGAGTGTCAGCTCCGGCATGCCGGCGTCCTCGCATTCAGTGAAACAACAGGTTCACTGTGGAGGCTCTGGATCGCGTAGACTTTGATCCAGATCCATTCTCGACGATCCGGCTCAGCTGATCCGAGAGCATTGCCGATCGAAGGCGTCCAATGCGATTGCGACGCTTCGTTCGAGCGTTTCGGGGTTCGGATGCGCTTGAGCGACGAGCCTTAAACCCTGGAACGTGACGATCAGGTACTGGGCGAGGGCTTGGGGATCCGACCCCGGAGCGATCGCGCCCTCCGCATGCGCATGCTCCAGACCCTCTCTGATCGCTCCTTCAAGCGCCTCGAGCTTGCGTGCAAAGAAGAGTCGGGTCTCCGACTGGCCGGCGGCGCGCTCCGCGATCAGGTTTCCGATGAGGCAGCCTCTCGCACTCACCGGATCTTCGAGACCGGCCGCGACGCGCAACAACCTCTGAACGCCGTCCCGCAACGGACGCATCTCCATGGCTTCTTTGAAGCGCTGCACCGAGTCCGCGCAATACGCGTCGACCGCCGCGCGCATCATCCCCTCTTTCGAGCCGAATGCGTTGTAAAGGCTGGACCGGTTCAACCCGGTCGCTTCGCTCAACTGGTCGAGGGACAGGCCGTCGAACCCGTACTGACGGAAAGCTGCGCGCAGACGGTCGAGCACGGTGGTTTCATCAAAGCTTCTTGGGCGCATCGGAGCTCTCGTCGTCGGGCGTTGTTCGCTTCAAACGCCGGCGATAGGTTGAATTATCGGCGAAAATTAGTCGCATGTAAAAGAAGCGACCGCCAATTGGCCGCTCAAACTAAAGTGATCCGATGCGCCGTAAGCGCTAACAGGCCGAAGCGTCGGCCTTGCGCCCTGGTCGAAAATGGATGTCGGCCAAACCGTCAAGGAGGTCTTTCTTATGAGCCCAACTCCCCGCGAGAAGCTTGACCGTCTGATGCCGAACGTGCCGGCGAGAGGGTGTTGGCTGGGTCTGCCGTCCATTGTCACCGCCGAGATCATGGGGCGGGCGGGTTTTGACTTTGCGATCGCTGATCTGGAACACGGACCGTCTTCGGTCGAGACGGCGATGGGGCAGATGATCGCGTTGGCCGGCACGCCAACCGTCCCGGTGGTTCGCGTTCCTCAAGGAGGCGGACCGTGGATCAAGCGCGCGCTCGATATCGGGGCGCAGGTCGTCATCGTGCCTGCGGTTGAAAGCCCGGAGGAGGCCGTCGCCCATGTGGCCGCCTTCCGCTACGGGCCCGCGGGGCGTCGCGGCTGCGCCGCGCGGATCGTGCGCGCATCGGGGTATGGCGCTGATGACGACTACGTCGCTGAATGGAACGACACCGGGCTGTTGATTTGTCAGATCGAAAGCCCGGAAGCGCTGGAGCGAGCGGAAGAGATCGCGCGCGTCGATGGGGTCGATGGGTTGTTCTTTGGGCCCGCCGACTTTGCGACGATCGCAGGTTTTCCCGACGACGGAGAGTTGGAAGCGGCTTTTGATCGAATGTGCGTCGCAGCGCGCAAGCTGGGCAAGCTGACGGGGACTGTGCCCTTCGCACGCTTGACCGCGGCGGACCTTGTTCGCGCGAAAGTGGATATCGTCGCCGTCGCCTCGGACATTTCTATCTTGCGCAAGGGCGCTCAGGCCGTGCTGGACGATGCGGCGAGCGGTTTCTGAAAATCAAAACGCCGCTTCGTCGGTCTGACGAAACGGCGTTCTGGGAAACGAAACGCTTGTGCGTCGTTCAGGCGTCGAGCGTGGCGGGGATCGCTTCGACCTCTTTGGTCGGGATCGGAGTGCCTTCTTCGCCTTCAGGATCGCGCAGCACGTAGCCGCGGCCCCAAACGGTTTCGATGTAGTTCTCGCCGCCGGTGGCGGTCGAAAGCTTTTTGCGGAGCTTACAGATGAAGACGTCGATGATCTTCAGCTCGGGCTCGTCCAGACCGCCATAAAGGTGGTTCAGGAACATCTCTTTCGTGAGCGTCGTGCCCTTACGAAGGCTGAGCAGCTCGAGCATCTGGTACTCTTTGCCGGTCAGGTGAACGCGCTGGCTGTCGACTTCGACGGTCTTGGCGTCGAGGTTGACCTTGACCTTGCCGGTCGAAATCACCGACTGGCTGTGTCCTTTGGAACGACGAATGATCGCGTGGATGCGTGCGATGAATTCTTCGCGGCTGAACGGCTTGGTCATGTAGTCGTCAGCGCCAAAGCCAAAGCCGCGGACTTTGTTCTCGGTGCTGGAAAGACCGGAAAGGATCAGGATCGGCGTGCCGATCTTCGAAACGCGCAGTTGCTTGAGCACGTCGTAACCGCTCATGTCCGGCAAGTTCAGGTCAAGAACAATGAGATCGTAATCGTAGATCTTGCCCAGATCGACGCCGTCTTCGCCCATATCTGTCTTGTCGAGCGTGAAGCCTTCTTGGCGCAACATCAGTTCGATGCTGCCGGCCATGCTCTTGTCGTCCTCAATCAATAGAATGCGCATCTCGTTCCCTCGCGGTGCGTCGTTAGAAACATCGTTAATGAAACTAGATGTAAAAAGTAAACAATTCCCTGACTGGTGAACGCACTTTTCACCACAATAGACGCTAAAAAAGCGACGGTGCAGGACAATATATGGACGAGGCGCGGACGAGTCCCGCGGAAATGCGCTCATGTCAAAACCCGAGATCTGCGCTGAGATCCCGGGCATGAGACAAAAGGCCAGTGTCAAGCGAGGGCGGGCGCCCGCCGAAAGCGCGCGCTCTGAAGCGTCGCGAGCTCGCTAGAGCTTGTTGCGGTATTTTTGCAGTCGTGTCGTCCGCAGTCCTTGAATGCCGAAGCGTTCGATGGCGCGCGACCACGTGTGGTACTCCTCTTCGGAGATACCGTAAATTTCAAGAGCTTCTTCAAGGGTGATGAGTCCGCCGCGCACGGCAGCGACCACTTCAGCCTTGCGGCGGATCACCCACCGCTTCGTGTCGGTCGGGGGCAGATCTGCTTTTGTCAGACGCTGACCGTCTGGACCGATTACATATTCCACAGCGTTTTCGTTTTCCGTCATAGCACCAGAGGCCTTATCTGTCTCAACCCCACCGAGACATTAGCTGGCATCTATTAAAAAAAAGTCATCGACGCGTGTAAAGATTTTGGGAACATTCGTAAATTCAATATTTCTTGCCTTTTATATTTAATTAAACTTGATTTACACAAGTAATAATCAATTTTACGCAAATAATTGAGGAAGTGATCCACTGCCCGCGATGCTGATCGCCATTGCGCTTTGAACAGGAGGCGTTATGTAGCGATCGATGACACGTGTATTAGAAAGTTACGAGGCCGGCCTGGGTCCGGATCCAGGCTCCGAGCCGACGATCGCCGCGAACTCGCTGGGCTTTGAAAAGCCTGTCGTGGAGACACGGGTCGTGGCGGCCATGTCTGGCGGCGTGGATAGTTCCGTCGTCGCCGCGATGCTGGCGCGCGAAGGGTATGACGTCGTCGGCCTGACGATGCAGCTTTATGATCACGGAGCGGCGCTCGCCAAGAAAGGCGCATGTTGCGCGGGGCGCGACATCCACGACGCACGTCGGGTCGCCGAGGCGATGAACTTCCCTCACTACGTGTTGGATTACGAGAACATATTTAAAAACAGTGTGATGGACGAGTTTGCCGACAGCTACCTCGCCGGAGCCACGCCGATCCCGTGCATTCGATGCAATGAACGCGTAAAGTTCAAGGATCTGCTGGAGACCGCCAAGGATCTTGCAGCGGATTGTTTGGCCACCGGGCATTACGTGCAGCGTATGAGGGGGCCGAACGGGCCAGAGCTTCATCGCGGCGCCGATCCCGCGCGGGATCAGTCTTACTTCCTGTTCACGACGACTCGTGAGCAGCTCGATTATCTGCGGTTCCCCTTGGGGCATCTGACCAGCAAAGCGGAGACCCGGGCCCTTGCCGCCGAGTTCGATCTCGCTGTCGCGGACAAGCCTGATAGCCAAGACATCTGTTTCGTGCCGCAGGGCCGTTATGCCGACGTTATTGAGAAACTTCGGCCAGGCTCTGCGGAACCCGGTGAGATCGTGCATCTCGACGGTCGTGTTTTAGGCCCGCATCGCGGCGTGCTTCATTACACAATTGGCCAACGGCGCGGGCTTGGCGTCGGCGATCCCGAAAACCCGGGCGAACCCCTCTATGTCGTGAAGCTTGATGCGGAGCGGCGGCATGTGATCGTCGGACCTCGTGACGCGCTCGCGACGCGCGAGGCGCCGGTCGCCGAAATCAACTGGATCGGAGACGGCGATTTCCTGGCCGATGCGCCGATCCGGGGGTGGGAAGCAGAGGTGAAGGTGCGTTCGACCCGCCCGCCAAGGCCGGCGCGCATCCATCCGACCGGTCCAACCTCTGCGAGAGTCGAGCTTCTTGAAGCCGAGGAAGGGGTCGCGCCGGGTCAGGCTTGCGTGTTTTACGGCGGCGCAAGCGGATCGCGTGTGCTGGGCGGCGGCTGGATCCAGCGGCGCTAGAAATCGGGGCGCGCGCGGCGTCTCCCGGTGCGGCGTCCGCCACGCGCCGACGCGTCCATCCCTTGTCGTTGGTTCAAGCCTTCCAAGAGCACGTGTCGCATGGGATGGTCCGCCGGCTCATCCGCATGGCGCTCCAAGAGGGCTTGTAAGAGTGCGGCGTGATCAGCCTCTCCACCATGACCGAGCGCCCAGTCCAGGAAGATCGAGCGGCAGTCGGGCTCGGTGATGCCGTCGATCCGAAAAGCTTCGCGGATCAAACCCCGTGGGTCCGGCTCGATTTTCGTTCCTTTAGGGTTCGTCTCGGTTGTCATTGAGGGTGCTCTTAAGTTGCCGTCCCGCGGGAGTTAGAACAGACAGCCTTCACGGCAATTCCAGTGTTCAATTTTGCCTGATCGCAGCGATTGTTTCGAAACCGTCACTGTTCTTCCCACTCATTCGCTCCACCTCCATTCAGGCGGTCAAGACGGCGATAGCCGGGACCGGCCTTAGCCAGGACAGAGCCTTGTCCAGCCATGAAAGGAGATCACTTTGAAAACTCTTGTGAAAGCGACCCTGATCGTCGCCGCTGCGACTGCGATGGCCTCGCCAGCGCTTTCGGATCCGCTTGAAGACGCGATCACCGCCCGGCGCGGCTATTATCAAGTGATCCTTTCAAACTTCGGGCCGATTGTCGGAATGGCGAAAGGCGCTGTCGAATACGATGCTGAAAAGGCGGCGACATTCGCGAACACCCTGCAGACGCTCAGCATGCTGAACAACGGTCACATGTGGCCGGCCGGTTCGGACAATGCGGCGATGGACGGCAAACCCCGCGCGCTGCCCAAGATCTGGGAGGACTTCCCCGGCGTGCAGGAGAAAGGTCAGGCTTGGGCGGCTGCGGTCGGCGAGTTGGCGAGCGTTGCGGGCGACGGCCTCGACGCGCTCAGATCGAAGGTCGGCGCGGTCGGCGAGTCCTGCGGGGCGTGTCACGACACATACCGAGCCAAGAGCTTCTAGACGCCAGTTGGAGATCGAACGTGAGTGAAGAGGGCGTCACCCCGACCGAGCTGCGGCGAGTTTGGGATCTCCCAACCCGTCTGTTTCACTGGTCGTTGGCGACTTGTGTCGCCGTCGGCTGGTATCTCGGCGAGTATCGAGGCTTTGACACGATCGAGCTCCACTTCTTTTTCGGTTATGCGATCGGCGGACTTGTGGCGTTCCGGATCCTCTGGGGGTTCGTTGGCGCGCCGGCGTCTCGATTGTCGGCGCTCTTGGTCTCGCCAGCGACGCTTCTGAACTACCTTCGAGAGATTGGAAAGCCGCGCCCCAGCTATTGGGCGGGGCACGCGCCGCTGGGGTCGTTGTCGGTGCTGGCTCTGCTCGCGTTGTTGGCGGTTCAGGCGACCACCGGTCTGTTCATCGAAGACGACGCGTTGTTCGCCGGAGGGCCATTGTCAGGCAGCGTGGATGCAAAGACGCAGGGCACGCTCGCGCAGATCCATTTCATCGGCTCCAGGTTGATCCTGGCGATGGTGGCGCTCCATCTGCTGGCGATCGCTTTCTACTCGATTTGGAAGGAAGAGGATCTCATCGGTCCCATGATCAGCGGCTGGAAAAAAGTCCGGACGGATCACAAGGCGGCGTCGAACGAGGCTACGTCGACCGACGCCGCGGATTAGCGCGTTACTCGGCGCCGAGATCGATGGCGACATCCGCCGCCGTCTGCGGCGCGTCGATCAGCTTGTTCTCCGCCAGAAACTCGGAGAACGCCGCATAGCGCCGGTGATCCAGCGCCATCGGCCGCAGCGAAAAGCGCGGCAAGGTGTCGAACCAGGCGCGTTCGTTCAATTCGTCTTGCAGCTCGGCCGACGTGGCGCGGAACATCTCCCAGGTTTCTTGCGGATGATTGATCATGTACTGCGTCGCCTTCTCGGTCGCGCGTAAGAACCGCACCAGCACATCGCGACGGGTATTGAGCGGATCGACGAGCTTGGTGTTGGTCACATAGATCAACTCGTCATAGACCGGCACGCCTTCCTCTTCGGGGTAGAAGCAGCGGCCTTCGACCCCTTCAATCCGCATTTGCGTCAGTTCAAAGTTCCGGAAGGCGCCGATGACCGCGTCGACCTGGCCTGACATCACCGCCGGCGACAGCGACCAGTTCACATTGATCAGTTCGATGTCTTCGGGCGTTAAACCATGCGGTTTCAGCATTGCGGTCATCAGCGCCTCTTCGACCCCGGCGACTGAATAGCCGACTTTTCCGCCTTTCAGATCTGCGATGCTTTTGATCGGGCCTTCGGCCTTGACGAGCAGACAGTTCAGCGGCGTGGCGACGAGCGTGCCGATCCGGACAAGCGGCAGACCCTCCGCCACCTGCAAATGGAGTTGCGGCTGATAGGAAATCGCGATGTCGGCCTCGCCGGCGGCAACCAACTTTGGCGGTAGGGACGGGTCGGACGGCGCTGTGATCTCGACCTCGAGGTTCTCTTCGGCGAAGTACCCTTTCTCCTGAGCAATGATCAGCGGCCCGTGATCTGGATTGACGAACCAGTCGAGCAAAACACTCACACGGTCTTGCGAGAGCGCGGGCGACGCGAGGAGCGACAGGGTCGCGGCGAGAAGAAGCTTCTTCATGAGGTGTCCTTTTCGACTAGAGAGTGGATTCCCGCGCCCATCGGGTCGCGCGGCGCGTGAGGTGAGAAACAAGCGCGTGGAGGGCGACGCCCATCAGAGCCAGGGTGATCAGCGCTGCGAACAGCAAATCGGCTTGGGTCCGAGCGTTGGCGTAGAGCATGAGGTATCCGAGCCCGGCGGAGCCGCCGGTCCATTCCCCGATGACAGCGGAGATCGGCGCGAACACGGCTGCAAGCCGCAACCCCGAGCCCAAGGCAGGCAGCGCGCCTGGAACGCGCAAACGCCAAAGCGTTTCGGTCGGCGTCGCGTTCATGACGCGGGCCATATCGAGCAGGTTCGGGTCGCAGCGACGAAGCCCGTCGTAGAAGCTCGCGGTGACCGGGAAATAGACGACCAGCACGGTCATCACGATTTTCGCCGTGGGTCCGTAGCCGAACCACAAGGTCAGGATCGGCGCGAGGGCGAAGAACGGCACCGCCTGCCCGCCGATCAACAACGGCAATAGCCATCGCCGCGCTCCCTCGGATCGAACCAGGGTCAGCGCGTTCAAAGCTCCGAAGGCCGAGCCGAGCACAAAGCCAATCAACGCCGCGCCAAACGTGACGAGGGCGTTCGACGCCAGGCTTTCGCGGGAGGTCCACATCCGCCCCGCCACGTCGCCTGGGCTTGGCAGGATGTAAGACGGCGCGACCGGGATCAGCGTCAACGCCCACCATCCCAGAATGACGCCGCCGAAGGTCAGAAGCGGGCGGAGCAGCGACACGCCGATCATGCTCGGGTCTCCCGCAGCAGTCGCGTCAATCGGGCCGCCGTCTGAAGCGTCTCGGGCGCGTCTGTAGCGCGCAGCGGCGATCCGGCGACTTCGATTTCCGACATTTGGCCGTCGCCCAGGATCATCAGCCGATGCGCCAGACGCGCGGCTTCCAGCGGATCGTGCGTCACGAGGACGACCGTCCGTCCGGCGAGGCGGTTCCAAAACAGCTCTTGGAGTTCCTCGCGCGTGGCGGCGTCGAGCGCCGAAAACGGCTCGTCAAGCAGCACCACCGGACGATCTTCGACAAGCGTTCGCGCAAGGGCGACGCGCTGGCGTTGTCCGCCGGACAGCTCTTGTGGAAGCGCCGCGCCACGACCCCCCAGCCCCACGGCCTCGAGCGCCGCGTCCGCATCGCGCCAGTCGACGGCGCGGTCGCGGAGGCGCGGTCCCAGGGCTGCGTTCTCCCGAGCGCTCGCCCAGGGCAGCAAGAGGTCCGACTGCGCCATCCACGAGACCCGGCCGTCGAGGGGCGCGGCGTCGGAGGCCGTGACCTCCCCCGTGAATTCAGGCGCTCTCAAGAGCCCTGCGATCGCGCGCAACAGCGAGGATTTTCCCGAGCCTGATCGCCCGAGGATCGCAGTCCATCGACCGGCCTCCGCGTGAAGGCGCAGAGGGCCGAACACCGATGCGCCGTCAAAGCGAATGCCGCCGGAGACGCTGAGCCCCGGCGATACGGCCGATTGTTTTGCAGAATGGAGCGTCGCGCCGTCCATCCTCTTCCCTCCGCCGGTCTGAACCGGATCAGGTTCCACGGGTCTCGCGCTTGCCGCGACTCTCAGCCCCGCACCGCGGATCGGATAGGGCCCCCCGAGAGGTAGTCATCTTTGGTAGGCGAGGCGCTGAGCGAGCGCAACAGTTGAATCCTGCGCGGCCCGGCGATGGAGGCGGGGTCGCGCGCCTCGACCGATGGTTTGCGAGTTCCATCGGCGTCGGCTTGAAGATCGAATGCAAGGTTGAGGGTATGACGACGCGCGAAGATAGGGCGCTGTCGTCTCTCCGCCCGCGGCGGCCTCGACCAAAACCGTCGAACGCCAAGCAGAGCGCCAAGAGCCTGACCCCGTCGATTTTGCGATCCATTTTTTCCCTCTGGTGTTCTGACTTGCTAAGAAGCCCTAAATTGCCCTGTCTGTGCGAAACGAGACAGTGAGACTTGGGAGCGAGAAATGGACTGGCGCGTTTATCTTTCGGGCGAAATTCATACGGACTGGCGCGAGCGGATCACCGAGGGCGCGCGCGATGCGTTGTTGCCGGTCGTCTTCGACGCTCCCGTCACCAATCATGGGGCGAGCGACGATTGCGGCGTCACGATCCTCGGCGCGGAAGACAAGCCGGTCTGGAAGGATCGCAAAGGTGCGCAGATGAACGCCATCCGCACCCGTTCGCTGCTCGAGCGCGCCGACATCGTGGTCGTGCGTTTCGGCGATCAGTACAAGCAATGGAACGCCGCGTTTGACGCCGGCTATGCGGCGGCGCTTGGCAAACCGTTGATCATCAATCATGCGCCAGACCTCACGCATCCGCTGAAGGAGGTCGACGCGGCGGCGCTCGCGGTTTGCGAGACGCCAGAGCAGGTGGTCGAGACCCTGCGCTACGCCATCACCGGCGAATTGGCCGGCTACTGATCAACCGCGTCAAAGGCGAAAGACATGGCGAAGGACGGGGCTCAGGTCGATGTCGCGGACCTGGACGAGGCGTTGGCGCAGGCGGAATTGGACCGGCTGGCGGAAGAGATCGCACGTCACGACGCTGCGTATCACGGCGACGACGCGCCTGTGATCTCGGATGCGGAGTATGATGCGCTCAAGCGCCGCAACCTAGAGATCGAGGCGCGTTTCCCTGCTCTCAAACGCGCCGACAGTCCGTCGGAAAAGGTCGGAGCCGCGCCGTCGGAGCGGTTCCTCAAAGTTCGCCACGCCGTGCCGATGCTCTCGCTGGGCAATGTCTTTGACGACGAGGAGCTCGCGGATTTCGTCGGCGGCGTGAGGCGCTTCTTGTCGCTTGACGAAGACGAGGTTCTGGCGATGACCGCCGAACCGAAGATCGACGGTTTGTCCTTGGCGCTGCGCTATGAGAACCGCGAGCTCGTGCAGGCCGCGACCCGAGGGGACGGGGCCGAAGGCGAGGACGTCACCCGCAACGCTCTGACTATCGCCGAGATCCCCACGCGTTTGCCCGAAAGCGCGCCGGCGCTGATCGAGATCCGGGGCGAGGTCTACATGACCCATTCTGATTTCCAGGCGCTCAACACGCGCCAGGCGGAGCGCGAGGCCGCGGGCGACAAGTCGGCTAAGGTCTTCGCCAATCCGCGCAATGCGGCGGCCGGCTCGTTACGCCAGCTTGATCCGGCGATCACGAAGAGCCGCCCTTTGAAGTTCTTCGCCTATGCGTGGGGTGAGGCGCCCGAATTGCCGGCGGAAACGCAAGCCGGCGTGCTCGAAGCGTTCGGCGCATGGGGCATGCCGGTCAATCCTCTGACGCAACGCTGCGAGACGGTCGAAGCCTTGCTTGCGCATTACCGTGCGATCGAAGCGCAGCGCGCGAGCCTCGGCTATGACATTGACGGGGTCGTCTACAAGGTCGACCGGTTGGACTGGCAAGGGCGCCTGGGGTTCCGCTCGCGCACGCCGCGTTGGGCCACGGCGCACAAGTTTCCGGCCGAGCAGGCGACGACCGTTCTGGAGGCGATCGACATTCAGGTCGGTCGCACCGGGTCGCTGACGCCGGTGGCGCGGCTGCGTCCGGTGACGGTGGGCGGCGTCGTGGTGTCGAATGCGACCTTGCACAACGAGGACTACATCTGCGGCATCGGCAATGACGGCCAGGTGATCCGCGCGGACGCTGAGGGCGCCCCGATCGACATTCGGCCAGGCGATACGGTGACGGTTCAGCGCGCCGGCGACGTGATCCCGCAAATCGTTGCGGTTGATCTCGCGCAGCGCCCTGTTGAGGCCGAGGCCTATGTCTTTCCGCTGAAATGCCCGGTCTGTGGCAGTCACGCAGTGCGAGAGGAGGGCGAGGCCGTCCGGCGCTGCACTGGCGGTCTCATCTGCGATGCGCAGATCGTCGAGCGTCTCAAGCATTTCGTCTCTCGCAACGCCTTCGACATCGAAGGGCTCGGCGCCAAGCAAGTCGAAGCCTTTCACGCGGACGGTTGGGTGTCGCAGCCCGCCGACATCTTCTATTTGCGCGAGCGTTATGGCGGCGGGCTGCAGCAGCTCAAGAACCGCGAGGGATGGGGCGAGAAATCAGCGGATAATCTTTTCGCCGCGATCGACGAAAAGCGCGCCATTCCGCTCGAGCGGCTGATCTATGCGCTCGGCATCCGTCATGTCGGCGAGACCTCCGGTCGGCTGCTGGCGCGCCGTTACGGATCCTGGGACGCGTTTGAAGCTGCGATGAAGCTGGCGCGGGCACCGGCCTCCAAGGAAGACGCAAAGGAAAACGCTGGCGCGCCCGAGATCGAAGCTTGGAATGAGCTGCTGAACATCGATGGCGTCGGCGCGGTGATGGCGGCGGCGGTGGTCGAGTTCTTCGCCGAGCCGCGCAATCTTGAGAGCCTGGAGCGGCTGACGGATCAGCTCGATATCGTCGACGCGGAACAACCGCAGACAACCGACAGCCCGGTCGCAGGAAAGACCGTGGTGTTCACTGGTTCGCTGGAGCAGATGAGCCGGGCGGAGGCCAAGGCGCGGGCGGAGGCGTTGGGCGCCAAGGTGTCGGGATCGGTTTCCGCCAAGACGGATCTTGTCGTCGCGGGGCCGGGCGCCGGCTCGAAACTCAAGAAGGCCGAGGAGCTGGGGGTTGAGGTGAAGACGGAAGACGAATGGCTGGCGTTGATCGGCGGATGATCAAGTCGCGCGATCGACACGCTTGCGCCGCGATCCTCGCGGTATATCCCTAGCCGAACGCCCGTGCACCGGATCCACCATGCGCCCTGATGTCCTGTTTCCACTTTTCGCTGATCTGACGACCCTCCCGGGCGTCGGGCCGAAGAACGTGAAGTTGTTCGAGAAGGTGACGGGGTCTCGGATCCGGGATTTGTTGTTCCTCGCGCCGACGGCGTTCATCGATCGCAGCCCCCGAGCGAGCGTACAGGGCGCATCCGAGGGATCGGTCGTCACGGTCGCGGTTGATATCGGCGCGCATCATGCGAGCCCGCGTGGCTCGAACCGCCCATATCGGATCGCGGTCAGCGACGCGGAGATCGATTTTCATCTCATCTTCTTCCACGCGCAAGCCGACTACCTTCGCCGCATCCTGCCGTCCGGGCAGCGGCGTGTGATCTCTGGCAAGGTCGAACATTTCGATGGCGTCGTGCAGATGCCGCATCCCGACCACGTCGTACCCGTGGAAGAGGCGGACAGCATTCCGCTGGTGGAGCCCGTCTATCCACTGACCGCGGGTCTGTCTCTGCGCGTGCTGGGGCGTACGTTGCGCGCGGCGCTCGACACGGCCATTGACCTGCCGGAATGGCAAGACGTCGCTTTCGTACAGCGGGAAAAGCTGCCGAGTTGGAAAGCGGCGATCGAAGCGTTGCATGCGCCAAACTCGCCAAAGGATCTTGAGCCAGCGGCGCCGGCAAGGCGGCGGCTCGCCTATGACGAGTTGCTCTCGCATCAACTGGCCCTGGCGCTGGCGAGGGCCAGCATGAAGCGTGGCAAGGGCGCTCCCACCACGGGCGACGGCCGTCTGCGCAAGCGGGTTCTCGATCACTTGCCCTATAAGCCGACAGGCGCGCAGCAGCGATCGATCGGCGAGATCGAAGCCGATATGGGCGATGGCCTTCGAATGATGCGGCTTCTGCAAGGCGATGTCGGCTCGGGCAAGACGCTGGTCGCGCTGATGGCGATGCTGACGGCAGTAGAGGCAGGCGGGCAGGCGGCTCTGATGGCTCCGACGGAGATCCTCGCGCGTCAGCATGCCGACGGTCTGAGAGATCTGGCGGAGGCCGCGGGCGTCACCCTCGAGATCGTCACCGGGCGCGACAAGGGCCGCGCGCGGGAAGAGAAACTCGAACGGCTCGCCAGCGGTGAGGTCGACATACTCGTCGGAACGCATGCTCTCTTTCAAAAGGACATCGGTTTCCGCGATCTGCGTCTGGCGGTCGTCGACGAGCAGCATCGTTTCGGCGTCACGCAACGTATGGCGTTGGCGGACAAGGGCGCCTCCACGGACGTGCTGGTAATGACGGCGACGCCGATCCCGCGCACGCTGGCGCTGGTCAGTTATGGCGACATGGATGTCTCGATCCTCGATGAGAAGCCGCCCGGCCGTCAGCCGATTGAAACGCGACTGGTGGCGATCGATCGGATCGATGAGGTGATCGACGGCATTTCGCGGCGCCTCGACGCCGGCGCCCGTTGTTATTGGGTTTGCCCGTTGGTCGAGGAGTCGGAAGTCGTCGACCTCGCCGCAGCGGAAGAGCGTTACCGCGCGCTGGCGGCGGTTCTGGGGCCCGAGAGGGTCGCTCTGGTCCATGGCCGGATGTCGCCAACGGAAAAGGACGAGGCGATGGCCCGCTTCGTCGAAGGTCGGGCGCAGCTGCTGATCGCCACCACGGTTATCGAGGTGGGCGTCAACGTGCCGGAGGCGACCTTGATGGTGATCGAGCGCGCCGAACGGTTTGGGCTCGCGCAGCTCCACCAGCTTCGCGGCCGAGTGGGGCGGGGCGACAAAGCTTCGCACTGTTTGTTGCTTTATGGCGGCCCGTTATCCGAACAGGGTCGCGCTCGGCTGCAGATCATGCGCGAGAGCGATGATGGCTTCCGCTTGGCCGAAGAGGATCTTCGTCTGCGCGGCGCGGGCGACGTCCTGGGGGTGAAACAGTCCGGTCTGCCCGACTTCATGATCGCGGATCTCGAAAGTCAGGGCGATCTGATGAAGATCGCGCAGGACGATGCTCGGCTGATCCTCAACCAGGATCCGCAATTGGAATCTGAGCGGGGTCAAGCGCTGCGGGTGCTGCTCTACCTGATGGAGCGCGACGAGGCTATCAAGTTCCTCGCCGCCGGCTAGAGCGGTTCGGCCCGCTTCGCTAAAGCTGCTGATACGGCTGACTGAACGTATCGCAAGCGCGGATGTCGCCGCTCTGCAAGCCGATCTTGAACCAGCGCGCGCGTTGCTCGGCCGTGCCGTGGGTGAACTTGGTCTCGTCGACGCGACGACCGCTCATCCGCATCAGGATGTCATCCCCGACCGAGTACGCCGCGCGCAGGGCTTCGTTGAGATCGCCTTCCTCGAGAACCCGTTCGCGCTCCTCGATGCGACGCGCCCAGACGCCCGAATAACAGTCCGCCTGCAATTCAACGCGGACCGTTAGCCGGTTGCCTTCAACCGAGGACAGCGAAGCGCGGCGGCGCTGAACCGCCGGCAGCACGCCGTTGAGGTTCTGCACGTGATGCGCGACCTCATGCGCGATCACATAGGCCTGCGCGAAATCACCGGGCGCTTTCAGTTTCGTCGCCATGACTTCGTAGAACGCCGGGTCGATATAGATCTTGCCGTCGGCCGGGCAGTAGAACGGTCCGCTTTGAGCGCTGGCGTTGCCGCAAGGAGAGGTCGTGCCGCCTTCGAATAGCACCAGAACCGCGGGATCGTACCGATTGCCGGCGCGTTCGAACGCTCCCGCCGCGAAAATCTCGCTCCAGATCGTTTCCGTATCCGCCAGAACAACGCTGACGAATTGCGTCTGGTCGTCCCGGCGCGGTTCGTCCAAGGTCTGCACCGGTCCCTGAACAAGACCCCCGCCGGCGCCGTCGAGGCCGAGCATGCGCAAGACGGGAACAGCTTCCGGGAAGAACAGGCTGGCCAGAACGACCAAGATCGCTCCGACGCCTCCGACGCCGCCCACTCGGCGAGCGCCTCGGCCCGTGCGTCGATCTTCAATATTGCTGCTGGTTCTGCGTCCGCGCCACCGCATGGTCGTTCCTCCCGCTCGCCGAATCCCCAGGGTTAACCCTCGCAGTTATGCGGAAGGAGGGGCGGCTTTCAAACGAAAGCCGCCGGCGCCGTTAGCGAAGCGAATTGCAAAACCGCTGGATGCGCTGACACGCATCGGTCAACAGCTCGTCCGAGGTCGCGTAGGAGACACGGAAATGTGGGCTCAACCCAAAGGCGGCGCCGAAAACCGCGGCGACGCCCTCTTGGTCGAGCAGCGCCGTGCAGAACTCTTCGTCGGTGTTGATCACCTTGCCGCCCTCGGCCGTCTTGCCGATGCAACCTGCGATCGAGGGGTAGACGTAGAACGCGCCCTCGGGTTCCGGGCACGAGATCCCTGTCGCCTGGTTGAGCATCGACACCACAAGGTCGCGGCGTCGCTGGAAGGCGATGCGGCTTTCGGCGATGTAGTCCTGCGGCCCGTTCAACGCTTCGACGGCGGCCCACTGGCTGATCGAGGCGGGGTTCGAGGTCGACTGCGACTGCACTTTGCGCATGGCGCCAATCAACTGCTCGGGCCCTGCGGCGTAACCAATCCGCCAACCGGTCATCGAATACGCTTTCGAAACCCCGTTCACGGTGAGCGTGCGGTCGTAGAGCTGCGGCTCAACCTCGGCGACGGTGACGAACTTGAACGGCTCGTAGGCGATGTGCTCGTACATGTCGTCGGTCAGCACCCAGACATGAGGATGGCGCAGCAGCACATCCGTAATGGCTTTAAGCTCGGCATGGCTGTAACCGGCGCCCGAAGGGTTCGACGGCGAGTTGAAGATCAGCCACTTCGTCTTCGGCGTGATCGCCGCCTCCAGCGCTTCGGCGGTCATCTTGAAATTCGTCTCGATCGAGGTCGGGATGACGACTGGTTCGCCGCCGGCGAGCAGCACCATGTCCGGATAGCTGGCCCAGTAGGGCGCCGGGACCAGCACTTCGTCGCCTGCGTTCATCGTTGCGACCAGCGCATTGTAGAGCACCTGCTTGCCGCCAGTGCCGACCGAGACCTGCGCCGGCGTGTAATCGAGGCCGTTCTCGCGCTTGAACTTGGCGGCGATCGCCTCCTTCAACTCGGGAATGCCGTCGGGCGCGGTGTACTTCGTCTTGCCCGCGTCAATCGCCGCCTTCGCTGCGTCCTTGATGTTCTGCGGCGTATCGAAATCGGGCTCGCCTGCGCCCAGCCCGATCACGTCGCGGCCAGCCGCCTTCAGCTCGCGCGCCATGTTTGTGACGGCGATGGTCGGCGAAGGTTTTACGCGGGCGAGACTGTCGGCGAGGAAGGCCATGGCGGTACTCCAATGGTGTGGTGTCCGCCGTAGCTACGCTTGCTGCGCCGCCCTGACAACGGGGTCAGCGCCAATTTATTGTATCGGTGTTGAGTTTCCTTGGCCCCGTCGACGGAAAAGGCGCCCGTCGATCACTGCGAGGCCGAGCGCAATCAACCCAAAGCCGAAAAACGCCGCCGGCTCCAGCCGCTCGCCCAGGAAGACCGCGCCGAGCCCGATGGCGAATGGCGGGACGATCAACGTCACCAGCATCGTGTTCCCGGCGCCGGCGAGCCGCAGGATCTCGAAGTAAAGCAGATAGGCGATCGCGGTGCCGACCAGGGAGATGCCGAAGATCGCCCCCCAAACCGGCAGGGACAGCGCGAAACTTGGCGGCCCGTCGACGACCAAGGCGACCGGCAGGATCATCACGGCGCTCATTGCAAGCATTCCCGCAGCGTTCAACTCGACAGGCACGCCCTTCAGCGCCACGCGCCCCCACACGCTGGCGAAGGCGTAGGACACAGTCGCGAGCACAACGGCGAACTGACCCAGACTGCGCGGGTCCAGCCCATCCAGCGCGTCGGCTCCCACGATCGCCGCCACTCCCGCGATCCCTAAAAGAACGCCGGCGATCTTCTGAAAGCTCAGCCGTTCGTCGGCGAGAAACAACGCGGCCACGAGCACGCCAAAAGGCGCCGTCATCGCGTTGAAGATCGACGCCAGTCCGCCTTCGATCGCGGTCTGGCCCCACATGATCAGGGAAAAGGGCGCGATGTTGTTCAGCAGACCCATGACGGCCCAGCGTCCCCAGAGCCCAGCGGTCAGCGGCGTGCGCACGCGTCCGGCGAGCAGCAGGTAGAGCCATAGCGCCGCGGCGGCCCAGACGACGCGATGCGCGACAAGCGTGAACGGGCTCATCGCCTCAAGAGCGATTTCGGTGAAGAAGAACGCGCCGCCCCAGATCGCCCCCAGCAACAGCAAAAGCGTCCACGCGCGCGCGGAGGGAGCGGAAGGAGCGGAAGGAGCGGAAGGAGCGGAAGGAACAACGGAGGCGGAGGGGGTCACGGTAAGCGCCAACAGAAAAGCTCTGGAAACACGAAAAGGTCGTGCTTCGATGTCAGCGCCCGACGGGTTGCGCCACCCGTTTCCTGCGTTGGCGAGGGTTTACCAGCCGCACGCTTCCCGTAACGGCTTCACCGCTTCGCCCAGCCCATTCAGCGAGAACTGAGTGATCTTCGTGGTCGATCCCACCGGTTTGAAGCGGAACAAGAAGCGATCGTGCTCCATCAGTTGGCCGATCATCTCTTCAGGTTCTTCAAAGAAGAGGGCGCGCTGATCCTTTGAGCGGCGCATCCGAATGTCAAAGGCGTCGTAACGATCAAAGCGCACGGTGATTGGCGCGCTGCGGCGGAACCGCATGTCCGGCTGCATGCCGATATTCACATAGGCTGCGGTTTGCCCTTCCGAGCAACGCAGGATCATGGTCGGGTAGAACAGGTTGATCCGCCCCTGGACCGGAAGATCCGCCTTCAGCGCCAGAAACACCGTGGTGGTGTCGTCCATGATCGAGACTTCTTCACGCACGCGCCATTTGCCGAGGAGCGGGTCGGCTTCCTCTGGTTCGGTGAGGCCGGCGACTTCCGAGACGGTGTCATAGCACTTCAGGCGCGCCATTTTCGTCGGCACGTCGACACAATCCATCATCAGCGTCCGCACATCCGCCTGAGCGGACAGCGGCGCGAGTTGCGCGCAAAGCAATGCAGCAGCGACAAGGATGGCGCGGTTCATGACGAACTCTCTCTCTCACGTGCGAGGTCCGTTTGCCGGATCTCTCGTTGTTATGAGGAGTAACCGCGAATTCCTGCAAAGACCCTAACGCAAGGGCGCCTGAGGCGTCGTTTCAGCGGAAATAAGCGCAATAGGCGCATTTTGTCGGTAAATTTCGCGTAAACCGCCATTCCGCGACGTCCGAGAGCTAAACCAGCCGCGATTGCGCGACGGCGGCCTTTACGAAACCAACAAAGAGCGGGTGTGGCTCGAACGGCTTGGATTTGAGCTCTGGATGGAACTGAACGCCGACAAAGAATGGGTGATCCGGGCGCTCGACAATCTCAGGCAGGCGACCATCCGGGCTCAGGCCTGAAAACATCAGCCCGCACTGCTCGAGCTGTTCACGATAGGAGATATCGACCTCGAAACGGTGGCGATGACGTTCCGAGATCGCCAGGTCCTGGTAGGCGTCCGCGACTTGGCTGCCCTCGGTCAGCGTCGCGGGGAATGCGCCCAGGCGCATCGAGCCGCCTTTGTCGCCTTCGCGGTCCCGTTCGACCGTCTCATTGCCTTCCAACCATTCCGGCATGAAGTAGATGATCGGGTTCTTGACCGGTTTCTCGCCGCGTTCCGCTCGGTCCGTGTTCCATTCTTCCGAGCCTGCATCCTTAACCTTGGCCTGGTTTCGAGCCGCCTCGATCACCGCCATCTGCATTCCCAGGCAGATGCCGAGAAAGGGGATCTCCCGTTCCCGCGCCCACTGCGCCGCGCGGATCTTGCCTTCGGTGCCGCGTTCGCCAAATCCGCCGGGGATCAAAACGCCGTTAAATCCCTCGAGATAGGCCGCGGCGTCGCCGCGTTCGAAAATCTGTGCGTCGATCCACTCTGGCTGCACTTTCACACGGTTCGCGATGCCGCCATGCGTCAACGCCTCGTTGAGCGATTTGTAAGCGTCTTCAAGATCCGTGTACTTGCCCACGACCGCGATTTTTACCTCGCCGTCGGGGTTGTGAATACGGTCGGTGACGTCGTCCCATTTCTGCAGATTTGGAGGAGGCGCGACATCGATGCCGAACGCGTCAAGCACCTGCCGATCCAGCCCCGCCTCCCGCATTTTCAGCGGGGCTTCGTAGATCGATGTCAGATCCAGGGCCGGGATCACCGCCTCCGGCCGCACGTTGCAGAACCGTGCGATCTTCTCGCGTTCGCGCTCAGGGATGGCTCGGTCCGCCCGGCAAACCAGGACATCGGGTTGGATGCCAATGGATCGCAGCTCTTTGACCGAGTGTTGCGTGGGTTTGGTCTTCAACTCGCCGGCGGCCTTGATCCAGGGCAGCAGCGTCAGATGGACGAACACCACATGCCCGCGCGGCTTGTCGTTCTGGAACTGCCGGATCGCTTCGAAAAACGGCAGACCCTCAATGTCGCCGACTGTGCCGCCGATCTCGCACAGCATGAAGTCGACCTCGTCTTCACCGATCTTGATGAAGTCTTTGATCTCGTCCGTCACATGCGGGATCACCTGGATCGTTCGCCCCAGATAGTCGCCGCGGCGCTCTTTATCGAGCACGTTCTGGTAGATCCGGCCAGACGAGACGCTGTCGGTCTTGCGCGCCGCCACGCCGGTGAAACGCTCGTAGTGGCCGAGATCAAGATCCGTCTCGGCGCCGTCGTCCGTGACAAAGACCTCGCCATGCTCGAACGGGCTCATCGTGCCTGGGTCGACGTTGAGGTAGGGGTCAAGCTTGCGAAGCCGCACCGAATAGCCGCGCGCCTGCAGCAAAGCGCCAAGCGACGCCGAGGTGAGACCCTTCCCGAGACTCGATACCACTCCGCCAGTGATGAAAACAAACCGCGCCATATTTGGGCTTCCCGCAGATGTTGCGCTTTGGACTGCTCAGCCGCGCGCATGTTGTGCTCTACGGGAGTTCAGACCTAAGGGATTCGGGGCGCGACGTCTACTCCCGAATGATGGGGCGCGAGTTCGGTGGCGAGGTGTCGCAATTCCGCCTGACGCCGACCGGCTTATCCGACGATCGGTTCTTCCTTCTCTCCGCCGTAGATCAGCATCAGATTGCGGCCATAGACGATAAAGCCAAACGACTGAGCCATGATGATCACGATGTCCTGCCGCATGATCCCATAAGCCAGAAGCATGCAGGCGCCGACGATCGACAGCCACCAGAACACTGTCGGCACGACGCTCTTCTTCGCGCGTTCGGAGCTGATCCACTGCACAATCATCCGGCACATGAAGACGCTTTGACCCGCGAGGCCAAACAGCGCGAGACTGACGCCGTACCAGCTGTCGACAAGGAGCAGCTGCATAATCCAAGGCAGTTCCGTTGCGGCCTGCGCCACGTCGCTTTCCATGTCGCGTCCTTTCAGAGCTCGTCGCTGCGCGAGGCGATCGTTGGCACCTTACGGCGGCGCAGCAGCCACCAGACGCCGAAGAGGTCGGTTATTCCGACGATTGCGCGTCCGAAGTTCGTGTACTTGGACGCGCCATGTTCCCGGGCGCGATGCGTCACATCGACATGCGCGATCTCCCAGCCGTCCCGTTTGAACAGCGCTGGCAGATACCGGTGGAGGTGATCAAAGAACGGCAACGCCAGAAAAGCGTCTCGACGGAACGCTTTAAGCCCGCAGCCGGTATCGCGGGTCGCGTCGCGCAAGATCCACGCGCGCAGACTATTCGCCGCTCGAGAGGCTGCGCGCTTGGACCAGGTGTCCTGGCGTCCGATCCGTTGACCCGCCACCAAACCCAGGCGACCGCTGCGGTCGGTCAAAAGCGGGGCGATCAGGTTGGGCAGTTCCGCCGGCGGGTTCTGCCCGTCGCCGTCCAACGTGCAGATGATCGGGGCGCGCGCGTGCAGGACGCCGGTTTTGATGGCGGCCGATTGACCGCAGCTCTGCGCGTGGCTGACGCGGCGCAGCCAGGGGTGGCGTGCGACGGTCTCATCGATCACTTCGGCGGTGCGGTCGTTCGAGCCGTCGTCGACAAAGATCGTTTCGAACGGAGCCAGAGCCGCGCAGGCTTCGCCGATCTCATCGGCGAGACTTCCCACGTTATCGGCCTCGTTTTTCATCGGGGCGACAATTGTCACACGCGGTTGAACCGCGATGTCTTCAGGGGGTTCAGCGTTCACAGGCGTCGCCATCTCCGTCATCGCCATATCATGTCAGCTGCTTTGACACGCTGAATACGGGCCGTCAGCCCGTGCATATAGCTTAAAGCTTCTGAATTTGCCCCTGTTGTAGTTGAAGCCTGTTTCTTCGGCGAGAACGGCGGCCTGAGTGTTCAATTCCGCCAGCTTCGACAAGAACGCGTTGTCGTGCCGCGCCTCGACCCAGACGAGCGACGGCGCGGAGCCCGCCACGATGGCGGCCGCGTCGTCGGGTTGAACCAGCCGCGTCTCGGTCCCCGCCAAAAAGACGAGGCTTGGCTCGTGATACCCGACCGACGCGAAAACGCTGTCGTCGACGCATTCGCGATAGGGCTCCGCCGTCGCCGTCAACCGATCCGAAATCCAGATCGTCGAGAGCGACGGAAAGCCGTAAAGGAACGCCGCCGTGTAAACCAATGCTGCGCCGACGAGGCTGCCACGGACAAAACCGAGCCAAACCCCGGCGACGAGCCAGCGCCATGCGAGAAGGAAGACGATCAGAGCCGCTCCGCCAAGGGCGGCGGTCTGCCAGACAAACACGCCTTCGATCAGGATCGGCCCTGCGATGAACGCGATCGGCAACGCCAGGGAGACGACGGCCCAGAGGCTTGCGCTCAGCCAGAAAAACCAGCCCTTGGCTTTGGCTGCGCCGTCCAGCACTGCGACGGCTGCGAGGGCGCAGATCGCCGGATAGGTCGGCAGAACGTAATGCGGCAGTTTTGTCGGAACGAGTTCGAAGACGATCCAGGTCGGGATGATCCAGCCGAGGAGAAACGCCGTTTCGGGCGCGCGGCGCCAGCGCCAGGCCCACGGAACCGCAGCCGCCGCCAGCGCCGTCCATGGCCAGAAGGTCCCCCAGAAGACGCCGAAATAGTATCCGGGCGGCGCGCCATGCGCTTCCTGACCGCTCGAGACTTTGGAGAGCATGTCGCCGCCGACCGACTCGGCGAAGAACCCGCCATCGGAACGCAATGCGATCGCAATGAACCATGGCGCGGCGATCAGGGCGGCCCAGATCCAACCCCAGCTCCACCCGATCCGCTGAAGCCCGCCGCGCGATCGCTCCATCACCAGAAGCCACGCCAAAGTGCCGCCAACCGGCAAAAAGATGATCGGACCTTTGATCAGAACGCCCAGTCCGATCGCGGTCCAAAAGTAAAAGACGTTCCAACCGCGCTCGCGCGGATCGTCCTTGGCCGAGAACCACAGTCGCGCTAGCGCCCCTTGAGCGGCCACGATGCAGGCCAGCAAAGCCGCGTCGGTCTTCGCGATCCTCGCTTCCACGTTCAGCAACAACAACCCTGCGGTCATCGCGCCAGCCAGGAACGCGGCGCGCCCCCCGATCAACGGCCTCATGGCCCACGTCGTCAGCAGGCTCGCGAGGATCGCGCCGAGGACGGAGGGAATGCGATAAGCCCAGATGGGCGCTTCGGCGCCGCCGAAGAGGCTGGCGCTGGCGGCCTGCGCCCAGTAGATGCCCGCGGGTTTCTTATGGCGCGCGTCGTCTTGAAACCGGATGTCGACGAAGTCGCCGGTCTCCAGCATCTGTTTGGAGGCTTGGGCGAAGCGGGCTTCGTCGCGATCACTGGGACCATGTCCCCAGAATCCGACCGCGAGGATCGCCACGCAGATGGGCAACAACAACAGGATACGGCGCCATTGCCGGTCGCCAGCCCAGGCGAGCGAAGTGCCGAGGGTGCTTGCGGAAAAACGTTTGAGAGCGCCATCGCTTTTGCTCATCGCCAACGCCCCCTCCTTTCATCCCTTGCGTCGCCCAGTTTCGTCGCGCCTTGCGCGCATCCCCTCCGCGCGCAACGCGCGAGCGCCAAACGCCGTGTGGGTATGGACGACGACGACGCCGGCGGTCAATTCCGCCGCAGCCATCGGTCGTCTACACCAGCGAAGTGTTGCTCTGAACGCGGCTTACTGCGCCGGCGGGAGCGCAGGCGTGTCGTCGTCGGCGGGCGCCGCGGCCGGTTCGTCGCCGCCAGCGGCGTCAGGCGTGATCGGCGCGGTCAACGTCCCGTCAATCTGCGGCAGCGCCGGGATTGCGGGCAGCGCCGGCGCCTCGCCATTCGTCTCCAGCGGCGGCAACGTGTCGACGACCGAGCCGTCCTGAACCGACTGTGTCGCGAAGATCGTCAAGATCAAGCTTGTGATGATGAAGGCGACGGCAAGGCCCCAGGTCGCCTTCTGCAGGGCTGTCGCTGCGCTGCGGCCCGACATGACGCCGCCGCCGCCGCCGCCACCGCCGCCACCCATGCCCAGCGCGCCGCCTTCCGAGCGCTGCAGGAGCACAGCGCCGATCAGCAACAGCGCCAAGATGAGGTGGATGATGAGGACGATGTTTTCCATGGGTGGTCTTTCAAGGCGGTTTTGGCGCTATCAACGCCGCGGAGATCGGAACGACTTCAGAAAGTGTGAAATAGGCAAGCACAGCCCGTCTGGCGAGCCCCTTAGCCTTCGCGCCCGTGAAAGTCGATCCTTCTTGGCGCAGGTTTCAGCGCTGCAGGCTGATTTTAGTCTGAATGTCGCACGCAGACGGCTACTCGATCGCGGTCGAGACAATCAACTGGTTCTCAAGCCGATGCAGCTCTCCCACCTGCCGCGCCTGCAGAAGCCCCTGGCGCGCCGCGTCGATCACCCCGGCGAAATAGTAGTGGGCTGGGACCAGAGTCTGACTGGTCGACAGCACGGCCGCAAGCGCGACGAATTGGAACACCGGCCTGAAAGTCACAAGGCGGTGGCGCTGATGGAAGGTCAAAAACACAAGCGCCAGCGCCATGTAGGTCGTCAGCCAATTCAGAACTGGCGCACGGGTCGTCTGGCCCATCGCGGCGTTCATGAAACCGATGCCCTGGAGGGTTGCCGGAACGCCCAGAGCCAATGCGATCACGTCCTGGGTCTGCACCCAGTTGCGGCGCAAATCAGCGATCAAAATCTGCTGGTAGACGTAAATCGGCGCCAAAAGCGTGACGGCCGTTAGCACGGCCGGCGTGATGCCAGGCGACTGAAGCCGCCCTAGCAGAGGGATGTTCGACAGGTTGACGCGATCCTGGATCTCCAAGTCCGCCGTATCTGGCAACGTTGTTCCCGCGGCGCCGTCGTCGCCAAGCAGAATCAGCCCTCTTGGACGGAAGGTGAGCAAGCCGAGCAAAAGGACGAACGCCTGCGCGAGCAGGATCGTCTCGGAGACGCCGCCGCCGCTTTGGTCGCCGGACGTTCCGCGGTCGCCTGCGAGCGACTGAAGCGGAAGGGTGGACGACAACGCCGTGGCGCCCAGGCCCAGGGTCAATTGGCGCCTTGTGATCTCTTCGGGGGTTATCAGTCTTGGCTTGGTCACAACGGCCTCCCTGCGAGATGTCGCACTGTGTGCAATGCAGTGTTCATTTTCAACAGGTTAGCCGAAAAGCGACGCCACGACAAATTTCGAGGGGTCGATCGGGTAGGTCTGAGCCCGCCTGACCGGGATCGAACCGAGCGCTCGTTAGAACCGCGCGCTCGGTAGAACAAAGGCCCATGATTCAGGTTCTGGTGCCCATCCGAGCGCAACGGCCTGACCACAATTCGGGATCCCTCGACATAGACGTCGCCCAGCTTCGTCATACCGGTCGCGCCGGCATAGGGTTCCGGGTTCCAACGCGGCTTGAACAGAAGCTCGCGCACGCCGCCGCCTCGGTTCCGCCGCAACACCGAGAACTGGCTCTCCCCTTCAACCACAAACGGTGCACGGGGGATGTTGATGATCAAGGCGTCGCCGTCCCGGTATGCTTCGCCCCAGAGGTTCGCGTCACTAACGAGCCGAGTGCCTGGCCGAGGGTCAAACAGTTCGCCGAACAACGGCGTCTCTGTCAGGTCCGGACGATTGGTTTCATACTGCAGGACCGAGTGTGGGACTTTCGCGGCCAGCGCGCCGCCGCCGGTGACGACGACAATGCGCTCTGGCCGAAACTCAAAGCCGGCCGGTTGGGGCAGTCCCAGATAGCTGGGCTGTTCGAAGCCGTCGAACCGGTTCTCACCGCCGCTTGTCGTCTCGGTCGCGGCTGCGGGCATGACGACGCCCACAAAGACAGCCATCATCAAAAAGCGATTCAGCACGACGTCCTCCCGCCTTTGGGCAACCACTCTGAACAGCTTTGCAAGGCCATCACGGCCAGAGCAAGGCGCCGTCGGACCGATCCGGGATCACCACCCGCCAGTGCCTGGTTCGCCCTTGATCGGGCCTTTGATCCGGTCCGTCGTCCATCCGGCGTAGAACCCGCCAGGTTGAGGGCGAACCTGCTCGTCGCCAAGCCATGCCGAGTCGACGCGGTTGGCGTAAAACGCGATCCAGCCGGCGATGCGATCATAACCCATGCCGAGGTCGTCGAACGGATCAGGGTAGGCGAAGGCGGCTTCCGCCGAGCCCTGAGCGCCGACGACAAGGTCGTAGTAGACCGCGGCTCCCTTCCATTCGCACAGCGAACCGCCGGGGGTTGGGCGCAAGACGCCGTCGCGGACGCTGTCTGGCGGGAAGTAGTAGACCGGCGCGCCGGCCGTTTCGCACACCCGCAACCCGCGATCGGTCTGCGCCACCGTTTGACCTGCGAACACGACGCTCATGCGCGCTCCGGCGGGCCGGATTTCGGGCGGGCGCGGGTAGTCCCAAACCGATTCCTCGCCCGGCCCTGTCGCTTCGATTTGCTGTGGCCGCGACGTTCTTGGGCTTCGGTGTCGCTGAACGGCCGCAAGGAGCGCCGCCTTGTCCTGCGTCACGGCGCGCGCAGGTTGGCCGCGAGGTCTGCGTCGACTGCGATGACGCCGTCCTCATCGGCGATGATCCAATCGCCTTTACGAACCCATACGCCGGCCACCGACATCTCTGCGACTTCATCGCCTTCCGGTCCGGCGCGTTCGAACATCGGATGCGACCGCAGGGCGCGCACGCCGACTTGGCGAGGCCGGATCAAGGCCACGTCGCAGACGGCCCCTTCGATGACGACCCCGGCCCAGCCGTTGGCTTCGGCGTTGGTCGCCATGCCGTCGCCGAACACGGCGTTGCGACCTGTCACCGTCGCCAGTGCGACCGCGCCGTCGCCGGGTTCTTTCAGCATATCCGACAGCACCCGATCGGCCGCGTGCAACGCGACCAGACGGGCGGGACCTGCGAACTTTGCGACGGTGGTGAAAGCTCGCCAGTCCGCGTCCAATACCCGGACGCGACCCCGATGCGCGTCGCAGATATCCGCGACGGGAACAGTTATCGGCATGCGGTTCAGCCTCTAGTTCTTGTCTTTGTCGACCAGCTGGTTGGCCGAGATCCAAGGCATCATGCCGCGAAGCTTGGCGCCGACCTCTTCGATCTGGTGGGCGTCGTTGTTGCGGCGGATCGCCTTGAAGCTCGGCTGACCGGCCTTGCACTCCGTCATCCAGTCGCGCACGAACCGACCGTCCTGAATGTCCTTGAGGATCGCCTTCATCCGAGCTTTCGTCTCATCATACGGCAGCACCCGCGGCCCCGAGACGTATTCGCCGAACTCGGCTGTGTTCGAGATCGAGTAGTTCATGTTGGCGATGCCGCCTTCGTAGATCAGGTCCACGATCAGCTTCACTTCGTGCAGACACTCGAAATAGGCCATTTCAGGCTCGTAGCCGGCCTCGACCAGGGTCTCAAAGCCGCAGCGGATCAGCTCGACGAGGCCGCCGCACAGAACCGCCTGCTCGCCGAACAGATCAGTTTCGCATTCTTCCTTGAAATCGGTTTCGATGATGCCCGAGCGTCCACCGCCGATCGCCGAGCAATAGCTCAGGCCGATCTCAAGCGCTTTGCCGGTCGCGTTCTGATGCACGGCGACCAGACAGGGCACGCCGCCGCCCTTGACGAATTCGCCGCGAACCGTGTGGCCGGGGCCTTTCGGCGCCATCATCACCACGTCGACGGAAGACTTCGGCTCGATCAGGCCGAAATGCACGTTCAGGCCGTGCGCGAAGGCGATCGCCGCGCCGTCTTTGAGGTTGTCGTGGATGTGGGCGTAGTAGGCGTCGGCCTGCAATTCGTCCGGCATGCACATCATGATCAGATCACACCAGGCGGCGGCTTCGGCGATGCCCATGACTTTGAGGCCGGCGGCCTCCGCCTTCTTGGCCGAGCTGGATCCCGGGCGCAGCGCGACGACGACGTCCTTTACGCCGCTCTCGTTCAGGTTCTGCGCATGGGCGTGGCCTTGGCTGCCGTAGCCGACGATCGCGACTTTGGCGTCTTTGATCAGGTTCAGGTCGCAATCGCGATCGTAATAGACGCGCATCGTCATGGTCTCCCGGGCTTAGTGACAAAAAAAACGCGCATCTCCTGCGCGCGTCATTTCCTGTCGCCTAAGCGGGGAAGCACCGTATTTCAAGCGAAAACAGGGCTGCGGCCGCTCTAAGGCGCGTCAGGCATGGCTGCGAGGGGATCGATCAGCCGTCCCGCGACGATCTCCGCCAGCAGACGCGGCACGCCCGGCACACGGGTCATGGGGGCTGAAAACCAGTCGCGCAGCAAAGGCAGGATATAGCTGTCGCTCTGGAAAACGGGCGTGAAAACCGATGACATCGCCTGATAGAGGCGCACATGCCGCCGGCGCGCGGCCGCATAGTCCTGCAGCGACTGTTCGATCGACGCGGAGTGTTCGAGGGCGCGCGCCAAGGCCATCGCGTCGAGCAGCGCCATGTTGGCGCCTTGACCGAGTTGCGGACTGGTCGCATGAGCGCTGTCGCCGACAAAAGCGATCCGCGGCAGTATCGGCTGCTTCAGGGTGAAATGAGCGTAGCGCGCCAGCGTCAGCTGATCCGGGTCGGTGACTTGCTCCACCAGCGGCGCACAGTCAGGCCAGATTGCGGCGACATCTTCCCGCCAGGCGTCCAGACCGCGGTTGCGCCATGCGTCGTAGTCCTGTGCTTTCAGGCTCCAGAAGAACGTCGCCACGGGCTCTCCGCCTTCGCTCCGGCGCCCGACGGGCAGCACGCCGACCATTCGCGAGGCGCGCTGATAGCGTTGCGCCAGAACATCGGGTTGAAAGGGTCCGTTGGGATCCCAATCGACAGTCGCCCAAAGCGCCCCGTATTTCAGCGGCGTGATCTTCGGTTCCGCTGACGTCGAAGCGCGGATGCTCGAACGGGCGCCGGTCGCGTCGATGAGAAGATCAAAAGGGCCATGGCGACGGCCCGTCTCCGTCACCAGGGTTGGACGCCCGTCGCCATGCGTGTCCACCTTCTCCAGGCGGGCGCCGGTCGTGATGTCGATCTCGTGCGCCGAAACCGCGTCGAACAGAACGTTGAAAAGAGCCGACCGATGAACGGCGAGCGCCTGCGCTTTGTCCGGCAGGTTCCCGAACCGCACATCCAACGCGATCCGGCCGCGCGGCGCTGAATGGCCGAGCAGTCTGGAAATCGGCTGGCCGAGGGTTTTGATCCGATCGCGAAGCCCCAGAGCGTCTAATACGATCAGGCCCGTCGGTTGCAGAAGAAGGCCAGAGCCCACGGGCTGGGGCGCTTCGAACTGATCGAACAGAGACACCCGGCACCCAATGCGATCCAGGAACAACGCCGCCGCCAAACCCGCGGGGCCGCATCCGGCGATCGCGACATCCAGGCGCTTCATGACGTTTTGCCGGGGCGATTGCGGCGACGGTCGAGGCGCGACAGGTCTTTCACCCGCTGAAGCCCTGTGCTAAGCGCGCCGCGAAACAGCCCGCGTGGCGATCTCGCGGTCTGCGCTTCTCCAAATGTCAGCGAGGATTCCATGGCTCTTGAGCACACCTTCTCCATCATCAAGCCCGACGCGACCGAACGCAATCTTACGGGCAAGATCAACGCTATCTTCGAGGAGGCCGGTCTCCGGATCGTGGCCCAGAAGCGCGTTCACCTGACCAAAGCGCAGGCTGGCAAATTCTACGAAGTGCACAAAGAGCGCCCGTTCTATGACGAGTTGTGCGAGTTTATGTCGCGGAGCCCGGTCGTCGTTCAGGTCCTCGAGGGCGAAAACGCCATCGCCAAGAACCGCGAAGTCATGGGCGCCACCAACCCAGCCGAAGCCGCAGACGGCACCGTTCGCAAGTTGTTCGCAGAATCAATCGGCGAGAACTCGGTCCACGGCTCTGACAGCGCCGAGAACGCTGCAATCGAGATCGCCTACTTTTTCGCCGGAATCGAGATCGTCGGCTAATTCTTGGGCGCGTCGACAACGGGTCGCGCCCGAAATCCCCATTTCGTGATGTCCGACGTCGCGGTACTGCGCGACGTCGGTATGGTTTACGGTTTATGATGACGCGGATCTTTTCGGCGCTTGATCATACGTCGACCATGTGGGGGGTGAGAGATGAGACTGTTCTCCGGAGCCGCGGCGCTGTCCGCTGCGTTGCTGTTGGCGACCGCAGCCAATTCGGCGGTTTGGGAGGACGCCCGCGAATGGTCGCCCGAATGGGAGAAGCGCTACAGCAGTTGGGTTGAGCGGTTCTGGTCGGCCGACGCGGCGCATCGCGAGGATGATCCAGACCTGTTCGGTCTGGAGCTGGACTGCGCCGACGCGGTTTACACGATGCGCATCATTTTCGCGCAGAGAAACCAGCTTCCTTTCGCCATCAATGATCCGCGCGGGCGACGCAAGCTCTTGTCGAACCGCTCAACGGCTTGGGACAAGATCCGGCAACGCTTTGTCGTCGAGGATGACGACACCGGCAAGATGCGCGTCGTTAAGGGCGACTACCTGACCGATCGCCAGAAGCTGCGCCGGTTCATCGATGACGTGAACACCTTCACGACGACCCAGAGCCTTGCGCGGGACACCTTTCCGATCCCTTTGTCGGACTTGCGGCCAGGCGACATTTACCTTGTGCCGGGCAGCCACGCTTTCATCATCAAGGACGTTGGTCCGACCGGCGCCATCACCACTCTGTCAGCCTCGTCTCCGCGGGCCTGGCGACGGATGGCGCGGGTCGAGGATTTCCCGTCCTACGTGCCGAAGGATCGGTCCAAACGCGACGGTTACCGCCGGTTCAAGCCGATCAGCCATATGAAGACCAAGGCGTCCAAAGTCCCCGGCGCCAGTCTGGAGCAGTGGAAGGTCGCGAAAGAGTTCAAAGGCGATTGGGCCGCATTCACGCTGGCGACGCAGGACGCCCTTGCGCGATACGAGGAGTCGCCTTACGCGCGCGCGCTGCGCCGCCACGATGCGGTTTGCGACTACGCGGATGAGCGGGTGACCTACGTCGACGAAGCGATCTCGCATCTCGAGAGGATTGGAATGGAGGGCCGCAGCTGCATGCGGTTCGGCGAGTATGCGGAGTACTCGACCCCGTCGCGAGACAAGCGCCTGCGCGGCATGTTTGAAGTGCTGAGGGTCGAGATGGAGCGCGACAGTTGGAACACGCTGCGCCCGGATCTGCGCGCGCGGATCGGCGCCATCTTCGCGCCGTCTCTCTACCCGCAGAGCACGTCTGTCGGTTTGGAGACCTGCGCAATCCCCGTCGACTATCTGGGTGGGAAGAATTTGACCCTCGCAGAGCTCTGGCAGGGGCTGGAAAGCGGTCTGGTTTCCTACGATCCGCATGCGCCGAGAGAGTTTCGCTGGGGGTATGGCGGGGAGAAATGGCGTCCCACGTGTCGATCGGCGCGCGGCGGTTGACCGCGCCGGGGCGAAGCGTCACTCCGTCGAAGGGCTGATCTGAGTGTTCGGGGTTTGGAACGTCAGATCCGCCTGCAAAAAGCGGTCTCCTTCAACGCGCGCCCCCGGGGCGCAGAACAGACGGAGCGCGCGCGGGTAGAGCTGATGCTCGGCCTGCAAGACGCGCTTGCGCAGGCTTTCCGCGTCATCCTCGGGCAGGGTCGGCACAGCGGCTTGCGCGATGATCGGCCCGTCGTCGAGCGCGGGCGTCACGACATGAACGGTCGCCCCGTGCCAGCAAACGCCTGCGTCCAAAGCGCGTTGATGCGTGTCGAGCCCCTTGAACGAGGGGAGCAGCGACGGGTGAATGTTGAGGATGCGGCCCTTCCATCGATTGACGAACCAGGGCGTGAGGATCCGCATGAACCCGGCGAGGCACACGACCTCGATCTCCTGAGCCGCGAGTTGTTCGTCGATAGCCGCCTCAAACTGAGCGCGGTTCTCGCCATGGGGGCGGTGGTCGACGACGGCGGTTGCAATTCCCCGTTCCGCTGCGATCGCTAGCCCGCCGGCGTCTGGCTCGTTTGACAGCACCAGGGCGATGCGCGCCGGGTACTCTTGGGCGGCGCATGCGTCCGCCAACGTCGCCATGTTCGAACCGCGCCCGGAGATCAAAACCGCCACGCGGGTCCGGCCCTCCGCGCTCTTCGTCGTTGGCTCGCTCATCCAAACAACGCGCCCGTGTAGACAACGCGTTCGCCGTCATCGCCGACGGGGGCCAACCGTCCAACCGGGATCACGGTCTCTCCCGCGTCCGACAGCAGCTGGGTGACAACGGCGGCGGCGTCCTCAGGGCATGCCAGGACAAGACCGACGCCACAGTTGAAGGTCCGCAGCATCTCGGCCGATCCAGCTCCGGAGTTCTCGTTGAGCCAGCCAAAGACGGGTGGCGGCGTCCAGGCGCTCAGATCGATCTCCGCGCGCACATCCTCCGGCAGGACCCTCGGGATGTTCTCAGTCAGGCCGCCGCCCGTAATGTGAGCCAGGGCGGCAACCGGCGCGTCACGGAGAGCCGGCAGAACCTGTTTCACGTAGATCCGGGTCGGCTGCAGCAGCGCTTCGCCAAGCGATTTCGAAAGGGCGAACGGCGCGGCCGCATCCCAGCTCAAGCCGGTGTCGCCGACGATCCGCCGGATCATGGAATAGCCGTTCGAGTGCGGGCCGCTCGACGTCAGCCCCAGCAACACGTCGCCTGCTTTTGTGGGCTTTGGTAAAACCGCGTCCCGGTCCACCGCGCCGACGGCGAACCCGGCAAGGTCGAAATCCTGACCCGCGTACATTCCGGGCATCTCCGCCGTTTCGCCGCCGAGAAGCGCGCAGCCGGCTTGCAGACATCCGTCGGCGACGCTTTCAACGATGGCTGCGCCGTGTTCGGGGTCGAGCTTGCCGGTGGCCAGGTAGTCGAGAAAGAACAGCGGCTCTGCGCCCTGGCAGAGAAGATCGTTCACGCACATCGCAACAAGATCGACGCCGACGCCGGACAGACGCCCACTGTCGAAGGCGATTCGCTGCTTGGTGCCGACGCCATCGGTCGCCGCCACCAAGAGCGGGTTGTCATAGCCTGCCGCCGCAACGTCGAACAAACCCCCGAACCCCCCGATGCCGCCCATGACGCCAGGTCGACGCGTGCTGCGCGCGGCAGGCCCGATCCGGTCGACAAGCTCGTTGCCTGCATCGATCGAAACACCCGCATCGGCGTAAGTCAGTCGATTTGCTCGCGCGGGGGTGGAAGTGTCGTCAGAGGAATCGTCGATCATGCGTGCGGCCTTCGCAAAAAGCAGGATAGGAGCGTGTACTGGTTGACCAGACCGCTCCTGCGCGCCTATCTCCTAAACGCGTGGGGCCCGTAGCTCAACGGTTAGAGCAGACCGCTCATAACGGTTTGGTTGGGGGTTCAAATCCCTCCGGGCCTACCAAATTCATTTATGTCTACCGATCCGCCTGCGCCGCGTTCGTTTGAAAGGCTGGTCTGCCAAGGGGCGATACCCTAGAATCGAAGCATGCCAGATCTCCGCGACATGCAACTTCTGACTTCGCTTGCGCGCCACAATCACTTCGCCCGAGCGGCGGAGGAGTGCGGCATCTCCCAACCCGCCTTTTCAACACGTATCCGCAACCTGGAGAGAGAGCTCGGCGCTCCGGTCGTCAAGAGGGGCAACCGGTTCATGGGGTTCACCCGTGAGGGTGAGATCGTGCTGACCTGGGCGCGACGGATAATGGTGGACCTGGATAGCCTTCGACAGGAGTTGGAAGCGGCCCGCGGCGCGTTCACCGGACGGCTCTCGGTCGGCGCCGTCCCGACCGCGCTCGCGTTCGTCGCGCAGTCGCCGATGCGCCTGCGACAAGCGCATCCGGATCTCCTTATTCATATCAAGTCGTTGTCGTCTTCACAGATCCATCAGGGCCTCGCGGACTTTTCGCTGGACGCCGGCGTCACATATCTCGACCACGAATTGCCGCCCGGATTGACCGCGGATCCGCTTTATGAGGAGCGGTATGTGCTGATCGCGTCGGTTTCGGTCGCGCCGCGGTCCGACGGGCCGATCACTTGGGCCGAGGCCGCCACGCTGCCGCTGTGCCTTCTCACGCGCGCGATGCGCAATCGACGCATTCTGGACGAGGTCTTCGAACAGGCGGTGGGCGCGCGACCCTCGCCTGTAATGGAGACCAACGCGTTCACCGCGGCCTTGGCTCAAGTCGCCACTGGCGCAGCCGCCACCATCGCTCCGGCGCATCTTGCCGAGAGCCTGGAGATCGCTGGAGACGTCGTTCGATTGCCGCTGATCGAGCCCGAGGTCCGAACCCCGATCGGTTTGGTGACGACCGATCGCGACCCGGTGCCTCCGGCGGTTTCTGCGCTTGTCGAGGCGTTGAAGGCGGCCTCACGATAATCTCAGCCTAACACGCCATTGCGCCTTTGAATTTGAGCTTGCCGCTGCCCGAGCGTCTCTTAGGGCAACGAATTCAGGGAGGCTCGCATGGCGCTCGACGACAGCAGCGGCGTTTGGAAATCCGGCCGTGGAAAAGGGCGTCGCACGCCTAAGGGTCGCCAACTCGAAGATCAGGCGCTGACAGAGGTTCGGGAGTTGCTCGGCGAGCAACCCCGTCGTCGCGACCTGCTGATCGAGTTTCTGCATCTGATCCAGGATAAGTTCGGTTGCCTTTCTGCGGTGCATCTGCGCGCGCTGGCGGAAGAAATGCGTATGGCGCAGGCCGAGATTTACGAAGTCGCGACCTTCTATGCGCATTTCGACGTTCTCAAGGAAGGCGAAGCCACGCCGCCAGCGCTGACCATTCGGGTCTGCGATTCCCTGTCCTGCGAGATGGCGGGCGCGCAGCATTTGAAGAAAGCGCTCGAAGACGGACTCGACCCGTCCGAGGTTCGGGTCCTTCGCGCGCCGTGCATGGGCCGGTGCGACACCGCGCCGGTTCTGGAGATCGGCCACAATCACATTGACAATGCGACGCCGGAGAAGGTGAAAGCCGCGATCGCGGCGGACGACACGCATGCGCGCATCCCCGACTATCAGACCTATGACGCCTACGCAGCGGGCGGCGGCTACGCGGCTCTGAAAGCGCTGCGCGACGGCTCTGAAACGCCGGAGCAGGTGCAGGACAAGATCCTTGCGTCGGGTTTGCGCGGCCTTGGCGGCGCGGGCTTCCCGTCCGGCCGCAAATGGTCCTTCGTTCGCGCCGAGGCTGGCCCGCGTTACCTTGCGGTCAACGGCGACGAGGGCGAGCCGGGCACTTTCAAGGACCGCTATTATCTGGAGCGCGAACCGCATCTCTTCCTCGAAGGGATGCTGATCGCCGCCTGGGCGGTCGAGGCGGAAACCTGCTTCATCTACATGCGCGACGAGTACCCGGCGGTGCTTGAGATCCTGCGCCGTGAGATCGCAGCGCTTGAAGAGGCTGGTCTGGTCGCGCCCGGCCACATCGACCTGCGCCGCGGCGCGGGCGCGTACATCTGCGGTGAAGAATCCGCGATGATCGAGTCGATTGAAGGCAAGCGCGGTCTGCCGCGGCATCGTCCTCCCTATGTCGCGCAGGTCGGCGTCTTCGATCGGCCCACGCTCGTGCACAACGTCGAGACGCTGCATTGGGTGGCGCGGATCTGCCGCGAGGGGCCCGAGATCCTCAGCTCGGTTGAGAAAAACGGCCGGACGGGGCTGCGCTCCTATTCGGTCTCCGGCCGTGTGAAGAACCCGGGCGTGCATCTGCTGCCCTCGGGCTCGACCATAACGGACATCATCGAGGCCACTGGCGGCATGCTCGATGGGCATGTCTTCAAGGCCTATCAGCCGGGCGGTCCGTCTTCCGGCCTGTTGCCGGCCTCGATCGCCGACGTTCCGCTCGACTTCGATACGCTGCAGCCGCTTGGGTCGTTCATCGGGTCCGCGGCGGTGGTCGTCCTTTCTGACCACGACCGGGCCCGCGACGCGGCGCTCAACATGCTCAGGTTCTTCGAGGACGAGAGCTGCGGCCAGTGCACGCCCTGCCGCGTCGGCTGTGAAAAAGCCGTGAAGCTGATGCAGGAAGACAAATGGGACTCAGACCTGCTCGAAGAGCTGAGCCAAGTCATGGTCGACGCCTCGATCTGTGGCCTGGGTCAAGCGGCGCCGAACCCGATCCGCATGACCATCAAGCACTTCAGCGACGAGATTTGAGGGGATCGAACCAATGGCGCTCGATGCAAACATCACCACGATCACCTTCACGCTCGACGGCAAAGAGGTGCAGGCCCAACCCGGCGAAACGATCTGGGAAGTGGCCAAACGCGAGGGCACGCGGATCCCGCATCTGTGCCACAAGGACGCGACGGGCTATCGCTCCGACGGCAACTGTCGCGCCTGCATGGTGGAGATCGACGGCGAGCGGGTGCTGGCGGCGTCGTGCATTCGCACTCCGAGCGACGGCATGGTCGTGAATTCGCAATCCGACCGAGCCGACAGCGCGCGCAAGGCGGTGATGGAGCTGCTGGTCGCCGACCAGCCCGCCCGTGAAGAGGCGCATGACAAGTCCTCCCATCTTTGGGAGATGGCCGATCTTCAGGGCGTGACCGAGAGCCGTTATCCGACGATCGAGCACGACCGCATTCCGCTGCTCGACGACAGCCATGTGGCGATGCAGGTCAATCTCGACGCCTGCATCCACTGCAATCTCTGCGTGCGCGCCTGCCGCGAGGTGCAGGTCAACGACGTCATCGGGATGGCGGGCCGCGGCCATGACGCCAAGATCGTGTTCGATATGGACGACCCCATGGGCGCGTCGACATGCGTGGCTTGCGGCGAATGCGTTCAGGCCTGCCCGACCGGAGCGCTGATGCCGGCGACCATTGTCGATGAAGCGCAGGTGGGCGACAGCAAGGATTACGACCGCGAAGTACAGTCGGTCTGCCCTTATTGCGGGGTTGGCTGTCAACTCAGCTTCAAGCTGAAGAAAGACGAGCACGGCGTCGAGAAGATCGCTTATGTCGACGGCGTCGAGGGGCCGGCGAACGAGAACCGTCTCTGCGTGAAGGGGCGGTTCGGCTTTGACTACGTCGCGCACCCGCATCGTCTGACCAAGCCGCTGATCCGCAAACCGGACGCGCCGAAAAAAGGGCTGAACGTCGACCCGTCGAACCCCTGGACCCATTTCCGCGAGGCGACCTGGGAAGAGGCGCTCGACTTCGCCGCCCGCGGGCTGGGCGACCTGCGCAGCGGTTACGGCGGCAAGTCGGTGGCGGGGTTTGGCTCGGCCAAATGCTCGAACGAGGAGGCTTATCTTTTCCAGAAGCTGATCCGCACGGGCTTCGGACACAACAATCTCGATCATTGCACACGCCTGTGCCACGCGAGCTCGGTCGCGGCGCTGATGGAGAACGTTGGGTCAGGCGCGGTGACGGCGACCTTCAACGAGATCGAGAACGCCGACTGCGCGATCGTGATCGGCGCCAACCCGACCGAGAACCACCCGGTCGCGGCGACCTACTTCAAGCAATTCGCCAAACGCGGCGGCACGCTGATCGTCATGGACCCTCGCGGCCACGGACTGAAGCGCCACGCCACGCACATGCTGCAATTCCGTCCAGGCGCGGACGTTGCGCTGCTCAATGCGATGATGAACGTCATCGTCGAGGAGAAGCTCTACGACCGGCAGTACATCGAGGGCTTCACCGAAGGCTTCTTCGAGTTCCGCGAGCATATCCGGGCGTTCCCGCCCGAGCGTATGTCGGAGATCTGCGGCATCTCACCCGAGCAGATACGCGAGACCGCGCGGGCCTTCGCCAACGCCGACGCCGGCATGATCTTCTGGGGCATGTGCGTCTCCCAGCACATCCACGGCACCGACAATTCGCGCTGCCTCATCTCGTTGGCTCTGCTCTGCGGTCATGTCGGCCGGCCCGGCTCCGGGCTGCATCCGCTGCGCGGTCAGAACAACGTGCAAGGCGCATCCGACGCCGGGCTGATCCCGCAGGTTTTGCCGGATTATCAGTCTGTCACCGACAATGAAGTACGCGATATCTTCAAGGACATCTGGAATGGCGCTGAGATCGATCCGACCCCAGGACTGACGGTTGTGGAGATCATCGACGCCTGCTACCGCGGCGAGATCAAGGGCATGTACGTCATGGGCGAGAACCCGGCGATGTCCGACCCGGATGTCGAACATGCGCGCACGGCGCTCTCGCATCTCGACCATCTCGTCGTTCAGGACATCTTCCTGACCGAGACCGCGATGTTCGCCGACGTCATTCTTCCGGCTTCTGCTTGGCCAGAGAAGACGGGCACCGTCACCAACACCAACCGCCAGGTTCAGATGGGGCGCAAGGCGCTTGATGCGCCAGGCGAGGCCAAGGAGGATTGGTGGATCACAGTGGAGCTGGCGCGGCGGCTCGGTCTCGACTGGGATTACGACACCCCGCGGATGGTCTTCAACGAGATGAAGATGTCGATGCGCTCCCTGGACAACATCACGTGGAACCGGCTCGATAATGAGAGGGCAGTGACGTACCCCTCGCTGTCGAACGAGGATCCGGGGCAGCCGGTGGTCTTTGGCGACGGCTTCCCGCGCACGGCGGGCCGGGCGAAGTTCACTCCGGCCCGCGTCAGTCCGCCGGCGGAGACGCCCGACGAGTCGTTCCCGATGATCCTGACGACCGGGCGGCAGCTCGAGCATTGGCATACCGGGTCGATGACCCGGCGCGCCACGACGCTCGACGCTCTGGAGCCGGAGGCGAATGCGTCATTGCATCCGAGGACGTTGCGCGCCTTGGGCGTGGCGCCGGGCGACATGATCACGGTCGAGACGCGTCGCGGGGCGATCCAGATCATGGCCAGGGCCGATCGCGCCGTAGCCGAAGATATGGTGTTTGTGCCCTTCGCCTATGTCGAGGCGGCTGCCAACGTGCTGACGAACCCGCAGCTTGACCCTTTCGGCAAGATCCCGGAGTTCAAGTTCTCGGCCTGCCGAGTATCCAAGGCTGACGATCAGGTGGTCGCCGCTGAGTAAGGAAACAGCCCCAGCTTCTGTGGAAGCTGGGGTCGTCCGTGTCCGATGGAGGACTAGACGCGCTTCAGCACTTGAAGAAGAAAGACCACAATCACCGCGCCAATCGTCGCGCTTATGACTTGCCCCGTGACGCCGTTGACCGGCAGAACACCCGGCAGCAGAAAACCGGCGAGCATGGCGCCGGCGACGCCGACAATCGCATTGCCGGCTAGGCCAAATCCGCCGCCATTCGTCAGGCGCCCGGCCAGCCATCCGGCGACTGTGCCGATCACCAGAATGACGAATAGACTTTCAATGCTCATCACGCGCACCTTCATTTGTTCAAGGACGCCCTAGATATAGGGATAAATCCAACTGGCGTCGAGCCGGCGATCGTCTTATGAGCCTGCGGTTCGCATCGAAGCGCTGGGAAAGCAAAACGGCGCCGGGACCTTCACCCACATCGCTCTACATAGGCGGCGATGTCGGGCTTGTTTTGAGCCTTCGTTAGACAACGCAATGATTTTGGGAGGATTTTTCATGAAGAAGATCGTCGTTCTCGATCGCGACACCTACGCGCCTGAGGTTGTTACGAACGGGCCTGCGTTTGAGCACGATTGGGTTGTCTATGGGGCGACGGCCGCAGACCAGATCGTCGAGCGCTGTGAGGGCGCGGAGCTGGTCATCACCAACAAAGTTCCGATGCGACGCGAAACGCTGGATCAGCTTCCGGATCTGAAGATGATCTCCGTCTCGGCCACCGGATACGATGTGATCGACATCGAGGCGTGTCGCGAGAAGGGCGTCTCCGTCTCGAATGTGCGCGGCTATGCGGTGAACACCGTGCCTGAACACACGTTCTCGCTGATCTTGTCGCTGCGACGTCAGATCGTCGGCTATCGCCAGGACGTCATCAACGGCGAGTGGCAGAAATCCGGACAGTTCTGCTTTCACACGCACCCTATGAAAGACCTAAGCGGCTCGACGCTTGGAATCATTGGGGAAGGAAGCCTGGGTCAGTCCGTCGCCGATCTCGGAAAGGCGTTCGGGATGCGCACGCTGTTTGCGGCGCATAAGGGGGTCGAGGGCTTGGGCCCGCTCTACACGCCTTTTGAGCAGGTGCTCGAAGAGAGCGACGTGATCACGCTGCATTGCCCGTTGACGCCGCATACCCGCAACGTGCTGGCGATGGCCGAGTTCGAGAAGATGAAGCGGCAGCCGTTGATCATCAACACAGCCCGTGGCGGTCTCGTGCACGAGGGGGATCTGGTCGCAGCGCTGGAACGGGGTCTGATCGCTGGCATTGGTTTCGACGTGTTGACCAAAGAACCGCCGGCGCCGGACAATCCGCTGCTGACGGTCTTGGAGCGTCCAAACGTCATCCTCACGCCGCATATGGCCTGGGCGAGCTTTGAAGCGCAGACGGAGTGCTGGCGTCAAACGGTCGACAATATCGAAAACTTCGTCGCAGGGTCTCCGAGCAACGTTCTGGTCTGAGCATGTTCCCAGGCGCCTGCGACTCATCCTTTTTTGCTGCGCCGCACAGCGGTTGCAAAGCGGCGCAGCATCAAGGATGATTTTCTAACTACCTGAATTACAAAAGAAAATAACGGCATCTGTTGCTTGATCCGGCAATTCGTCTGGCCTATGGTATGCCACATATTGTATAACGCTTAGCGTTTGTGGCTGGTCCGCCGAGGCGATTGGGAGGTCGTGATCGTTGGCTAACGGGTTTCATTTGCGGCCGATCGAGAGCAACTTCACGCTCAAGGATCACATCTACGATGTGCTTCTCGACGCGATCACGCAGATGGACATCTACAGCGAGAACGCGGATCTGCGCCTGGACGAGCGGACGATGGCCGAGCAGCTGGGCATTTCCCGCACGCCGGTTCGCGAGGCGCTCGCGCGGCTTGAGCAAGACGGTTTTGTCGACATTCAGCCGCGAAAGGGCGTCTTCGTGCGCCGAAAGTCGCTCGAAGAAGTGCTCGAGATGATCATCGCCTGGGCTGCGCTCGAAAGCATGGCGGCCCGGCTGGCGTCCGAGCGCGCCACCAAAGCCGACGTCAAATCGCTGCGCAAGATGGCGGCGAAATACAGCAAGGACGAGGCGGGCGCGCATATCTCCGAGTACTCGGAAGACAATATCCGCTTCCATCAGCGCATCCTCGAGATCTCGCAGTGCAAACTGCTCAAATCCATGGCTGACGGCCTGTTTCTGCACATGCACGCGGTGCGAAACCGCGCGATGGGCGAGGGCGATCGGGCGTCGCGCTCGGTCGTTGATCACATGGAAATCATTGAAGCTATAGAGGCGCGCGAGGCGGATCACGCTGCGCGTCTGGTCCGCGAACACACGATGCGGCTGCACGACCACGTGCGGCGCACTTGGACAAGGCTGGAGAACAGCCAAAAAAACAGGACAGCGGTCGGCTGACGCCGCAGCGGTCCTGAGGGAGAGAAGAAATGTCATCAAACGTCGCGGCTATGAAAACGCAGGATGTCGACCCGTCCACTGTCACAGACGGCTTCCACCTTCTGATCGACGCGCTGAAGCTCAATGGCATCAACACGATCTACAATGTGCCAGGGATCCCGATCACGGACCTTGGCCGGTACGCGCAGGCGCAGGGAATGCGCGTGATTTCGTTCCGGCATGAGCAGCATGCAGGATATGCGGCGTCGGTTGCCGGGTTTCTGACGAAGAAGCCAGGTGTTTGCATGACGGTTTCTGCGCCAGGCTTTCTGAATGGCCTCACGGCGATGGCGAACGCGACGACGAACTGTTGGCCGATGATCCTGATCTCGGGCAGCAGCGAGCGCGAGATCGTCGACCTGGCGCAAGGCGATTATGAAGAGATGGACCAGCTCGCGATGGCGCGTCCATTCTGCAAGGCGGCCTACCGCCTGAACTATGCGCAAGACATCGGCATCGCGGTGGCGCGCGCAATCCGCAGCGCAGTCTCGGGGCGCCCAGGTGGCGTCTATCTCGACATTCCCGGCGCCATGCTGGGCGAGGTCATGGACGCCGTCGAAGGACAGCGGTCGCTGGTCAAGGTGATCGATCCTGCGCCGCGCGCGCGCCCCTCCCGCGAAGCCGTGGCGCGGGCGATCGATGTGATGAAGCAGGCCGAACGCCCGCTGATCGTGATCGGCAAAGGCGCCGCCTATGACCAGTCGGACGAGGTGATCCGCGAGCTGGTCGAGAAATCGGGCTACCCGTTCTTACCGATGTCGATGGCCAAGGGCATCCTGCCGGACACGCATCCTCAATGTGCGGCGGCGGCCCGCTCGTTGGTTCTCAAAGAGTCTGACGTCGTGATCATGATGGGGGCGCGGATCAACTGGCTGCTGTCGCACGGCAAAGGAAAGCAGTGGGGCGAGCCCGGGTCAAAGAAGTTCATTCAGATCGATATCGACCCGGAAGAGATGGACTCCAACGTGGAGATCGCAGCGCCGCTCGTCGGGGATGTCGGCTCCTGCGCTCAGGCGCTGATCGAAGCGATGGAGGATCAGGGCATCGCGCCGCCGGAAGCGTGGCTCGAGCAGGTCAACGCCAAGGCGACTGCGAATATGGAAAAAATGTCGGTTCGCCTGCGCAACAACAACATCCCGATGGATTACCACGCGGCCCTGGGCGTCCTCAAAGACATCATGACGGATCAGCCCGACACGCTCCTCGTGAACGAGGGGGCGAACACGCTCGATCTGGCGCGATCGATCATCAACCTGTCCAAACCGCGTCAGCGCATAGACGTCGGCACCTGGGGGGTGATGGGCATTGGAATGGGCGCGGCCGTCGCGGCTGCAATTGAGACGGGGAAGCGCGTTCTCGCTGTCGAGGGCGACTCGGCGTTCGGGTTCTGCGGAATGGAGGTAGAGACGATCTGCCGATACGACCTACCTGTCTGTATCGTCGTGTTTAACAACAACGGCATCTACCGCGGCGACGGCGAGAATTGGGGCGGCGGCGACGATCCGGCCACCACCGTCTTCGTCAAAGACGCCAGGTACGACATGATGATGGAGGCCTTCGGCGGCGTCGGCGCGTGGGTCAAGACGCCCGACGAGCTGCGCGAAGCGGTGCTGAAAGCTTTGGACAGCGGAAAACCAACGCTTGTGAACGCGCTGATCGACCCCGCCGCCGGCAAGGAAAGCGGGAACATCGGCAATCTGAACCCAACCTCGGTCGTGGCGCAGGCGCGCTACCCGCAGGCCAAGACAATCTGAGAACTCTGGAGACCGTCATGAAAGCCCTTGAAGGCGTCCGTATTCTGGATTTCACCCATGTGCAGTCGGGGCCGACCTGCACCCAGCTTCTCGCCTGGTTTGGCGCAGACGTCATCAAGGTCGAGCGGCCTGGCGTCGGCGACGCGACCCGCAAGCAGCTGATCGACGTGCCTGGGGCGGACAGCCTCTATTTCACGATGCTCAACCACAACAAGCGATCGATCGAGCTGAACTCCAAGAACGAGACCGGCAAGGAAGTGCTCACCCGGTTGATCAAGGAATGCGACGTCCTGGTCGAGAACTTCGCGCCGGGCGCGCTCGACCGCATGGGTTTTGGCTGGGAGCGCATTCAAGAGATCAACCCGCGGATGATCATGGCCTCGGTCAAAGGGTTCGGACCGGGCAAGTACGAGGACTGCAAGGTCTACGAGAACGTGGCGCAATGCGCGGGCGGCTCGGCGTCGACGACGGGTGATCTCGACGGCGTTCCGATGGTCACCGGCGCGCAGATCGGCGATTCCGGCACCGGTTTGCACCTGGCGCTCGGCATCGTGACCGCGCTTTTCCAACGCGAGAAAACGGGCCGCGGTCAGAAGGTTCTGGCGGCGATGCAGGATGGCGTGCTGAACCTGTGCCGCGTGAAGCTGCGCGACCAGCAACGCCTCGATGCTGGACCCCTGAAGGAGTACAGCCAGTTCGGCCAAGGCATCCCGTTCGGCGAGGCGACGCCGCGCGCCGGCAACGACTCGGGCGGCGGGCAGCCGGGGCGGATCCTGAAGTGCAAGGGCTGGGAAACCGATCCGAACGCCTACACCTACTTCATCACCCAGGCCGCGGTCTGGGAGAAGATCTGCGACGTGATCGGCGAGCCGGACTGGAAGACCAAAGAGGGCTACGTCACACCCCCGGATCGGCTCGACAAGCTCAACGAGATCTTCGACCGGATCGAGCAGTGGACGATGACCAAGACCAAGTTCGAGGTCATGGACATCTGCAACCCCCTCGACATTCCGGTTGGGCCGATCCTGAGCATGAAGGAGATCGCTGAGGATGAAGGTCTGCGGAAGACCGGCACCGTTGTCGAAGTCGACCATCCGGAGCGCGGCCCGTACCTGACGGTAGGGTGTCCGGTGAAGATGTCGGACAGCCCGGTCGAGGTCGAGCGCTCGCCGCTTCTGGGCGAACACACGATCGAGATCCTGACCCAGGTGCTCGGCTATGACGGCGAGGAGCTCGACAAGGTCGTAAACTCGGGCGCCGTGGGCGAGGCCAAACCGATCGCGGCCGAGTAGAGCCGCAAGCGAACAAAACGCAGCGCGGGACCGGAACACCGGCCCGCTTCAGCCGAGGGAGGAACCGGCGGTATGCGCGTCATCGTCATGGGACAGCAGGCGTTCGGCAAGGATTGTCTTGCGAAGATCCTTGAGGCCGGGACAGACCAGGTCGTCGCCGTCTATTGCGAGCCCGACCGAGAGGGCAAGCCGCTCGACCCGATCAAGGAGTTCGCGCTGGAAAAGGGCCTGCCGGTCCATCAGCAGGCGAACTTCGACGATCCGGCGAGCTTGGAGACGTTGGCCTCCTTCGAGGCGGATCTGATGGTCATGGCGTTCGTGAACGTCTTCGTGCCCGAGGCCGCAAGGGACACCCCGAAACTCGGGTCGATCTGCTTTCACCCGTCGCTGCTGCCGCTCCACCGCGGGCCGTCGGCGGTGAACTGGCCGATCATCATGGGTTCCACGAAATCGGGCTTCTCCTGGTTCTATCCGAGCGATGGGCTGGACGAGGGGGACTCGCTGCTTCAATGGGAGTGCGCGATCGGCCCGGACGACACGGTGATCGATCTGTATTTCAAGAAGATCTATCCGGCCGGCGTCGACAGCGTGCTGGAGGTTTGCGATCTGTTTCGGGCCGGGAACCCGCCCCGCATCGTCGCGGACGAGAGTTTGGCGACCTATGAGCGGCGTTGCCTGAAGAAGCATGCGAAGATCGACTGGAACAAACCGGTTGGCCATGTCTACGACCTGATCCGCGGCACGAACCCGGCGCCAGGCGCCTGGACAACCCTGAATGGCGTCGAAGTCGGCGTCTTCGACTGCGAACGTGTCGCTGGCGACGGCATTTCTAGCCGCATCATGGACATTTCCGAGAACGGTGTGACCGTACAGTGCGTCGGCGGTCGAATCCGGATCAAACGCGTGCGCCCCGCCGGCGAAGGGAAAATCCCCGCCGCCGAGTGGGCCTCAAGCGCCGGCCTCGCCGTGAAAATGGAACTCGGGAGCTAACTTCGACCGGGCACGTGCGCCGGTCGCAAAGGGGAACAAGTAATGTCCGATATCGAAATCGCCCGTAAGGCCAATAAGAAACCGATCCAGGAGATCGGCGAGAAGCTGGGCATTCCGTCCGAGCACCTGCTGCCCTTCGGGCATGATAAAGCGAAGGTGTCCGCGGACTTCATCAAGTCGCTTGAAGGCAAGCCGGACGGCGCGTTGATTCTGGTGACGGCGATCAACCCGACGCCAAGCGACGCGGCGCGTATCGATCTCGAGGCTGTTGCCCCAATAGA
>CALDSD010000093.1 GCA_937911325.1 uncultured Neomegalonema sp.
GCTAGCCGACGCCCGATATGTCGAGCTGACAAAGCCCGCTGGCGCCTTGGGGCGCTTGGAGGAGCTCGCCATCTGGTATGCCGGCTGGCGCGGAGATCCAAAGCCAAACCTGCAGCGCCCGCAGATCCTTGTGTTCGCGGGAAATCATGGCGTGGCGGCGCGGGGCGTCTCGGCGTACCCGACAGATGTCACAGCGCAGATGGTCGCCAATTTCGAGGCGGGCGGCGCGGCCATCAACCAGCTTTGCAATCTGCACGGGGCGGCGCTGACGGTCATACCGCTTGCTTTGGACATACCGACGGCCGACTTCACGAAAACAGCCGCCATGACGGAAGACGAGTTCGCCTCCGCCCTGTCGGCTGGGTGGACCGCCGTCGATCCGGACGCCGATTGCATACTGTTGGGCGAGATGGGCATCGGCAACACGACCAGCGCCGCTGCGATCGCCTGTGCGTTGTTCGATGGTCGGCCCGAGGCTTGGGTCGGAGCTGGAACCGGCGTCACGGGCGACGCTTTGCGTGCAAAGCAAGAGACGGTCAAACTGGGGATCGCGCGCCATGCTGACGCGCTGGTCAATCCGATTGAGGTTCTCCGGCGTCTTGGCGGGCGCGAACTGGCGGCGATCGCTGGCGCGATCATGCGCGCAAGACAGGAGCGCATTCCCGTTATCCTCGACGGCTTCATCTGCTGCGCGGCGGCGGCGCCTTTGCTGAAGCACGCGCGACGGGCCTTGGATCATTGCGTCGCCGCGCACAGGTCGGCCGAGGTCGCGCATGGACGGCTGCTGAACGAAATGAACCTAAAACCGGTTCTGGACCTCGACTTACGTCTCGGCGAGGGATCCGGGGCGGCCGTCGCATTGGGTGTTCTGAAAGCCGCGCTCGCATGCCACTCCGGCATGGCGACGTTCGCTGAGGCGGCGGTTTCAGGAAAAACCTAGGAGGCGAACACGCGGCGAAGAACCTCTTCGTAGACACGGCTGAGCGCCGCGATTTCGGCCACGGGAGCACGCTCATCCACCTGATGCATGGTCTTGCCGACGAGGCCGAACTCGACGACAGGGCAATGGTTCTTGATGAACCGTGCGTCCGATGTGCCGCCCGTCGTGGACAACTCCGGCGTGACGCCGGTGACCTTCGCGACCGCCTCGGCGACAATCCCGCTGAGCTGACCGGGAGGCGTCAGGAAACTCTCTCCCGAGAGTTTCGTCGTCAGTCCGATCGCGACGCCGTCGACGGAGGCTGCGTCTGCTTCCTGCGTCAGCCAGTCGATCAAGGATGCGCCGGTATGGCCGTCGTTGAACCGGATGTTCAGCGTGGCCCGCGCCTCGCTCGGTATGACATTGTTGGCGGGGTTGCCGACATCGATCGTTGTTAGGGCGAGCGTTGACGCGTCAAAGTGTTCATTGCCCTCATCCAGCGTATGACTGGCGAGGCGATCGAGCAGTTTCACCAATGGCGGCAGAGGGTTGCGCGCTCGGTGCGGGTAAGCCGAATGCCCCTGGACGCCGGTCGCGGTCAGGTAAGCGGTCAGACTGCCCCGGCGGCCGATCTTGATCATGTCGCCAAGCGTCTCGCGGCTGGTCGGCTCTCCAACAAGGCACAGATCGACTTTCTCGCCTTCCCCCTCCATCCAATCGAGCACGGCGGCCGTTCCGTGCACCGCGTCGCCTTCCTCGTCGCCAGTGATCAACAGCGAAATCGACCCACTGGGCGGCGTCTCCGTCACGAACTTGCACGCCGCGGCGGCAAAGGCTGCAACGCCGGACTTCATATCAGTGGCGCCACGCCCAATCACCTCGCCGTCTCGGATCTCCGCTCCAAAGGGATCAGCGGTCCACGCAGCGCGTTCGCCGATCGGCACGACATCGGTATGTCCGGCGAAACAGAAATTCGGCGCGGCCGTCCCCCAGCGGGCGTAGAGATTCGCGATGCCCTCCACGTCGATGCGGCGACACACGAATCCGTGCGCGGTCAGAAGATCCTCCAACAGCGCAAGCGCTCCGCCCTCGGCCGGCGTGACGGACGGGCAGCGGATCAGGTCTCGCGTCAGCTCAACGGGATCAGGCAGCGTCGCCATCAATCGCGCAGGAGATCGTTGATCGAGGTTTTTGAGCGTGTCTGAGCGTCGACGCGTTTCACGATGACGGCGCAGTAAAGGCTTGGTCCGGGGTCTCCGTTCGGGAGCGGCTTGCCCGGCATCGAGCCCGATACGACCACCGAATAGGGCGGCACTTCGCCGATATGCACTTCACCGGTGGCGCGATCGACGATCTTGGTCGAGGCGCCGATGAAGACGCCCATCGCCAGGACCGACCCTTCCCGCACGATCACGCCCTCGACCACCTCGGAGCGCGCGCCGATAAAGCAGTTGTCCTCGATGATTGTCGGACCAGCCTGCATCGGCTCGAGCACGCCGCCGATCCCGACGCCGCCCGAAAGGTGCACGTTCTTACCGATCTGCGCGCAGGAGCCGACGGTGGCCCACGTGTCGACCATCGTTCCCTCATCGACATAAGCGCCGAGATTGACGAAGGACGGCATCAGAACCACGCCGGGGGCGACATAGGCCGAACGGCGAACGACGCAGTTCGGCACCGCGCGGAACCCTGCTTCTGTCCATTCCGCTTCGCCCCAACCATCGAACTTCGATGGCACCTTGTCCCACCACGTCGAATGGCCCGGCCCGCCGGGGATCGGCGCCATATCGTTCATACGGAACGACAAAAGCACTGCTTTCTTGAGCCACTGATTGACAGTCCAGGTCCCATCGGGCGCACGTTCAGCGACGCGTTCTTCGCCGCGGTCCATCATATGCAAGGCCGATGTGATGGCTTCGCGGGTGGCTCCGCCGGTGTCGGGGGTGATTTCCGCCCGCGCCTCCCAGGCGGCTTCGATGGCGGCTTCAAGCTCGGCGTGCGACATAGGTCCTCCAAGAGTAATCGCGGCGGACCATAGAGCCGGGCGTCGGTCGCCGCAATTGCCGGAGGCGCGCAAAGTAAACTCGTGCTCTAAGAGGCGCAGATTGAACGAAACCGCATGGTCCGCGGACAGGAGAACTCTCGATGACAGACACGGATAGCCGCATTTCCAGGTTTAAAGGCGTCCAGGAAGATCTTGAGACCGCGCAGAGAATTCCGCCAACGCCTCAATCGAGCGCCCCTGCCTACAAACTGGCCTTCACCGATCCCGACTTTCTCAAGCGCGAAGAGCTGCGGCCCGTGCGTCTGCAGCTTGAGCTTCTCAAGCCGGAGATCATCCTCAGCGAGCGCGGCGTGCGCTCGACGGTGATCATGTTTGGCGGCTCCAGGGTTCCACGTCCGGGCGAAGCGCCGAACGCGCCAACCCAAAAGGTGCGGAAGAACCTGGCGAACGTCGCGAAATACTATGACGAGGCTCGGCTTTTCGCGCAGCTTTGTTCGAAAGAGTCGCTCAAGCACTATGGCCATGAGTTTGTTGTGGCGACGGGCGGCGGACCCGGCATCATGGAGGCTGGGAACCTTGGTGCCCAGGAAGTTGGGGCCGCCTCGATCGGCTTCAATATCTTCCTCCCACACGAGCAGGCGCCGAACGCCTATGTCACGCCGGATCTGTGTTTCAACTTCCACTATTTCGCGATCCGCAAGATGCACTTTCTGATGCGCGCCAAAGCGATCGCAATCTTCCCCGGCGGCTTTGGCACGCTCGACGAGTTGTTCGAGGTGCTGACGCTGATCCAGACCCAGCGGATGGACCCGGTGCCAATCGTTCTGTTCGCCGAAGCCTTCTGGCGCAAGATCATCGATTTCGAGGCGCTGAAAGATGCGGGGACGATCTCGGCGGAGGACCTCAAGCTGTTCACGTTTGTCGAGACGGCCGATGACGCCTGGGGACTGATCAGACAGCACTATGGTCTCAGCTGACTAGCGCGCCGCATCCACCTCGAGTTGCAGCAACACGGTGGACTGGAAGCTATTGAAGTTGTCGTCCGACAAAACCGTCACAATGACGGCTCCGTCCGCGCCGCGTTCGACGACAACGCCTTCCATGTTGTCAATTCCACTGTCGGGCCCAAGGATCGCCAGCGTCTCACCGGCGCCAAGGTCGTCCATGTCGAACGAGGGCTCCGCAAAGCGACGGAGCCGCATCCAGACGCCGCCCAACAACGTAAAGCGGCGCTCGAGCAGATAGAGGGCGCCGTCAGGACCAAAATCCAACCCGGTCGGGGAGAACCCCTCTGAGCGCTCGAACGTAAACTTCGACCAGCGCCCACGAGCCAGACGGTACCCCAGATTGCGCCGACCGAGCATCGCACGCGGGCCTGTCGCACGTTCAGCAACCACGACAAGCGCGCCATCCGGAGCTCTCGCCAGACCTTCAAAGCTCCGATTGCCGCTGACAAGCCGATTTGGCGGTTGAGGGGTAAAACGGCGTTCTGCGGACTGGAGCGTTTTGAACAAACCCAGACGATGTGTCTGTTCAAACGAGACCAAGACGCCATCGGGCGTCGCCTGCACCCCCTCGGCGTCGCCGCCGTCTTTGTCGAGAGCAAGACCATCCGGCCCAAGCATCGGCCGGATCTCGCCACCCTTCACGTCGATCAACCGCCCTTCGCTGTCTCGCACCAGCTGCATCGAGACGAAGCGACCTTGATCGACGACGGCGGTCAGGCGGTCGTCTTCGATCATCATGCCGGAAAGTCCGCCAAAGCCATGATGGGGCGAGGACAAACGCAACGCTGACACAAAACGCGCGCGGCTTCCCGCGAGGGCGTCGTCAGGCATCTCGAACTGTTCGGCTTCGATCTCGATCGGCGCCGCTGCTGCCCAGAGCGCATGCCCGAGAAGCGCCGCGACAACCAAACTCCGCGCCAGAACGCGTTTATGATGCGTCACCGCGTCACCAAGCTCCGGCAGGCTTCCGGGAGATCCGCAAGCGTGACCGCCTTCCGGACCTTCTTGGGCCCAGGCTTAGGCTTGGGATTGAGCGCTTCATCGGAGAACCACCACGCCAACGTCGCATCGCACCCATCCCCGGGCGGCGGCGGATCCTGCGCCTGACAGCCCGGCGATCCCGGCGGGCAATGAAGCCGGACATGAAAGTGATGGTCGTGCCCCCACCACGGCCGCACCTTCCGCAGCCAGCCGCGATCATCGCCGCGGTCGCGCGCCTGTTCGCACAATCCCTGCTTGATCGCGGCGTTCACAAAAATCCGGGCGACGCCCAGATCCTCGGCGGCGGCGCGGATCACGTCGTAATGTTCGGGCGTCCACGCCTGGCTGAGCGACTTGCGGTCTGGCGCGACGACGTTGAACGAGGAGAGTTTCTCGCGCTCCTGCCGTGTGAGTTCGCGGTCGGGCGCCGGACGCATCCAAAAGTCCGCGTCGATGCCCGTTTGATGGGATCGATGACCCGTCAGCATCGGCCCGCCGCGCGGCTGTGCGATGTCGCCGACCAGAACGCCGGGCCACCCAATCGCTTGCGCGGCGGTGGAGAGCCGCTCGATGAACGCGATCATGCTCGGATGGCCGAAGTTGCGGTTCCTGGAGAGCCGCATCGCCTGCCACCCCTCGCCGGTCGGCGCCAGACGCATCGCGCCCGCCAGACACCCCTTAGAGTATCCGCCGAAGACCTCCGGTGCCTGCGGGCTCGGATCAGCGACGGCGCCAAAGAGCCGCTTCGCCGGCTCTGTCTCGGCGCTCGCAACCGGAGCAGCCAAGGGGAGCGTTAGAACAATCAGCAGCAGCCAGCTTCGCGCCATAGCAAGTCATCTCAACGTCGATGGACTTTCCTGGCGCAAGACTGAAGCGATCGCGCCTAGTTGTCCATCTTCAGCGCGTTGATGAAGGCCTCCTGCGGGATCTCGACCTTGCCGAACTGCCGCATCTTCTTTTTACCGGCCTGCTGTTTCTCCAGCAGTTTGCGCTTGCGCGTCACGTCGCCGCCATAACACTTCGCAGTGACGTCCTTACGCAGCGCGCGGACGGTTTCGCGCGCAATGATGCGACCACCGATCGCCGCCTGGATCGGCACTTTGAACATGTGCATCGGGATCAGTTCTTTGAGCTTTTCGCACATGGCGCGGCCACGGCGTTCCGCCTGGCTGCGGTGGACGATCGTGGACAACGCGTCGACCGGCTCGTCGTTCACGAGGATCGACATCCGCACCAGGTCGCCCATCTCGTAACCGTCGATCTGGTAGTCGAAGCTCGCATAGCCCTTGGTGATCGACTTCAGGCGATCGTAGAAGTCGAACACCACTTCGTTCAGCGGAAGCTTATAATTCGCCATCGCACGCGAGCCCGCGTAGGTGAGATCCTGTTGCACCCCGCGCCGCTCCTGACAGAGCTTCAGGACGTCCCCCAAGTAGTCGTCGGGAACGAGGATGTTCGCCTGGATCCAGGGCTCCTCGATATGGTCGATCTTTACTGGGTCGGGCATGTCGGCCGGATTGTGCATCTCGATCATCCCGCCATCCGTCGTGTAGACGTGATAAACCACCGACGGCGCTGTCGTGATCAAATCGATGTTGTATTCGCGCTCAAGCCGCTCGCGGATGATCTCAAGGTGCAACAGACCCAGGAAACCACAACGGAAGCCAAACCCGAGCGCCGCAGAAGTCTCCATCTCGTGGCTGAAGGACGCGTCATTGAGGGCAAGCTTCTCCATCGCGTCGCGCAAGTTCTCGAATTCGGCGCTATCGACTGGGAAGATCCCACAGAACACCACCGGCTGCGCCGGCTTGAAGCCCGGCAGCGGCTCCTCGGTTTGGCGGCGCTCTTCGGTGATCGTGTCGCCAACCCGTGTATCCGAAACCTGTTTGATCGAGGCGGTGATGAACCCGAGTTCACCTGGTCCCAACTCGTCGATGGTCATCATTTTCGGGATGCAGACGCCGACGCGGTCGATAGGATAGTAATCGTTCTTCGACATCATCCGGTTCTTCTGGCCCTGTTTCAGAACACCGTCGACGACGCGGACAAGAACGACCACTCCGAGATACGCGTCGTACCAGCTATCCACCAGCAACGCTTTCAGAGGCGCATCGCGATCGCCGCTGGGCGCTGGTAGACGCTCGACGATCGCTTCGAGCACATCTTCGATACCAAGACCCGTCTTCGCAGAAATATGCACAGCGTCGCTGGCGTCGATCCCGATCACGTCTTCGATCTGCTCAGACACCCTCTCCGGCTCCGCCGCGGGGAGATCGATTTTATTAAGGACCGACACAATCTCGTGGTCCGCGTCAATCGCCTGGTAGACATTTGCAAGCGTCTGCGCCTCGACGCCTTGGCTGGCGTCCACGACCAACAGCGATCCTTCGACCGCCAACATCGATCGGGAAACCTCGTAGGCGAAGTCCACATGCCCTGGGGTGTCGATCAGGTTGAGAATGTAATCTTCGCCGTTCTTGGCTTTGTAGCGCAGACGAACCGTCTGCGCCTTGATCGTGATGCCACGCTCTCTCTCGAGATCCATCGAGTCGAGCACCTGCGCTTTCATCTCGCGGTCTGAGAGCGCGCCGGTCGTCTGGATCAGCCGGTCGGCCAGCGTCGACTTTCCGTGGTCGATATGCGCGACGATCGAGAAGTTTCGAATGTGAGAGAGATCTGTCATGTTCGGGTTATGGGTGCGCTTCCGGACACCGTCAACGTCAGATCGCCGCACCTATCGCCGCGCCCCAAAAGTTAAAGAGGCCGCTCAACCGAGCGGCTTCCTCCCCCCTTCATCCTGAACTCGCATGTTGCAGAGCGTAGAGGCGGCTTGTTCAAGCTGCGAGGGGCATCTCCACAACGTTGCGCGCCGGGGCCGACAGAGGCGCGGCAGCGGCGTCGCCCGTTAGGAAAACAAGAGCGCCGGAGACCAAACCCGCGACCGCCGAGCGCCCAAAGAGACGCCCTTCAGCCAACTCCGTGAACCCTTCGGCGTCCGAAGGCGCTTCGGCGATCAGAGCACCCGACGTACGAGCGCGAGCGACCACGTAATCCGGCCAGTCCGCCGACAGATCTTCCTGGGTCGTCAGGGCCACGCCGCCATCGTCGCCAAACAGGGCGCGAAAGCCCTTTTCAGCCACGGTCGCATCTTCGACGACAACGAGGGAACGGACAGCTGGGGCGGTGGTCGGCATGCTCACATACATTGGCTTTCTCCTGCCTCGGCGGGGACTGTCGCCCGCGTTGTTGATGTTTTGTTCCTACATTAACGATGAGAACAAAACAAGATGTTTTCTTAATGTTCTCTCACTTTTTGGCGATTATATACCTTGCAAACCCGCTAATGTGATGCCATATCTAGCTTACTGAGAGCACTGGGGTTTTCTGAAATGTCCATTCTTTCAAAAGCTTACTTCCACGACGAGGCTGCGGCCTTCGAGTACCTGGAGAACATCCTATGGCCGGACGGCCCGGTTTGCCCCCATTGCGGCGGGTACGAGCGCATTTCCAAGATCAAGGCGAACCCGGAGAAGCGGGTCCGTCAGGGCCTGCACAAGTGCGGTCAGTGCAAAAAGCAGTTCACGGTGCGTGTCGGCACTGTCTTTGAGGCGTCCAAGGTCGAGCTGCACAAGTGGCTGCAGGCGGTGTACCTGATGTGCGCCAGCAAGAAGGGCATCAGCGCGCACCAGCTTCACCGCGTTCTGGAGGTCACCTACAAGACCGCATGGTTCATGGCACACCGTATCCGGGAGGCGATGCGTTCGGGAGACCTTGGCCCTTTCGGCCCGATGGGCGGTCAGGTCGAGGTGGATGAAACGTTCATCGGCCACGACAAGACCCGCCCGGTTGAGCGCGGCTACCAGCATAAGCACAAGGTTCTAGCGCTTGTGGACCGCCGCACGGGCAAAGCGAAAACGATGGTCGTTGATCGCCTCGCTAGCCGTGAGTTACTGCCGATCTTGAAAGAGAACATCTCTGAGGAAGCACGCGTCTACACCGATGAGGCTGGCTGTTACCGCCGCTTGCGCGACCACTTCCTGCAGCTCCAGTCGGTGAAGCATAATGATGGCGAGTACGGTCGTGGCGAGGTCCACACAATCACCGTCGAGGGCTACTTCTCGATCTTCAAGCGCGGCATGAAGGGTGTCTATCAGCACTGCGCCAAGAAGCACCTGCATCGGTACGTCGCTGAGTTTGAGTTTCGCTACAATAATCGGGTGGCCAACGGTGTAGGCGACGCCACAAGAACACGAGTTGCATTGGCGGCCGCAGTTGGGAAGCGACTGACCTATCGGCGGGCTAACGTCGAATAGTTGAGTCGGATCAAAGGGATAGCAAAAATATCCACATCTTGTTGGAATCGTTGAACGATTTACCCACATGTAGTATGTTCCAATTGGTGGGCCGCCGGGTCGCTCGGGTCGGCAGCGAAAGTGACTGAGGGCGTCCATAGGGACGGTTGGCGCTCTAGGAAGCTGGCCTAGAAGCCCTTGGATTAGACGAGTCCGGGGCCCACTATTGCCTGGGGTATCCGTAGTATCGGAAGACCTCGGATTGCTCGGGCAGTAGCTTGGCCCCTTTCAGCGAGGGTAGCAGCTTCACACCGTAGCCGGCAGCGGTGTTTGCAGGGTCGTCTCGATACTTTGCCATTCGTGGGCGCAAGAGCTTCGCGAAGCGCGGATCACAAGCGCCGGTGTTGTGCACGTCGGATCCTTTAAAAAACGAACTTGCAACGACATCCGCGAGTTGCAGACCAGCGCGTTCGTAATGTGGAAAAACCTTAAGTAGATCGTAGTCAATGACCTCCCAGTGTATTTTGCCAAACTTCAGAAAGGTATTTTCGCCCTGATAGCTGATCCAGCGATAGTATGCATTCATCTGTGGGTAAGAAAGTCCGCCGCGGTTACTGTACTCAATGCGAACCTTTTTCGGCGTTCCGAACTCTTTTTTCGAATGCCAATAGACAAAGTCCGTGACCCGTTCCAAAAGTACCCTTGTCATCCAGCAATAAAACCAATTTCGAGATGGGATATTTTCGGCGAGAGGATTTCGGTAGCCGCGCATATTCTTCTTATTCGAGCAGACTACAAAATATCTTGCGCTAAGCTCTGCTAGGCGCTCACATACAAATACTTTCTTGTTTTCCGAGAGGTTTGAAAAATGCAGGGTGCGTGCTTGGTGTCGCCAAAGCCCGTCTTTAATGCTTTGAACCCAGTGCTTGACCTCGTCTTCGCGCGAAGCCTTCACGACTACGCCTGAGATCATGAGCCACTCGCTCGAACCATTCTCGTCGATCGGCCGAATGCGCTTAAGGCCGTCGTCGCCAGCCTCATCGATGTACGCTATATAGTGATAGGGCTTTCCATTCATGGCAGGATTTGATGTCTGCGGATAAATTGAAAAAGAGTCAACGGGATCGCTTCAAAGAAGCCGCCCACGAGCTGGAGGCCAGTCAAGACGAGGAGCGTTTTAAGGACGCGCTGAGGCAGATCGGCCAAGCCAAACCACCCGACAAGGACAAAACCAAGGACGACGACCAGAAGCCCGGCCAATGAGCCGGGCTTCGCATTTATGGAGGACCGAATGACGGAATGGACCTACCGCGCGCAGGCATGGGTCTGGCGCGCCGTCGCGCAACTAGTGCCGACGTGTTTTTTGCAGTGGGAGCTTCAGCGACGCCCTGGTGTTGAGGCGATCCGGCGCGGGATCGGCGAGAGAGCCGAGGTCGCGGCAGACGGCCCCTGCACCGTGACGATCAACCGAGACTAGTAGCGGTCTCGGATATGGTCGCTGAAGAACGTTCCCTTTGAGGGCGCCCGCAAGAACGCGAGGTAAACGTGCTCCGGCACTCCGTGATAGTCGTACCGTCCGCTCTCATGGAACCAGATGGACAGCGTTCCCGCGTCCCATTCGATCCGTCCGATTGCGGAGGAGTTTACAAATGGCATGCTCAAGCCTCCTTTTCCAACATGTTGTGGTTGGGGCTTGACGTGAATCGCGCTTTGAATCAGTGTCGTGACGCGGTTCCGCTCCAGCCCCAACCGGCTGGTTCATCTAGGTGCTGAGGTGGTTGCACACCTCAGCACCGACATCTTGATAGCACAGAAGAAGAACACGCGGGAGTCCTAGATTCCCGTGTCCACCAGCCTGCAGACTAGATCTGGTACCTCAGGTCTAGGTTTGCAAGGTATATAATCGCCCACTTTTTTCACCTTGGGGCGAAGCCGACCGATCGTTACGGTCGACACGACACAGCTGACTGACTTTGAGCGACAGGGGGTCTCATTGGCGCGGATCGTCATATTAACGGGCGCCGGGATTTCGGCGGAGTCGGGACTTGGAACCTTCCGGGATGAAGACGGACTCTGGACCCAATACGACCTTGAAGACGTCGCAACGCCCGAGGGGTTCGCCCGCAATCCCGAGCTCGTGCACGACTTCTACAACGCGCGCCGGCGTGGATTGTTGGAGGCACGGCCAAACGCCGCGCATCACGCGCTGGCGCGTCTTGAGACGGCGCTGCCTGCGCAGGTTCTGATCGTCACTCAGAACATCGACGATCTGCACGAGCAGGCGGGATCAGAAAACCTCATCCATATGCATGGCGAGTTGCTGAGAGCCCATTGCACCGAATGCGGGGGCAGCTTTGAGATGCGCGAAGACCTGTCGCCCGAACGCCCATGCCTGCAATGCCGCGAGATCGGCGGGATGCGGCCATCGGTGGTGTGGTTCGGGGAAATGCCGCTTGAGATGCCGCGGATCTGGAACGAGATCCGAGACGCCGACCTGTTTGTGTCAATCGGCACCAGCGGAAACGTCTACCCAGCCGCAGCGTTTGTGCAGGACGCCGGTCGCGCAGGAGTAGCGACGCTCGAGCTGAACCTTGAAAAAACGTCGAACGACTTCGACGAGTCGCGCCAAGGCCAGGCGAGTGTGATCGTCCCGGCCTGGGTCGATGAGGTGTTAAGAGACCTAGAAGGATCCGAGATCTAGCTCGCTGGCGCGGCCGCTTTCTCGAGATCGCGCTTCACCTTCAGCGCCCGAGGCGACAGTTCTTCGTCGCGAGCCTTCTTCAGGAAAGCGTCAAGACCGCCCCGGTGATCGACGGAGCGCAGGGCGTGCGAGGAGATCCGGAACCGGAAGCTACGGCCTAGCGCGTCGCTGTGAAGCGTCACCTGATTGAGATTGGGCAACCAGCGCCGACGCGTTCTGTTGTTCGCGTGGCTCACATTGTTGCCGGTTTGAACGCCTTTACCAGTCAGCTCGCAGCGACGGGACATCGTCTTTCCCTCTCGGATATAGACCCTTGCGGTCTTCACCGCCCGCGCTTTGACGTTCGGAGACGTCAGCGTCGCGGATCTACTCGTCAAAAACCAAGAACCGCTCCGGCGAGGCCAGGAGCGGCGTGAGATCGGGTAGCTACTCGTCTCTGAGCGTCAGGTCAAGATTTCTGTTCAAGGAAAAGCGCCAAAACCGCGTCGGCGGCGGCCTCCGGCGAAAGTTCGCCTGCCTTCACCCGCCGTTGCAGATCGGGCAACGCGCTCACGACCGCGGGCGACGCGTCGAAGGACGCCGACAATCCCCGCTCGATCTCATAACGCATCCAGCGAACGTCTTGCTCGGCGCGACGACCATCGCGCCACCCCTCCGCACGTCGCCAGGAGTCAAGCTTGGCGATACGTTGAAGGACGTCTTCGAGCCCTGATCCCGTGACGGCCGAGGCAGGAAGAACGGCCGGGACGTCGTCCGGGTCGCCTGGCCGCTTCCGAAACAGACGCAGCGCGTTCGCGTAGTCTGACGCTGTCGCCTGCGCCGGGCCCGCAAGCTCGCCGTCCGCCTTGTTGACGACGATAAGATCAGCCATCTCCATCACGCCTCGCTTGACCCCCTGCAACTCGTCGCCGCCCGCCGGCGCGATCAAGAGCAGGAAGACGTCTGTCATATCCGCGACCATGGTCTCCGATTGACCGACCCCGACTGTCTCGACAATGACGACGCCGTACCCAGCCGCCTCGCACAGAAGGATGGCCTCGCGCGTTCGCCGCGCGACGCCGCCAAGCGCGCTCTGAGACGGAGACGGGCGGATGAACGCGTTCGCGTCCCGGGAGAGCCGCTCCATCCGCGTCTTGTCGCCCAGGATCGATCCGCCGGTTCGCGCCGAGCTTGGGTCGACCGCCAGCACCGCGACGCGCTCGCCTTTCTCGATCAGCAACCGCCCGAAACTCTCGATGAAGGTCGACTTCCCGACGCCGGGCGTCCCGGTCAGACCCAGCCGAACGGCGCCGCCAGCGTGAGGGTACAGTCTTTCCAGCAGTCTCCGAGCGCGCTCCCGGTGCGACGGATTCGTCGACTCAATGAGTGTAATGGCCCGAGAAAGGGCTCTGCGGTCGCCTTTTCGCAACGCGTTGGCCCAAGCTGAAAGGTCCTGAAACGGCTGTTGATACTCAGCACCTTGCGTTTCACCCATGGTTTGGCCCAAATTGTTGATTTACCGGGGACCAGCATATCGGAGCGAGGTTGCGGGATGCGCAATACTTTTTTGGACCAGAAGACCCATCGGAGATCCTGGTTGAAGATTGCAGCCGCGCTGGTGCTTGCGGCGGGCGTCTCTGCGACAGGCACGCAGGCCGACGTCAAGAAACCTCGCGAGTTGCGCCTCACCTATGACTTTTACATCGCCGGCCTGCCGATCGCGAAAGCCAAGCTCAACGCGCGGATCGAAGACGGGTTCTACAGCGCCGAAAGCTCCGGCAAGACGACCGGGATCGCAGCGCTTTTCTTCGGCTCCAAAGTCGAATCGAGCGGCGGCGGCTTGTTGATGCCGACAGAGGCAGACGCCGTCGACGGCATGGCTCCGCAAGTCTTTGAAGCGTACTTCAAGGTCAAGAAGAAGGACATGACGCTGCGGATCGCCTATGACGGCGACGCGCCGGAGAGCGTTGAGGCCGAGCCGCCTTTCCGAAAAAAGTCATATGAGATCGACCCCACCGAACAACATGGCGCGCTGGATCCGATGTCTGCGATCGTCGCCGCTTACCTGCCGGTGAAATCCGCCGCTGCGGTTTGCAACCGGACCATCACGGTCTTCGACGGCCGCAAGCGCTTTGACGTTCGCTTCGATGGGTTGCTCGAAGAGTACGAGGAAGACGGCGCACGCTATGTCGAGTGCGCCGGAACCTACTTCCGGATCGGCGGGTTCAAGAAGAAGCACATGACGCCAGAACGTCGAACCTATCCGTTCAAGATCCGGTTTCGGATGAACAAGGAAGGCGCGCCGCTGCCGGTGCGCATCTGGGGCGACACTGATTTCGGCACAGCGGTGGCCTTGCTGCGCGACTGAGGTCTGAACCTGCGCAACCTGCGGGATTCCGCAGGTTCGCTTTTGCAAGTCTCTTCCTATCTCTGCCTCTCCCGAGCCGAAGACTTCTTCGAGCCTCGGCGGGCGCGGGTCCAAACCGCCCCGGCGCGGGTCGCTGTGCGTCCCCGTGTACGAAGGTCGAAGTGGTGGAACGGGATGCGGATATAGCTCAGAGGTTAGAGCATCAGGTTCAGGATCTGACGGACGCGGGTTCGACTCCCGTTATCTGCTCCATGGATCGTAGCTCAGTGGTAGAGCAACAGATTGCTAATCTGTGAGGCGAAGGTTCGAGTCCTTCCTATCCAGCCAGGGCATTCAAACGCCCCCCAGCCTTTCACGCTGGTCGAAGAAAATGGGTTTCCGAGGTTCGGCGAGGTCTCGCTGAACAACGCCGCGGCGCCTATCCCAAAGGTGAAAACCAGCGGGTGACGCGCCAAGGCCGAGGACGGCGAGGCCGCGCGCTGCGCGCCTCGTGCGTTGGATGATGACGAAGGCGACCATCGGTCAGGTTGAGGCGCTCGCGCCGAGATCCCGCCGAGGGTCCCCGACGCCCGCTCTTCGGCGCCCGCTCTCAGGGCGTCAAAGCCGAACCTCGGAGCTCTTCGAATGAAGTTTCAAAGATCGCCGGTCCAAACGGCGAGATCCGGACGCGGGCGCCGCCCAACTCCGACCCGACGCAACCAGATGGAGACAACCTCAGTCATGCCAAACGCGCCTTGAGCGAACACGCAAGACGAACTGAATGGATGAAGCGATGACACAGACACGATTTTGGGACGCCGTCTTCGGCGTTCGCCGCATCACATTGACCGAGAACCAGCGCGCCCTCGCGCTGAAGCAGGGTCGCTTCATGAGCATCCTGGGTCCCGGCGAACACTCTTTCGCCGACCCGCGGGGCCGGATCACGTTTGAGATACACGATCTCAATCGGCCGGAGTTCGTTTCTGCGTACGAGCGGGCGTTGCTGCGCGAGCGGCCGGATCTGGCCGAGCGCCACCTGACGATCGCAGAGACCGGCGTCGAAGAGATCGGCCTGGTCGAGCGTGAGGGCCGACTGTTCGGCATCCTCAAGCCGGAGGGTCGTTCCGTGTTCTGGACCGACGCGGGTCCGTGGAAGATCGAGCGCGTCAACGTCGGCGAGGCCCTTGAGGTCGCCCCGACGCTGCAGCGGCGTCTCGAGCGCTTTGGCCAGATGGACAAGGTGATCCGCTTCCACGTGCAGGCGGAGCAGGCAGGTCTTCTGTTCGTCGACGGCGCCTACCAGCGCACGCTGCCGGCCGGCGCGCACATGTTCTGGAACGTGGGCCGCAAGGTCGAGGTGAAGATCGTCGATCTTCGTCGGCGTTCGCTGGACGTGACCGGTCAGGAGATCCTGACCCGCGACCGCGTGTCGATCCGGGTCAACCTCGCGGCCGAGTACCGCGTGGCGGATCCGGTGACGGCGGTGACGGAGGTGACCGACTTCGCCGACGCGCTGTACCGTGCGGTGCAGTATGCGTTCCGCAAGACGCTGGGCGCGATGACGCTCGACGAGATCCTCGAGAAGAAGGTCTCCGTCGACGCCGAGGCGGCCGAGCGGGTGCGCGCGGACATGGCGGAGATCGGCCTGCAGGTCGGTGAGATCGCGTTGAAGGACGTGGTCCTGCCGGGCGAGATGCGGGAGATCCTGAACCAGGTGGTGGCGGCGGAGAAGGAGGCTCAGGCCAATGTCATCCGCCGGCGCGAGGAGACAGCGGCGACGCGGTCTCTTCTGAACACCGCCAAGGTGATGGACGAGAACCCGACGATGCTGCGCCTGAAGGAGCTCGAGGCGCTGGAGACGATCTCCGGCAACGTCGAGAGCCTGGTCGTGCACAACGGCCCGCGCGGCCTGCTGAACGACATCGTTCAGCTCTCCGAGCGGAAGGAGTAGCCGCCAGATCGGCTGTCCCTAGAAACGGGGCGATCCGGGAAACCGGGTCGCCCTTTTCAGTTCACAGGTAGGTCGCGGCGTCTGCAGCGGGGCTCGGATACCGCCGAACGTCGTGGTCGCCCGCAGCGGCCTCCGGTTCAGGGATCGGCCCGCCAAGCTGGCGCACGGCTGCGTCGAGATAGCCGATATGGTAGCGGTCGCCATCCTTCTCGAACCGCGCCGGCAAGCCGGACCAGGGCAGGTTTGGATCGCGGTGATGAACCTCATGCATGTTGAAATTCAGAAAGGCCCGCTCGATCAGACGCGGGAGGCGCAGATTGTAGCCCGCCTTAACGTCCTCGAGCGTGTTGCCATAGTGATAGGCGTTGTCGAAGAACGAGATCATGAAACCGCGGCCCCATAACGCCAACGCCAGCATCCACCAGTGCTGGCCATAGAGCCAGAAGCTCGACCCGAACAATACCAAAACCAACAGGCCGTCGATCCGCATGATCGTGCGGCCGGGCTCCTGGTTGAGCTGGCGCTCGGCGGCGCGCATCATCGTTCGCCCATCCGGCGCTTCGTCACCAAAGGTCAGGAACACGAGCCAGCGGTAATAGCGTTTGGGCAGTTGCGCGAATGCGCTGGCCATCAGCTCAAAGAAGTAGAGCCCGCCCAAGAGGTTGAAAAAGTACCAGACGCGTTCGCGCAGGCTCGGCTTTGGCAGGACCTTATGTACGTCCGCACAGTTGAGCGGCGTCCGGTTGAACCGGTGATGCATGAGGTGACCCAACCGCAGGAGCTGGAACGGCGAGCCAAACAGAATGCACAGGAACCGACCGACTCGGTCGCTCCAACGCTTATTCGGCAGAAGATGACCATGGATCGCCTCGTGGATCAGCGACCAGAAAGTGGTCGTGGTCAGAACGATCAGCGCCAGCAACAGTCCCCAGCCCGGATCAAGCGGGAGCAGATATAGCGGCAAGATGAGAAACTGCAGTACGTTCGCCGCGATCACGACCGCAACGATCAACACATTCGCACGAACAGGTATCGGCCCAGAGAGGTTTGACATTCAGGGCGGCCCCAAACGTTCTCACAATAGACGAACCCAATATACCGCAAATTTGTTTAGGCTCAAACGAGATGGGCGCGCGGCTCAGGCGGACCGCTCGATCCCCGCAAGCGCCGCGACGTTCAAAAGTCCCCGCGCCGTCACCGAGGGCGTTACAATGTAGGCGCAATCTTCAAACCCCATCAGGATCGGGCCGACCTGCAAGCCGCCGGCGAGGGTTTTGAGCGCGTTCTTTGTCGCGCTGGCGGCGTCCGCCGACGGCATGATCAGCAGATTCGCCGGACCGTGCAGCCGCGACTCGGGGAACAGGCGCGCACGAACGTCAGGGGCCACTGCCGCATCGACATGCATTTCGCCGTCAAACTCAAAGTCGGCCCCGCTGGTCTCAAGCAGCTTCGCCGCCAAACGCATCTTCAGCGCCGCCGGCGTCTGCAGCTCGCCGAAGTTCGAGTGACTGATCAGCGCCGCCTTCGGCTCGATGCCAAACCCGCGTATATTGGCTGCGGCCGCCTTTGAGATCTCGACGATCTGATCCGCTGACGGATCGTGGTGCACGTGACTGTCCGCGATGAAGATCGGCCCCTCATCGAGGATGAGTATCGACAATGCGCCCACCGCGCGGCGCAGACCAGCCTCTCCCAGAACGGCTTCGATGTAGCGCAGATGCCAACCGTACTGCCCAAAGGCGCCGCAGATCATCGCGTCCGCTTCCTTGCGGTGAACCATCACCGCCGCGATCGCGGTCGAGTTGGTCCGGATGATCGCGCGGGCGAGATCCGGGCTGACGCCATCGCGCGCCAAAAGCTCGTGATAGGTCTTCCAGTAATCGGGGTAGCGCGGATCGTCTTCGGGGTTGCAGACCTCGAAATCCGTCTCCGGTCGGATCTTCAGCCCAAGCTGTTGGCAACGCCGCTCGATCACGCGCGGACGACCGATTAGAACCGGCGCATCGGCGCCTTCTTCAAGGATCGCATTGGCCGCCTGCAGCACACGACTGTCTTCTCCCTCGGCAAAGACGATGCGGCGGGTCGACTGACGCGCCTGTTCGAAGATCGGCTTCATCAAGAAGCCCGAGCGGTAGACGAAGCGGTTCAAACGATCGCGGTAAGCGGCGACGTCGTCGAGCGGGCGCGCGGCGACCCCGCTTTTCATCGCGGCGTTCGCCACGGCGCAGGATACCTGCGACAGCAGACGCGGATCGAACGGCTTGGGGATCAGATAGTCCCTGCCAAAGACCAACCGTTCGCCCGAATAGGCCCGCGCCGCCTCCGCCGAGACCGGCTCACGCGCGAGCTCCGCCAGCGCCTCGACACAGGCGATCTGCATGGCGTCGTTGATCTGCGTGGCCCCGACATCCAGAGCGCCCCGAAAGATGAACGGGAAGCACAGCACGTTGTTGACCTGGTTGGGATAGTCCGAACGGCCGGTGGCGATGATCGCATCGGGGCGCGCAGCCGCCGCCTCTTCCGGCGAGATCTCCGGGTTCGGGTTGGCGAGCGCCAGAACCACCGGGTTCTCGGCCATCCGCTTGAGCATGTCGACCTTGAGCACGCCCGCGCCCGAGAGACCCAGGAACAGATCCGCGCCGTCGATCACCTGATCCAGCGTCCGCAGATCCGTCGCCTGCGCGTACTCGGCCTTTTGCGGCGTCATCTCGTCCTGGCGGCCTTGATAGACCAGCCCAGCGATATCGCAGAGCCAGACATTCTCGCGCTTGACCCCAAGCTTGAGCAGCATGTTCAGGCACGCAATGCCCGCCGCCCCGCCGCCGGTCGAGACGACCTTGATGTCCTCGAAACTTTTGCCTGCGACGTGCAGCGCGTTCTTCGCTGCTGCGGCCACCACGATCGCCGTCCCGTGCTGATCGTCATGGAAGACGGGGATCTTCATTGTCTTCTGGCAGAGCTGTTCGACCTCGAAACAGTCCGGCGCCTTGATGTCCTCCAGGTTCACCGCGCCGAATGTCGGCTCGAGCGCGCGGACGATCTCGGCCAGCCGCGCCGGATCGCTCTCATCCACCTCGATGTCGAAACAGTCGATATTGGCGAACTTCTTAAAGAGGACCGCCTTGCCCTCCATGATCGGTTTCGAGGCGAGCCCCCCGATGTTGCCCAGACCCAGCGCCGCCGAGCCGTTGGAGATCACCGCGACAAGATTGGCTTTGGCGGTGTAGCGCGCCGCGAGGGCGGGATTGTCTTTGATCTCGAGGCACGCCTCGGCGACGCCTGGGCTGTAGGCGAGCGCGAGGTCACGTTGGTTCGAGAGCGCCTTGGTGGCGCGGATCTCAAGCTTACCGGGGCGGGGATGCTCGTGGTAATCGAGGGCGCGCTGGCGGAACAGTTCCGCGTCGGACTTCTCCTGCGCGCCGCTTTCAATTGGATTGTCCGGCATCCCTGCGTCTCCCACACCCTAAGTCTTGTCGCGCATACGCGTTTGATTTCTGCACCTTAGACGGCGAAATCGCCCACGTCTCTCACGCGTTGATGACGGTCCTGTCGGAACCGATCACGCCCGAGCTGACCCTAGAGTGATCCCCCGTGATTTGCGACCGGATGTCGCACACCCAATCTCATCCGCATGGACGGCCCCGCTGTCTGGGGCCGCGGATGAATGGGAGTTCCACAATGAAGTTCGTATTCCTTGGCACCGCCGCTGCAATCCTGGCGCTGACCTTCACCGCCTACACGGTCGAGCCGCACACCACCGAGGTGATGATGGCCCATGCGGGCGCGTTCATTCAGTAGGCGGATGACCCGCTAACCGGCGGCGCGCGCCAGGCGCTTCTCCATGAAGACGAGGCGCGCGTTGTCCGGGTAGCAGCCAAACGGCCCGCGGCGGGAGAACCCGTGGCGGGCGTAGAGACGTTGGGCGGCGGTCAGAACATCGCCCGTCTCGAGCAGAATGAGAGCGCAGCCGCGCTGTTCGGCCTCAGCCTCCACCGCCGCGACCAGCGCATCAGCGACCCCGAGGCCGCGCGCGCTCTCCGCCACGTACATCGACTTCAGCTCGCCCTCGCCGTTCCCCTTGTCGACAAAGGCGACGCAACCCAGCGGCTCGCCGTCCTGTTCCGCCACGAAGAAGGCGACGCCTTCGCCGCGAAGTTCGTCGAGATCGTAGTTGTAGCAAATGTCCGGCGGGTAGAGCTCGGCGATATAGGCCCAATACGCGCGGAGCAGCGGCTCGGCGTCAGCGGGGTCGGCGATGCGGGTCGACACGGTCATGGGAACACAGTGAGCCGATCAACCCGCGGCGACAATTCAAGAGATTTGGGGAAAGCCATCATTCGCAGCTTCAACCGCGTGTCGCCAACACTCTCACTTTCGCCGGGCGCATGACTCCACACGCTCGAGCTGACTTCGGCTCAACGCTACTCCGCCGCCATCGGGGCGCCGCGATTGCGGATGAGCTTCAGCACCTCGCGGGCGGCGTCGGGGATGTTGGTGCCCGGACCGAAGATCGCCGCGACCCCGCTCTGCTTGAGGAAGTCGTAGTCCTGGCTCGGGATCACCCCGCCGCAGACCACCAGCACGTCCTCCGCGCCCGCCGCCTTCAAAGCCTGGATCAGCGCCGGCGCCAGCGTCTTGTGACCCGCCGCCTGGCTGCTGATGCCGACCACGTGCACGTCATTGTCGATCGCGTCCTGAGCGGCTTCCTCCGGCGTTTGGAACAGTGGGCCGATATCGACGTCGAAGCCCAGATCGGCAAAGGCCGTGGCGATGATCTTGGCGCCGCGGTCATGCCCGTCCTGCCCCATCTTCACGACCATCATCCGTGGCCGGCGACCTTCAGCCGCCTCGAACGCGGCGATGTCCGCCTGCAGCGCCTCGAAGCCCTCGTCGCCCTCATAGGCCGAGCCATAGACGCCCGAGATCGAGCGGACCTCGGCCCGGTGGCGGTCGAATTCTTTCTCCATGGCGTCCGAGATCTCCCCGACTGTGGCCCGGGCGCGCGCGGCCTCGACCGCCAGCCCGAGCAGATTGCCCTCGCCCGTCTGCGCCGCCTTGGTCAGCGCCGACAGCGCCGCCTCGACCGCCGCCGCGTCGCGGGACGCGCGGATCTGTTCCAGCCGCGCGACCTGCCCGTCGCGCACGGCCTTGTTGTCGATGTCGAGCACATCGACCGGGTCTTCCTTGGTCGGGCGGTATTTGTTGACGCCGACGATGACCTCCTCGCCGCGGTCGATCCGGGCCTGACGGCGGGCGGCGGCCTCCTCGATGCGCAGTTTCGGCATGCCGGTGGCGACCGCCTTGGTCATGCCGCCCATGTCTTCGACTTCCTCGATCAGCTTCCAGGCTTCCTCGGCCAGCGACGCCGTGAGGCTCTCGACGTAATAGGAGCCCGCCAGCGGATCGACGACGTTGGTCACGCCGGTCTCGTGCTGGAGGATGAGCTGGGTGTTCCGCGCGATGCGCGAGGAAAACTCCGTCGGCAGCGCGATCGCCTCGTCGAACGAGTTCGTGTGCAGCGACTGGGTGCCGCCCAGCACCGCCGCCAGCGCCTCGTAAGCGGTGCGGACGACGTTGTTGTAGGGGTCCTGCTCCTGCAGCGAGACGCCGGAGGTCTGGCAATGGGTGCGCAGCATCAGCGAGCCTGGCTTCTTCGGCTCGAACTCGGTCATGATCCGGTGCCACAGCAGGCGCGCGGCGCGGAGCTTGGCGGCCTCCATGAAGAAATTCATGCCGATGGCGAAGAAGAAGGAGAGCCGTCCGGCGAACTGGTCGACATCCATGCCTTTCGACAGCGCCGCACGGACATATTCCCGTCCATCAGCCAGCGTGAAGGCGAGTTCCTGCACCAGCGTCGCCCCGGCCTCCTGCATGTGATAGCCGGAAATCGAGATCGAGTTGAACCGCGGCATTTCCTGCGCGGTGTATTCGATGATGTCCGCAACGATCCGCATCGAGGGCTCGGGCGGATAGATGTAGGTGTTGCGGACCATGAACTCCTTGAGGATGTCGTTCTGGATGGTCCCGGACAGCTCGGCGGTCGTGCAGCCTTGCTCCTGACCGGCGACGATGAAATTCGCCAGGATCGGGATTACGGCGCCGTTCATGGTCATGGAGACCGAGATGTCCTTCAGCGGGATGCCGTCGAAGAGGATCTTCATGTCCTCGACGCTGTCGATCGCAACGCCCGCCTTGCCGACATCCCCGATCACCCGGGGGTGGTCGCTGTCGTAGCCGCGGTGCGTGGCCAGATCGAAGGCGACGGAGACGCCCTGCTGCCCGCCCGCGAGCGCCTGACGATAAAAGGCGTTGCTTTCCTCTGCGGTCGAAAAACCCGCATATTGGCGGATGGTCCAAGGGCGCCCGGCATACATCGTGGCGCGCGGACCACGGGTGAAGGGCGGCAGGCCGGGCAGCCCTCCAATATGCTCAAGCTGCTCTAGATCCTCAGCCGTGTAGAGCGGTTTTACGGCGATGCCCTCGGGCGTGTCCCAAGTCAGTTCGTCCGGCGATTTACCCTTGCGCTCTTTCTCGGCCAGGGCGCGCCAATCGGCCTTTGTGGGTTTCGGCTGCGACATGACGGGCCTCCCGGGTGCGTTCTTCGTATCCTGCGGTGCAACAATACCTACCGCCGCGCCCAGTGTCGGCGCAAGCGATCAGAGGTCGCGGCGCCCATCCGGGCTGGCGTCTTACGAACGCTCACGGTACCTGATGCGCTGTGAAGACGCATCCAGATCTACCTATTGACGCTGTCTTGCCCGATCTTGCCGAGCGTTTGCGCGCCGGCGGCAATCTGGTTCTGCAAGCGCCCCCCGGCGCGGGAAAGACGACCAGGGTTCCGTTGGCGTTGCTCGAAGCCGACTGGCTCGGCGGCGATCGGATCGTCATGTTGGAGCCTCGACGGGTCGCCGCCCGCGCCGCCGCAGAGCGCATGGCGGAGATGCTCGACGAGAAAGTCGGCCAGACCGTCGGCTACCGCATCCGGCACGAGACGAAGGTGTCGCGCGGCACGCGGATCGAGGTCGTCACGGAAGGCGTCCTCACGCGCCGGCTGCAATCGGATCCTGGCCTCGAAGGCGTGGGCTGCGTCGTCTTTGACGAGTTTCACGAGCGGTCAATCCACGCGGATCTGGGCCTCGCGCTCTGCCTTGAGGCGCAATCGGCGCTGCGACCGGACATCCGGCTCGTCGCCATGTCGGCCACCCTCGACGGCGAGGCGGTCGCGGCTCTGATGCGCGCTCCGATCATCACGTCCGAGGGCCGCAGCTTTCCGGTCGAGACCCGTTGGCTCGACGCGCCGCTGAAGCTTGACCGGCGACGCCGCCTGGAGGACGCGGCCGCAGAGCTTGTCCGACGCGCGCTCGAAGAAGAACCGGGCGACGCGTTGGTCTTTCTTCCGGGCGCTCGCGAGATCCACGCCGTCGAAAGCCGCTTGGCCGGACAAGTGAGCGACGGCGTCGACATTCTACCGATTTACGGCGGCCTACCCTTTGCGAAGCAGCAACAGGCGCTTCGCCCATCCAGTCCGGGCCGCCGCAAAGTCGTGCTGGCCACCGCGATCGCAGAAACGTCGTTGACGATCGAGGGCGTGCGGATCGTGATCGACGCCGGTCGATCCCGCCGGGCGCGCTTCGACCCGAGCTCCGGTATGAGCCGCCTTGTCACCGAGCGCGCCTCCAAGGCGGCGGCGGCGCAGCGTCGGGGACGCGCCGGACGCCTTGAGGACGGCGTTTGCTATCGGCTCTGGAGCAAGGGAGAGGAAGGCGCGCTGCGCGCCTTCGACCCACCGGAGATCATCGAGGCCGACCTTGCGCCGCTTGCGCTGGAGCTTGCGCAGTGGGGCGCCGCCCCCAGCGGGTTGCCTTTCCTCGACGCGCCCCCCGACGCAGCTTTCGCTCAAGCTGTCGATCTTCTCCGCATGCTCGGCGCCCTCGACGCCGCCGACCGGATCACGGCGCACGGGCGCGCGATGGCGTCAGCGCCGCTGCATCCGCGGCTCGCCCACATGGTTCTGGCGGCCGGGGTCTCCGACGAGGCTTGTCAACTCGCCGCGCTTCTTGAAGAGCGCGATCCATTGCGTCAGGACGGGATCGACGTCGGCAAACGGCTGGCCGCGCTGCGTGAACCCCACAAGCACCCGTCCGTCAGAACGACGTTGGAACGTATCGCAGACACGGCTCGACGACTGCGTCGACGCTTGCCCAGTTCTCAGCCGCGCGTGTTGTCTATCGGCGCGTTGCTCGCGCTAGCCTACCCCGACCGCATCGGACTGCGCCGCAAAGGCGAGGAACCGCGCTTTCTGCTGTCCGGCGGGAAAGGCGCCGCGCTCAAGCGGGAAGATCCCCTTGGCGCGGAAAGACTGATCGTCGCCGCTGACCTCGACGGCGACGCGCGCGAGGCGAAGGTCCGCCTTGGCGCAGCGGTCAGTCTCGGAGAGATCGAGGAGCTCTTCGCGGACCAGATAAAGTGGACAAACGTCTGCGAATGGTCGAAGCGCGACCGAATGGTGAGCGCGCGGCGTCGGCGGATGCTTGGCGCGGTCGCGCTCGAGGACCAGGTTTGGCGAGACGCCCCGCCAGAAGCGCTGGGCGCCGCGATGGCCGATGGCGTCCGACAGCTCGGGCTCGCCGCCTTGCCTTGGTCGCCAGCCGCGGAACGTCTTGTCTCCCGCGTCAGACGCGCGTCTGACGGCGACGCTGGCGACGGTGATTTGCCGGACTGGTCCGACGCCGCGCTTCTCGACGGACTAGACGCTTGGCTCGCGCCACATCTGGCTGGCCTGCGATCGGCGACGGATCTCGGCACGCTCAACCTGCACGAGATCCTGCGATCCGGATTGACCTGGAACCAGACACAAGCCCTCGACCGCATCGCCCCGGCCCATTTCGAAACGCCGTTGGGCGGGCGGGCGCCGATCGACTACAGCGGCGCCGACCCGAAAGTCTCCATTCGCCTGCAAGAGCTTTTCGGCCTCGATCACCACCCAACGGTCGCGGGCGCTCCGATCTTGCTCGAACTCCTGTCGCCGGCCCACCGTCCGATACAGACGACGGCGGACTTGCCCGGCTTCTGGCGAGGCTCTTACGCTGACGTGCGCAAGGATATGCGGGCCAAGTATCCAAAACACCCGTGGCCAGAAGATCCGATCGCCGCCAATCCAACTCGGCGCGCGAAACAGCGCTGATATGAGCAGCGGACTCTCGTTAAATCGGCTCAACGCGATCATAGGCGCTTGACGGATCGGCATTCGCCTCGCGACCATCGCGCATTAGTTTTATTTCGTGAACAAGCGACGAGGTGAGGTCGGCGCTGTTGATAGACCCAGGACAAAGCGAGATCGAGCAACGGCTCGAGAGACTGGAGCGCGAGAAAGTCGTCGTTTTCGCGGTTCGGGAGGCGATGCGCGCCGCTCCGCTGCTCGCGATCGCGGGGCCCAAGAGTTTCGACCGTCTTGCGGAACCCAGTTTTCGTGCGATTCTCACCGCTTCGATCGCAGCCTTTGATCCGAAGGCGCGACCGTCGGCGCAGATCGCGTCGGACGAAGCCTTCGCCGCGGCCAGCCTGACCGACACCGCGCATTCAGCGGTTTACGCCGCGGCTCGCGCCGCAGGAGCCGCCGTCGCAAACCATGCCGCGGCGGCCGCCTACGCCGGTTACGCAGCGGCGTTTAGCTCCGCCCGAGCGGCAGCCGCGGAAACGACCTTGCTGCGCGAGGCGATCCTCGACCTCGAACAGCTTGAGCGGGCGGTGGCTGCTGATCAGCTGCGCGCCACCCCGCTCTGGCCTTCCGGCACGCCGGTTGAATTCACAGGAGCCGTCGACCGGCTCGCGCAGACGGTTCGCCAAACCGGCGCAGCGTGCGCCCGTTGGGTCGACTGGTACGTGACCAAGATCTACGGCTGGCCCGAGCTTCTCCCGATGGAGCGCGACTGGGCGCTCGCCGAGAACGTTCATTAGGTCCTCAACGCGCCCATGATCTTCGCAGCCGTTGTGGCGACGCGCCGAACTCCGCCTTGAAGGCGCGCGTGAAGGCGCTGGGGTCGCGGTATCCGGACCGAAGCGCGACTTCGGAAACGCCGAGATCGCTGTCGACGATCCATCGACGCGCCTGGAGAAGACGAAGACGCCGATAGACCGTTCGCGGCGGCGCTCCCAAAGCGCTTGTGAACCTCCGCTCAAGCTCTCGAGACCGACACGCGGCGGCCTTGGCCAAAGCGGCGACGCTCAATGGCGTCTCCAGATTGGCGAGCATCTCGGCCAGCGCCGCCCGAACCTTTCGGTCTTTGGTCTTCGGCGCCAGGGAGTTCGGATCGCCGCTGCCGCCGCCCGGGTGGTCGCCCTGCATGAACAGGCTGGCGATCTCCAGTGTCAGGGCCGCGCCGTAGTCGCGCTCGATGAGTTGCGTCGCAAGCTCATAGGCTGTCGCGGCACCGCCCGCGCTCAGCCGATCGCCGTCGATCACCCAGCGTTCGCGGCGGGCGTCCACGTCGGGGAAGCGTTCGGCGAAGGCGTCGAACTCCTCGAAATGAATGGTTGCAGCCCGTCCCCCCAGCAAACCGGCTTCGGCGAGCAGCCAGCTTCCCGAATCCAATCCAGCCAGAACCCGGTAGCGCCGCGCAGCCGCCTGCAACGCGCGGAGACACTTGGGCGTGGCGAGGCTTCGAAAACCATAGCTCGGCATCACAAACAGCGCGTCGCCCCTGGGCGCCTCGGCCAAGGCGCATTCAGGCATCACCGGGAATCCGCTCGAAGACGAGACCGGCGCCCCGTCCAAGGTCAGGATGCGCCACGAATACGCCTTGCGGCCCAGAAAGGTGTTTGCCGCTCGAAACGGCTCAATCGCATTGGCCAGGCAGTGATTGGAGAAGCGCTCGAACAGCAGAACGCCAAAGCTGCGCGCTTGCTCGCCCGAGACATCACCAGTTTTAGTCCAATCCGGCATGATTTCGAGACAATTCGGCATGATGCTGAAAGTCAATCCCATAAACCTCTTAGGACAATACGCCGGCACTCAACGAACGTTTCCGGGAGGATCTGCCATGCCGTTGGCCATGAACCGCGAAGTCTTCATCACCTGCGCCGTCACCGGCTCTGGCGGAACCCAGGACCGCAGCCCCCATGTGCCGCGCAGCCCGCAACAGATCGCAGACAGCGCAATTGACGCTGCGAAGGCTGGCGCGGCCATCGTGCATTGCCATGTGCGCGATCCGGAGACCGGCAAACCTGCGCGCGACGGCGCGCTCTACCGCGAGGTCACCGAGCGGATCCGCGACGCGGACGTGGATGTTGTGTTGAACCTCACCGCCGGGATGGGTGGCGATCTGGTTTTCGGGTCGCCCTCCGCGCCGTTGCCGCTCACCGAAGGCACGGACATGCTCAGCGCCGAGGAACGCGTCGCCCATGTCGCCGACTGCCGGCCGGAGATCTGCACGCTCGACTGCGGAACCATGAACTTCGCCGAAGCCGATTACGTCATGACCACCACGCCCGGCATGCTCCGCGCGATGGGGTCGATGATGACCGAACTGGGCGTGAAGCCGGAAATCGAAGCGTTCGACACCGGCCATTTGTGGCTGGCGAAAGCCCTTGTCGACGAGGGCGTGCTGTCGAGCCCGGCGCTGGTGCAGCTTTGCATGGGCGTCCCCTGGGGCGCGCCGGACGACCTCAACACGTTCATGGCGATGGTCAACAACGTGCCGTCCGACTGGACCTGGTCGGCGTTTGCGCTTGGCCGACACCAGATGCCCTATGTCGCCGCCGCGGTTCTGGCGGGCGGCAACGTCCGCGTCGGCCTGGAGGACAACCTGTGGCTCGCCAAGGGCCAGCTGGCGACGAACGCGCAGCTGGTCGAGCGCGCGGTCACCATAATCGAGAACCTGGGCGCGACTGTCGTCGGGCCCGAGCAGGTCCGCGAGCGACTGTCCCTCACCAAGCGGGCCCCGGCATGATCGAGGTTGAGAAAAAGACCCGAAGCGCGGCGATCATCGGCGGCGGCGTCATTGGCGGCGCCTGGGCCGCGCGGTTCCTTTTGAACGGATGGAATGTCCGCCTTTTCGATCCGGACCCCGAAGCGGAACGGAAAATGAGCGAAGTCCTGGGCAACGCGCGCCGGTCGTTGCCGATGCTTTATGACCGGGCTTTGCCGCCCGAAGGCGCGCTGACGCATGTCGCCACGATCGCCGAGGCCGTTGCGGACGCCGCTTGGGTGCAGGAGAGCGTGCCGGAACGGCTGGAGATCAAGCACAAGGCGATCGCCGAGATCCAGGACGCGATCGACCCGGAAGCGGTGATCGGGTCGTCGACTTCGGGCTTCAAACCCTCCGAGCTGCAAGAAGGATCGACGGACCCTGGGCAGATCCTGGTCACACATCCGTTCAACCCTGTGTATCTGCTGCCATTGGTCGAGGTCGTGCCCTCGCCCGCCACCGATCCGCGCGCGACAGCATGGGCGCGTTGGGTGCTCGGCAGCATCGGCATGCACCCGCTCGTGGTGCGCCAGGAGATCGACGCGCATATCGCCGACAGGTTCCTCGAGGCGGTCTGGCGCGAGGCGCTCTGGTTGATCAAAGACGGGGTCGCCACGACCGAAGAGATCGACGATGCGATCCGCTACGGCTTTGGTTTGCGCTGGGCGCAGATGGGCCTTTTCGAGACGTATCGCGTGGCCGGCGGCGAGGCTGGCATGCGGCACTTCATCGGCCAGTTCGGCCCCGCGCTGAAATGGCCCTGGACGAAGCTGATGGATGTTCCCGAGCTCACGGATGACCTTGTCGACGCGATCGCGGATCAGTCGGACGCGCAGTCCGGACATCTCTCGATCCGCGAGCTGGAACGTCTGCGCGACGAGAACCTCGTGTCCATCCTCCGCGCGCTCAAGGGACGAGGCTCGGCGGCAGGCGCGTTGATTGCGAACCACGAGTCGACATTGCCGAAGGAGGCGTCGCCGGACGCCGAGCTGCTGCCCTCGATCGACCGCACCGTGCCGATCGACTGGACCGACTATAACGGCCACATGAACGAAAGCCGGTTCGGCCAGGTGTTCTCGGATGCGGCCGACTATGTGATGGTCCATGTCGGCGCGGACGCCGATTACATCGCCCGCGGCCTGAGTTACTTCACCGTCGACATCCGGATCCGCTTTCTGGCCGAGGCCAAGGCGGGCCAGCGGATCACCGTCAAAAGCCAAGTCCTTCAGGGCGAGGGCAAGAAGCTGCGCTTGTTCCATCGCATTCTTGACGCCGACGGCGCCGAGATGGCGACCGGCGAGCAGATGCTGATCCATGTCAGCCTGGAGCCGCGCCGCGCCTGTGATCCCGCGCCTGAAGTGCTGGCGAAAGTCGAGGCGCTGGCCTCGGCGCATGCGGCCCTGCCGAGACCTTCCGACAAGGAGCTGATGTGATGCAATTCGGACTGACCGAAGAGCAGGAGATGATCGTCTCGACCGTGCGCAGTTTCGTCGAGACAGAGATCTACCCGCACGAAGCGGACGTCGAGCGCACCGGCGAAGTGCCGCCCGAGCTGGCCGAGGCGATCAAGGCCAAGACGATCGAGTTGGGCTTTTACGCGTGCAACTTCCCGGAAAGCATCGGCGGCGCGGGGCTTTCGCACCTAGACTTTGCTCTGGTGGAGCGGGAGCTCGGCCGTGGCTCGATGGCGCTCACGCATTTCTTTGGCCGACCACAGAACATCCTGATGGCCTGCGAAGGCGAGCAGATCGAGCGCTACCTGCTGCCCGCTGTCCGCGGCGAGCGCATGGATGCGCTGGCGATGACGGAACCGGACGCCGGTTCGGACGTGCGGGGCATGAAATGCGCTGCGCGACGCGACGGCGGCGACTGGGTCGTCAACGGCTCCAAGCATTTCATCTCGGGAGCCGAGCACGCCGACTTTGTGATCGTGTTCATCGCCACCGGCGAAGAGGACACGCCCAAAGGTCCGAAAAAGAAGATCACCACCTTCCTGGTCGATCGCGGCACGCCCGGCTTCACGATCCGCGAGGGATATCGCTCCGTCAGCCATCGCGGCTACAAGAACATGATCCTCGAGTTCGACGACTGCCGCCTGCCTGACGCCCAGGTTCTGGGCCCGGTCGACGGCGGCTTCGCCGTGATGAACGAATGGCTCTACGCCACGCGCATCACTGTGGCGACGATGTCGGTCGGCCGCGCGCGGCGCTGCTTTGACATGGGGCTCGCCTACGCCGCCGAACGCAAGCAGTTCGGGCAGCAGATCGGGAAGTTCCAGGGGGTCAGCTTTCAGCTGGCGGACATGATCACGGAGATCGACGCGGCGGACTGGCTGACGCTCGCCGCGGCCTGGCGGCTCGATCAGGGACTGCCGGCGAACCGGGAGATCGCCAGCGCCAAGCTCTACGCCTCGGAGATGCTGGCGCGCGTCACCGACGCGACGCTGCAGATCTACGGCGGCATGGGACTGATGGACGACTTCCCGATCGAACGCTTCTGGCGCGATGCGCGGGTCGAGCGGATCTGGGACGGCACCTCCGAGATCCAACGCCACATCATCAGCCGCGATCTTCTGCGGCCATTGGGGGCCTGACCTAGGTGGCGCCCGCGAACCGCGACCTTACTCGACTGCTGTCTCCGCGTTCGATCGCATTCATTGGCGGGCGCGACGCGGCGGAGGCCATCCGGGTCTGCCGCCGCTTTGGCTACGAGGGTGAGATCTGGCCGGTTAGCGCCTCGCGAACGGAGCTGGCCGGGGTCGCCGCGTTCAAGGACATCGCGTCACTGCCCGGCGTTCCGGACGCCGCGTTTGTCGGAGTGAACCGCGAAGCCAGTATCGACGTGATCGCACAGCTCCGCGGGTTGGGCGCCGGCGGAGCAATCGCCTATGCGTCGGGCTTCTCGGAATCCATCAGCGAGATCGACGGCGGCGCAGATCTGGAGGCGCGGCTGATCGCGGCCGCCGGGGACATGCCGCTGCTGGGACCCAATTGCTACGGTTTCATCAACGCCGGCGTCGGCGCGAGCATCTGGCCGTCAGAGCACGGCGTCGCCCGCGCTGAGCGAGGCGTCGCGCTGATCAGCCAAAGCACCAATATCGCGATCTCGCTGACGATGCAGCGTCGCGGCCTCCCGATCGCCTTTGTCGGCACGGTCGGCAACCAGGCGCAGACAGGACTTTCGAGCCTTGCGCGGGCGGCGTTGGCTTTGCCGACGGTGACCGCATTGGGTCTGCATGTCGAAGCGATCGACGACGCGGCGGGCTTTGAGGCCTTGGCGTCGCTGGCGCGCGAGCTGGGCAAGCCGATTGCGCTGACGCAGACCGGTCGGACCGAGGCCGCGCAGAACGCAACGCTGTCTCATACGGCGTCGCTGGCGGGTTCGCATGCGGCGTCCGACGCGTTCTACCGGCGGCTCGGCGTCGCACGTCTCGATACGCTGACGCAGCTCGTCGAAACGCTGAAGCTGCTTCACGTTCACGGACCCTTGCCGGGCGGCAGGATCGCGTCGATGTGCTGTTCCGGCGGCGAGACCGCATTGCTCGCGGATGCGATCGACGGCCGCAAGGTGGTCTTCCCGCCCCTGAGCGACACGCACCGTGTTCGGGTGAAAGACACCCTGAACGACATGGTGCGCGTCCTGAATCCGCTCGACTATCACACCTTCATCTGGGGGAATGAGGCCGCCCTGACCGAAACCTTTTCGGCGATGATGGGCGGCGGCGGACCGAGCGCGTTCGACATCGGGTTGCTGACCTTAGATTGGGTGCGGACGGATCGTTGCTCGGACGCTGACTGGTTGCCCACGGTCGCCGCCTTGCGAGCCGCCGCAAACCGATCGGGGTTGAAGGCCGGCACGCTCTCAACTTTGCCAGACAATATGCCTGAACCGATCGCGGAAAGGCTGATCACAGAGGGTCTGGTTCCCCTCTGCGGGGTCGAGGACGGGTTGAGCGCCGTCGAAGCCGCCGCATTCATCGGCGGCGCCTGGGCCAGGCCGGCGCCAGCGGTCTTGACGCCTGCGCCGAGAACGGATCGCACGACGCGGCTGCTGGACGAAGCGGCGGCGAAGGCCGAGTTGGCCGGCTCTGGCGTCCCGACGCCCAAAGGGCGCGCCGTCGAGGAAAACGCCGTCCGAAAGACAGCCGAAGAGATCGGGGGAGCCGTTGCGGTGAAATGGCTCGGAACCGCGCACAAGACTGATCTTGGCGCCGTTCAGCTTGGTCTGTTCCCGGAAGAGGCCGCCGAAGCGGCGCAGGAAATGACGGACCGACTGGGGCCATCGAAGTTCCTGGTCGAGGAGATGGCCTCCAAGCCCGTCGCAGAGTTGATCGTCGGCGCAAAGCGCGACGCGCCTTACGGCGTGTCGCTCACCTTGGGCGCCGGGGGCGTGCTGACGGAGTTGCTTCGGGACACCGTGACGTTGCTTTTACCTGCGACGCGCGAGGAGATCCGAGACGCCCTCCTTTCCTTGCGGTCCGCGCCGCTGCTGAAGGGATATCGCGGTCAAGAAGGAGCCGACATAGACCTCGCGGTCGACGCAATCGAAAACCTTGCTCGCTACGCGATCGCTCGCGCCGATCGGCTGCTGGAAGTTGAAGTAAACCCATTGATGGTGTCCGCAACCGGCGCAACCGCCGTGGATGCGCTGATCCGATTGGAGGTCGAAGATGACTGAGTCTCCGCTGAAACTTCGCCGCGACGGCGCCGTTCTGGAAGTCGTGCTCGAGCGCGGCAAGGCCAACGCCATCGACGCGCCGACCTCGCGCGCGATGAGCCGCGTCTTCGCCGAGTTCCGCGACGACCCTGAGCTACGGGTCGCCATCATCACCGGCGGCGGCGAGAAGTTCTTCTGCCCGGGCTGGGACCTTAAAGCCGCAGCCGACGGCGAAGGCCCGGTGTCGGATTACGGCGAGGGCGGTTTCGGCGGTTTGCAAGAGCTGCCGAACCTCAACAAACCGGTGATCTCGGCCGTCAACGGCATCGCCTTCGGCGGCGGGTTTGAGCTGGCGTTGTCCGCCGACATCGTCATCGCCGCCGAGCACGCCACCTTTGCGCTGCCGGAGATCCGTTCGGGCACGTTGGCCGACGCCGCGACCCTGAAGCTGCCAAAGCGCATCCCCTATCACATCGCGATGGAGATGCGCTTCACAGGCCGCGTGCGGACCGCCGAGGAAGGCGCGCGTTGGGGCTTTGTGAACCGGACCGTCCCAGCGGACCAGCTGATGGAGGAGGCGCGCACCCTCGCCAGCGAACTTGCATCGGGCCCGCCCCTCGTGTTCGCAGCGATCAAAGAGGTCGTGCGCGAGGCCGAGGTCATGGGCTTTCAGCAGGCGCTCGACCGGGTCAACCGCCAGCAATTCGCAACGGTAAAGACGCTCTATAACTCAGAAGACCAGCTCGAAGGGGCGCGAGCATTCGCTGAAAAACGCGACCCAGAGTGGAAGGGCCGCTAGCATTCCAAAGCCGCTCACAGTAAAGCCCGGGGCGTGGCGGTTCCCCTTGAGTGGTGCTTGGAATGGAAGCTGATTTCGTAATCGTCGGCTCTGGGTCGGCGGGCTCGGCGATGGCGGCGCGTCTCTCGGAGGATGCGGCTCACAGCGTTTTGGTGCTTGAGTACGGCGGAACGGATTGGGGCCCGCTGATCCAGATGCCCGGCGCGCTGAGCTATCCAATGAACATGAAGCGCTATGATTGGGGCTACGTCTCTGAACCGGAGCCGCATCTGGGCGGACGCCAGCTTGCTTGCCCGCGCGGAAAGGTGATCGGCGGCTCCTCCTCGATCAATGGCATGGTCTATGTGCGCGGACATGCGCGCGACTTTGATCACTGGTCGGAGAGCGGCGCAGATGGCTGGGCGTACGCGGATGTGCTTCCATACTTTCTTCGGATGGAGAACTGGAACGACCGCGGACACGGCGGCGACCCGGATTGGCGCGGCAAGGACGGACCTCTGCATGTGACGCGCGGCAAGCGTGACAATCCGCTCGTTCACGCCTTCGTCGAAGCGGGGAAACAGGCCGGTTTCGAACTGACCGCCGACTATAACGGCGAGAAGCAGGAAGGCTTCAGCCCGATGGAGCAGACGACGTATCGGGGCCAGCGCTGGTCGGCCGCGAACGCCTATCTCAAACCTGCGTTGAAGCGATCCAACCTCGACCTGGTGAGATGTCTGGTCCGCAAGATCGTCATCGAAGACGGTCGCGCTGTCGGCGTCGAGGTCGAACGCGGCGGCGCCTTGGAGACAGTCCGCGCGCGCAAAGAGGTGATCATTGCGGCGTCGTCGATCAACTCTCCGAAACTGCTGATGCTTTCCGGCGTGGGTCCAGCCGCGCATCTGGCCGAGAATGGGATCGACGTTGTCGCCGATCGGCCGGGCGTCGGCCAAAACCTGCAGGACCATCTGGAGCTTTACATCCAGCAGGCGAGTACACAGCCGATCACGCTCTACAAATACTGGAACCTGCCGGGCAAAGCCTGGGTCGGCGCACAATGGTTGTTCACACGCTCTGGTCCCGGCGCATCGAACCAGTTCGAAAGCGCCGCGTTCCTGCGCTCGAAGCCCGGCGTCGAGTACCCGGACATCCAGTATCATTTCCTGCCCATCGCCGTCCGCTACGATGGTCAGGCGGCTGCCGAGGGGCATGGCTACCAGGCCCATGTCGGACCGATGCGGTCGCCCTCGCGCGGATCGGTGACCCTGCGCTCGGCCGACCCGAAAGACCCGCCGAAGATCTTGTTCAATTACATGAGCCACGAGGACGACTGGGCCGACTTCCGCCATTGCATCCGATTGACGCGGGAAATCTTCGGCCAGGCTGCGTTTGATCCCTATCGGGGCAAGGAGATCCAACCCGGGGCGGATGTCCAGAGCGACGACGCGTTGAACGACTTCATCCGGGAGCACGTCGAGAGCGCCTATCATCCCTGCGGCACCTGCAAGATCGGACGCCGCGACGATGCGATGGCCGTCGTCGACCCAGAGTGTCGCGTGATCGGCGTCGACGCGCTTCGCGTGGCCGACAGCTCGATCTTTCCGCGGATCCCCAACGGCAACCTCAACGGGCCATCGATCATGGTTGGGGAAAAGGCGTCCGACCATATCCTCGGCCGCGATCCGCTGCCGCGATCGAACCGCGAGCCCTGGATCAACCCGCGCTGGCGCGAGGCCGATCGCTAAGACCAAGACCCCTAGATTTCACTGACCTGGTGCGCGGCGGTCGCAAGCCATTCCGGGTTGATCTCGACGCCCCATCCCGGCGCGTCCGGAATGGTCGCGCGCCCGTCCTCGATCCGAAACGGATCGCCGAGGAACAGGCCCTCTTGCCACGGGTAGTAGTCCGGGCCCTCGATCGAAAACTCGAGATACTTGCCTGCGTTCGGGATGGCGCCGAGCAGATGCATCGTGCAGATCGTGACAAGCGAGAGGTTCGCGCAATGCGGCGTGCAGGGAAGGCCGGCCGTCGCCGCCATCTCCGCGACCTGCAGGATCCGGGACAGACCGCCCATATACATGACGTCAGGTTGAACGATATCGACCGCGCGCATGGCGATCATCCGCTCCCAGGTCGCCAGATCCCAGTCCTGTTCGCCGCCGGTCACGTCGAGCGAGAGCGCGTCGCTCACCTGCTTGGTCTGCTCGAGTTTCCAATAGGGGCACGGCTCTTCAAAATGACCAATCCCTTCGGCCTCGAGAAGACGGCCGACCTCGATCGCGCGAGCCGGCGAGAAACCGCTATTGGCGTCGACGAGTTTGGAGACGCCGTCGCCAAGCGCGCGCGACACGGTCGGAACCACCGCCTCGGTGCGGCCCGGCCATTCGTCGACGTCTTGTCCGCATTCGGCCCCAACGCGCCACTTGAACGCGTCGAACCCTTTTGCGTCTCGCAGACGGACGAGCCGGTCAGCTTCATCTTCGGGCGTGACGTCACGTTTCATCGACGACGCGTAGGCGCGCAGCGGGCCGGCCTTTCCGCCGATCAGCTCTACCACCGGCTTGCCCTCGACCTTGCCGCGCAAGTCCCACATCGCCGTGTCGAGCCCCGCCAACGCGCGGCAACGATAGCTGCCGGGAAACTTGTGCTCACGCGCTTCGACCAACTCCACCAGCGGCAAAATCTCGAACGCGTCCGCCCCTAGCGCCCAAGGCGCCACCTGTCGGTGGAAGATCGTCGCCGTGATGTCGGCGTTGTAGGTCGACGTCTGACCCCAGCCGACCTCGCCGGCGTCGGTGGTCAAACGAACGAAACAGACGAATTCGTTGGAAAAGGTCTCGAGTTTGGCGATGCGGCTCATGGCGTACCGGCGATCAGTTGGCGAGGATCTGGTCAGCAGCCTTATACGCCACCATCATCGCCGGCGCATTGGTGTTGGCCGAGGTGATGTTCGGGAAGATCGACGCGTCCACCACGCGCAGCCCCTCGACGCCGTAGACCCGCAGCTGTGGATCGACAACGCCGCCATCCTCTTGCGGAGCCATCCGGCAAGTGCCGCAGGGGTGATAGACAGAGGCCGACCGCGCTCGGAAATCGGAGACGATCTCATCGTCGGTCGCGTCGGTCGGATCAAACGGCGGTTCGACCGCGATCAAGGCGCGCATCGCTTCAGTCTCTTGCAAGCGACCAATCAATCGCGCGCCAGCGACCACTTCCTCGATGTCCTTGTTGGTGTCGAGATAATTCGGTCGAATGCGCGGCGCAGCGTCGGGATCCGGACTGCTGAGGTCGACCCGTCCCTGGCTCGTGGGTCGGCACGAGTTGAAGCCAATGATGAAGCCCGGCCACGGATCGGGTTTGAAGAGCTCGCGTTTGTTCACGAGATCCGTCGAGTAACTCACCGGGTTGAAGTAGAGTTGCGTATCCGGGCGCGGCAGATCCGGGTCGCTGCGAACCATGCCGCCGAATTGATTGACGCCTATGCTGAGCGGGCCGGTTTGATTCAAGACGAAGCGGATCCCCGCCGCGATAAGACCGGTCCAACTGCCCAACACGTTGTTGAGCGTCGGTTTGACGGCGCGATAGAAGTAGTTGACCCCAAGATGGTCCTGCATTGCGCCGCCGACGGCGTCGGCGCCGTGGACGACGTCGATGCCCATCGCGCTCAGGGATCGCCCCGGCCCCACGCCCGAGCGTTGCAGCAACATCGGCGATCCGATCGCGCCGGCGGCGAGCAGAACCTCTCCATGCGCGCGCACCGCGACGGTCTCGCCACGGAACGTGTAGTCGACCCCGGCGGCGCGCCGGCCTTCAAAACGGACTTTCTGGACATAGGCGCCGCTGCGGACCTCCAAGTTGGGCCGCCGACGCGCGGGCCTCAAAAAGGCGACAGCGCTCGAGCAGCGCCATCCCCGCCGGGTTGTGACGTGGTAGCCGCCGACGCCTTCAGGTTCTGGACCGTTGACGTCCGGCGCATGGCGCAACCCGAGTTCAGACGCCGCGTCAAGAAAATGGCTTTTGACAGGATGATAATCGGCGTCGCGATTGCAGACCCACAGCGGTCCTTCGCCTTTTACGCCAGTGTCGGCCACTCGGCGCTCGAACCGCTCATAGACGGTTGAGACCTCATCCCATCCCCACCCTGGATTGCCGACGTCGCGCCAATCGTCATAGTCCACCGGCATGCCGTGCGAATAGACCATCGCGTTGATCGAGCTCGATCCGCCCAGAACCTTGCCGCGCGGGAAGTAGATCGGCCGATCGCCCAACGCTGGCTCCGGCTCGGAGTTGTATTTCCAATTGACCGAGGCGTCGAAAAACGTCTTGCCGTAGCCGATCGGCATGTGGATCCAGAAGCTGCGATCCTCGCCCCCGGCTTCGAGCAGCAAGACACGATTGTGCGGATCGGCGCTCAACCGGTCCGCCAGAACGCATCCGGCGGACCCGCCGCCGACGATCACATAGTCGAATTCATCCATGAAACGGGCCCGCGCTCCGGTCTCCAAGCCCCACGAGAATCCGAGCAGAGAGGATCGTCCGCAAATCCAGACGCGACAAAGCAGGTCGTTTTCGCGGCTTTCCGTAACGTCATCTTGGGCAGAGCGGGCCGATCAGACTTTGGGGTCTGGGTTTTCCGTGTGGCCGTCGACCGCGATCACCTGGCCGGAAATCAGCCGCGCGGCGTCCGATCCCAAGAACACCGCCATCCCGGCGACGTCCGCGGCGGTCACCCAACTGCGCATCGAGGATCCGGCCGCGTAACCGCTATAAATTGCGTCCCGGGTCGTTCCCTTCGCCGCCGCTTCGCGCTCGAGAACGCCTTCCATCCGCGGCCCTTCGACGGCGCCCGGACAGATCGCGTTCGCGCGGACGCCATGCGGACCCAGTTCCATGGCCACGGTCTTCATCAAACCAATCACGCCCCATTTCGCCGCGCAGTATGGCGCGCGGTTCGGGTACCCATAGAGCCCCGCGGTCGAGGATGTGAAAACAATGGAGCCGCCGCCTTGCCGTCGCATCATCGGCGCGACGTGCTTCGCGGTCAGGAAGGCGCCCTCGAGGTTCACCGCGATACAGCGGCGCCAGTCCGCCAGATCGACCTGTTCGATGCCGGCCGTCGGCCCCGCGACTCCCGCGTTCGCGCACAAAACGTCGAGACCGCCCCAGTCTGCGGCGATCTTGTCGAACAGGCCGGCGACCTGCTTTTCGTCAGAGGCGTCCAGCTCGGAGCGCCGCCACGCGTCAGGCGCGGCCGCAAGCGCGGCCGCGTCAATGTCGGCGATCCAGACCTGCGCTCCGGCATCGGAAAACGCTTCCGCCATCGCCAGGCCGATACCATTGGCGCCGGCGGTGATCAGAACACGCTGCGTCATCGGTCGACCGAACGCCCGTCTTTCATCGCGACCATCCTGTCAACTTGCGTCCGCGTGAGGCCATAGCGACCTCACGCGGGTTTCCTCAGGCGAAGGACCAGCGCTCGAACCAGCGATGGCCATCCTTGTCCCAATGGGACGAGAAGCTGTCGCCGCCGGTGTCGATCTCACCATTTGTCGCAAAGACGTAGTTCGCGAACATCGGGATGATCGCGCCGCCGTCTTCGCCACAGATCGCCTGCATCTCGTAGTACATCGCGCGCCGCTTGGCGTCGTCGAGCTCGGCGCGAGCCGCGACAAGAAGTTCGTTGAAGCGCCCATTGTCCCAGAAGGTGTCGTTCCAGGCGGCCCCGGCGGCGTAGGCGGTGGTGAACATAGCGTCCTCCGTCGGGCGCCCGCCCCAGTACACTGCGCTGAACGGATGCTTCATCCAAACATCGGCCCAATAGCCGTCGTTCGGCGCACGCTTGACCGTCAGATCAATTCCAGCGGCCGACGCCGAGTTCTGGAACAAGACGCCCGCGTCGACCGCGCCGGCGAACGCCGCGTCCGCGGCGGCAAGTTCAACGCTGAGGCTGTCGAGCCCAGCCTCCTTCAGATAGAACTTCGCCTTATCCGGATCGTACTCGGTCTGCGCCATCTCGTCGTTGAAGTAGCGCTGGCCGCGGCCGATCGGGTGGTCGTTGCCCAACGACCCGTAGCCGAACAGGATCTTGTCGACGAGTTCCTGGCGGTTGATCGCGTATTTCAGCGCGCGCCGAACGTTGGCGTCGGTGAACGGCTCCTTGTTCGTCGACATCGCGAAGGTGTAGTGCTGGTTCCCCGCGACGGAGTGGATCTTGATCGCCGGGTTACGCGCCAGAAGGCCGACGGTTTTCAGATCGATCCGGTCGACCATGTTGACGTCGCCCGAGACGAGCGCCGTGGTCCGAGCGTTGGCGTCGACGACCGACAGGACCTCGATCTCCTCGAAGAAGCCGCGGCCGGAGTCCCAGTCGTTTTCGTTTCGCGTGTAACGCGCTCTCACGCCGGCCTCGAACTCCTCGATCTTGTAGGGCCCGCAGCCGACGCCCGACTGCCAGTCGATGCTGCCGTCGCCTGTCGCCGGCATGACCGGAAGGTGGTAGTCGGTGAAGGTCGTCGGGAAGTCGGCGCTGCCCGAGTTCAGCTCGACCACGACGACATCGCCGTCGGCAGTGACGTTCGTGACCGCGTCGAGAAGCGGCTTGGCGACGGAGGTCGAGTCCTCGCTGCGATGGAAATTGATCGAGGCGATCACGTCCTCGGCCGTCACGGTCTTCCCGTTGTGGAACTCCACGCCCGACCGGAGCTTGAAGCGCCATGTGGCCGCGTCCGGCGACGCTTCCCAGCTTTCAGCGAGCTGCGGCTCGAGCGAGCCGTCGCGTGCGATGCCCGTCAGAAAGCCGCCATAAGCGTAAGACTGTCCGTTGACGAAGTCGTTTCCCCACATGCCTGGGGTGAGGGTGTCGGGCGTCGAACCGTGTCCCCGCGCGGCGCGTAAGATGCCGCCGCGCGACTGAGCGGCGCGCGCGCCGCCGGGGAACAACGAGCTTCCAAAACCAGCCGCCGCCCCCGCAGCTGCGGTCGTTTGCAAAAAGGATCGACGGTTTAGACCGCGCTTAATCTTCTTTCCCATTTAAGCCTCCAGAACTCTATGTTTCTTCTCGCCCATTCCGGTACGCACACAATGACCCAACGCGATGCGTCAAAGCGTTTCCGGAACAGACCCGGAATTGGCTTCGCAAGCTAACTCACGTTGTATGAGACTTTGCAAGCGCTTGCGCTTTCGCATCTCCGGTTGATGAGGCGTTTTCGCAAGCTCCGGCGACGGATTGGTCGGGTTCCGGTTCTTTGAAAACAGACGTTTGCTCAAGATCCGAGCAATTCCGGTTGACCCGGTCGGGATTTCGAGCGTTGGTTGACGGCAGAGACAGTTCTCAGCTGTCGAAGACCTGCAGCAAAGGCAGCCTTCATGCGCTGGTTCCTTCCTCGCCGGTCCAAAAGCCCCGCCCCGACCCCCTCGGAGGCGCATAAAGAACACACGCCAAAGGAGGTTTCCCGGATGCAGGACACGGCGCATCAAAGCCCAAAGAACGAACCGAGTTTCCGCGAGTCCGTCGATCTGATGTACGAGCGGGCGACAGGCTTTATGGATATCTCGCCCGGCCTGAAGCAAAAGATCCGCGTCTGCAACTCGACCTACACCGTCCGCTTTGGCGTGAAGCTCCGGGGCGAGATGCAGACCTTCACGGGATACCGCTCGGTCCATTCGGAACATGCCGAACCGGTGAAAGGCGGGATCCGCTATGCGCCGGACGTCAATCAAAACGAGGTCGAAGCGCTGGCCGCGCTGATGACCTACAAATGCGCGCTGGTCGAAGTGCCGTTTGGCGGCTCCAAGGGCGGTTTGGCGATCGATCCGCGCAAGTGGGAGCCCGACGAGTTGGAGCGGATCACCCGCCGGTTCGCCTACGAGCTGATCAAGCGCGACCTGATCAACCCGTCCCAGAACGTGCCGGCGCCGGATATGGGCACCGGCGAACGGGAAATGGCGTGGATCGCCGACCAGTACAAACGAATGCACACGACGGATATCGACAGTCGCGCATGCGTGACGGGCAAACCGCTGGCGTCGGGCGGCATTCGCGGCCGCGTCGAAGCGACCGGCCGCGGCGTGCAATACGCGATCCGCGAGTTCTTTCGACACCCAGAGGACATCGCGGCCGCGCAACTGACGCCGTTCTTGCGCGGAAAGAAAGTCGTCGTGCAGGGGTTGGGCAACGTGGGGTACCACGCCGCGAAGTTCCTGCAGGAAGAGGATGACTGCCAGATCGTCGCCGTCATCGAACGCGACGGCGCCGTCATCAACGAGAACGGCGGCTTGGATATCGAAATCCTTAAGCGCCACATCGCCGAGACGGGCGGCGTCGCGGACTTCCCGCACGGCCAGCACATCGAAGACGGGGCTAAGGCGCTCGAACTGGATTGCGACATCCTCATCCCGGCGGCGCTTGAAGGCGTCATCCACGGCGAAAACGCAGATCGGATCAAGGCCCGCCTGATCGTGGAAGCGGCCAATGGCCCGGTTACGGCGACCGCCGACAAGACGCTTCGCGACAAGGGCGTGGTCATCATCCCGGATATGTACGCGAACGCTGGCGGCGTGACGGTGTCGTATTTTGAATGGGTCAAAAACCTCAGCCATATCCGCTTCGGTCGGATGCAGCGCCGGCAGGAAGAAGCGCGGCAGGAGCTGATCATCGAAGCGCTGGAGAAAATGACCGGAAACGCCTTCCCGGAGGAGCTGCGGAACGCGTTCGTGTCAGGCGCCGATGAGCTCACGCTGGTCCGGTCCGGTCTCGACGACACGATGCGCGGCGCATACGGACAGATGCGCGAGGTCTGGCGACGACGGGCGGCGGAGGGGGTTGATCTCAGAACAGCCGCCTATCTGATCGCCGTCGACCGCGTGCAACAAAGCTACGAGTCGTTGGGTCTTTAGCCGAAGAGCGGGGTCCGGCGACGCCGCGTTGCACTATCTCGGCGCTCTCGAGGGGGCGGTTTGGCTGTCAACGCGCGAAGTCTACCGAGCTGCTCGAAGGGGCCGATCACACAGTCAGCGTCCGCCTGGACGATCGGCTCGGCTGGCGCTGGCGATGCAGGCGTCGTCGCTCCGAACCCGTGGCTCAAGACCTGCCGCGCCGTCGAAACCACTCGTTGGCGACGTCTCCCATCGTCTTCTCCGAACCGTCCTTGATCCACTGCATGAAGGGTCGGTCAAAAGCGAAGTCCGGACCGCACTCCGCCTTCAAGAAACGGCGGACGTTCTGCGTGCTTTTATAGTCTTGGGTGACCGGCGTGTCTCGCGAGATGACGCCACTGTGCCAATCGAACTTTGTCATTGAACAATCCCTCAAGGGCGAAAGCGGTCGATCCTCCCGATCCGGCGCAGGAGCGGACACCGTTATACACGGCCTGCAGCCGCGGCGTGAGGAGGACCTGATGCAAGGCTTCCTGCGCGGGGTTATTTCTGTGCTTCGCGCGCTTTCAGCGGATGGCCCGCCAAGTAACGATCTGCCAAGGTGGCTGGCATGCTGACCGAGAACCTGATGCGTGAACTTACGGCGCCGCCAAACTCGAATGATGGCGATCACCGGCGCGACGCGCCCGCCTTCCATCGCAACGGAATCCCGATCCTCGACGCGCTTTCGAAACGCTTGTCGCAACTCGACGGACATCTGCTCGAAATCGGCAGTGGGTCGGGCCAGCATACCGCATTGCTCGCGAAACACTTTCCCCGGTTGACGTTCTGGCCCAGCGATCCCAACCCTGACCATCGCGCGAGCGTTGACGCATGGCGCGCATATCTCGGCCTGGAGAACGTGCGTCCTGCTGCCGATCTCGACGTCCGCACGAAGCGTTGGGAGCTGGGGACCGAGACAGCGAGTCGCCGGTTCGACATCCGGTTCGACGCCATCCTGAGCGCCAACGTCATTCACATCGCTCCGTGGTCGGTCGCTGAAGGTCTATTTCTGGGAGGCGCAAAGCGGCTCGCGCCGGGTGGGTTTCTCGCGCTTTACGGCCCGTTTCGCTGGCGCGGCGTCCACGTGTCGAGCAGCAACCAGGCTTTCGACGAACGTCTGCGCGCGCGCGACCCGGCATGGGGCGTACGTGATATCGAAGATGTGGATCAGCTGGCGACGTCGCATCAGCTTGCGCGGATCGAGACGATTGCGATGCCGGCGAACAATCATCTGCTCGTTTTTTCACAGGAAGAGGGGTGAGCTTCTGGCGGTCTGCGCGGCCCGCTGAGACAAGTCCTCGGTCTCGTCCACGATCGAGATCCAGATCTCGATCGTGGCGCATGCCGTTCCAATGGCCACCAGGACCATAGCGTGCGCCGAGGCGGGGCTCGAGTCCGGCCAGTTCAGATGTGGCGACGAAGGCTCTGGCAAGTCGAGGTTCCACCATCGGCCGAACAGGCGACGATCTCCGCTGCCGCGTCCGATCACATGCTCCGAAGAAGTTGTCCGAAACCCTCTAGACGGTCGGCCACGCCGCCCAGACGCAGACAATCCCAGAGCATCGCCTGGTTGCTGCAGACGACCGGCTTTCCCAAGCGCCGTTCGATCTCGTCGACAACCTCGATCGTCCGAAGCGCCCCGCAGCTGATCACGACGGCGTCCGCCTCCGGCCGGTCGATCGCCTCTGCAAACTCGATCAGATACTCGGGCGCCACGCGGATCATCTCGGTGTCGAAATTCAACTGAAGGCCCTGAATGTCGAGAATGTCGAAACCGGCCTGGCGAAAGAATTCCGCGACGTTCGCATTGAGTTCGTCGACATACGGCGTCCCGATAACGATCCGTTTCGCGCCGAGCGCTGCGAGGCCCTTGCGCACCGCGCCGGCGAGCGTCGTCGCCTTGGCGCCCGGGTGCCCTCGCTCGAGTTCGGCGACGGCCGCTTGCTCGCCAACTGCGACGGTCCCCGAGGTACAGGCGAAACAGACGACGTCGAGGCGGTCGTCCGGCAAGATCCGTGACGCCGTATCCGCAAGGCTCCCGCGCAATTGAGCCAGGCTTTGGGTCGAGATCTCACGCGGCATTGTCGCGCGCTGGAAGTAGACGCCGACGCCCCGAGGCGCATAGCGGATCATTTCCTCCTCGATCGTTTGTTCGTTGGGGATCAGCACGAAGCCGATCTTCGCTCGCGCGTTCCGGCCGCCGTCGAAGCGAGGAACCCACTTGCGTGATCGAACGATCGAGGCGCTCGCCGGTTCCCGATTAAAATCATCCATGGCTTGTCCTCAGGCTCAGCAAACCCACTGAATCTCATGTTGTATGCAACATGACGCTGCCGCAATGCTGAGAGCGCTGGTTTTGGGCCAGCTTGAGGGCAAGCCTCGCCCCAGATGCGTACATCTTTGGACGTTCTTGGCGCCCACTTGCTTGCTCCGAGCCGCGTGATCAAGTTTGCGAGGACGATATGAGCACGACTGAGGACGTCTTCCCACCAACGGAACTTAAGACAAGGCTCGCAGCCGTGCGCAGTCGAATGGCCGAACAGGAACTCGACGGGCTGGTGATCAGCGCGCCCGAGAACATCTACTATCTCACAGGGCTCGATCACTGGGGGTTCTTCGCCTGCCATCTACTGATCGTTCCGCGGGATGGAGATCTGGTCCTGACCGGTCGCGCGATCGAGCGCATCACCTTTGACAATCAGGTCAGGAACGCACGGTTCGAGGGTCACGCCGACCATGAGGACGTCGTCGACTATGCGGTGCGCATTCTGGCGGAGCTTGGTTTGTCGGGTGGACGGCTCGGTATCGAAAAGCGTAGTCTGTTCCTGACCCCGCGGATCGCAGAAGGGATCCAGGCCCGGGAAAACGGGGCAGATTGGCGCGACGCCTCTGGCTTGGTCGACGCCCTTCGACTTGTGAAGTCGCCGTTGGAGATGTCCTACACGCGCAAGGCTGCGAAAGCCGCCGACGCTGGAACCCTCGCAGCGATCGAGGCGGTCCGCGACGGTGCGAGCGACTACGAAATCGCAGCCGAATGCCATCGTGCGATGATCCTGGCCGGCAGCGAGTATCCCGGTTTTGGACCCTTCATCCGGCCGACGTCGCGTCTGGGTGAGGAGCACACGACATGGCGTGGGGACGCCTTCCATGACGGCGATGCGATGTTCCTCGAGATCGCCGCCGCCTACCGCAAGTATCAAGCTCCGATGGGACGTCTCGTTTATGTCGGCCGCGCGCCAGACGGCGCGGAGAAGTCGGCTGAGATGGCGAGGGACGGAATGAAGGCGATCTGTGGCGCGCTACGACCAGGGGTCAAAGCCGGCGACGTCTACGCGGCTTGGCGCGAGGTCGTGCGGGCGGCGGGGCTCGCCAACTACGATCGGCACCATTGCGGATATCTGGTCAGCATTGGCTTTCCACCGAGTTGGACGGGCGGCAGCATGGTCACCGGGCTCGCGCCGGGGTCTCAGATGGCGCTCGAGACCGGCATGACGTTTCACGCGCAATCGTGGTTCACCGACACCGACTGCGTCGACTACTTCATTTCCAACACTGTTCTTCTGGGCGAAGAGGGCGCGGAGATCCTCACGCATGAAACGCCAGAGACGCTGATCGTTCGCTGATCGGGCGCACCAAGAAACGAGCGACCAGCGAAACGCATCAAGGCGTCTGCGAACACCGCGCCGCCGATGCCGGGCGGGATGGAGTGTCAGAGGAGTTCGTCGCCCCTAGAACGGGTGTCGTGACGGGTTTTCGGGATCTGTTGGAGACGATTGAGACGCTGAGAAAGATCGACGGCGTATCTCAGCCCGTGCGACGACGTGATCAGGCGGAGAGGCCGCGCGAGCAAATCGGGATGCAAACCGGAATGTCGGAAAGTTTTTGAGTTTGGTCGCTCTGGGTTTGAAAATTTCCTGAATCGCGGGTGGATCGAGGGAAACTAACGTGCTTCCATGCACTTGGTTCGCAGATGACGTTTGAGAGTTGGGACAAGAGCCAAGGGGGCGGCGCCCGCCAAACCGCTGCGGCAAAAATCAGAACGACTGGGAGACGACACGATGAAGAAAGATCAAGCCCTTATTGATCGACTAGCGGAAGAGGCTCGAAAGGGCCGCATCTCTCGCCGGAATTTCATGCATTACTCGCTCGCCGCTGGCCTGACAGCCAGCTCTGCGACGGGATTGTGGACGACGACCGCGATGGCGCAACCAAAGCCTGGCGGCGTCTTCCGCCTTGGCGCGCATGACGGCAACACGTCCGACACCCATGACCCGGGCACCTATCTCAGCTTCTCGGTGATTCAGCTGGCGCACACGTATCGCGCGTATCTGACGTTGATTGAACCAGACGGAAGCAACGGTCCAGACGTGGCCACGGAATGGTCGGCGACGCCGGACGCGAAAGAGTGGACGTTTAAGCTAAACGAGCGGGCGACCTTCCATTCCGGCGGTAAAGTTACGGCCAACGACGTGATCGCGTCGATGAACCATCACCGCGGCGAAGACTCGACGTCGGCAGCCAAGGCGTTGTTGAAGGATGTCGAGGACATCGTCGACAACGGCGACAACTCGGTCACCTTCAAGCTTGGGTCGTCGAACGCTGACCTGCCATGGCTGATGACGGATTATCACCTGCCGATCTGCCCGGCGAACGCCGACGGCTCGTTGAATTGGCAGTCGGGCGACGGTTGTGGCCCCTACAAGCTCGTCGAAGCTGAGTTCGGCGTCGGCTTCCGCCTGGTCCGTCACGAAGATTGGCACCTGGAAGGCGCCTACTTCGATGAAATCGTCATCCAGGTCCTGAACGATCCGAACGCTCGTCAGACCGCCCTGGTGACCGGAGACGTGGACGCGATCACGCAGCTCGAACTGAAGACGCTCGCGCTGCTGCAGCGCAATCCGCAGATCGCGATTGATAACGTGCCGTCCGCAGCGGCGATTACAATGCCGATGTTCTGCGACACCGCACCGTTCGACAATGTCGACGTGCGCAATGCGCTGAAACTGTCGATCGATCGCCAGGAGATTATCGACAAAATCGCGTTTGGCACCGCCACGATGGGCAATGACTTCCATCATTCGCCAGCCATGCCTTACTGGCCGGATGATCTGGAGCAGACCCCGTACGACCCTGATCAGGCGAAAGCGCTGCTCAAGAAAGCAGGGGCTGAGGGGCTGAGCGTCGATCTCAGCGTCGCGGACTCGGTTTTCTCTGGGGCGGTCGACCTTTGCGTTCTCTACGCCGAGCACGCCAAGGCCGCGGGCATCAACATCAACGTCATCCGCGAGCCGAACGACGGCTACTACTCGGATGTCTGGCTGAAAAAACCTTGGTGCGCGGTGCAGTGGGGCGCCCGCCCGACGCCAGACGTGATGTACTCGTTGGCCTACAAGGACGACGCCGCGTGGAACGAAAGCCGCTGGCAGAACGCTCGGTTCAACGAACTGCTTCGGACCGCCAAGGCCGAGCTCGACGATGCAAAGCGCGCCGAGATGTACCGCGAAATGGCGATCCTCGCGAAAGACGATGGCGGGACGGTCATCCCGATGTTCCCGAACTTCGTCTACGCGCGCCGCTCGAATGTCATGCACGGCGAGCAACTCGCCGCCAGCTGGCAGATGGACGGCGCACGCGCGTGCAGCCGCTGGTGGTTCGGCTAATCGCGCAGCCGCATTGCACCCAGCCTGCGCTGGCTGGATGAAAACTCGGGGCGCCTCCGATGCGAGGCGCCCCCACATACGAACCGAAGACACACGAACACTATAAAAATCAACGTGTTGGACGGTTCAGAAAAAAAGGGTCAGGCAGGAAGCGGCCCTGAGCGGAGGAGTTCTTCAAATGGGGACGCTACTGTTCCTAATCGCCAAGCGGCTATTCCTCGGATTGCTGACGCTGCTGGTGATTTCGGTGATTATTTTCTTCATGGTCGAGCTGCTGCCGGGCGATATCGCCGAGGCCGTGCTTGGGATGGGCGCGACGGAGGAGAACCTCGCCGCTCTGCGTAAGCAGATGGGTTTGGATCAACCCGCCCCTGTAAGATACCTCAATTGGCTGTCCGGCGCCGTCGTGGGCGACTTTGGCACGTCTTTGATTTCAGGCGAGCGCGTCACGACGATCATCGGCCAGAGGTTCATGAACACGCTGTTCCTCGCGGCTTACGCGGCTGTGATCGCAGTGCCCTTCGCGATCACCCTCGGCGTGATCGTCGCTCTGCTGCGCAACACGCTTTTCGACCGGGTGGCCAACGTCGTGACCTTGACGTCGATTTCGAGCCCAGAGTTCTTCCTCGGCTACATTCTGATCCTCTACTTCTCCGTGCAAACGGGCATGTTCCCGGCGATCTCCAGCCTGAACGCGGATATGACGTTCCTGGAGCTGCTCCACCGGACATTCCTGCCGGCGCTGACGCTGGTGCTCGTTGTCACCGCGCATATGATGCGGATGACGCGCGCGGCGATCATCAACCTGCTGGCCTCGCCTTACATCGAGATGGCGCGGCTCAAGGGGATGCCGCCGTGGAAGGTGATTGTGAAGCACGCCCTGCCGAACGCGTGGGCTCCGATCATCAACGTGGTGGCGCTGAACCTCGCCTACCTGATCACCGGCGTCGTGCTGGTCGAGGTGGTGTTCGTCTACCCAGGGATCGGCCAATCGCTTGTCGATGCCGTGTCAAAGCGTGACTTCCCGGTCGTTCAGGCCTGTTGTTTGATCTTCGCTGCGACGTTCATCTTGCTGAACATAGCGGCGGATGTCGGCGCAATTCTCACCAACCCGCGCTTGCGGCATCCGAAATAGGGGGGCGATAGAATGAGTGAGTTCGTCATCATCTACTTCGCCCTGCTGGTCATAGCCTCGTGCGGGGCTGCGTATTATGGTCAGCGGCCGGCGTTTCTTACGCTCTTTTCTCTGACGTTGGTCTCCTTCGTGTTGGGGATCGTCGGCGGCGTGTCGGCGCTCCAGTTCGTGGCGATTGCGGCTGGCTTGTTGGCTTTCGCGGCGGGTATCTCCTACTCGTTCCGCGAGTTCCTCGTCGCGATCACCAAGGGCAACCTGTCGAAGGAGCTAAAGACGGCGCCGTTGACGGCGGCGTTTGGCATGTTTGTCATTTTCACCTACGCGATTGCGGGCATTTTCGCGCCGTTCATCGCCCCTTATGGCGAGGCGGAGGTGATTGCGGCGGCGTTTGCACCAGCGGACGAGAACATGCTGCTCGGCGCTGACCAGCTCGGCCGCGACATGTTTAGCCGCCTGATCTATGGCGCGCGAAACACGGTCGGCCTCGCCCTTGTCGCGACAAGCGCCGCATTCTTCATGGGGGCGACCGCGGGTCTTCTCGCAGCGACAAAAGGCGGCTGGTTCGATCAGTTCATGGGCCGTTTCGCCGATGTCGTCATGTCGATCCCGTCCCTGATTTTCGCGCTGCTGATGCTGTCGATCTTTGGTCCGGAGATCCACGTGATCATCATCGCGGTGGCGATCATCTATGCGCCAAGGGTCTTCCGTCTGACCCGCGCCGTCGCCGGCAACGTCGTCGTGATGGACTACATTGAGGCCGCCAAGCTGCGCGGAGAAGGAACCGGGTATCTCATCCGCAGGGAGATCCTGCCGAACGCGACCGCGCCTTTGGTCGCCGAGTTCGGCTTGGAGTTCTGCTTCGTGTTCCTGTTGGTCGCCGGGCTGTCGTTCCTCGGACTTGGCATCCAGCCGCCCACAGCGGACTGGGGCTCGATGGTGCGCGAGAACGCAACCCTCATTTCGTTCGGCGTCGTCACGCCGCTCATCCCAGCCGCGGCGATCGCTCTTCTGACGGTCGCCGTCAACTTCGTCGTTGACTGGATGCTGTTCCGTTCATCCGGCCTGAAGGAGTAATCGCCATGTCAGCGAGCAACAAACAGGTTCTCCTGGAGATCAAAGACCTCAAGATCGAGGGCTTTACCGGCGAGGAGTGGATCCCGATCATCAAGGGCGTCGACCTGACGCTTCATCGCGGCGAGGTGATGGGGCTGATCGGCGAGTCCGGCGCCGGGAAGTCCACGATCGGCGCGGCGGCCATGGGGTTCGCCCGCGATGGCACGCGCATCTCGGACGGGACCATCGAGTTCGATGGAATGGAGCTGACCACCGCTACGGAAGAAGACCGCCGCGCGCTGCGGGGCGCTCGCATCGCCTATGTGGCGCAGTCCGCGGCGGCGTCCTTCAATCCAGCTCACAAGATCATCGATCAGCACACCGAAGCGCCGCTGCACTATCGCATCCAGAAGCGCCTGGAGGCGCAAGAGGATGCGATGGAGCTCTATGAAAGGCTCCGTCTGCCGAACCCGCAGGAGATCGGTTTCCGCTATCCGCATCAGGTGTCCGGTGGTCAGCTGCAGCGCGCGATGACTGCGATGGCGATGGCCTGCCGGCCTGACCTGATCATCTTCGACGAGCCGACGACCGCGCTCGACGTGACGACGCAGATCGAGGTTCTGGCCGCGATCCGCGATATCGTCGATCAGTTCGACACCGCTGCGATCTACATCACGCATGACCTCGCTGTGGTCGCCCAGATGGCGGACACGATCAAAGTGCTGCTGAAGGGTGAAGAGGTCGAGGAAGCCCCAACCAAGGAGATGCTGGATAGTCCGAAGGAGGACTACACCAAGAGCCTCTGGGCGGTTCGCAGCTTGAGGCGAGAGCAAAAGTCGCGACCTCAGGGCGCAACACCCGTGGTTTCGGTCCAGAATGTCGACGCGGCTTACACAGGCGGCGTGAAAGTCCTCGATGACGTCTCCTTCGACATCTACGAGGGCATGACGGTCGCCGTGGTGGGAGAATCCGGATCGGGCAAATCGACGACAGCTCGGTGCATCACCGGCCTGCTTCCACCGAAGAAGGGGCAGATCCTGTTCCGAGGCGAGCCGCTTCCGCCCAGCTATCTCAAGCGAACCAAGGATCAGCTGCGACAGGCCCAGATGATCTATCAAATGGCTGATACGGCGTTGAATCCCAAGGTTCGCATCAGCGAGATCATCGGTCGTCCGGCCCAGTTCTATTCGGGCCTTCACGGCGGCGCGCTGAAGCAGCGCGTTGACGAACTGCTGGACCTGATCGAACTGGAGCCATCCAAATTCTACGACCGCTTCCCGCCGGAACTCTCGGGCGGACAGAAGCAGCGGATCGGGATCGCGCGGGCGCTCGCGGCGGAGCCGACCTTCATCATCTGCGACGAGGTGACTTCGGCGCTCGACCAGCTCGTCGCCGAGGGCATTCTAAAGCTGTTGAACCGGCTGCAGAGTGAGCTGAACCTCGCCTACATGTTCATTACCCACGATCTCGCAACGGTGCGCTCGATCGCGGACGAGGTGGTGGTGATGCAGCACGGGCGGGTCGTCGAACAGGGGCCAAAAGACGAGATGTTCACGCCCCCGCACCATCCCTACACGGATCTGCTGCTCTCGTCGGTGCCGGAAATGGATCCGGAGTGGCTGACATCGCTGCTCGAAGAACGCGGCGTCGACAATGTCGGAGAGGCGGCGAACGTCTAGGGCCTCGCGGCGTTGACGGCTCACGTCGAGAGGGTGGCCTGGCGATCAGCCGGCCATCTTCTCTTCACATATGGTTTTGTCGGGTAATTCGCCGGGGGTCAGACGATCGTCGACGCAGTCGCGACGAGCGTACCAACAAGAACACCATACAGGATCAAAAGCGCCGGAAGGGTGCCGGCGCGGGCGCGGTATTCGCGGATCAAAGCGTCTCGTGTCAGCATCTTACCAACCCCTAAATCGAGTTCGGCCAGCGCGAACGCGCGCTGCGAGCGGACACATATGGATTTCGGTGTTTCCGCGCAACCAACTGAATGACGAATTTGCATGCGCTGACAGCATGCCTCCCATGCGTTTTCCGCTTAACGTGGGGCACGGCCCCATGCACGCGCGCATGCACGGATCTAGGCGCGTGATCGCCCTAGTTGGCGCATTCATAAACAGGCGCCAAGGACAAGTCCACACCAACCAAGGCGGTTGTTTTCCATCTGCACAAAAAGATGAGTTCTGGCATTCGCGAGAACACCACGACTTTTCATGCTTTCGCGCGGCCCTAGAAACTCTAAATTATCGTTTCATATCAAGTTAATCTAGCTTACTGCATTTCTCTGAAAAAGCCCTCACCACGTTCAGTATATTTCCCGCGTGTTCTGTTTTAAATTTTATAACTGCACTTGCACCAAACTCTTGCAGGCTCGCTCTAATTCCACAATATTGAGATAGTGAGAAGCTGGCGTAGTCATCCTTAAACCTATTGGTTAAGTGTGGTATATATCTCGAGTATTTAATGTGCCCAATATCGTGCAGACGCGATGGCTGGAACCATCCAGCGTTCTTAAAAAACACAGTCAGATCGGAGTACCTTCCATAGCTCTTCAATATTGGCAGTCTTTTTCTGAAATCTATTTTTGAAAAATCGATTGATTTTACTCTAAGTTTCGCAAAGAAACCACGCTCACATTGATGAGCGAGATTCTCAACACCCCACGATATTCTACAACCATCAATGTGTATATCTTCTCTTGACCCTCTCTCCCCTGCCTTTAATTCACTCGATAGCAGTATTTCTTTAATATCATTTTTTATTTTATATTCATTGAAATTATGCGATCTATCAAAATAATCCGAGCATGATGCAGTTAAAGCAAGAAGAGCAAGTACTGATATACCTGTCATACAGTATTTCATTGCCGACTTCGACCCTTAATGAATGCTCAAATTTCTCTCCGCGATACGCATCTTTTGACAACGATCTCGCAGGTTGAGCGAACCATTGGCGCCTGTTCTTCCATCCCCGGAATCGGGATGAGTCACATTTAGGTGTTCTTGTGTCGGATAACAGGGCTTCCAAAACCGAACCAGAGTTCGCTTTTAGACCGCTGACGCCCTGAACTGTCAGATGAGCTTCGCGCAACCACACGGTTGCGCTGTGGTGGAGCCGAGGGGAATCGAACCCCTGACCTCTACGATGCGAACGTAGCGCTCTCCCAGCTGAGCTACGGCCCCACAATCCTACGCGCTTGCTCCTCGCGCAGATCCGGCAGGTACGCATGGCTCTGGGCGTTGTCAAGCGGCGCCCTTCGACGTATCTCATGCGTCGAAAGCATCGAATAGGCAGAGCGGTCCAAGGCATGAACACGTTGATTTGGCTGGTCGGCGCAGTCGCGCAGATCATCTTTTATCTGGTGCTGATCCAACTCGTGATCGGGCTTCTTATACAGTTTGACGTGCTCAACCGCCGTCAGCAGTTCGTTTGGCAGATCTACAACGGCATCAATCAGCTGCTCGACCCGCTGTTGGCGCCGATCCGCAGGATCTTGCCGCCGGCCGGCGGGATGGACTTCTCGCCGCTTGTCCTGTTGCTCGGGCTCTGGGCGCTCCAAACACTGCTTGTGAACTGCTTCATCCGAGGCGCTTGCTAAAGCCCGGTCGTTGCAACCAATCGGCTAAACTGGCAAACAGCCTTTGGGGACGACGGCGGGCTCCCCTCCAGACCAATGCCTAAGCTTGGTCCAAGCATCGCCAGACGCCGACGGCGCGAGCCGCGGCTCTGAAGGAGTGCTTGGATGTCTGATCGCATCGAAACAACTGACGATGAAGTCCTGATAGACGGCGCCGTGGGCGTCCTCGCCCGCGTGGCGGTCGCTGCAACCGACGCGCTGATCGTCGATGTCCGCAAACGCGCCGCCCGGCGCGAGAGCGGTCGAGTTGTCGCCGGCGCCCCCTATCGCGACCCCGAAGAATTTCAGGTTTATGACGAGATTTGGCGTCGCTCGGGGTCCGTCCTCGTCTACTGCGTGCACGGGCACGAAGTCAGTCAAGAGATCTGCGCCCAGCTGCGCGCCGCCGGCGTTGATGCAAAGTTCATCGTCGGAGGTTTTGAGGCCCTGACGCATGCCGGCGCAGCGCTAAGTGACCTTGGAGTTGACCGCGATTTGGGGGAGAACGCGTGATGACCGAGGGGCAAGCTTCGGAGGCGGAGACCAGTCCGGGGCCAAAGGGCGCAACATCCGATACGTCGTCGATGTGGATCAAGATCGGCCTGCTGTCTTTCGGCGGGCCGGCAGGTCAGATCGCGCTGATGCAAAACGAGCTCGTCGACCGACGCAAGCTCGTTGACGAGCAGACGTTCCTGAGGGGTTTGAACTTCTCGATGCTGCTGCCCGGACCCGAGGCCCAGCAACTCGCGACCTGGCTTGGATGGCGGATCGGGGGGCTTTGGGGCGGCCTGTTCGCGGGCCTCGCCTTCGTGCTGCCTGGGGCTGTGCTGATGATCGGGCTCGCATGGCTCGCCGCCAGCGCCGGCGACACGCAATGGGCGCGCTGGATCTTTGCGGGCGTGCAGCCTGTCGTCGTGGCTATTGTCGCCCAAGCGCTCTATCGGATCGGAAGAAAGGCGCTGAACGGGCCCGCGGCGATGGCCTTGGCCCTGTCCGCTTTCGTCGCGATCTATTTCCTGAGCGCGCCATTCCCCTTGATTGTCGCGCTGGCGGGCGTCATCGGATTGCTCCTGCCGCATGGCCCGGAGCAGACCAAGGTCGATCCGGCGCCGCCGGGGTCGCGCGGCTTTGCGCTGCGTGTGGTGCTCGCCTTCGCCGTCGTGGTGGCCGCCGTCTACGTCGCCGTCCGAGCGGTTTTTGGCGCCGACCCGTTCGACGGGGTCGCGGAACTGTTCCTGTCGGCCGCCTTCGTCACTTTCGGCGGCGCGTACGCCGTCCTGCCCTATGTCGCTGATCTCGCCGTCGAGAGTTACGCATGGCTGACAAAGGCGGAGATGATCAACGGGTTGGCGCTGGCCGAGTCGACGCCTGGACCGTTGATCCTCGTGAACGTCTACGCCGGGTTCTTCGCCGGATGGGACGGGCCTGGGAGCGACCCAACGATCGCGATCCTGACAGCGGCGCTGGCGTGCTTTTACACGTTTGCGCCAAGTTTCATGCTGATCCTGGCCGCCGCGCCTTATGTCGAACGCCTGCAGAATGCGCCAGTGGCTAGACGCGCGCTCGCCGGGGTCTCGGCTGCGGTCGTCGGGGTGATTGCGAACCTGGCCGTCTATTTCGGCGTGGAGGCCTTGGCGCCCGCCGGAGCCGCCGGACCGCTGGGTCTCGATCTTGTTCGAACGGCCATCGCACTCCTCGCCGCCGGACTAGCTTTTGGCCTGAACGTCTCGATGCAGTACCTTGTCGCTCTTGGCGCCGTCACAGGTCTGGCGCTGGGTTACGGAGGCTTGTTGTGAGCAATGAAACGGTGCCGAAACTAACGTTCTGGTTCGAGTTCGCGAGCACCTATACCTACCTGACCCTGCAGCGGATCGAAGACGCGGCGAAGTCGGCGGGTGTCGAGCTTGAATGGCGCCCGATCCTTCTAGGGCCGATTTTCGGCGCGCAGGGTTGGGACACCTCGCCCTTCAAAATCTACCCCGCGAAAGGCGCGTTCATGTTTCGCGACCTTGAGCGTCGCGCCGCCGCATACGGATTGCCGTTCAAACGCGAGGGCATTCTTCCAGTAAACTCGGTCATGGCCGCGCGCCTGGCCGTCGCCGCATTGGAGCAGTCGCAAGGCCCGGCCTTCTGCCGGCGTGTTTCTTTCGCCCATTGGGGCGAGGGACGCGACATCAGCAACGCCGACGTCCTTGAAGACTGCGCCAGAGCCGCAGGCTTCGATCCGCAGGCGCTGAGCGCGCGCGCGTCGGACCCTGCGGTGAAGCCGCGCTTGCGTCAGAATACGGAAGACGCCCAGTCGCTCGGCGTCTTCGGCGCGCCGAGCTTCACGGCCCGGGGTGAGCTCTTTTGGGGCGACGATCAGCTTGAGGATGCGCTGGCATGGGCCAGGACCGGCGCAATGTCGCCTCGAAACCGTTCGCAGCCGCGCTGAACGCTCCGCAACCCGCAGTTGCGCTGTTTCTGCAACGTTGTCTCGACAATAACTCCACGTGTCGAGGCATGGCGCAATAGTTATCCACAATCATGCTAGATCTGGTGTCGTTGATCACGGTCGACGCGAAATAACGATATACTCGAAACAACGAGATCGAGGAGAAGCGAGCCATGAACGAGCAGAGAACCGGGGGCGATATGTCCGGCGCCATGATGGGCGCGGCCGCAGGCAATCTATCCGCCGTTATGACGACGACAGCCGTTTGCATGGCGGTGTTTCCACCGCTCGCCTTCATGTTGGTTCCAGCCGCCGCTTTGGTGGGCGCCGTACAAGGGGCCGAGGCCGGGTACCGAGACCCCGACGCTGGAAAGCACTATTTCGGCTATCGAGGGCGTTAGCGAGACGAGAATCGGAAAGCGCCAAAAGAAGAGACCCCCGACGCGAGCGCCGAGGGCCTTCCATCCCGGGATAGATGGTCGGTCCGAGTAGGTGGAGAACCCGAACCGTCGCAGATGACTATGCGCCGAGCGCGGCGTATTCCTCTGCATTGAGGACGCCGTCGCCATTGGCGTCTGCGGACAAGAAGGCGTCCTCCGTCACGTCGGGCATAGCCGCCAAAAGCTCCTCGTAAGTGATTGCGAGATCGCTGTTGACGTCGACAACCGCGAAGTCTGGGATCGCTGCGATCGTCGCCGAAGCGACGAACATGCCGCCCAGGGCCAGAACGGTGAGTGTCTTCTTCATTGTCGTCTCCATCTTTTCCATGTTGATGGATGAGACGGCCCGCCTGCGCGGGCCGCCGAACCGATGACGAACCCACCATCGTGGGGGAGCGGCGGCTCGCACCGGTTCGAGGAGCGAGATCGGCTTCAGGACGGGCGGAAACCGGCGCGGTCGATGGCGAAAAAAGGGCGGTGACGCTGGCTGTGACGCAAGAACAGCGGCTCTGACGCGGTCCGTGATTCCCGTCACGTGATAGGAATCACAACGCGTTAGACGGATTGGGCCTAGTCGAAGCGGGTCAGCCCTTCGTCGGAGACGATGTCGGTCGACACCGACTCGCCCGCCAGGCGCTTGTCGCGCATCGCCAGCAAGCGCAACCGCAGCGCGTTGATCTTGATGAAGCCGGCGGCGTCTTTCTGATCGTAGGCGCCGGCGTCTTCTTCGAACGTGACATGCTGTTCCGAGTAGAGCGAATGCGCTGACCACCGGCCCACGGTGCTGACCGAACCTTTGTAGAGTTTGAGCCGCACGGTGCCGGTCACATGCTGCTGGCTCTGGTCGATCAGCGCCTGCAACATCTCGCGTTCCGGGCTATACCAATAGCCGAAATAGATCAGCTCGGCGTAGCGGGGCATCAGCTCGTCCTTGAGATGCGCAGCCCCCCGGTCGAGCGTAATCGACTCGATGCCGCGATGCGCCTCCAGCCAGATCGTGCCGCCTGGCGTCTCGTAGATGCCGCGCGACTTCATGCCGACATAGCGTCCCTCGACGAGGTCGAGCCGGCCGACGCCGTGTTTGCGGCCGTACTCGTTGAGCGTTTCCAGGATCGTGGCCGGCGACATCGCTTCGCCGTTGATGGCGACGGGATCGCCTTTCTTGAAATCGATTTCGATAAACTCGGGCTGATCCGGCGCATCTTCCGGGCTCACCGTCCGCTGATAGACGTAGTCCGGCGCTGCCTCGGCCGGGTCTTCCAGCACCTTTCCCTCAGAGGAGGTGTGCAGCAGGTTTGCGTCGACGCTGAACGGCGCTTCGCCGCGCTTGTCCTTCGGCACGGGGACCTGATGCTGCTCCGCCCATTCGATCAGGCGTGTCCGCGAGGAGAGGTCCCACTCCCGCCATGGCGCAATGACCTTGATGTCCGGCTCCAACGCATAGGCCGCGAGCTCGAAACGAACCTGGTCGTTGCCTTTGCCGGTGGCGCCATGCGCAACGGCGTCGGCGCCCGTCGCCCGGGCGATCTCGACCAGGTGTTTCGAGATCAGCGGGCGCGCGATTGAGGTGCCGAGCAGATATAGCCCCTCGTAGACCGCATTCGCCCGAAACATCGGCGCCACAAAGTCTCGAACGAACTCTTCGCGCAGATCGCGGATGTAGATGTTCTCGGGCTTGATGCCGAGCAACTCGGCTTTCTTTCGCGCCGGATCGAGTTCCTCGCCCTGCCCCAGATCAGCCGTGAAAGTTACGACCTCGCAGCCGTATTCGACTTGCAGCCATTTGAGGATGATCGAGGTGTCCAGACCGCCGGAATAGGCGAGCACGACTTTCTTTGGAGCAGACATGGGAAGGCCTTTGCGCGAAGTGATCGGCGACTTCTAGGAGGAAGGTCGCGCCGCGGCAACCCAAGTCGGAAACGCGACCGTTGACTGACGTGGCGTCGACCTCCCATCTCGCCTCGAAACAGCGAGTGAGGGACCGCGAATGTATCCGTTTCTGCGCTTCTTTTGGGTGTTGTGGCGCGCCAAACGAAAGCCGGCGATGAGCCCAGATGACGAGTCGGTGTTGGACCTGACGATCTGGCCGTGGGACTGCGACGTCTTCGCCGAACTCAACAATGGGCGCACGCTGACCCTGTTCGATCTGGGTCGCTTCGACCTCGGCGCCCGCATCGGTCTTCTCGAGCTGCTGCAGAAGCGAAAATGGACGCTGACGGTCGGCGGATCGAGCCTGCAGTATCGCAAACGGATCACGCCGCTTCAGCGCGTGAAACTTCGCACGCGGTTCGTCGGTATGGACGACAAGTGGTTGTATCTCACGCAGACTTTCGAGAGAGATGGAACGCCCTGCAGTCAGGGACTGCTGCGCACGGCGGTCGTCGCGCCTGGAAAGGGGATCGTGCCCACCGCTGAGGTCGCGGCGGCGCTTGGGTGGTCCGATTGGCGGCAAGAGTTGCCCGACTGGGTCAAGGCATGGATCGCAGCGGACGCCGAACGCCCCTGGCCGCCAAAGGCGCCCTAGGCGGTCAGCCCATCTTCGTCAGATCGAGCGGGACGCCCGCCGCCAACCACCCGCCATCGACCGGCAGGATAGCGCCCGATACGTAGGCGGCGGCGTCAGACGCCAGCCAGAGGCACGCCTGTCCGATTTCTTCGGCCTGCCCGTGGCGCCGCAGCGGCACTGATTTTGTGACAGCGGCTTTGGCCTCCTCGCTCGGGGCGAGACGGTCCCTGCCCTCGGTGTTGTCGATCGGGCCTGGCGAGCTCGCATTCACCCGCACACCAGCGGGCCCCCACTCCAGCGCGAGGCATTTCGTCAGCATATCGACGCCCGCCTTCGCCGCGCAGACATGGGACTGCATCGCCATCGCCACCTGGGCCTGCGGCGCCGAGATGTGGATCACTGTCGATCCGGGCTTCTTCAGGTGTGGAAACGCGGCTTTCATCACGTGAAAGCTGCCGAGCAGGTCGATGTCGACAACGCTTTTGAAACCGTTTGGGCTCATCGCGACCGCAGGCGCAGGGAAGTTGCCAGCTGCGCCCGAGATCAACACGTCGGTCTCGCCCCAATCCGCCATCGCCTCAGCAGCGGCTTCGGGGTCGCGGACGTCGAGCGCATATCCCTTGGCGCCGGCCCCGAGCGTCGCGACCGCCGCATCGACCTTGTCCTGGCTTCGACTGGCCACGCCCACCGTCGCTCCAGCGCGCGCGAAGCACTGCGCCACCCCGAGGTTGATGCCGGAGGTGCCGCCAAACACAAACACCCGCGCGCCGTTGAAATCAAAAGTTGCCCGCATCTCAGCTGTTTCCTCTCATCAGTTCAGGCGTCGGTCGTTTCGACCGGCGCGCCCGACTTTTTCCAGGCGCCGAAGCCTCCGTTCACATGCTTGACCGGCTTCAGACCCATGTCCTGAGCCGCTTTGGCCGCGAGAGCCGAGCGCATGCCTCCGGCGCAAAAGAACACGAATGTCTTGTCCTGGGCGAAAACCTCCTTGTGGTAGGGGCTGGCGGGGTCGATCCAGAACTCCAGCATCCCGCGCGGCGCGTGAAACGCGCCCGGCATGCGCCCCTCCCGATCCAGTTCGCGGATGTCTCGGATATCGACAAACACGACGTCCTCACGCCCGTGCAACGTCTGGGCGTCCTCGATGGTGATCTCGTCGACCTCGGCGTTGGCGGCGTCGACGAGGCTCTTCGCCGACTTGGTGATCGTCTGCGGCATTACTTCCCTCCCAGGGCGAGCTCCGGATCTGGCGCGTCGAAAGCACGCCCGATACGGTGGCGGTATGTCCGAACTCGACCATAAGCAGGCGCTGGCGGCGATCAACGCTGACGATATGCGGCGACTGACCCAGCTCTCTGACAGTCCGGGGCTGATCCGCCTGACAAGCCATCTCGCGGCCATTCTGCTCTGCGGCGCTTTTGTCGGCGCAACCACGGGCCTAACGCAGGTCGGTGCGCAAGCCTTGCTTGGACTGGTTCTGGTGTTCCTGTTCGCGCCCATGCACGAGTGCATTCACCGAACGGCGTTCCGCACGCGTTGGCTCAATGACGTCGTCGCCGAGATCTGCGGCTTCTTGCTGTTGCTTCCTCCACGAAGTTTTCGGTTTTTCCACTTCGCGCATCATCGTCACACTCAGGATCCGGAGCGCGACCCCGAGCTGTCCTCGCCAAAACCTGAAACCTGGCCGGCCTACCTTTGGCGGCTCACAGGGTGGTCCTACTGGGTTGGTCAGGTCCGTGGGATGATCACGGCGGCCGTTGGCGGAGAGATGCCGGATTTCGTGCCCGAACGGGCGGTCGCTCGCGTTCGTTGGGAGGCGCGAGCGTACCTGGCGCTGTACCTCGCAGCCGCCTGTTTCACCATCATGAGCGGCCATACTGCTCTTGTGACATTCTGGATATTGCCGCTGGTGCTGGGCCAACCGTGGCTCCGAGCTTATTTGCTGGCCGAGCATACCGCCTGCCCGCTGAACCCGGACATGCTGGCGAACACGAGAACGACGTTCGCAAACCGTTTTGTGCGTTGGTTCGCGTGGGAAATGCCGCATCACACGGCGCATCACGCCCTTCCCCAAGCGCCGTTTCACAAGCTGCCGAGTTTGACGGAGGAATTGCGCCCCTACTTGCGGAGCACGGCTTACGGCTACCCCGACGCCCACCGCCAGATCGTCGCGCGTTTTAGGACTTAGTTAATTCAATTGGCTGGCTGATGCGCCCCGAGGCTCAATTCGCGTGTGAATTTGACTGCGTTGATCGCCGTTCGGTCCACTTTTCGCTAAGCAATTCGGGATAATCTTCGGACAAAGTTTATCGAATTGCGCGTGGGAAACGAGAGAGCGCTATGCTGAATAAAGTTATGGCAGGCATGTTTGCGCTGATTGGGTTTCTCATCGGCGGGGTCCTGACAGGGCTGCTGACGCCGAATTTTGAGGGCGCAACCACGTCAGCCGAGAAAACCGCGCGTGAAGCGGCGCAGGACGTTGCATCGCTCAAACCCTCGCCACGGATCGAGACCACGGTCGACTTTCCCGTGGCGCCCACTGCGCCCGACACGGCGGGCGACGGCGGCTTCGCACGATCGGACGACCAACATCCAGCGCTCTGGCGTGTTTCGGACGAGGACAGCGTGCTGTGGCTGTTCGGAACAGTCCATGCGCTCCGCGAAGACCTCGACTGGCGCTTTCCGGAATACGAGGCCGCGGTATCTGAAGCCGAACGCTTCTACTTTGAGTCGAAGGTTGAAGACACCGCAGAGACCCGCAAACGCCTCCGCCAGCTGGAACGCCTTGCGACGTACAAGGACACGCCCCTGACCGAGCGCCTGTCCCAGAGCGGAAGCCGGCGCCTGCTTCGCTTGGCCCGCCGCCTCGGCTTGGATCAGTCCTCAATCATCTATACGCGCCCCTGGCAGGCAGGTCTGCTTCTCGGTCAGCGATTGGCGGTTCGAGCCGGCATGAAGGCGGAGCATGGCGTCGAAAGCGTGCTCGCCAAAAGGGTTGGAGATCGCCCGACCTACTACCTTGAGGATGGCATTGAAGTGCTGTTCAACCTCGCGGCGATCCCCGAGGAGGCGCAACTCAGAGAGTTCGAGACCGCCCTGGAGCAGATCGACGACAACCCTTACCACACCGCCGACCTGCAGGACGCCTGGCGGTTGGGAGAGGTCGACCGGCTTTCCCAGCTCGCGTTCGGGTCGATGCCTGTGAACAGTCAGAGCTACGCCGTAATGATGCGCGACCGGAACGTGGCGTGGAGCGAAAAACTCCGTGCCGACCTGGACGCGGCAGGCGTGAGCTTTGTCGCTGTCGGAGCCGCGCATTTGATCGGCCCAGACAGCGTCCAGAGGCTCCTTGCGGACGACGGTTACACGGTCGAGCGGTTCTGACGCTTATTGCTCGTAGCAAGCTGTCTCTAACGGAGCTGGAAGCGCCGCCCTTAGCCGACGCGTTCGAGCGCAACCGCAGTTCCTTCACCGCCGCCGATGCACAGTGAGGCGACGCCACGGCTCTCGCCCCGCTCCTCAAGCGCGTGGAGCAGCGTCACGAGGATCCGAGCGCCAGAAGCGCCGATTGGATGTCCAAGAGCGCAGGCGCCGCCGTTCACATTCAGCTTCTCACGCGGAATGTTGAGCTCCTGCTGCGCGGCCATCGGAACAACCGCAAATGCTTCGTTGATCTCCCAAAGATCCACATCCTCGACCGACCACCCGGTCGTCTCGAGCACCTTCTTCATCGCCGGGATCGGAGCCGTGGTGAACCAGTTCGGCTCCTGAGCGTGGCTTGCTTGTGCGAGGATCCTGGCGCGGATTGGAAGGCCGCGCTTCTCCGCCTCCGACTGGCGCATCAAAACCAGAGCGGCGGCGCCGTCGGAGATGGAGGAAGCGTTTGCCGGCGTCACCGTCCCGTCCTTCTTGAAGGCCGGTTTGAGGTGCGGGATCTTGTCCGGCCGCGCATTCTTAGGCTGTTCATCCTCACCGATCGTCACATCGCCTTTGCGTGTCTTCACAGTGACTGGCGTGATTTCGGCGCCGAAGCGGCCTTCGTTCTGAGCCGACAAGGCGTTTTCGAGCGACTTCAGCGCGTAGGCGTCCTGCATTTCGCGCGTGAACTGATACTTTTCCGCGCAATCCTCGGCGAACGTTCCCATGGCGCGCCCGGGCTCGTAGGCGTCCTCCAGACCATCAAACATCATATGATCCAGAACCTGCCCATGACCGATCCGCGTGCCTGAGCGCCCCTGCGGCAGAAGATGTGGCGCGTTGGTCATCGACTCCATGCCCCCGGCGACGACGACCTCGCTCGCGCCGGTGCGGATCGCATCCGCGCCTTGCATCACGGTCTTCATGCCCGAGCCGCACATCTTGTTGACGGTTGTCGCCGGCGCGCTCCACGGCACGCCCGCCGCGTGCGCCGCCTGGCGAGCCGGCGCCTGGCCGAGGCCCGCGGGCAGCACCATGCCCATCAGGACTTCCTGAACGTCTTCGGCCGGCAACCCGGCGCGTTCAAGCGCCGCCTTGATCGCCGCGCCGCCGAGATCGGTCGCTTTCACGCCTGAAAGATCGCCTTGAAAGCCCCCCATCGGGGTGCGCGCCGCCCCGACGATGACAATCGGATCCGACTCGACACTCATGGCATTCCCTCCAAATGGTTCGTTCGTTGGAAGGACAATCGCGCGGGCGACATCAGATGGCAACGCAATCAAGCAACCGCGACGCTGTCAGAGCGCAGATCCTCGCGCTCTTACGAGACCGCGGCCCGGAGAAGAGCATCTGCCCGTCGGAGGCGGCGCGACGTCTATCGCCAAACGCCTGGCGAGAGTTGATGGCGGACGTTCGCGCCGTCGGGATCGACTTGGCGAACGAAGGCGTTGTTTCGACCACCCAAAAAGGCGAACCGGTTGACCCGTCCACCGCCAAAGGAGCCATTCGGTATCGGCTGAATCAGGTCGACGAGTGAGGCGTCTAATGCCGCGCCGCATCCAGCCTCAGACCGACTTGCGCAATTCTCTGGACGATCGGGTCTTCCGGCATGCAGACGGCGATGTCCAGCGCATCGCCCTCGAGCAGCGACCCTCCCAGCTGGCCGAGTTCCTCTGTCAGCGCCTGCAGTCGATCCGGGTCGACGCCTTCCTGGGGCGGGGTCATCGCCAAGATCAGGGACGGCCCCGCGGGCGTCTTCGCCGCGACGAGCCAAGCTTGCTCGACAAGATCGGAAGCGGCGAGAAGGCGGCCGCCGAGGGCGCCCAACAGGTCTTCTGGAAGATCCGTAGGGGTTTGCACCTCAAAGTCCCCGTCGACCGACAGGACATCGTCGTTGGAGCCGACAAACTCTGCAATTGAGGCGACTGCTTCAACCGGCAGAATCGTCGAACTTGGCGCGACATTGAGATTGAGCGCGAACTGAACCGACTGGCCGGCGACCATCGTGAAAAACGCGCGGCCGGGCAGCGCGACGAAATCCGTCGGCTCCTCGACATAGGCGGCCAGCCGATCCTCGCTGTCGAACAGCAGCAGGGTGTCGGCGCCGTCGATCTCGACCATCTTGGGTTGAACGTCGTCCGCAGCGGGCTCGTTGTCCGGTTCACTGCTCCAAACAGGACAAAACAGCGGCTCAGCCAGAAGCACGTCGATAAAGCGCGCCGCCGCCGCATCGTCTTCCGGCGCCTCAGCCGACGCGACCCACGCCGCATCGAGGCGCGTCGCAACCGTCTGCGCGGCGGCTTCGGTCTGGGCTCGCTTCATCGCGTCCGCAAGGGAGTCTGCCATCCGGTTTTCCTTTATGGGTAAGGCGCTCGATCCCGCGCGCCCCGAAGCCTGTGTCATCGGGAAATGGGTTAGCGGCTTTTCTTTCGCCCGACGTTCGTCATAAAGAGCGCCTGTTAAAGATAGCAGCCTTGAAAATCATTTGCTGTGACAACGCCCGGGAGAAAGCAGATGCCCATTTCTTTTCATACTCTAAAGGCGGCCGCAATCGGCGCCGCCGTCTCGCTATGCGCGACCTATTCGGCCCAGGCGCAAGAGGTGACCCTGACGGTTCAACACTTCCTGAGCCCGAAATCGATCACTCATACGAAGATGATCGAACCCTGGGCCAAGCGCTTGGAAGAGCAGTCGAACGGGCGCATCAAAGTCGAGATTTTCCCTGCGATGGCTTTGGGCGGAAAACCGCCGGAGCTCTACCGGCAGGTGCGTGACGGGGCCGCCGACATCGTGTGGACGCTGATCGGATACACGCCCGGCGTGTTCCCCCGGTCGGAGGTTTTCGAGCTGCCGACAGTTCACGGCGGCTCGGCCAGAGCGACGAATTTGGCGATTCAGGACAATTTCGATCTGATCGCCGCGGATTACGAGGACGTGCAGCCGCTCTTGATCCACGTTCACGGCGGCAACGCGCTTCACATGGTGTCCAAATCCGTCGCCTCGCCGGCGGATGTGGCGAACCTGAAACTCAGAACGCCGTCGCGCACCGGCGCTTGGATGATTGAATCCTGGGGCGCGGAACCTGTCGGCATGCCGGTTCCAGCGCTGCCGCAAGCGCTGGCCAAAGGAGCGGTCGACGGCGCGCTCATACCGTTTGAGATCGTTCCTCCCTTGAAGGTTCAGGACCTCACAGCCGCCTCTATCGAAGGCGCCGCAGGCGCGCGTTTCGGCACGTCGGTGTTCATGTTCGCGATGAACAAGGACCGCTACGCCGGCCTCCCGGCCGATCTCCAAGCCATCATCGATGCGAACTCCGGACGCGCGTTCGCGCAATCGATGGGCGAGATCTGGGATGCGACCGAGGAGAGCGGCAAGGACGTTCAGCGCGGCTCTGGCGGCGAGGTCGTACAGCTGACCGCGGAGCAAACCGCTGCGTTCGACGCGCTGGGCGAGACGGTCGTCGACCGATGGACCGAGGAGATGACCAACCAAGGCATCGACGGAGCCGCACTGGTTGAAGCGGCGCGCGGCTCGATCGAGACGCACAGCGAGTAGCGCGGCGTCAATTTGCGACACACCCGGTTCGCGGCATGATCCGAACCCGCCTAGACGCGATCTGCGGCGCCTGGTCTTTACTGGGCGGCGCAGTGCTGCTGGCGATCGTCGCCGTCACAGCGGCGAACGCGGGCGCGTTTGGCCTCGACAAACTGGCGCGTCTGGGGGGCGGAACCGTCAGCGGCCTGCCGGGTTATGAAGACTTCGTACGCCTGGCCATGGGGTCCGCCGCACCGATGTTCTTGCCGTACTGCCAATGTCGCCGCGGTCATCTCGCAGTGGACTTCTTTGCGGATTATCTGCCAAGGCCGCTGCAACAGGCGATCGACAAGCTATCGTTGATCTTGATCGCCGCCCTGGCCGCTTTTCTCGCCTGGCAGATGACGCTTGGGATGCTGGAGACGCGCGCGGACAACGCTCTGTCGCGCGTTCTTGGCTGGGCCGAATGGCCGTTTTACCTCACGGGCGTCGCGTCGATGGCGCTTTGGGCGGCGGTTGCGTTGGCGCAGTTGCTTTGGCCCGAGCCCCGAACGGAAAGCCCTGCAAATGGGTGAGCGCGAACTGATCGGCGTTGCTGGGCTTGGCGTTCTGTTCGCATTGCTGGCGTTGCGGATACCTGTCGGGCTGGCGATGGTGCTCACCGGGATCGGCGGCAACTATGCGCTGTCGATCGCAGCGCCGTTTCTGCGTTTTGAACCGTATCTCAAGCAGTTCAAGACGCTCTTCTTCTCGGGCGTCGCGAACTACGAACTGTCCGTGGTCCCGCTGTTCATCCTGATGGGCCATCTCGCTTCGGAAAGCGGCATGTCGCGGGATCTGTTTCAAGGTATGCGCGCGCTGATCGGTCGGATGCGCGGCGGACTGGCGATGTCCGCGATCGCAGCGTGCGCAGGGTTTGGCGCGGTCTGCGGCTCTTCGCTTGCGACGGCGTCGACCATGGGGCGCGTCGCGTTGCCCGAGTTGAAACGCGCCGGCTACGCGCCGCGCCTGGCGACCGGCGCTCTGGCCGCGGGCGGCACGCTGGGCATTCTCATTCCTCCTTCGGTCGCTTTGATCATCTACGCTCTGATCGTAGAGGCCTCGATCATAGAGATGTTCCAGGCGGCGATGATCCCCGGCCTGATCGCCGTCGCGTTCTTTTTGATCGCAATCGCGGTTCTCGTGCGACTCAAGCCCCAATTGGCGCCGCCCATAGCCCCGATGGAGCCGTCGGAGAGGCGACGCGCGCTGATCCGACTGGCGCCCATTCTCGGCATCTTTCTGGGAATCATTCTTGGGCTGGGCATTGGTCTGTTCACTCCGACACCCGCCGCAGGCGTGGGCGTCTTCGCGATCCTCGCCTACGGCGCGCTGCTGCGCTGGACCACCCCCGCCGACAGCGGCCGCGGTCTGTCGTTGTCAGGTTTGAGCGTCGCGATCAAAGACACCGCCGTCACCGTCGGCATGATCGTCTTCATCCTGTTTGGCGCCGAGGTCCTGAAGGGCTTCTTCAGCCGCGCGGGACTGCCGGCGGCGTTGGCCGATTGGGCCGGCGCCAGCGGGTTCGACCCCTGGGTGGTGCTGATCCTGATGCTGATGGTTCTCATCCTGCTCGGCTGCTTTATGGAGAGCCTGGCGATGATCTTGGTGGTGGTGCCGTTCTTCTGGCCCGCGCTCATCGAGCTCAATGGCGGCGACTACGTCACCGGGGCGACTGCGGCGTATGGAATGAGTACGGAGGAGCTGAAGCTCTGGTTTGGGGTCCTTGCCCTGATCGTTGTCGAGCTTGGGTTGATCACCCCTCCTGTCGGGTTGAACGTCTTCATCATCAGCTCGTTGTCGCGCGATGTTCCGATCCGGGAGATCTTCCGAGGGGTGGCTCCCTTCTTCGGCGTCGAGATCATCCGCATCGGCCTGCTTTTGGCGGCGCCCGTTCTGGTGCTATGGCTGCCACGACTTCTGTCTGGTTGATCTGCATGCAGCCGCGCAAACCACAGCAAGACGAGGAACCAATGAACGAACAGGTCGAAGACGCTTCGACGCCGACTGGCGAACTGGCGGTCAGAACTGTGGCGATGCCGGCGGACACCAACGCGAATGGCGACATATTCGGCGGTTGGGTTCTGAGCCAGATGGACATCGCCGGCGCCGTCTGCGCCCGGCAACGCGCGCGAGGCCGGGTGGCGACGGTCGCCATCAACGCGATGAGCTTTATCCGTCCGGTTCAGGTCGGCGATGTCTTGTGCGTCTACGCGCAATTGGCGCGAGAGGGTCGGTCCTCGATGGTGATCCATCTCGAAGCCTGGGCCCTTCGGATCTTCTCCGGCAAGCGCGAGAAAGTCACCGACGGCGAGTTCACATTCGTCTCCATCGACGAAGCCGGCCGGGCGCATCCGCTGCCCTCCATTGACGAGGCGTCTGGGTAATCGCCCTGACCCAATTAGCAAAACGGAGCCACTTCATGCAGATGATCACGCGCGACGGCGTCGCTCTGCACTATCGCGACGAAGGCCCGAAGGACGGCTTGACGCTCGTGTTCGCCAACTCGCTCGGCACCGATTTCCGCGTCTGGGATCCATTGCTTCCGCATCTTCCAGAGGGTTTGCGGATCCTCCGCTACGACAAACGCGGGCATGGGCTTTCGGATGCGCCGCCGGCACCTTACCAGATGGACGACCACATCGGCGACGTCGCCGCGATCATCGATCACGTCGGCGCGCGGGACGTCGTGTTTGTCGGCTTGTCGATCGGCGGGCTGATCGCACAGGGTCTCTGGGCCGCGCGTCCTGACCTTTTCCGTGCGATCGCACTTGTCGATACCGGCCACAAGATCGGAACCGAAGAGATCTGGAACGAGCGGATCTCGACTGTCGAGGCGGCCGGGATCGCGCCGCTCGCCGACGCCGTGATGGAGCGGTGGTTCTCAGCCGAGTTCCGCGCCAACGAGCCTCAGCTGGCGCTTTGGCGGAACATGCTGGTTCGGACCACCGCCGACGGCTACGCGGGATCATCCGCTGCGATCCGGGATGTCGACTTCACCGCTGTCGCCACATCGATCGCCGTCCCGACGCTCTGCGTCGTCGGAACAGAAGACGGATCCACGCCGCCGGCGCTTGTGAAAGAACTCAGCGAGCTCGTGGCAGGGGCGCGGTACGCCGAGATTGACGGCGTCGGGCATATCCCGTGTGTGGAGGCGCCTGAGCGGCTCGGGGCGCTGCTCACTGGATTCATGCGTGAGATTGGGCTGATCTAGAGCGCAGTTCGGAAACTTTACGGCAGAGGAGGTTCGACATGCCGTCGCCTTGCGTCATCACCATTGCGATCACCGGCTCGGTGCCGCGAAAGGCGGACAATCCGGCGGTGCCGATCAGCCTCGCCGAGCAGATCGAGTCGACCCATGAGGCGTTCGAAGCTGGCGCGACGCTGGCCCATTGCCATGTGCGGAACGACGATGAAAGCCCAACATCCGATCCAGAGCGTTTCGCGCGTCTGATGGAGGGAATTCAGGCGCACTGTCCTGGTATGATCCTTCAACTGTCGACGGGCGGACGATCCGGCTCTGGGCGAGAGCGCGGCGGTATGATCCCTTTGGCGCCGGACATGTGCTCGCTCGCGGTCGGGTCGAACAACTTCCCCACCCGCGTTTACGAGAATGCCCCGGAACTTGTGGATTGGCTCGCCTCCGAGATGATCGAGCACGACGTGAAGCCGGAGATCGAAGCGTTCGACCTCAGCCACGTTTTCCAGGCGGTGAAGATGTCGCAGGACGGACGGCTGGCAAAGCCGCTCCACGTGCAGTTCGTCATGGGTGTGAAAAACGCCATGCCCGTTGATCGCGCCAGTTTCGAATTCTTCGTGGCGACCCTCACGCGGCTCGCGCCAGATGCGACCTGGACCGGCGCCGGGATCGGCAAAGATCAGATCACCCTGAACCGTTGGAGCCTTGAATTGGGCGGGCATTGCCGCACCGGCCTGGAAGACAACGTCCGGTTGGACCGGGAGACGCTGGCGCCTTCGAACGCCGCGCTGGTCAAACGCGTTGTCGCGCTTTGCCCCGAGTTCGACCGACGGCCCGCGACAGTGGCTGAGGCTCGATCGCTGCTTGGACTGCGCGCCGCCGCATAACCACGGCGACCCGCGCCCGCCGTCGGCGGCTGGGTGGGCGGATCCGATGGCGGGCGCGCCTTAAAGTCGCTGTGCGATCGCGGCGCGGAGAACGGGCAACGCCTCCCCCTCAAACCAAGGGTTCTTCTTCAACCACGTGTTGTTGCGCCAGGACGGGTGCGGCGTCGGAAACAGCCGCGGGCGCGCATCGCTCTCCCAATAGCTTCGCCAGTTTCGCACCGTTTCCGTGAGCGTCTTCGCGCGCCTTGGCCCGAGGTGCCAGGCCTGGGCGTATTGCCCGACAAGGATCATCAACTCGATCTGCGGTTGAAGCTCAAACAGCCGTGCACGCCATAGGCTGGCGCAGCGTTTTGGCGGCGGCAGGTCGCCGCCTTTCGCATCATATCCCGGAAAGCAAAACGCCATCGGAACGATCGCGATCCTGGACTCGTCGTAGAATATCTGCCGATCGACGCCCATCCAGTCGCGCAGCCGCTCGCCAGACGGATCGTCAAAGGGCGTGCCGGACTCGTGCACGCGCAGGCCAGGCGCTTGTCCGGCGATGCAGATGCGCGCCGTCGAGGAGGGTCGAAGCACCGGTCGCGGCGAATGCCCTGTATGCGTCGACGCGAATTCGGACGCGCAGGCGCGGCACGCCAACGCCTCCGCGACGGCGATCTGCAGGGTCGCATCCCCAGGTATTTCCAGATGTTCGTCTTGCGGCATTCCGGATACCTAGGCGTCTTATCCACTGAGCCCAGCGTTCGCGACCGAACCGGCGCGGCGGCGCTCGATCGTTTGGCTTGCCGCTACGTCTTCGGTTCACCGGCCGGTTCGTCATCTCCGTCCGGTGGGCGCGGCGCGGCCGTCCCCGCCTCCTCGTCTTCAGCAGCCGTTCGGCTTTCCGTGCCTGGCGGGTCGTCCGACCCAACCGCGCTGTCCTGAGCGTCAAAAGCGGCGTCTAGCGGTTCCAGCGTCTCAGCGTCGCCGGGCGCTTCGGTCTCCTCTTGGTCATCCGCGACGTCGTCGGCAACCTCGCCCGTCTCGTCGGCCTGAGGCGTCTCGTCTGTCTGAGGGATCTCGTCTGCCTGAAGGGTCTTGGGCGTCGCCTGCTTGAGCGGCGCGACCGGCAGCTTCTGCGCCGCTTCCTCGACAAGCGAAGGACCACGACGAGCGGGGACGTCGGCGCTGTCGGCGCTGTCTGGGTCAGCTGCGATCGCCGCGTCCAGATCCGGACCTGCATCCGCATCCGCCGCCGCCGGTTCAGCCTCGTTTGTGAGGGCTTGCCGGATCAGTTCGGCGGCGGTTCCGCGAGAGGCGTTCGCCGCAGCGCGCGCCTCGGCCCGCTTTTCAGCCAGACGGGCGACCGTGCCTCGCAAGGCGACTGTCTTTCGGCGCGCTCGATCGTCTGCGGCGGGGCGTTCCTGACCCGAGTCCGGCGAGGCGCTCGTCCCGCCATCGCTTTCCAACGCGGCCTCGCCCCCGACCAAAGGTCCTGTCTGAGCCAGCGCCTTCTCGTCCATGTCGCTGTGAACCGAGATCTGGGCAGGCGGCGCCGGAAGGGCGAGCGCAGTCTCCAGCGCCCCCTCGCCCTTCCGCGACAACACGCTGGGCGGCAGTCTGACGGTGGCTCCGATGGGCGCCAGAAGCGCCAGAAGCGGCATGAACGCTAGGTGATAGCGTTCACCGACTTCGATGAACACATGCGCCAGCGCCAGAGTCAGCAGCCCGGTGTAGATCAACAACCAGCGGATCGGATCCTTCACCGCCCCACGCCGCCGAAACAGCACCGCAGCGCCCAAAAAGGCCGCCGTGAGAAACCCCAGATAGACCCCGTCGACGACGAGGCCGCCCCACCGCGTCACGCCCAGGTCCTCGAGTTGAGCCCTGCGGGGCGAACTGTTCAGGCTCCAATTCAGCAGCTCGGTCTCGCCCCCCCACAGTTGCCGCATCTTGTCGGTCGAAGCGAACACGACAAAGCCGATGGGATCGGCGGCGATCCGCTCAAAAGCGATGTTTCGCGCGTTGCGATCCGCTTCTTCGAGCGAGACTTGGTTTGGCCCGACAAAGCCGGCCCTTTCCAGGTCCTTGTCGTTGTAACGTCCCAAGGACTCCTGGTTCGTGCCCAATAGCAGCTGGTAGCCCAGCGACGGCGCCGGCGCGATCGAGAAGCGCCCCTCGTTATGGTAGTTCAGCAGGGCTTGCGGGGCGACAGCGGCGGCGAAACCCGCGGCCAGCATCAAGGCGGCGCCGATCAACCTGACGCGAGGGCGCGGCGAAACGCTGTTCACGGCCGCGAAGACCAGGATCATCATCAACCCGACCAGATAAGCCAGCGCGATTGGGCGCGCCAAAAAGGCGAGGGCGACAAGGACGCCACTGAGCGCGGCGCTTTCGAGAAGCCCCCTGCGGCGATGGCTGAGCATGACGTAAACAGCCCCGCAGGCGAAGACGCCAAAGACGGCTTCCGAACTTGGCAAACCGGAAAAAGCAATCGTCGCCGGCGACAAAGCGACAACCGCCGTCGCCGCCAGCGCATGGGGCCGCAACTCCGCGATCTCGCTCGCGATGCGCCAGATCAGCCACGCCTGAAAGATCCACAGCGTCGCGACAATTGCCCTCAGCAAATCGAAGGACTCGCCGAAAACGAGGATCATCGACGCATAGAGCCCGACCGCGCTGGGCGACGCGACCCGGTAAAGCAGATCAACGTCGAGCTGGGCGGCGAGCAGTCGCGCCTGCTCCCAGAGCGTTCCCAACTCGTCAAAGGGTTGGGGCTGCACCAGCGCGCCCCACAAAAGCTGAGCCGTAAAGCCTGCGGCCAGCAAAAGGCCAATTCCCAGTTTCGCCGTCACACGGGCCAGCATCGCCAACCCAACGAAAGCGGCGAGGGCGATCGGCACGCTCAGCCCGTCATGACGCAAGATCGATTTTTCCAGGGCGAACAGAAGTGCGACGCCGAGGTAGACGGCGACGATCAGCGATAAAACACGAATGACGCCTGACTTCAGAGACGAGGACCCGTCCCTATCCGCGAAAGATGGTCGCGATTTGCTCATCCGTCGCCCCGCCGGTCCCTCGCCTCGAACATCTTTACGCGGCTGACGCCACCCGCACGAATGTGCGCTCGCCTCTCGCTGTACGGATCCGTAGCCTTTTCTCACGAAGCGCGGACGTAGGATAACTCAAACTTCTCATTTTGCGAGCCTAGAGGCCGGACAACATGGCAAAGTTGTGTTCTTTGACGCTGGCGTCGCCAGGCGCAGCCGGCTTGTGGTTCGGAACAAGGGTTTCCTCGGCTCGACGCGCCGCCTATACCTCGCGCAGTTTCTCCTGAGGGTCGCAATGGGAACGCTCATGTCTACGCCGACGCCACCAAAAAGGCTGCGGATCGGAACCTTCGAAGTGGCCGCGGACAAGCCGTTCGCGCTGATCGCGGGGCCGTGTCAGCTGGAAAGCGTCGAGCACGCGATCATGATCGCTGAGACGCTGGCCGAAAACTGCGCCCGCCTCGGCGTCGGTTTTGTGTTCAAAGGATCGTATGACAAGGCCAATCGCAGCTCGATCGGCGGCGAGCGAGGTCTTGGCATGGGCGCGGGTCTCGAGATACTCGACGCGGTCAAGACGCGTTTAGGGCTCCCCGTTCTGACCGATGTCCACGACCCGTCGCATTGCGCGCCGGTCGCCGAGATCGTCGATGTGCTTCAGATCCCGGCGTTTTTGTGCCGGCAAACAGATCTTCTGCTGGCCGCGGGCGAAACAGGTAAAGCGGTTAATGTGAAAAAGGGGCAGTTCCTGGCTCCATGGGACATGCCGAATGTCGCCGCCAAGATCGCGAGCACCGGCAACGAGAATATTATGCTTTGCGAACGCGGCGCGTCGTTCGGCTACAACACGCTTGTCACCGATTTCCGCGGACTGCCGACCATGGCGCGAACAGGATATCCCGTTGTGTTCGACGCGACGCACTCGGTGGCGCAGCCTGGGGGGCTGGGCGCCTCGTCTGGGGGGCAACGCGAGTTCGCGCCCGTGCTGGCGCGCGCCGCCGTGGCGATCGGCGGCGCCGGCCTCTTCATCGAAACGCATCAGGACCCGGACAACGCCCCTTCGGACGGTCCGAACATGATCCCCCTGGACCAGATGGCCAGCCTTTTGCAGGACCTCAAAGCGTTTGACGAGCTGGCGAAGTCACGGCCGTTTACCGTGTAGCTAGAGACCGAGGGACATCATTATGGGCATGCCCAAACCTCTGACCGAGGTGACTGAGATCAGCTGGGAATTCCTCAGCACGCCTATGATCGCGCCCACCGGGTTCCGGGAGTACGACGCACGCTGGAAGTACCCAGATCAGGTCAACTTGATGGGTATTCAGGCGCTTGGTCTCGGTCTGGCGACCCAGATGCACGAGATGGGCATCGAACCGGTCATCGCCGTCGGAAACGATTTCCGCTCGTATTCGCTCTCGATCAAGCAAGCGCTCATCGTCGGCCTGATGGCGGGCGGCGCGCGCGTGAAAGACATCGGCGTCGCGCTGTCGCCAATGGCGTACTTCGCGCAGTTCGACCTCGATGCGCCGGCGGTGGCGATGGTTACCGCCTCGCACAATCCGAATGGCTGGACCGGCGTGAAAATCGGATGCGACCGCCCCCTGACACATGGACCGGCCGAGATGGGTCGGCTCAAGGAAATCGTCATGGAAGGCCACGGCGTCGAGCGCCCCAGCGGCGCGTATGAACGCGTCGAGGGCATGCGAGACCGCTACATCGCCGATCTTGTCGGCGACTTTCGACTGTCGCGCTCGCTGAAAGTGGTTTGCGCGGCCGGCAACGGCACCGCCAGCGTCTTCGGACCTGAAGTTCTCGAGAAGATCGGTTGCGAGGTCGTCCCTCTCCACTGCTCGCTCGACTACACATTCCCAAACTACAACGCCAATCCCGAAGCCTTGGAGATGCTTCACGATATGGCTCGGGCGGTGAAGGAAAGCGGCGCTGACCTTGCCTTGGGCTTTGACGGCGACGGCGACCGCTGCGGCGTGGTCGATGATGAAGGCGAGGAGATCTTCGCTGACAAGGTCGGCGTGATGATGGCTCGGGACCTCATCAAACTTCACCCCCGCGCGACTTTCGTGGCCGACGTGAAATCGACCGGGTTGTTCGCCTCTGACCCCGTGTTGATCGAGGGCGGAGCCAAGGCCGATTACTGGATGACCGGTCACAGCCATATGAAGCGCCGCGTCAAAGAGATCGGGGCGTTGGCCGGTTTCGAGAAATCAGGGCACTACTTCCTGGCTGAGCCAATCGGACGAGGCTACGATTGCGGCCTTCGCGTCGCCGTCGAGGTCTGCAAGATGCTCGACCGCAACCCCGACAAGTCGATGTCGGATCTGCGAAAAGCGCTTCCCAAAACATATTCGAGCCCGACGATGGGCGCGTTTTGCCCGGACGAGCAGAAGTACGAGACAATCAGAGCTCTGATCGATCGTCTTTCGGCGATGGCCGATGCAGGCGAACGCCTTGGCGGGCGCAAGATCGAGAAGGTCGTCACTGTCAACGGCGCTCGCGTCCTGCTGGAAGGCGGCTCCTGGGCGCTGGTCAGAGCGAGTTCAAACGAGCCTAAACTCGTTGTCGTTTGTGAAAGCCCGAACTCCGACGCAGAACTTCGCAATGCGTTTAAAGGGCTTGACGAAGTGATCCGAGAGCGGCCCGAAGTTGGAGAGTACGATCAGACTTTTTGATTATTTATCCTACTTGTTCGCTACGGGGTAGACAGCTCAGATCCAATATGGGCTAGTTTTGGCCAGACTTTTGGGGATCTGTGTTAAAATGAGTGGCTTGCTTAGAACGACATTGCTCGGCTTGGCTCTCAGCCTCGGCGCCTCCGCGACCTTGAGCGCGGACTACTATGTCGATCCCGTCTCCGGCGCGCCGGAAAATGACGGGTCCGCCAAGTCTCCGTGGCGATCGCTCGAAACCGTAATCGAAGAGGGCCTGCTCAAAGCCGGCGACACTCTGCACCTCAGGGATGGTTTCCACGGCGCGCTGAAGATCAGCGGCAGGCAGAACAACGACTGGATCACGATCACAGCCGAAGAGGGGCATGAGCCGAAACTGAGTCTTGTCGCCATCCTTGACAGCCGCTTCTGGCGCGTTTCCGGGTTAGACGTAAGTCCAGAACATGGCGGCGAACGTCCGGAAAAGAACATCGTTTCGATCGGCGGTGATACGTCCGATATCGTGTTCAGCGACAGTAAAGTACGAACGGTTCTCGACGCGTCGGGCTGGTCGGCCGAAGACTGGAAGACGCGCGCGCTGCACGGCATCGGTCACGGCGGCGAGACGATCTCGGTAACCGACAACCTCGTGCAGAATGTAAAACACGGCATTCCGGGCATCTCGAACAACTCTCGCATCGCCGGGAATACGATCGACAACTACTCAGCCGACGGAATGCGCGGGCTTGGGAACCATACGGTCTATGAATTCAATCGGATAACAAACTGCCGCGACGTCGACGACAACCATGACGATGGATTTCAGTCGTGGTCGGTTGGCCCCGACAAGAAACCGGGAACGGGCACTGTCGTCGGCGGAGTTCTACGCGGCAACGTGATCATCGGCGTCACCGATCCAGATCAGCCGTTCGCCTGCAGCCTGCATGGCATCGGAATGTTTGATGGGATGTTCGAGGACTGGGTGATCGAAAACAACCTGATCCTTGTCGATCATTACCACGGGATCACGGTGATGGGCGCAAAGAACGTCGTCGTGCGCAACAACACGGTGATGAAATGGGGCAATGGCGGCGGACGCCCGTGGGTTGTCGTCACTCGGCACAAAGACGGCAGATTGGCGGAAAACAGCGTCGTGGCGAACAATCTGTTGCCTGAGCAGAAGTGGATCTCTCAGGACCATTTCCAACTGAGACAGCCCGGCGTCGCCATTATCAACAATATGGAAGTCAAGAAGCCGGAGAAGTTCTACGTCGATCCGAAGGCCTTCAATCTACGACTGCGCGACGGCAGCCCCGCCGCCGACCTGGCCGCCCCGCAATTCGCGCCGCCGCAAGATGTCGACGGCGTCGACCGCTCGAAAGGGCGCGGGCCTGATATCGGCGCTTATGAAAGCTGGTGAGGGCGCTTAAGCCCTAACAAAGCTTGCCGTTGAGGAAGCTCGTGATCTCTTCGCGGAGCTCGTCGCGCTTCAACGCGCAAGCGATGTTGGCCTTCACAAAACCCGCCATAGAACCACAATCATGACGTTCGCCTATGAAGCGAAAGCCATGGACCGGCATCTCGCCAATCAGGGAATCGACAGCGTCGGTAAGCTGGACCTCTCCACCAGCGCCGCGGCGACCCTGAGCAAGCTTCGACATAATCGAGCCTGGCAAGATGTAGCGCCCGATCAGCGACATTGTCGAAGGCGCGACTTCGGGATCGGGTTTCTCCACCATCCCCTTAGCCGGCGTCAGTCGACGCTCGTCTTCATCTCCGTCGGGATCAAGGATGCCGTACTTGTTCGTCAGCTCGCGAGGGACTTCCATGGTTGCGAGCACAGCGCCGCCCGTTGCTTCGTGAGCCTGTGTCATCTGCGCCAGACACGGCGGATCGGACAGCAGCAGCTCGTCAGGCAAAAGCACGGCGAAAGGTTCGTCCGGCGCGATGGCGGCATGGGCGCACCAGACGGCGTGACCAAGACCGAGCGGCTCGGGCTGCCGCACGAAAACAGCGCGCCCTGAAGGGATTGCGCAGTCACGAACCGCTTCCAGAAGATCGGTTTTACCCCGCGCTTCCAGCGTCTCTTCAAGCTCTGTATGGCGATCAAAGTGATCCGCCATCGCCGTCTTCCCACGCGACGACACGAAAATGAAGTCTTCGACGCCCGCGGCTCGGGCCTCTTCGACGGCGTATTGCAGGACCGGTTTGTCGACGACCGGCAACAGCTCCTTTGGTACGGCTTTGGTCGCCGGCAAAAACCGCGGTCCAAGACCCGCAACGGGAAAAACCGCTTTCTTTACCCGCGCCATTCCGTACTCCCTCGAACCATCGGCTCAAACGCCCGCACGTCAGCCAAAGCCAGTGTGGCGCGGGTCACTCCATTCCCAGTGTTCGAAGAACTGCTTCGATCCGCTCGACATCGACCGGATTGTTAAGCTCCCAGAACACGCGCCCGCGCGCATCAACCTCGACGCACTTTACCGATGCGCCATTCTCCAAAAAGCGAAGCTGCTCGAGACCTTCGAGACGCTCCAACGGCCCCATCGCCCAGGTCACATAGGCGTCCAAAGCAGCCGGCCGATACGCGTAGACGCCCACGTGATGAAACACGGGCGTTTCCGCCTCCGGCGGGAACGACGATGCAAGCGGCTCGCCAAGAAACGGTACAACCTCCTTCGAGAAGTAAAGCGCGCGTCCCTCCGATCCGAAGACGGCGGTCGTTCCGCCGACGCGACCAGCTCGGCGGTCCTCAATAAATTTGCCATAGGTTTCGCCATCGCAGCGCAGAACGGGTGTTGCGACAGCGGCCGTTTCATCGACCTGCATCGCAGTGATCAGAGCTTCGACGAACCAGGGAGGCGTCAACGGCGCATCGCCCTGAAGATTGACGACCAGATCAGGCATCTCAGGAAGAGAACGCAACGCATCGTGACATCGTACTGTGCCGTTCTCGCACTCGGGAGCGGTCATCAGAACTTCCGCCCCAAAAGCGCGCGCAGCCTCCACGATCCGATCATCATCGGTCGCAACGAACACCTGAACGGCGCCCGAAGACGCGCCCTGGACCGCCATCGCGGCTTCCCAGCTCCGCTGGATCAAAGGTTTAGCAACCCCGTTGGCCCCCCGCAGCTCAGCAAGGGGTTTGCCCGGATAGCGGGTCGAGGCGTAGCGAGCCGGTATTATGATCGCCGTTTGCACGCGCGCTCCTTATCTGCGGCCGCTTGCGGCGCCAAGCTTTGAAGCGACGGCGCGACGGAACTACTGAATCTATTGGGTCGCCGGAATCGACGCCGACGCTGAGGCGGCAACACCCATCACCGTTGTGGTCGGGAATGGGATGTCGACGCCAGTTGCATCGAATTTCTCTTTGACTGCGCGGGTTAAGTCGAACTTCAGCATCCAGTAGTCGGCCGCGTCGCACCAGACGCGCACGGTGAAGTCGACCGAGCTGTCGCCGAGGTTCGTCACCGCGACAAAAGGCGCGGCCGGCGCGTCTTTAACTCTCTGATCCGCTGCAATCACGTCATTGATCGCTTGTTCAGCCACCTTTAGATCCGAATCGTAGGAGACGCCGAAGACCAGATCGACCCGGCGATCGTCATGCGCCGAGTAGTTGACGATCGGCGAGCCCCAGATCGCGCCATTCGGCATGATGATCTGCACATTGTCCACGGTGGCCAATTCGGTGGTGAAAAGCGCGATGCCTTTGACGGTTCCCGAATGCCCGCCTGCATCGACGTAGTCTCCGACCTTGAAAGGGCGGAACATGATCAGCATGACCCCGGCGGCGAGGTTCGACAGCGTCCCCTGAAGCGCCAAGCCAATAGCGAGGCCGGCGGCGCCGATCAACGCGACGAGGGATGTCGTTTCGACGCCGAAGCGATCAAGCACCGCAATTGCGACCATCGCCAGGATCGCATAGCGAATGATGCTGCCGAAGAACGAGGCAAGCGTATTGTCGACGCGCTCGTTGCGTTCGCCCATCGACTTGACCGCGCTGCCGGCCCACCCGGCGAAAACGTACCCGACGATCAAAATCGCAGCGGCGACCGCCACGTTCACGGCATAGGCTGCTAGAATAGAGGCGTCCATTTTACTCTCCCACTAGAGGCGCGCAGCGCGTTCCTGTCCCACGTTTGAGGGCGTTAACACGCTCCGGGGCGCGATCCGAGGGCGAATTCGCACCGTCGAATGCGGCGCTCGTCACCAAACCACCACCGAGCCTTGCTTCAGTTCGAGACATCATCAGTCTGCTCACCGGTTGATGCAGGCGCCGGGCCGCGAGTATAACCGCGCGAAATGTCCCAACGAGGCGCATAGATCTTGTTCCCTTTTCCTCATCTTCTTGGGGTCGCCGACCTCGATGCGACCCATATCGAAACAATTCTGGCGCGCGCCGACCATTTTGCGGATTTAAACGCAGCGCATGAACGCGTCGAGCGCACGCTCAGCGACCGAACGTTGATCAATCTCTTCTTCGAATCCTCGACCAGGACGCAAGCGAGCTTTGAACTGGCGGCCAAACGCCTCGGCGCGACCGTCATGAACATGTCGGTGAAAACATCCTCGGTGAACAAAGGCGAGACGCTCGTCGACACGGCGGCGACGCTGAACGCGATGTTGCCGGACATCCTGGTCGTGCGCCATCAGGATTCGGGCGCTGTGGAGCTGCTGGCGAACAAAGTGAATTGCGCCGTCGTCAACGCGGGAGACGGGTGGCACGAGCACCCCACACAGGCCTTGCTTGACGCATTGACCATCCGTCGCGCCTTCCGAGAACGCCGGGGCGATGGAAAACTGACAGGTCTGACGATCACAATCTGCGGCGACGCGCTTCATAGCAGGGTCGCCCGCTCGAACATCTTTCTACATCGCCTGTTGGGCAATGAAGTGCGCGTCGTCGCTCCGCCGACGTTGACGCCGCCAGGTCTCGAATCGCTTGGCGTGACGGTCGAACAGTCGCTGGCGAAAGGCGTGAAAGGCGCCGACGTCGTCATGATGCTGCGCTTGCAGCGGGAACGCATGGACGGTGCTTTCATCCCGTCCCTGCGGGAGTACTTTCATCGCTACGGGCTTGATTTCGAGGAACTTGCTTTCGCCAAGTCCGACGCATTGGTCATGCATCCTGGCCCAATGAACCGCGGCGTCGAAATCGATAGCGAACTCGCCGACGACCCAGAGCGATCCCTGATCTCGACCCAGGTTGAAATGGGCGTCGCCGTCCGAATGGCGGTCCTTGAACTCGTCGCGGCGAACCTCCCGCACCGCGCGGAGAAAAGCGAACGCAAGGGCGGCGGCGCCGGACGCCCGCACTTCGTCGCTGCGACTGTGAAAGCGCCGGAGCGCACCGGATTGCACAATGCGTTGTTGATCGATCCGGAAAGCGGGCGTGAAACCGTCGGCGACATCGTCGTTGATGACGGCGTCATCGCCGATATCGGCGTGGGATTGCTGGATGAGGCCGCGCCGACAGCGATCAACCTGATCGACTGCGCCGGCGCATGCGTGGCGCCAGGTCTCGTAGATATGTGCGTCTATGTCGGAGAGCCCGGCGAGCGTCACAAAGAGAGTTTTGGCTCGGGCGGAGAGGCGGCCGTCGCCGGCGGCGTGACGACGATTGTGACGCAGCCAAACACCAACCCGCCCGTCGACGACCCTTCGCACCTCGATTTCATCGCCCAGCGGATCCGCGAGGAAGCCGTAGATCACGCAATGCCCAACGTGCTCAGCATGGCCGCGCTGACCCAAGGCCTCGAAGGTCGGAAGATGACCGAGTATGAGTTTCTGATCAGCGCCGGAGCTTTGGGGCTCACCGACGGATACAAGGCTGTGGCCGATCCGTTGGTGTTCCGTCGTTGCCTCGACTACGCGGCGTCGGTCGGCGCGCTGGTCGCGCATCATGTGCAGGATCCGTATCTTTCAGCCGGCGCCTGCGCGACCGAAGGGGCTTTCGCGACTCGACGCGGATTGCCGGCCGCGCCGCCCGCCGCCGAAACAATCATGCTCAAACGCGATCTCGCGCTCGTCGAGGTCACGGGCGCCCGCTATCACGCGGCGCAAGTCTCGCTCGGCGCGTCTCTCGATGCCTTGGAGCGTGCGAAGAAAAGCGGATTGGACGTCACCGCTGCGGTTTCGGCCCCGCATTTCGCGCTCTCCGAGGACGATATCCGAGGCTACCGGACATTCTATAAAACGGATCCGCCGTTGCGATCGCCAGCGGATCGAAGCGCCATGATCGATGGGTTGGCGAGCGGTGTGATCGACTGCATCGTGTCCTGCCATCGGCCTCAAAACGAAGAATCGAAGCGGGTTCCCTACGCCGCTGCGGCGCCTGGCGCTGTGGGCCTTGAGACGCTGTTGGCGGTGTCGCTGGATCTGGTGCGCGCCGGACGTTTGAGCTTGTCGCAACTCTTCCAACGGCTCTCGCTCACCCCTGCTGAGCGACTGGGATTGCCACAGGGCCGACTGCGCAAGGGCGCTCCCGCCGACCTCGTGATCTTCGATCCGGACCTCCAATGGCTCGTCAATCGACGACGGCTTCGGTCAAAGTCGAAAAACTCGCCTTTTGACCGGCAGACGCTGACCGGATCCGTTCTCCGCACAATCGTTTCCGGTCAAACCGTCTTCACGAATGATCCGCCGGCAGAGCCAGGGGCGGATGGATGAGCGACTTGCTCCCGCTGGCGGCGGCAGGGCTCGCGGGCTATCTCGTCGGCGCCATTCCGGTCGGCCTCATGCTCGCGAGAACATTTGGCCTTGGAGATGTGCGCAAAATCGGCTCGGGCAACATCGGCGCGAGCAACGTTCTGCGCACGGGAAATCGTCTGGCCGCTCTGTTGACGCTCTTGCTGGACGCCGCCAAGGGCGCTGGCCCGGTGCTCGCAGCAGGTTTGATCTGGCCGGGCGGGGATGAAGCCGCTGCGATCGCCGGCCTCGGCGCGTTCCTCGGCCACTGCTTTTCGGTCTATCTCGGTTTCTGGGGCGGCAAAGGCGTCGCAACGGGCTTTGGCGTCTTCATGGCCTGGAGTTGGGGGATCGGCCTCATATGCGCGCTGGTCTGGCTAGCGGCCGCCTTGGTCACGCGGCGCGCCTCCGCGGCGGCTCTGGCGACGACAGCCGCCGCCCTGGTTCTGTTCGGACTTTGGGGAGACAGTCTCTTCTTCGCGGGCGCCGCTGTCATGTCGGCGGTGCTGATTTGGCGGCATCGCGAGAACATCGAACGGCTGCGCGCCGGTGAAGAACCCCAGATCTCTCTGGGCGGCAACCGTGCTCCGAAAGGAGGCGCCGAATGACCGGACGGCTCGACCTGGACGCACAACCGCCGATCCCTCCGAGCAAGGCGCCGACCACGGATGAAACACGCCTGTCGTGGCTCCGTCTCGCGCGGAGCCAGAATGTCGGCCCGGTCACTTTCGTTCAGCTTCTAAGGCGCTACCGCTCCGCAGCCGATGCGCTCGCCGCCGTCCCCGATCTCGCCGCTCGGGGCGGAGCGAAACGGCGGATCAAGTTATGCGACGCCGCCTCTGCGCAAGCCGAGATCGACGCGGCCGCAACCGCCGGAGCGCGGATGCTCTGCCTGGGGGCGCCGGATTATCCCGGCTTGCTTGGCCTGATCGACGGCGCTCCGCCCTTGATCTGGGCGCTCGGGAACAGCGGACGTCTGACGCCCAACGCCGTCGCCTTGGTCGGCGCGCGCAACGCCTCGGCCGCCGGTCGTCGTTTCGCCGGGATCCTGGCGCGCGACCTCGCGCGAGAAGGCTGGGTGGTGGTCTCCGGGCTCGCCCGAGGCGTCGATGGCGCGGCGCACGCAGCCGCCTTGGAGGAACTCGGCGGAACAGCGGCGGTTCTGGCCGGCGGCGTTGATCAGATCTATCCGCCAGAGCATGCCGAGTTGCACGCCGCGATCGCCGAGCAGGGAGTGGTCGTTTCCGAAATGCCGATGGGGTTTGAACCCATCGCTCGCAGCTTTCCACGTCGCAATCGGATCATCTCTGGCCTGTCGCAAGGCGTCTTGGTGATCGAAGCGGCGGAACGTTCGGGCTCGCTGATCACAGCCCGCTACGCCGCCGAGCAAGGCCGGGAGGCGATGGCGGCGCCAGGCCATCCGCTCGATCCGCGCGCGGGGGGCTCTAACGCGCTTCTACGCGAAGGGGCCGTGCTGATCAGATCGGCGGAAGACGTGCTCGAAGCGCTGACGCCGCGACTGTCGAACAAAATCGCCGAACCGCCTCGACACTATCTCGACGCCCCTTTCGAGACGCAAATCGAAAGCGACGAGACCTTGCGGCGACGGCTGATCGAGTTGATCTCCGTGGCGCCGGTCGAGGTCGACGAGCTGGTGCGTCAGGCCGGCGCTCCGGCCGCGATGGTGGCGTCGGCGCTTCTCGAGCTGGAGTTGGCGGGACGGATCGAACGCGCGCCGGGAGGTCTGGTCAGCCGCGTCGACTTTTCATGACGGCGGCTCGTTTCCGACCTGATTGTCGATTTCTGACAAGCACGCGGCGCGCGGCCGGGCACTATCGGCTGAGTTTCTGAAAAGGTGTTCTATGACTCCGGCCGACGGCGCTTCGGGCGGGCGGACGCGATCTGCCGGCTCGGCGAATGGGATCGTCATGTTGTCGATGCTGCTCTGGGCGGCGGGCTTTCCGTCGGCGGAGATTCTGCTGGCGTCCTGGGACCCCTTGGCGCTGACCACCGCGCGCCTTGCTTTGGCGACCAGCTTGCTGCTGATCGTCTGGGCGATTCTCGACGGTCCTCAGGCCTTGATCTCATCTCGATGGGACCGCGGCGTCGCGGTTGGCGGCATCGGCTTTGGCTTGGGGTCTTTCCTCGTGCTGACGGCCCAGGCGCTGACCGATCCCGTCTCCGTGGCGGTGATTGCGACGACAATGCCCGTCGTGGGGGCTGCGATCGAGATGGTGCTCGACGGGCGCCGGATCCGCTGGCCGCTCGCCGTCGGGGTCTCTCTCGCGGTTGTGGGCGGCTTGATGGCCGCTGGCGCGCGCTTGATGGATGGAAGCTATGGCTTTGGCGCCGGTCTCGCGTTCTTGTCGGTCGTGACGTTCGCCTGGGCGTCGCGCGCGATCGTTCGGGATCTTCCGGATCAGACGCCTATCGGCCGCACGGCGATCTCGCTCACCGGCGGCCTCGTCGTTTGTTCGATCATTTTTTCGATGGCGACCTGGCTCGGATTCGCGGGAGGTCCTTCAGCGCCGATCGATGCTGAAACCTGGGCGCATCTGGCTCTGTTCGCCATGGGCGCCATGGCGTTGTCGCAGTTCTTCTGGATCGCCGGCGTGGCCCGTCTTGGCATCGCCATGGCCTCCATGCACATGAATCTCGTGCCGTTCTACGTGATGATCCTGATGAGCGCGTTGGGCGAGGCGTGGCGCTGGGATCAGGCGGCTGGCGCGGCGCTTGTCGCGGTCGGCGCGCTGATCGCTCAATGGCCCTCTCGACCCCGATCTCGGAACCCTGCGTGATTGAGCGCCGTTGACAGAGCACTGAGCCCACCCCATTTTGCGCCGCCAAATCATGCATTGGGGGAGCAGCGCCCGCATGGCAGTCGTGATCGTCGAGTCCCCGGCGAAAGCTAAGACAATCAACAAGTATCTGGGGAAGGACTACAAGGTCCTCGCCTCCTACGGTCACATCCGTGATCTTCCCGCAAAGGACGGCTCTGTCCGGCCTGAGGAAGATTTCGCGATGGAGTGGGAGGTCGACACAAAAGCGAAAAAGCACCTCGCCGCGATCGCCGAAGCGATGAAAGGCGAAGACAAGCTGATTCTTGCGACCGACCCGGATCGCGAAGGCGAGGCGATCTCGTGGCACCTTCTCGAAGCGCTTCGCAAGCGCCGGGCGGTGAAAAAGGACACGTCGGTCGAACGCGTTGTGTTCAACGCGATCACCAAGTCCGCCGTCACGGACGCCATGAAGACCCCGCGCCAGATCGACCAGCCTTTGGTCGACGCTTACCTGGCGCGGCGCGCGCTCGACTATCTCGTCGGGTTCACGCTCTCGCCGGTCTTGTGGCGAAAGCTTCCTGGGTCGCGATCGGCGGGCCGCGTTCAGTCGGTGGCTTTACGGTTGGTCGTGGAGCGCGAGATCGAGATCGAGAAGTTCGATCCGCGCGAGTACTGGAGCGTCGCCGTCGAGTTCACGACGCCCAGAGGCGATACGTTCACCGCGAAGCTGTCCCAATTGAATGGCGAGAAACTCGACAAGTTCTCGCTTGCGAATGAAACGGCGGCGCAGACTGCGGTTGCGGCGCTGTCGGCGCGGGACTTCGCCGTCTCAGATGTCGAAGCCAAACCCGCGACGCGCAATCCGTATCCGCCGTTCACGACCTCGACCCTGCAGCAGGAAGCCAGCCGCAAGCTCGGCATGAGTCCGGCGCAGACCATGCGGTCGGCTCAAAAGCTCTACGAAGCCGGCCACATCACCTACATGCGGACCGACGGGGTCGACATGGCTCCCGAAGCGGTGATGGCCGCCCGCGACACCATCAAGGGGCTGTTTGGCGACGCCTATGTGCCGAAGTCGCCGCGCATGTACAAATCGAAGCAGAAGAACGCTCAGGAAGCGCATGAGTGCATCCGGCCGACGGACATGTCGCGCCAACCCAAGATGCTCGGCGCGGATATCGAAGCCGGTGATCGGAGGCTTTATGAGCTGATCTGGAAGCGCACGATCGCATGTCAGATGGAGAGCGCGCGTCTGGAGCGCACGACCGTCGACATCGTGAGCCCCGACAAACAAGCTGGGCTGCGCGCGACGGGTCAGGTCGTCAAGTTCGACGGTTTCCTGAAGGTCTACGAAGAAAGCCGCGACGACAAAGGCGAGAACGGAGAGGACGACGACAGCCGTCGTCTGCCGGCGATGGACCGGGGCGATGCGCTGAAGAAGGGCGATATCTCGCCGGAGCAGCACTTCACCCAACCGCCGCCCCGCTATTCCGAGGCGGCGCTCGTCAAGAAGATGGAGGAGCTCGGCATCGGTCGGCCCTCGACCTATGCGTCAATCATTTCAGTCATCCAGGACCGTGAATACGTCCGCAAGGAAAAGAGCCGCCTCGTTCCCGAGGTAAAGGGTCGGATCGTCACCCATTTCCTTGAGGTCTTCTTCAACCGCTATGTCGAGTACGGGTTCACGGCGCAGCTGGAGGAGAGCCTTGACGACGTCTCTGGCGGTCGCGCCGAATGGAAGGCGCTGCTCAAGGCGTTCTGGGAAGAGTTCAACCGCAAATGCGAAGAGACCAAAGGCCTGCGCAACGCCGAGGTGATCGATCAGCTCAACGAGCTGTTGTCGGACTATCTCTTCCCACCGCGCCCTGACGGCGCCCCGCCGCGCCAGTGCCCGCTCTGCAATGTCGGACAGCTTTCCTTGAAGCCGTCCAAGTCGGGCGGGTTCATCGGCTGCTCGAACTATCCGGAGTGTCGCTACACGCGGAACCTCGACGCCGATCCGAACGCGCCGCCAGAAGCCGCGACGCCAGACGGAAAGGATCTCGGGACCGACGAAAACGGCGTGCCAGTCACGCTGCGCAGCGGACGTTTCGGACCCTACGTTCAGCTCGGCGAGCCCGAGGGCAAGGAGAAACCGCCCCGCGCGTCATTGCCGAAAGGCGTCAACGCGGACGACGTCGATCTCGCGCTTGCGCTAAAGCTGCTGTCGCTGCCTCGCGACGTCGGCGCGCATCCCGAAGACGGCGAGATGATCACCGCGGGCCTGGGCCGCTACGGGCCGTTTGTGAAGCATGGCTCGACTTACGCCAACCTGAAGGATTTCGACGAAGTTCTGACGATCGGACTGAACCACGCGGTCGTGAAGCTCGCCGAGAAACGGGAGAAGGGCGGAAAGGGGCGCGGGTCCACCGTCAAGCCGATGCGCAGTCTGGGCGAGCACCCTAAGGACAAGAAGCCGGTCGAAGTCTTCGACGGGCGCTATGGGCCTTACGTGAAGCATGGCCGGACGAATGCGACGATCCCGAAAGGCGACGATCCGCAATCGATTACGCTTGAGGCGGCCGTCGTGCTGATCGACGAGAAAGCCAGCAAGAAGAAAAAGAAGTGAGCCGGATCCGACGAGCGGATCCCGCAGATCGCGATCTCCTGGCTCCGCACTTCGAGGCGTTTTTCCGAGAGGACGCGATCGCGTTCGAACCGACGGTTCTGCGCGCGAACCTTGCGGCGATGTTGTCGGATGACCGCGCCGCAATCTGGATCGCGATCACGCATGACGACATGGTCATGGGGTTCGCCTCGGCGACGCTGACCCGCGGCGTTGAGATGGGCCTGATCGCGGAGATCGAAGATCTGTACGTGCTTCCCGGCTTTCGCCGGCAAGGGTTCGCGCGCCAATTGCTTGAGGCCGCGATCGCCTGGGCCGAAGCGCAAGGCGCTCAGGAACAGTTCGTCGTGATCACGCCCGAGGCCGAAGCGGAACAAGGGCTGACGCAGTTCTACGCCCGCTACGGCTTTTCCCTCTCTGATCGGCTCGCGATGTTCCGCTCAGCGGTCGGCCCCGCGCCCTAGGGGACACGGCCACAGGAAAGCCGTACGCTGAATGCCAAATTGCTATTGCGTCCGCACCGCATACCTATCTACCAGATATTGGGGTGCGCAGCTTCTACATGCGCATGCAACGAGGATTTCGAGAGGCGCACGCGATGAACGATTTCACCGGCCTGCCCTCAAAAGACGACCTGCTGAGGTTCATCCGCGAGAACCCGGGAAGCGCCGGCAAACGCGAGATCGCCAAAGCGTTTCATCTCAAGGGCGGCGCGCGCATCGAGCTGAAACGGATGCTCCGCGAGCTGACGGAGGCCGGCGAAATCCAGGGCGGGCGCAGGCGCTATCACCATCACGACCCGAGCCATTTGCCGCCGGTGACGCTGCTTGAGGCCGGAGAGATCGACGCAGACGGCGAACTGACCGCGAAGCCGGCGAAATGGGAGGGCGACGGCGCGCCGCCGAAAATCGTGCTGGCGCCGCCGCGCAAGAACGCCCCGACGCTTGGCGCCGGCGACAGGTTTCTGGGCAAACTGACGCCCATAAAGGACGGCGCGTACGCCTACGAGGCGCGGATCATCAAGAAACTCGGCAAGGGCAAACGCCGCATCCTCGGACTGTTCCGGGAAGACGCCAAAGGCGGCCGCATCATTCCGGTCGACAAGAAGTCTCAGGACGAGTTCATCGTCGCGCGCCCCGACACAGGCGGCGCGGAAGACCGTGAACTGGTCGAGGCTGAGGTCATGCCCGGCCACAAGTTCGGTTTGCGCAATGCGCGCGTCGTCGAACGCCTCGGCGATCCCACGGCCCCGAAAGCGATCTCGCTGATCGCCATTCACGAGCAAGGCATCCCGATCGACTTCTCGGATGAGGTGATCGCCGAGGCGCAAGCGGCTAAGGAAGTCTCGAGCCTCAAGGGCAGGACCGACCTGCGCGACTTACCGCTGGTCACGATCGACCCTGCGGACGCGCGCGACCACGATGATGCGATCTATGCGCTGGCCGACGACGACCCAGGGAACCCTGGCGGCTGGATCGTCTGGGTGGCCATCGCCGACGTCGCCCATTACGTCCGCCCAGGCTCAGCTTTGGACAAGGCCGCCCGGCTGCGCGGCAACTCCGCCTACTTCCCGGATCGCGTCGTGCCGATGCTGCCCGACGAGCTTTCGGGCGATCTGTGCTCGCTTCACGAAGGCGTCGATCGTCCTTGCCTGGCCGTGCGGATCACCCTTGCGGAAGACGGCGCCAAGAAACGGCATGAGTTTCACCGCGGACTGATGCGCTCCGCCGCCAGCCTGACCTACGAGCAGGCGCAGGCCGCGTGGGAAGGCGAAGCCGACGACAAATCCGCGCTTTTGCAAGAGAGCGTGATCAACCCACTCTTCGGCGCGTATCATGCGGCGCGGCGGGCGCGGGAGAAACGCGATCCGCTGGATCTGGACCTCCCCGAACGCAAGGTGATCCTGAACGCCAAGGGAGAAGTCGACTCGATCCGGTTCCGTGATCGCTTCGACGCCCACAAGCTGGTCGAGGAGTTCATGATCCTCGCCAATGTCTGCGCTGCGGAAACCCTGGAGGAGCGCCGCGCGCCATTGCTCTACCGCGTTCACGAGGAGCCCAATCCCGAAAAGATCGAGTCGCTGCGCGAAATCCTGTCGTCGATCGATATCCCTTTGGCCAAGGGTCAGGTGATGACGACGAAAGTGCTCAATCAGGCGCTGGATCGCGCTCATGAGAGCGAGCACGGCGACCTGGTGAACATGGCCGTGCTGAGGTCGCAGACGCAGGCGTACTACTACCCTGAGAACTACGGGCACTTCGGGCTGGCGCTTCGCCGCTACGCTCACTTCACATCCCCCATCCGGCGGTATTCTGATCTGATCGTCCATCGCGGTTTGATCCGGGGACTTGGCCTCGGCCCTGATGCGAAGAAAGACGGTCTGACCGACGCCGACATCGAAGAGCTGGCGGCGACGGCCGAGCACATCTCGATGACCGAACGCCGTGCAATGACGGCCGAGCGCGACACGACCGACCGCTATCTCGCTGCATATCTTCACGACAGGCAGGGGGCCCGGTTCCAGGGCCGGATCTCTGGCGTTCAACGCTTTGGTCTGTTTGTGAAGCTCCACGAAAGCGGCGCCGACGGGTTTATTCCGATCGCCACGCTCGGCGACGAGTTTTTCCATTATGACGAGGCGGGCGCGCGGCTTGTCGGCGATCGCTCCAAAGTCGAGCTGCAGATGGGGCAGGAAGTCGAAGTCAGGCTGGTTGAAGCGACGCCCGTCACCGGCGGTCTGATCTTCGAGATGCTGGACTTGCCGAGCGTACGGCGCGGCGGCGGCGCACGGCGCGGACGCGGCGCAGCGGCGAAGAGCTCAACCGCCGGCGCGCGGCGTGTCTCTCGTGCGAAAATCGCCAAGGCCAAGGCTGCCCGAAAAGAGCGCCGCGGCAAGACCACCCGAAAGAAGAGATAGCGCCGTCGCCACAGGCGACACAAGCCGGCAGACGGTAAGCGACGCGCACGCTCGGGGAACGCGAAAGTTATCAAACGCGATCGATTTCCGCACGCGGCGACCCGGTTTGCGGATTGCAATACCGAGCCGTCAGGCCACGTTCGGGTCCGGCGCAAAACCCGCGCGACTCGATCAGCTGGAGTTGTTTCATGGCCTTCCATCGCACCAAGTTCGCGTCCGCCTTTCTGGTCGGCGCGACGCTGTCTTCTGCGGCGCTGGCCGGTTCCTGTCCCGCAGAGCATGTCCTCTCGGAACCCAGACAGCTTGAGAAGGTTTCAGGCCAAGGCGTGAAGGTCGAAGTCCGCGAACAGATCGAGCTCGGCGGCTGGCGCGACATGGCGCCCTTCACGCTCCGCATGCGCCACTTCACCATCGCGCCCGGCGGCCGCGTCCCGATGCACAGCCACGGCGACAGACCGTCGATCCTCTACTTCGTGAGCGGCGACGCGGTGGAGCACAACTCGCTCTGCGCTGTGCCGATCGTGCATAAGGCGGGCGACTCGGCGGCGGAGTTTGGCGCTGACGTCGTCCACTGGTGGTCGAACGAAGGCGACGTCCCCGCTGTGCTGGTGTCGGTTGACGTGATCCCGTCAAAGTAGACATGACGCCTGAAAACGCGCCCTCGTTGGTTTGAGGGCGCGATACGATCCGCACCGCTGCGCGCGGTCCTCAGGAACGCCCCCGCCGCAGCAATGTCCAAGCCCGCAGTTTCGCCAACGCGACAACCAGCGCGGCAAGCACGATCGCGCAGAACACTGTCTTCGACACGATCTCCATCGCGCCTTCGATGAGCATTGCGTGGATCACCGTGCCCAGGACGATGACCAGCGCCAAACCCGTGTGCAGAAGTCGCCAGGTCCGCGGGCTGAGGCGCAATCTTGCGCGATTGGCCGCGATCAGAGCGGCCGCGAAGATCGCCCACATCGCAATGACGCCCCAAACGGAGAACGGCGTCGGCGAGCGAAAGAGAAGCGCGTCGACGACGTCGGGCGGGCTCGTCACCCAGAGCCCCCCGACGTGAACGACGACGCAAAGCACCAGACCGAGGCCGACCCAGAAATGAACCTTGCGAGCCAAACGCGGCGAGAGACCGGGCAGATATGCGCCGGCGAGCAAAGGCTGCAGCAAGAGCAAGGCAAGGCCCGCCACGCCGGCGAAACCGGCAAGGATGTAGATCGGCTCGCGCCACGCCAGGAACGGGCTGGTCGCCGCCAGAGCGATTGGTGCAAGAAGGGCGGCCCCAAGGACCGCCCAGATCAGAAACGCACGCACAGACGGCACGCGCGTTAGACTGGCTTGAGAACAAATTCGGCGTTCAGGGTCTTGTCGCGTGAACTCGACATGACCGGACGGAGGAAAACGGTCTCGAAACCGGCGTCGTCGAATTCGGCGTCATAGGCCAGATGCCCGTGCGGTTGACCAAATGCCGGCACAATCTGCGGCATGTCCATCTGGAACGCGCCGTTCGCATCCGTGAGCGTCGCGCCATGGCTCTCCCAGTCGCGTTCATGGCCTTCGGTCGTATGCGCCCACATCTGGATCCTGATCCCTTCAAGCGGGGCGCCATCCCCCGCTCTGCGAACCGTGCCCGTCATGGTGAAGCCGCCGCCGCCGATCCGGTCCACAATCGGCGCGCCGGGACGGTAGTTGTTGGCGCCGCCCCGCATCGTCGGCGTCGGCGCCAGACCCTCCGCGCGCGCCGGCGTGAGAAGACCTGAGGCGCCGGTTGTAAGAGCTGCGCCAGCGGTGGCGGCGCCGGCCATGAGCAGACCGCGGCGGGTTCTCAAGAGTGACGTCATTTCACATTCTCTCCATGCTCGTGGTACGCGGGGCCGCATCGGCCCAATCGTCGATTTATCCGCCTATGATGTAGGGAGAAGATGCGCGCAATAAAGCCGATGGAGCCCCCAGACGTCGTTTATCGGGGGCGCCGTCACATCGACGGCGTCTTCGTCGGCGCGCTCGGCTGCGGAGGCCTGAGATGACGGATCTTGATATTCGAGAGAGCCAGGACAGCGATCATGCAATGATCACGGATCTCTATCCTGAAGCTTTCCCGGAGGAGGACCTGCTCGCGGTCGTCAGAGCGTTGTTAGGAGCTTCCGAAGGCGTCCTGTCATTGGTCGCCATCAAGGGTTCCGAGTTCGTCGGCCATTTGGCGTTTACCGACTGCAAAATAGACGGTGCGCAGGCAAAGGTCGCAATGCTGGCGCCCCTTGCGGTCGCGCCGGCGTTTCAGCGACAGGGCGTCGGATCCGCGCTCGTTCGCAGCGGGCTTTTGCGATTGCGCGAAAAAGACGTGTCGCGCGTGTACGTGCTCGGCGATCCGGCTTACTACGCGCGCTTTGGCTTTGCGACAGAGACGTCGGTCGCGCCGCCATATTCTTTGCCGGACGAGTGGCGAGAGGCTTGGCGGTCCACCCCTTTGCACTCCCGCGCGCCGGCATATGCAGGCCGGCTGGACGTCCCCGCCTTCTGGAGAGACCCGAAACTCTGGGCGCCCTGACATGGGCCCAAGTCTCAGCGGCTACTCGACGACCTTCAGCAGCTTGCGATCGAAGAAACGCAGAACGGTCTTAAGGTCGTGACCCCGCTTCAGGATGCGGCCTTCAGGCGACATGACCGCGTAAGCCCCTTGCTTCGCCGCCATTTTCGGACGTTTCTCGATGCGATAAAGCGGCGCTTCCGTGGTTCGATGGAAGACCGAGAACAAGGCGACGTCGCCGAGATGGTCGATGGCGTAGTCTCGCCACTCGCCGGCTGCGACCATCCGTCCGTAGATCGAGAGAATCGCTGACAGTTCTTTACGGTCGAAGGCGACGGGCGTTGGCGCGGGTCGACCATTTCGCGCCAACGCGAAGGGTATGATTGGATCGCTCATAAATGTTACTTTCGCAGAGAGTCCTGCAATTTCAAGCAGTCAAGAGAACTGAGGCTTTCAGGTCACATTCAAGCCTTAATTCAGGCATTCCGGCGCCCCGTTTCACGTCGACGCACAGGTTGCGCATCCCTCGCGCAAGTCCGGCGTCGGCTCGCTATCGCCCCCACCCCAAGTCGACGTCGGACGCCAATTCCAGAGAAAACCGACCGCTATGAGCCGATTGGACCGGGAGGAAGACGCTCGGCTGCAACGGCTGATCCGAACGCATACCCGGATTGTGCAACCGCCTTTGACGCCGGAGCTGCGCATTCACGGCGCCGACGACTACGCGAGCATCTGGAGCGCAACGGAAGCCGAATTGCGCAATATGGCGCTGCGACCGCCGTTCTGGGCGTTCGCATGGGCGGGCGGGCAAGCGCTCGCCAGGTGGCTGCTGGATCATCCTCGGGACGTCGCCGGCAAGACGGTCCTCGCGATCGGGGCCGGCTGCGGCCTTGAAGCGATCGCGGCGGCGCGTTCGGGCGCGGCCGAAAGCATCGCCAACGACGTGGACCCCGCTGCGATCGTCGCCGCAAAAATGAACGCGGATCTCAACAACGTTCAGTTGATGCTGGACGAAACAAACTGGTTGAACGAAGCCTCTCTGCCGGACGCGGACATCATCCTGGCCGGAGACGTCTTTTATTAGAAAACCCTGGGAGAACAGCTCGAGAGCCGCCTGAGAGCCGCGCAGCGGCGCGGCGCCGTCGTGCTCATCGGAGATCCCGGACGAAACTACGCCCCGGCCGAGGGTATGAAGACATTGAACAGTTACGCTGTCCCTGTGCCGGTCGAGTTGGAGGACGTGGCCGAGCGTGTCGCAGAGGTCTGCGCGCTTTGCTGATCGCCGGGGACAACGCCGAGGCCATCCGGCGTCACTCCCCCGTGAGAAAACACAGAACCGTCTCGCAGCCGCGAAGATTTCCGGCTATCGACAGGTGGAAGGTTAAACCTCCGGCGGGTGGGAGAAGAGATGCGCAGAGTTTTGATGATCATTACCGGGGTCGTCGTGCTGGGGATCGGCGGCGTTTCCGCGTTATGGTTCGTTGGGCAGTCCGAGGCCAAAACCAGGTTCGAAAGCGCACTTCAGACGGCGGCCGCCCAGGGCGGGTTTGAAGCCGAGTTCGCCGACGTCGCAATGAGCGGGTTTCCCATCGCCTATGAGGCGACCTTCGTCGACTTGACGATGATCAACCTCGAGCGCGGCGTTGAAGTCTCCATGCCGGAGATGCGCGGCCGCGTCTCGCCGGCGAACCCGAACTCCGTGCGTTTGCTTTTTCCGAAACAGTTCACTTTGGTTGACCAGACCGGTCAGTTTCCAGGCGGCTTGAAGATCCGCTCGGAAGGGCTGACGGTGGACATCACCGACACGGGAGACGCGCGCGGGGCGCTGGCCCTGAACGGCGCGTCATTGACGTTTGAACCCGCCAACCCGCCGGCGATGCCGGAATTCGATCAACTGCGCCTGACCTATGTCGACCCCCAGATAACAGGCGATTTCACCCAGAACACGCTCGCAAATGGCGGCGATCTGCGGTTCGACCTGACAGCCAGCGCGATTGAAATGGAGGTCGAAGCTGGCGGGGCCGCCCCTCGGAGCCTCAGTCTGGGCACCGGCCCGATAAAGAGCGCGCTGCTGATCAATGACGAGATCGCGCGCGCCTCCTCGACCTATGGCGACCTGAGTTTGCGATCGATCGACGCTTCAGGCGCATTGATGGAGCTGACCTCGGCCGGCGCCGAAGTCTGCGCCGAGTACAGCGCCGGCGATCCCGTGCAGATGCAAGCGGTCAGAAGCGCAATCGTGCAGGCGCTGAACGGCGCGGAGCCGAACGCCCTGGCGAACCTTGACCTTTCCGGCGACGCGGGGATCGACGTCGACTTCGTAATCGACGCGATGGACATCGCGATCACCGGTCTCGCCGACGGTGGCGGGCAAACACTGCGCTGGCGTAGCGACAGCGCTGCATACTCGGTCGACATCCAAGGCGAGACCGCCGAATTGGCGAGCGAACTGAAAGGTCTGACCATTAACAGCGAAGGGCAGTTCAACCGCCGCGGGAGCATTGAAGCGATGGCGTTGACCGGCGTCTACCCGACACGCGGATCCGCGGCGCCGCAGCAGATCAAGGTCACCTATTCGATCAACGGCGTTGAAATGGACGACCTCACATGGGTGGAGCTCAACAGCTCTGGCGAACTCGAGCGTTCGATCCCCGGCCTGGAGATCGACCTCGCCCTCGATGCGGTCATGCTGCGCGATATGTTCGACCCAAGCGACATCCAGACTGCGCCTTTTGACGTGACCGCCGTCGAACTCAACGGTCTGTATCTGGACATGCTGGGCTTTCGAGGCGAAGCGACAGGTGTCGTCGCGATCGAGAACGGCCTTCCGGACGGATTGGTTCAGGTGACATTGACGAACTGGCGAAAAGTGTTCGGCGGTCTCGCGAACTCGTCGCTACTGGGGCAGTTCGCACCGATGGTCGGCATGGCGACGATCACTCTCGAAACCCTCGTCGCGCCCGGAGCCGAAGAAAACGAGTCGCTTCTGAACATTGAATTCGCGGGCGAACAGGTCATCGTAAACGACCGCCCGCTTGGACAGCCCCAATAGCTCTAGCATTACGCCGCCGCATATGAAAAAGGACTGAACGACTTCATGCGCCGCACACTAGAAGGTTGAAAATGCGCGACTTCCAGACACCTGGCCGGTCTATCGTTTACGCGTCGAACGGTCTCTGCGCGACATCGCATCCACTTGCCGCGGCGACGGCGGTCGACGTGCTCAAGGCCGGTGGAAACGCCGTCGACGCGGGTGTCGCGGCGGCGTTTCTGCTGGGGATCTGCGAGCCGGCGATGACCGGAGCCGCCGGCGACTGCTTCGCCATTTACGCGCCGCCACAAGGCGGCTTGATCGGAATGAACGCGTCTGGCCGCGCGCCCGCCGCCGCAGATGCGGGCGCCTTGCGCGACAAGCATGGCGCAGCGATCGACCGGCGCAGCGCTGACGCCGTGACGGTTCCTGGCGCCGTCGCAGGCCTTTGCCAACTCGTCGAGGACCATGGGCGTCGAGGGCGCGAGGCGGCCTTGGCCCCGGCGATACGCTACGCGGACGAAGGCGTTCCCGTCGCGCCCCGCGCGGCCTTTGACTGGCGCATCGCGATGGAGAACCTGCAGGGCTCCGCTCGACAACACTACGGAAAGAACGATGGCCCTTACGCCGCAGGCGATCTGTTTCGATTGCCCGGAATGGCCGAGGTCTTCCGGCGGATCGCCGCTGAAGGCGCCAAGGGTTTTTACGAAGGCGAAGTCGCCGAGGATATGGTCGCCGCGCTTCAGGCGGCTGGCGGGGTTCACACCCTGGACGACTTCGCGGGGGTTAAGGCGGATTACGTCGACACCATCTCCACGACCTACAAAGGGCACGAACTGATCGAATTGCCGCCCAATGGTCAGGGGCCGGCGGCGTTGCTGATGCTCGACATGTTGGCCCAGTTCGACCTGACCGATCTGGATCCGCTGGGCGTCGACCGCGCGCATCTCGAAGCCGAGGCCGCCAAACTGGCCTATGATGCGCGCAACCGGTTTGTCTCCGAGCCCGCGTCGATGGGTGATGGACTTGAGCGGATGCTGGACCCGGAACTCGCCGGACGGCTGGCGGCGAGGATCGACCGCGGGCGGGCGCTTAGCCTTAGCGAAACCGAGGTCATCGGCGCTGCGGAGCATAAAGAGACCGTCTATCTCTGCGTGGTCGACGGCGACGGCGGCGCGCTGTCCTTGATCTATTCGATTTTCGACAGCTTCGGTTCTGGCTTGGCGTCGGAGAAGTTCGGTCTGCTGTTCCACAATCGAGGCGCCGGGTTCAACCTACACGCCGGACATCGCAATGAGATCGGTCCAGGCAAGCGCCCGATGCACACCATCATCCCAGCAATGCTGCGCATGAACGGTTCAGCGGTTATGCCGTTCGGGGTCATGGGTGGGCAGTATCAGGCGGCGGGACATGCAAGGCTGATCACCAATCTGCTCGACTTCGAAATGGACCTGCAAACCTCGATCGATGCGCCTCGCATCTTCCCGCAGGATGGTCGATTGCGGGTCGAACACACGCTGTCGCCGGTGGTGCTGGAGGGTCTCAGCGGCCTCGGCCATGACCTGGAATACGTGGAGACGCCGATCGGCGGCGCTCAAGCGATCTGGATCGACGCAGACCGCGGCGTTCTGATGGGCGCTTCGGATCCACGCAAAGACGGGTGCGCGCTGGGCTACTAGGCCATGCGCGCCCCGGCGATCGTCGGGAAACCGCCTACGTCTCGGCGAGTGGGTCTCGACTAGTGGGTCTGGGACTGGTCGACCTGATAGAGGCCGTTCTTCAGATCACCGAACAGCTCTTCCACTTCTGGGTGGTCGACCGGCTCGCCGCTTTCGTCGACGAGAAGGTTCTGCTCCGAAACATAGGCCACGTAATAGCTGGTCTCGTTCTCGGCCAGAAGATGATAGAACGGCTGGTCCTTGCGCGGACGCACGTCCTCGGGAATCGAGTTCCACCACTCCTCGGTGTTCGAGAAGACAGGATCAACATCAAAGATAACGCCGCGGAACGGATAGACACGGTGTTTTACAACCTGGCCGATCGTGTACTTGGCTTTACCGCTGAGCATTCCGCGCCCTTTGCCTCTCATGCAAGGTCGGCGTTCGCCGACCCGCCTCTCTTCAATCCTGCTGCTTAGCCCCGGCTTATCCGCCTGTCTAGCGACGGAGCACGAAGTTAAACGTAAATCTGTTCAAACCAGATCACGGCGCGTTGCCAGAATGCGACGACGGACGTTGCCTCGGACGCTTCACCGCCGATATTGTCCTCGCGGGGCACATGAAACGGACGGCGCGATGAGAGGTGTTCTTCGCATTGTAGGCGTGGTTGTTCTTTGCGGCGTGCTCGGCTCGTGCGCCACCGGGCGCCCGCCGACGGACATCAACAGCGTGTGCGAGATTTTTGATGATCGCCCCAGTTGGCGGCGGGCCGCAGTCGCCAGCGAAGCGCGTTGGGGCGCGCCGGTGCCGGTGACCATGGCCATCATCTGGCACGAGTCCAAGTTTGTGTCCGACGCCCGCCCGCCGCGCACATTCTTTCTCGGGATCCCGACAGGCCGTCGGTCCTCGGCGTTCGGCTACTCGCAAGCACTGGACGGGACCTGGGACGACTACCGACGCGCGACCCGTCGTTTCGGCGCAGACCGAGATGATTTCGACGACGCGATCGACTTTGTCGGCTGGTACATGAGGCGTACGCAACGGATCAACGGCGTCTCGATGACCGATGCGCGTTCACAGTATCTCGCCTACCACGAGGGGCATGGCGGGTATCGAAGAGGCTCGTGGCGGTCGAAAGGCTGGCTCCAGAACGTTGCAAGCGGCGTATCCCGACAAGCCCAGCGCTACGCGGCGCAGTGGCGAAGATGTCGCTGATTTTTAATCCGGAATTTCGAACGTCTCTTTTCCAAGAGGGCGAGCTGTGCTCTTAAATAGCTAAGTGATTTGCTTTTTTGGGTAATCGGCACACTTCCAGGGCATGGACCGTTTTACTGAGATGGAAATGTTTGTGCGGGTCGTGGAGGCCGGTGGATTCACCGAAGCAGCCAGACGCGCGGGCGTGTCGAAATCGGCCGTTTCAAAGCAGATCTCAGCCCTCGAACAACGACTTGGCGCGCGCTTGCTCAATCGGACCACTCGTCGCGTCAATCCAACCGAGATTGGTCTCGCATATTACGATCGCGCCTCCCGTGTGCTTGCCGAGGCGGCGGAAGCGGACGCGGTTGCCGCGACTTTACAGGGCGCGCCGCGCGGCGATCTGAGGATCTCTGCGCCTCATAGCTTTGGTCTGCACCGCATCTCCAGCGTCGTTGCCGACTTCGCGGTCGCGCACTCGGAAGTCAAAGTCCACATGTCATTGGATGATCAGTTCGTAGAGTTGATCTCCGAAGGTTTTGACCTGGCGATCCGGATTGGCACGCTTGAGGACAGCTCGCTCAAGGCGCGCAAGATCGGCGAAACGCATTTGGCGTTGATCGCGTCTCCGAAGTACTTGGAAGAGCGCGGCGAACCGCTGTCGATCGACGATCTCGTTCAGCACGACCTGCTGCACTACAGTTACCTGGCCTCTGGTCGTACGTGGCGTCTGTTTGCGCCCTCAGGCCAGGAACGGCAGGTGCGCGCCGGCGGACCGTTGACGGTGAACAACGGCGACGCGTTGTTGCAGGGCGTGGAAGCGGGTCTCGGCATCGCGCTTTTGCCGGACTTCATCTACCAGGACCGTCTGCGCGCCGGCGCCGTGAACGTGGTGTTGCCAGGCGCCACCGGCCAACCTCTTGGCATCTGGGCCGTCACTCCGCCAGGACGATATACGCAACCAAAAGTCCGCGTTTTTGTCGACTTCCTCGCCGAGCGCTTGAAGGCCGACGGATCACGGGAAAAGGTCCAAACCCTGGCGGCGGAATAGCCGTTCCTCAAAACCTCGGAACGTCGGCGACTAATCCGTCGAGCCTGTAAGCGCTTTGGCGAACTCGGCTGGGTCGAAAGGTTGCAGGTCCTCGATGCCCTCGCCAACTCCGATCGCGTGAATCGGCAGCCCGACCTTGTCGGCCAAGGCGACCAGGACACCGCCGCGCGCGGTGCCGTCGAGCTTGGTCATGACAAGTCCAGTCACGTCGGCGATCTTTCGGAACACCTCGACTTGCGAGATCGCGTTCTGCCCCGTCGTCGCATCCAGAACCAACAGCGTGTTGTGCGGCGCAGTCTCGTCGCGTTTGCGAATGACGCGAACGATCTTCGCCAGTTCCTCCATAAGATCCTGGCGGTTCTGAAGGCGGCCTGCAGTGTCGATCAACAGCACGTCAGCGCCATCTTCCTGGGCCTTGGCCAGCGCGTCGAACGCCAGTGAAGCGGGGTCTGAGCCCTGGGGAAGCTTGAACACAGGCACGCCAGCGCGTTCCCCCCAGACAGAGAGCTGTTCGACAGCCGCCGCACGAAACGTGTCGCCTGCCGCGATCATGACCGACTTGCCGGCGCCTTTGAGCTGGCTCGCTATCTTGCCGATCGTCGTCGTCTTGCCGGACCCGTTCACGCCTACGACCAGAACCACCTGGGGCTTCTTCGCATACAGCGGAAGGGGCTTGGCCACCGGCTCCAGAACGCGGGCGACTTCGTCCGCGAGCACGCGCTTGATTTCTGATCCGCCAACGCGGCGCCCGAACCGGCCTTCAGCGATGTTCGCAGCAATCCGCGTCGCCGTATCGACGCCGAGATCCGTCGAAATCAAAAGCTCTTCCAACTCCTCGAGCATCTCGTCGTCGAGGACACGCTGTTTTTCGACAGCGGGGCTCCGCCCTGTGACTGCGCCCAGCATGCGCGATGCAAGACCTGGCTGCGGCTCCGCGCTCTCTGCAGACCGCGCAGTTTCAGTCGAAGCGGCCGTTCCCGGGGTTTCGGCAATCGCGTCAACCGGGCCTTCGTCCCCGCTTTCCATCAAGGCGTCGACGCCTTCATCGATCTTGGACGAGGATTTCAGCAGGCGTTCCTTGAGGCGGCTGAAGAAAGACATTGCAAGCTCGCTACAAACTGGGTCGCACGGACCTATGGCGCCCCTGGCTGGCGGGGACAACTTCTTCAAAGCCGACACCCAGTGTCAGCGACGCTATTACGCCGCGAGACGTTTGCCGTCGACGCCGCACATCGTGGTGGACAGGATCGCTCCAACCGGCTTGGGCGTCTCGAAAGACACCTCGGCGAAGGTCTCCGTGCGGCCAAGCCGTTCCCGCTCCATCAGCACCTTGTGCTCGCGACCGACCTGGCTCGCCAGGTAAGCCTCAAGGCGCGTCTGCCCTAGCGTCCGCAGTCGCTTCGCGCGCTCCTTCACTTCTTCCCGCGCGACCTGCGGCATCCGTGCGGCGGGCGTGCCTTTCCGGGGCGAGTAAGGAAAGACGTGCAGGTAGGTCAGGCCGCACTCCTCGACGAGCCGCAACGAGTTCTCAAACATTGCTTCGGTTTCGGTCGGGAAGCCGGCGATAAGATCGGCGCCGTAGACGATGTCCGGCCTTGCTGAACGCATCTCGGCGCAAAAGCGGATCGAGTCCTCTCGCAGATGGCGGCGCTTCATGCGCTTGAGCGTCAGGTCGTCGCCCGCCTGCAGACTCAAATGGAGATGCGGCATCAACCGGGGCTCGGAGGCGATCGCCTCAACCAGGGAGGGATCCGCCTCGATGCTGTCGATCGAGGAGATCCGCAAACGCGGCAAGTCGGGCGCAAGCTTGAGGATCCGCGCCACCAGATCGCCGAGCTTGGGCGCCGCGGGCAAATCAGCGCCCCAGGACGTGATGTCGACCCCGGTGAGCACAACCTCATTGAAGCCTTTGTCGACCAGTCGCTGGATCTGCTCGACAACGACGCCGGCGGGAACAGATCGCGAGTTTCCGCGGCCGTACGGAATGATGCAGAACGTGCAGCGGTGATCGCAGCCGTTTTGAACCTGGACATATGCGCGCGCGCGCGTCCCAAACCCGTCGATCAGGTGACCCGCGGTCTCTTGCGCGGACATGATGTCGTCGACACGGATCTTTTCGGATCGCTCCGGATCGAACGGGGCGGTCTTCGCGAGTTCTCGCCATGTACCGGCGCGCATCTTTTCGAGATTGCCGAGAACCAGATCCACCTCCTCCATCGATGAGAAGGTTTCCGGTTCGGTCTGGGCCGCGCATCCCGTGACGATCACGCGCTTGCCCGGGTTCTCCCGGCGTAGCTTCCGGATCGATTGCCTGGCTTGCCGGACCGCCTCAGCGGTCACCGCGCACGTATTGACCACCACAGCATCGTCGAGCCCAGCCTCCGCCGCGAGCTCGCGCATCGCCTCGGTTTCGTAGGCGTTGAGGCGACATCCGAACGTCTCGAAAGTCAGGTCAGGAGCTTGCGGCATCCGCCGTCTCCTTGTCGCGCGAGACGGTCTCCAGGAACTCTGGCGACAACGCGCCAGCGAAGACCATCTGCGTCGGACCGGCCATGTACACGCAGTCGTCCGCTTCGGACCACTCGATCGCCAGAGGCCCGCCGTCCAGATGAACGACGGCGCGGCGCTCGACAAGGTTGCGACGCGCGCCAGCGACGACAGTGGCGCAAGCGCCCGAGCCGCAGGCGAGCGTCACGCCCGCCCCGCGCTCCCAGACACGCAGGCGGATCTGGTTGGGGTCGATCACATGAGCGAACTCGACATTGGTTCGCTCTGGGAACATCGGATGATTTTCGATGAACGGTCCCAGTTTTTCGACCTCCGCCTTGTCAGCGTCGTCGACGAAAAACACAGCATGCGGATTTCCCATGTTCACGGCGCCAGGACCCCAGAGAACCGGGTCGTCGATGGGGCCCAGCTTCACGTCGATCCGCTCGGTGTGGCTGGCTTCCTTCAACGGGATGTCGCGCCAATCGAGCTTAGGGCGTCCCATGTTGGCGCGGATCATACCGCTTTCCAACCTTTCCGTGGGAAGCAATCCGTTCTCGGAACGCAGCGTCAGACGGTCGACCTGCTGCTCCTTCATCAGCAAATCCGCAACGCAGCGGGTCGCGTTTCCGCAAGCCGCGGCCATGGATCCGTCGGGGTTCCAAAAGTCTATATCGGCCGCCACGTCCCGATCGGAGCTGTCGCGCACAACCGTCAGCTGATCGAAGCCGACGCCCCGATTACGATCACCGATAACGCGCGCAAGCGCAGGCGTCACCGGATCCACGGACTGGCCGCGAATATCGATGATGACAAAGTCGTTGCCGAGCCCGTGCATCTTGTAGAACGGGATCGGCTGTAAGGCGTGATCGTCTCGCATTACGCGGATATATAGCGAACACGTCTCCGGCGCCAGCCGGACGGCGATCTGCGGCGCAACGCTTGAATAAGGCGTCGCCGCGATGGTTGACCCTTGGCTGGCCAGAGGTATATAGCAGCGTCTCCGGAATGTGGGCCGTTAGCTCAGTTGGTAGAGCAACTGACTTTTAATCAGTGGGTCGCAGGTTCGAATCCTGCACGGCTCACCACTTTCCTAACGCAGCGATCAGTCGCAGTGGCGATGGAATCGTCGGGACGGAAGCGCTGATCGGACGCGCTGCTCGACCGCCGCCAACAATCATTCGGTGAAATCGTAGTCGAACTTGAAGGCCGATGTCGGCAAGGGGATGAGACGCCCGAGCAGGTCGCCTCGCTTGATCGCAACGGGTCGATGGACGTCTATGGCGATCGAAAAGCCCGGTCCTGCGTTCATCCGTCGAAGCGAGCTTGGCGGCAGGTAGCCGTACATCATTGAAAAGGCGCTCTGGTCCTCCAAAGGACATGACAACACGCCCATCGCCTCAGGCGCATCCAGGTCAAAGCCCAACCGCCATTCCAGGGTCGACCCGCCATTCGGAACGAACATCGTCTCGAAGTGGTCCCCAACCCGGAATTCGAACTGTCTGTATGCCGTGTGGTCGCGGAACCCCAGATATGTTGAGTCGCGCCGCCACGTCTCCACGAGGCCCAGTTTCTGCTTGATCGCATCGAGATCCTCGTCCTCGCAGGCGAACTCGATCGCGTCGATCGGATGCAGCTTGATGTCGACGGGACTGCGGACATACAGGCCGAGCTGCCGGCCCAGATTGCGTGGAAGACAAGCCGCCTCTTGTCGGCGCGCATGGTCCCAGCGAAAGAAGTTGGAGGCGGGACGATCCGGCGCGCGCTGTATCTGAGCCTCTTCGCGCGCCGGCAGAACCGCCCAGCTGTAACGCCGGCGAATAGAGATTTTCACAGGTGATCTCACTCGAAGCAGCGCGTCGGAGCGGCGGATTCGGATCCGCCCGCCCCGACGCTGAAACGACTAGTACTCGTAAATCGAAACGCTGCACGGACCGGCGCCGACCGGAACATCCCGGATCTTGGGCGTCGCAGCCTTCGCCGCAAGCGGCGACGGGCCTACGCTCAAAACGGTCGCGGAATTGGCGACGCGGTTGGGTTTCGTGCCGGTGCGAGCAAACGCAGACAAGATAATCGTGTCCGACAAGGCGTCGTAGAGCAGACCGCGGGGGCCGGGACCGGTGTCAAACCGGCGCGCGACCGCCGACTTCTTGAGATCGATCGCCACGACTTCGCTCGTGTCCTCGATCGAGACGTAGGCGATGAGGCTGTCCGGAGAGTAAGCGGTGCCGCGCGCGCCCTTGCTGCCGACGTCGACTTCTTTCTTGGCGACGCCTTTCACCGCGTCAATGATCGTGACGTAGGAGGTCTGGTTGTTCGCAGCGACGACGATACGGCCGTTCGGCGACACGGCGGCGCTGTAGGGCATCGTGTCGGGTCCGGTCTGAATACGTTTCACTTCCCGGACCGCTTCGAAGTCCGGCGAGTCGCTCAGCAGTTCTGAGATGTCGACCATCGAAACGTAGTCGCTGCCCGAAATCGGAACGAATGCGTGCTTGCCGTCAGGCGTGATGTCAGGGTGCCGAGGCTCTCGCCCGACAGACAAGGTCGTGACCTCCTCCCGCGAGCGCAGATCGATGACCGAAACTGTGTTGTCGCCAGCGTTCGACACGACCGCAAACCGATCGCCGGGGACGATCGCGAGCCCGATCGGCGCGATCCCAACCGTGATCCGTCCAACCTCGCGAAGTGATTTGGCGTCAATCTCCGAAACCGTGTTTCCGGCATGGTTGGTGACAAAGCCGCGCCCTTCCTTGGTGAAGCGGACCGCGCCGCGAGGACCATTGCCGACCGGAATCTTCCCAATCGGCTCCATTTTCACCTCCTCCGCATCTAAAACGGTAATCGTCCCGGAGTCGGTATCTGTTGAAAAGAGCAACTTAGGCATTTCAATCCCTTTTTTCTCGTATTTTCAGTCGGGTAGAGGGACTAATCATAGAGCTTCGGTGGCCAGGTTAAAGCGTATTTTGGGATTTTTCTCGTTTTCTGTGGCGCGCGCGGCCGTCCGGAAGAGCTCGCGGCGATGATATCCAAAGTCGTTAATCGTGATTGGCGTTCCGCCGGCGCCAAGGTACCGTCGGCCAGATTCTGGTTCAGTTTTGGAGACGGCGATGCCTGCGGTGTCCAGCGCAACGGCGGAGCAAGCGCCGCGACCCTCACACGACGACCGATTGCTGAAAGCGGCGCGGCAGGCGATCGGAATGATCCGAGAGGCCGTTGACGCCCATTTCTCGGTTCGCCTTTGGGATGGAACGGTCGAACCGCTCGGACGCGCGGTGACGCCGGGACTACAGGTTGCGATCAACTCGCCCGGAGTGTTGCCCTCGTTGCTCCGAAGACCCACGCTCGACCGCTTGATCCGACACTACGCGCATGGCCGGATCGATATCGAGGGCGGCACCGTCATCGACATTGGCGAACCGTTCGCCCTCGATCAGACCAAGCGAAAGGCCCTCCGGCGCATCAACAAGGTTGCGCTCGCAAAGACGATCTGGCCCCTGCTCACAGCCAAGGGCGACGCCCCTGACGCCAGCCGCGATTTCGGCGCGGGCGCAGAAGGAACCGGTCGCCAAAAGGGCGACAACAAGCGGTTCATCGGCTTCCACTACGACGTCAGCAACGACTTCTATAAGCTCTTCCTCGACCCTGAGATGCAGTACTCCTGCGGCTACTTCACCGAATGGACCAACAGCCTCGAACAGGCGCAGCGCGACAAGCTCGACATGATCTGTCGCAAGTTGCGCCTGAAGCCTGGTGAGCGGATGCTTGATATCGGTTCCGGATGGGGCGGGCTGCTTTGCCATGCCGTGCAAAACTACGGGGTGCGCGGCCATGGCGTGACGCTCTCTGAAGAGCAGCTCGCGCTGGCGCAGGAAAAAGTGGAGCGCCTGGGCATCGCCGACAAGATTACGTTCGAGCTGCGCGACTATCAGGAACTCGATGGACGGTTCGACAAGATCGCATCGATCGGAATGTACGAGCATATCGGGCTCGCCAACATCCCTGCCTACTTCCAGAAGACGCGCTCTTTGCTAGCCGATGACGGGCTTTTCCTGAACCATGCGATCTCTCGACGGGCGAAACGCAAAAGCAAGCGTTTCTCGGCGCGCCCGGAGCAACTGGCGCTGCAGAAGTACATCTTCCCGGGCGGAGAGCTCGACGACATCGGCCATAGCGTAGCCGAAATGGAGAAAACGGGCTTTGAGGTCCACGACGTGGAAGCGTGGCGGCCCCATTACGAGCAAACGACGAGGCACTGGTGCGAGCGGCTCTCTGCGCGCCGCGAGGAGGCCGAGGCTCTGGTTGGTCCTGAAGCCTATCGGATTTGGGTGGCGTATCTGGGCGGGTGCTCGCTGGCGTTCAAGCGTGGCTCCGCGCGGATCTATCAGACCCTCGCTGGAAAGTCCGCGCGGGGGCCGCGGGCGGTGCCGCCGACGCGCGCCGACCTATATGAGTGACGCACGTCTCGGATATTGCGACCGCAGCGCTGCATATTGAACCGAGCAATCACACCTGCGTCGTCTGCTCCGGCGTCCGCTTCCGGCGAGATCGACGATCAGGTTGCGGAGATTTGCCGGCCATGACCGTTCGCGCTGTCGGCGAATGAAATTCTATTGATTAAACGACTAGGCACAGCCCAGTCCTTTCATAAATCGGTTCCATGAAGAAAACCGCGGAAGAATTCGAACTAAAGGTCGACCTGACTGAGATCGAAATGGCGGCGTTGCGGCGCCGCGCCGTCCTGCGTTCGCTCGGAACGGGGCCTGCGGCGACACGATGGCTGCGGTCGATCTACTTCGACACGCCGGATCATCATCTGAGCCAGCAGGGCGCGGCGCTGCGCCTGCGCAAAGTTGACGATCGGTGGATCCAGACCGTGAAGATCGGCGGGGGCGTCGTCGCCGGGGTTTCGCGGTTATTGGAATGCGAGGCAGAGGTCTCTGGACCGGAACTCGACCCTTCCGCCATCGCGAACGTGCGGGTGCGCAAGGCCGTCATTGCGGCGCTGGACAGCGGTGAACTGGCGCCGGTTTTCGAAACGCGCATCCGTCGCACGACGCGCCCGTTGCAAACCTCCTGCGGCGAGACGGCGGAGCTGGCCCTGGATGTCGGCGAAATCATCGCCGGAGAGGCCCGACGACCGATCATCGAGGCTGAGCTCGAGCTGCTTTCGGACGACCCGAGCGCGATCTTTTCCCTCGCTGAACAGATCTTTGACGGCGCGCCGATGCGGTTCGCGCGCTACAACAAAGCGGCGCGGGGGTTTCAGCTCGCCAGAGGAGAGGAAGAGCCGGACCGGATCGCCGAACGCGCCGAAACCAGGTTGATCACTCCAGATCACTCCGTCGAAACCGCCTTCGAAGCGATCTTCCGCGACTGTCTGCGAATGATTGCGGCGAACGCGAGCTTGGTGATGGACGACGACGGCCCGGAAGGCCCACATCAGCTCAGGGTGGGATTGCGACGTTTGCGCAGCGCGATCAAATCGTTTCGGCCAGCCCTTCGGCGGACGCCGATGAAAGACGTCGAACGAGCTGCGCGAGACTGGGCCCGCGTTCTGGGAGAGTTGCGCGACGCGGATGTCCTCGCGGAAGAGATCGTCGCCCCCGCGGCCGAAGCGATGGGCAAGTCGTGCGGTTTGCTTCTGGAAGCGCTCGAGGCGCATCGAACGCAGACACGTGCGGCGGTCCGCCGACGGCTCGTGACGGAACGGTTCGGCGCATTCTCCTTAGATCTGGCGGCGGCTGTCGAAACGCGCCGTTGGGCGCCAAAGAAGAAACAAATACGCAAAGCGCTGAAACAGGCCGTACAGCCTTTTGCGGCTGTCGCCCTGCAAAACGCCTGGGACGACGTCGCCAGCTGGGGAAACCGCATTGACGAGCTGACGACGCCGGAACGTCACGAGATGCGAAAAGCGCTCAAGACGTTCCGATACGCGGTCGACTTCTTCTCGCCAGCTTTCGATCCGGATGACGTCAAAGACTTTGGCAAGATGTTGCGGAAGCTGCAGAACGGCTTTGGGTTCCTCAACGATCTTGCGACCGCTGAAGGCTTGCCCGATCTCTTCATTGATCATCCCGAACAAAAACGGCTGCAAAAACTCGCCGGAAAAGTCGTCGATTGGCACGAAGAGCGCGCGCATGAGACATGGGACAAGGCCGTGTCGCGCTGGCGGTCCTTGTCAAAAGCGCCGAAATTCTGGCTTTGACGCGTCTGCGCGCGCCGGAACTGTCGACACGACGTCTCAGATCGCCTACCTGACCGTCCGAGATCGCCGCTGTGGCGCACCTTACGCTGGAGACACTGTTGTCCCAAACCGCCCAAAACTCTGGCGACGCGCCAGAGATCTCGCCGCTGCTGAAGATCGGGCTCGAGCTTGGCCCGCTCGTGATCTTCTTCGTGAGCTTCAATTGGCTGAAAGACCCGGACGACGCGGTGAACCTCGATGCGCTGATCTGGGCGACGGGGATCTTTATCGTCGCCTTGTTGACCGCGATGGCCGTGACCTGGGCTCTGACGAAGAAGCTGTCGCGCATGGCCGTCATCACGGCCGCCGTCGTGGTGGTGATGGGCGGTCTGACGGTTCTGCTTGAGGACGAAACCTTCCTCAAGATGCGCCCCACGATCGTAAACTGCGCGTTCGCTGCCGTGTTGACCTTCGGCTTGCTGCGCGGTCAGAGCTATCTTCAGTATCTGATTGGCGAGTTGCTGCCATTGGAGCGCGAAGGCTGGATGAAGCTGACGCGCAACTGGGCGATCTACTTCGCTTTCGTAGCAATCGTGAACGAGATCGTCTGGCGCAGCGTCGACACCGACACTTGGGTGACGGTGAAAACCTTCGTCTATCCCGTGCTGGCGTTTGGCTTCATGATGGCGCAAACGCCTTTGATCTCGCGCTATTCGATCGAAGAAGACGCGGACGGCAAAGCCTAAATCTGAGGAACGGCGACGCCGATCATGCTGTCGCGGCTGACGATTTCCGCGAGCTGCTCCTCGCTCCAGCCCTCAGCGCCGTCGGGGCGCTTTGGCAGGACGAGGTAGCGCATGTCCGCCGTCGAATCATGCACGCGCAAAGCGGTCGTTCCAGGAAGCTCGACGCCAAATTCCTTCAGAACAGTCCGCGGCTCCCGCACGGCCCGCGTGCGGTAGGCCCGCTGCTTGTACCAGTCCGGCGGTAACCCCAACACGTTCCGCGGGTAACATGAACACAACGTACAGACGACGAGGTTGTGCACATCCTCGGTGTTCTCGACGACGATCAGTTTCAAGGCGTCAACCTCGATCCCCATCTCTCGGCACGCAGCCGATCCATCCGCCAACAGGCGCGCTTTGAAATCCTCGTCGCTCCAGGCGCGTGCGACGACTTTCGCCCCCAGCGCCGGAGAACGCCTGTCCATGCTGTCGATCTGGGCCTGGATCTCTTCGGCGGTCGCAATCCCTTTCTCGACGAGCAGCTCGCGCACGGCGATCTCCATCACCTGCCAGTGCGTGAGCGGAGCGTCCTGATCGGGGCGATAAGGGTGCCCTGAAGGACTGACATGATCATGTCCGTCATGCGGCATCAGCCGAGTTCCTTTTCAAGCCGCGCAGCTTGCGCGTCGAAGTCGCCGCCATAGTCCCAGAAGGGCTCCAGCCAGCTCTCATAGATCTCGATGTCGATCGTGTCCGTCTCCGCAAAGCCCGCCTCCGCTCCCCAGATGTCGGCCAGCGCGAACCTCACGCGATAAAGCGGCAGTTTGGGCCCGTCGCCCCGCCCGTAAGCGAGTTCCTGCGGGTCGTGAAAGTGGCCGCAGACGCGTTCGACGACGCCTGTTCTGCCGCGCACATACCATGGCGTTCGAACATGCCCCGGAGGCGCGCCAGACTTTACGCGGACCTTCTTGCCCATCGAGAAAGCCGGTTTCGCCGCATCGGCGTCCCAGTAGGGCGGCAGGAAGTTCGGCGCCGGCTCAGGCATCGGCCTGCTCCTTCCCCGAGTCCAGAGACGCTTCGCCGTAGGTGTCGCCCCGAGCCTGCACCTGCTCCATCTGGGCGCGCAGCTCCTCGATGGTGAAAGCGCCGGACTCGATCAGGTTCTGCGTCACCGACGCGATCCAGCGCTCGTAGTAGGTCATGGTCTCAAAGGACTCCTCGCCCATGTCCTCCAGCGCCCGACGCAGCCCGTCGACGGTGAAGTAGCCTTTCGCCGAAGCGAGCACCATCAGCGCGTCGACCCGCTTTTCCCAGAGCGCGTAATCGTGCTCATCGCGGTCGACAGGTGGGCCGGGCATCACGTCGATCAGGCCGCCCATGTCATGCCAGCGGCGACCGTTATGCTTCTTATGATCAACCATTCCACGAAGATGCCGGACCCCGCTGCGACTGGCAAGTCAACGGGATCGCACCACCTTTCCACTCACCGGTGAACACAACCGGACAGGGAGGTACCAATGAAAAAAACCACACTAGCGGTCGCAGCGGCCGCTTTCGCCGCGACAGCGGCTTTCGCCGGAGAGACCCCAGCGCCCGAGGGCGCGGAAGTCTACTTCATCAATGTGAAGGACGGCGACACGCTGAGCAATCCTGTGACAATCCAGTTTGGCCTCAAGGGCATGGGCGTGGCTCCCGCTGGCACCGAGAGAGACGATACGGGCCACCATCACCTCGTCATCAACGAGGCGATCGAAGGCGAAGAGTTGAACGAGCCAATCCCCTCGGACGAGCAGCATCTGCATTTCGGCGGCGGACAAACCGAGTTGACCGTGGATCTCCCAGCGGGCGAACACACGTTGCAGCTGGTTCTCGGCGACTGGAGCCATATCCCGCACAACCCGCCGGTGATGTCCGAGCGGATCACGGTGACGGTGAAATAAGGGCTGGCACAAACGAAAAAGGCCGCCGGTCGGGGCGGCCTTTCCGGCATGTTGCGATGGGCGTCAGGTCTTCAGCGGACCGACGACCATAACCATCTGACGGCCTTCGAGCTTGGGCATCGCTTCGACTTTGCCCAGGTCCTCGACATCGTCCCGGACCTTTTCGAGAAGATCGCGACCCAGGTTCTGGTGCGCCATTTCACGACCGCGGAAACGCAAGGTGACCTTCACCTTGTCGCCTTCGCCGAGAAACTTGCGCATGCTGCGCATCTTCACGTCGTAGTCGTGATCGTCGATGTTCGGACGGAGCTTGATCTCCTTGACCTCGATGACCTTCTGCTTCTTGCGAGCCTCGGCGGCCTTCTTCTGCTGCTCGTACTTGAACTTGCCGAAGTCCATGATCTTGCACACGGGCGGGTTGGCGCCGGGCGAGATCTCCACCAGGTCGAGGCCGACTTCTTCGGCCATATCCATGGCGTCGCGAGGGTCTACAACTCCGCGGTTTTCCCCTTCGTGGTCGATCAACCGGATCTCCGGGTCGCGGATCAGCATTCGGTTTACGCGCGGCCCCGGTTGTCGGGTCGGCGGCGCATTGTGAGGTCTACGGGCTATCTTCCTACTCCATAGTAACGCCCGGCGCAGCGAAGCGCGCCGTGATTGGGCTGACAAGTGAATCGCAGAGCAGGGGTGGTTATCACACCTGCCCTGCAATTCCCTTAAGATACGCGGGTTTACGCGATGCGCAAGACGGTAGACCACAGACTGTTCGGCTCGCTCACTGGTTAACGCCACCCACGTCCGTCGGCTCTGAAATTTCTAGATGCTCGTGTTCGAGACGTACTTCGGATTCAAAGATTCCATTAATAGTCTTATACGAGATCTTTATATCAAAATCCGAGATCGACCCCACTGGCCTCTGGGGCGATTTCCACCTAATTTTGTAACTTACAAGTGTAGTATTTAAAAACCTTTTCAGTGCATCTACCAGCTCCAATGCGCCGTCGTCGCCAATAACTCCTTCCGCTCCATCTCGACTAGAAGCACCACTTACCCTAGAATAACTGATCATTTCATTCAAAGCATTCTCAGGCGTATCGATTGCTAGAAAAAAAGTAGTAATATCTGGCTGTATTATTGACACCGGGTCGTCGATACCACTAGTATCAACACCATCTGTTACTACTATATTAAATCTTTCTGAAAATGAATCGGCTGAAAACCTAGCTTCCTCCTCAATAAATTTTAGATGCGGCCAGATGTGCGTACTCTGGCCTTGATTTGAGATCCCTGATATTTTATTCAAAACTATTCCTAAATGCCCCTCTGAACCGGGCACAAACCAACTGCCAATCTCTTGAGTTCTCAAGAATAGACTTTTGGACGGTGTATTGTTTGAAAATGGAAGCAGCCTCAGCTTAATAAGTGGCGATTTTATAGTTGAAATATCTTTTGAAAGCTCGATTGAAGCTTCTTTCATCTTCTTGGCTTTTTCACCTCTCATGGAACCGGTGTCGTCAAGAAGAAGCGTAAGACCAACCTCTGATTCATCTTCGAGAGTCCTCGTTCTCACCGAGGACACGCGTCTTTCTTCAGTCTTACCCTTAAATTTTTCAAATACTTTGAAGTGCTGCCAATTAAGATTGCGTAACGGCCGCACTGCGCCATTTTCATCAGTTGATGATACGAGAGCTGTTAAAACTAGCTCTCCACCTTCATCAAGTCGAAGCTTACTCCCAATAATAGAGATTTTCTCTGTTAAAGCGTCATTTCTATGGGCATCGATTATTCGCGGGTCTTCTGCTGATTGCTGGTCCTTTAGGTCGGCGCGTTTCTGCTTATCACCCACCTCCGCAGAGTAACTGATAGCCCAAATACCGAAGAAGCATAAAGCGACGCCAACAGCAGCCCAACCTGTGGAGGCAAGATTATAAAAAATAGGAGCACTCAGAGCCCACCGAATTAAGCCGGCCAAGATGCTCCCACCTTCAATCATCCAGTTCTCTTTTTCAGATCCGGCGGTGTCGCCTCTACAGACAGAATGGCTATAAGCTCATCAAGCGTCAATGTGGTTTGATCCTTGGAGCCGAGCCGCCGCATCGCGACGGTGCCCTCTTCAACCTCCTTACGGCCCACCGCCAGGATCACCGGCACGTGCGCCGTCGAGTGCTCGCGCACCTTAAAGCTGATCTTCTCGTTGCGCGCGTCGACCTCCGCCTGAAGGCCGGCGTTCTTCAGCGCCGCGACGACCTCTTCCGCGTAGGGGTCGGCGTCCGAGACGATCGTCGCCACCACCACCTGCCGAGGCGCAAGCCAGAGAGGGAAGCGCCCGGCGTAGTGCTCGGTCAGGATGCCCGTGAACCGCTCAAGCGAGCCGAACAGCGCCCGATGCAACATCACCGGATGCTCACGCTCTCCCGACTGGGTCACGTAGGTCGTGCCAAAGCGTTCGGGCAGATTGAAATCAACCTGCAGCGTGCCGCACTGCCAATCGCGCCCGATCGCGTCGCGCAGGACATATTCGAGCTTCGGCCCGTAGAACGCGCCTTCGCCCTCAAAGATCGTGTAGGCATGGCCGGCGGTGTCGAGCGCCGTGCGCAGCGCGTCTTCGGACCGGTCCCAGCTCTCTTCGTTCCCGATGCGGTTCTCGGGACGTGTGGACAGTTTAATGCGCACGTCCTCAAAGCCGAAGTCGCGATAGATCGAGAGAACGAGAGCGTTGACCTTCAGGCATTCGTCGGTCAGCTGCTCGGGCGTGCAGTAGATGTGCGCGTCGTCCTGGGTGAAACTACGCACCCGAAGAAGGCCATGCAGCGACCCCGACGTTTCGTACCGATGCACCTTGCCGAATTCCGAGATCTTCAGCGGCATATCGCGGTAGCTCTTCACACCCTGACCATAAATCAGCATGTGACCAGGGCAGTTCATCGGCTTGAGCGCAAAGTCGCGCTCGTCCTCGGTTTTGGTCAGGAACATATTCGAGCGATAGTTCTGCCAATGGCCCGAGGTCTCCCAGAGCGCGCGATCCATGATGTCGGGCGAGTTGACCTCGACATACCCTGCCGCGTCCTGGCGACGGCGCATGTAGCCGATCAAGGTCTGGAACAGTCGCCAGCCGCTCGGGTGCCAGAAGACCGAGCCCGGTGCCACTTCCTCGAAGTGGAAGAGCCCCATGTCCCGACCGAGCCTCCGGTGGTCGCGCTTTGCGGCCTCCTCCAGCATCGTGAGATGCGCCTTCAGCTCGTCCTTTGAGCGCCAGGCGGTGCCGTAGATGCGCTGGAGCATCGGCCGATCGTTGTCGCCTCGCCAATAGGCGCCGGCCACGCTCATCAGTTTGAAGGCGTCGGGCGGCACCTGGCCTGTATGGACGAGATGCGGGCCGCGGCAGAGATCCTGCCACTCGCCGTGCCAGTACATACGGATCGGCTCGCCCTCGGGGATCATGCCGACCAGCTCGACCTTGTAGGGCTCGCCATTGCTTTCATAGAACGCGATTGCGTCCTGGCGGTCCCATAGCTCCGTACGGACCGGGTCGCGCAACGCGATGATGTCTCGCATCTTCTTTTCGATCGCGGCCAAGTCTTCTTCGGTGAACGGTTCGGCGCGATCAAAGTCGTAGTAGAACCCGTTCTCGATCACGGGGCCGATCGTCACCTTGGTGTCTGGCCAGATCTCTTGAACGGCGCGCGCCATGATATGCGCGCAGTCGTGCCGGATCAGCTCGAGCGCCTCGGCTTCGTCCTGTGTCGTCACGATCGCCAAACGCGAGTCGTTCTCGATCGGCTCGGACAGATCCGCCAGACGGCCATTGATCTTGCAGGCGAACGCCTTCTTGGCGAGCGACTTGGAGATGTCCGCGGCGACTGTCGCGCCTGTCACCGGGGCGTCAAAGGTCCTGACGGCTCCATCCGGCAACGTGATCGCGACTTTATCGGCCATAACGGCGGTCTCCTTTACGAATCTTGAGTGCGGCGCACCGTAGGACTGCGCGATATGGTGTCAACCACCCCAAACAAGCAAGGACCGGCCAAGCAAGGAGCAGCCGAGCAAGGAATGGCGACGAATCCGCTCAGCCGACGAGATCTCGATAAACCGCCATTGTCGCCGCCTGCATCGAAGCGATGCTGAAGGCCCCCTCTACGCGGGCGATCCCGCGCTGACCGATCGCTGCGCGCTGCTCGGAGCTCAGATCGCGCAACCGCCCCATAGCGGCGGCGAGGCTTTCCGGATCACCCGGAGCCACATGAAACCCGGTGACCTCGTCCTCCACCGTCTCCATCGCGCCGCCGTGGGCGGTGGCGATGACGGGCTTGCCCATCGCCTGGCCCTCGACCGCGATCCTGCCGAACGCCTCTGGGTCCCGCGAGGCGGAGACCACGACGCTCGAGAGCCAGTAAGCGGACGTCATGTCCTCTTCGTGCCCGACCATCCGGACGATCCGGCCAAGGTCTCGCTTCTCGATCCTTTGCTGGAGCTCTTTCTCAAACCCGCCGTCGCCTTCGTCGCCGCCAAGGATGACACAGAGGAAATCCTCGCCTCGCTGGTCACGCAGGGCCGCGGCGGCGTCGATCAGATCCTCTTGCCCTTTCCAACGGGTCAGACGGCCGGGAAGCAGAAAGATCGGCCGGTCGTCGTCGGCGACCCCCCATCGCTCGGCCATCGCCAGGGCCTTGCTGCGCGAAACCTTCGCCGGATTGAAGAGCTCAAGGTCAGCGCCCCGATGAATGACGACAAGTCGTTCTTCCGGGGTCTCGTGGCGCTCTCGGATCAGATCGGCGATGAACTGCGAGATCGCGATGACGCGATCGCCTTTGGCCATGACGGAATTGTATCGGCGCTTGCCGGGCAAGCCCTCGGAGTATGCGCCGTGATAGGTCGTGACAAACGGCGTTCCCTTGCGCTGACAGGCCCAATAGGCGCTCCAGGCTGGCGCTCGCGAGCGCGCATGGACGATGTCGACGTTCAGTGTCTCGATGACATCCGAGAGCCTGCGCGCGTTCAGTTTCAGCGTCAGCGGGTTCTTGCTGTCGAGCGGCAGCCGAACCAGTTCGCCTCCAACATTTTTGAGCAGCCCCTCCATCCGACCGCCTTTCGAGGCGATCAGCGCTCGATGCCCGTCCGCCACAAGACGCCGTGCGATCTCGATGGCGCCGCGTTCCACTCCTCCGGAATTGAGCTCGGGCACGACCTGAAGCACCGTGAGCTTCTTGCCCGATGGCGGCGACGCCTCTAAGCCGGTTTCCGCGTCCTTACCCGTCATAGCGCCCGCTCGATCATGGAGTCCGCTCAATCATGAACTCGTCTGCACAGCCCGAAAGTCCCGACGCGGCCAGATACCTCGATCTGGCTGACGGTCGGCGCCTCGCATATCACAAAACCGAGGCCGCGCCGGAGAATTCGCATCTGCCGACGGTCGTGTTTCTCGGTGGTTACAGCTCGGACATGACCGGGGCGAAAGCGACGCATCTGGACACGTGGGCGAACGCGAGCGGTCGGGCGTTTCTGCGCTTCGATTACACCGGACACGGGCAGTCCTCCGGCGCGTTCGAGGATGGGACGGTCGGCGCCTGGGCGCAGGACGCCCAGGATGCGATCACCGCTCTGAGCAATGGTCCGCTGATCCTCGTCGGATCGTCGATGGGCGGTTGGATCTCGCTGCTGATGATCAAGCGGATGCCCGAGCGCGTCGCCGCCTTTGTCGGGATCGCCGCCGCGCCGGACTTCACCGAGGACGAGATGTGGCGTTGGATGACCGATGCGCAGAAAGCCGAGCTGGAAGCCAACGGCAAGGTCGAGCTGCCCTCGGATGACGGCGATCCTTACACCGTGACCACGAAATTCATCGAGGACGGTCGCCGAAACCTCGTGCTGCGCGGTCCCATCCGTTTCGACGGACCTGTGCGCTTGCTGCACGGCACGAAAGACGAGGCGATCGATATGACCGTCGGCCTCAAGCTGCTCGACCATCTCGACGCGAGCGATGCTCGCCTGACGTTGATCAAGGACGGCGATCACCGCCTGAGCGAAACTCGGGAACTCGCCCTGCTCGCTGCGACGATCGACGCGCTCTAGAGGCCGCCCAGCCATAGCTCGAAAGTCCGCGGACGAACCCTCGCATTGCTCTCGTAGGTCGCCGATAGATCCACGACCTGCACCGGCGCGCCGATCAGCGTTTCGATCTGTGCGGCGAGGAGCTGCGCCTCGGCTTCATCGGCGCGCTTGAGAAAGCGCAACTGAACGCCAGCGACGTCAGCTCCGCCGACATGAGTCTCCGGCGCGATTTCTACCGACTCTCCGTCCACTCGAAGACCACGGCTCAAGGCGAACCTGAGCTCATCCAACAGGCCCATGTCCGTTTGGTCGGTGGTTTGCACAAACAGTCGCGGGAAGAAGAGTTGGCGAATTTTCCCAACGTTTTCAGCGCCGACTTCCGTGTAGGCGCGTGCCGCGCGGATCGCGCGGCGATCAAGGCTTTGAGCCGAGGCGACCGCTTCAGGCTGTTGAACGACGGCTTTCTGCTGCGCTTGCTCGATCACCTCTTGGGTTATAGCCGGCGGCGGCGCAGGCGCTTCGGCAAGATCGCCAAGGCCCGGCTCGACAATCGCTTCCTCGAAGATCGCGTCTTCCGGAGCTTCGGCGATCGCAAGGATGTCGCCGCCACAGCCGTTCTCGTCGCGCAGCAGTTCGTCAATCAACTGCCGGCCGTCGACCGCCGCGCCGCCCACCAGACCGTCGACCTGCCGCATCAGCGGATCGAACAAGTCGCTCTCGCTCTCGCCAACACGGAAGAACTCCAGTGCGCGAGCCGCGGCGCGACGTTGCTCCGTCGTCCCGTAGCAGTGCTCATAAAACTCGACGATCACCTCGATCTGCCGGCGATCCTCGGCGCGTTTATCGAGTGCGAGGCCGCCAACGGCGATGGCGGCTCCGAAGATCGCCGTCGCAAAGCGCCCGAACCAGCGTGTCGCGGAGCTTGTCTCTGAACCCACGGCCATGACATCCCCCTCCGGTCAGTTGAAACTCTAGAGCTATCACTCCCCTGATTCCAGCAAGGACCGCAAGCCGTCGCGGTAACTGGGATAGGCGAGCGTCACGCCGAGCTCATCTTTGATGCGCTTGTTCGAGACACGCTTTGACTCGGCGTAGAAACTCCGCGCCATCGGGGTCATCTCCGCCTCTTCGATCGGCGTCGCGGGCGGGACGGGCACGCCAAGCAGCTCAGCCGCGTGGGCGATCACGTCCTGCGGAGGGGCCGGGTCGTCATCGCAGACGTTGTACGCCGCGCCAGGGTTGGGCTTGGCGATGGACGCTTCCAGAACCGAGGCGATGTCCGAAACATGCGTCCGCGAAAACACCTGGCCCTCTTTGATGATGCGGCGGGCGGTCCCGGCTCGAACCTTGGAGAACGGCCCCCGACCGGGACCATAAATCCCAGCCAAACGAAAGAGATGGACGGGCGCCCCATGCTCGCGCCAGAGCGCCAACCAGGCGTCTTCAGCGGCCAGACGCCAGAGGCCCCGTCGCGTGGTCGGGTTTCGAGGCGTCGCCTCGTCAACCCAGCCGCCGCCGTGATCTCCGTAGACGCCGGTGGTCGAAAGGTAGCCGATCCATTCAAAGTCAGACGCCCGATCAGAGATCTGCGCGCCAAACGCATTCAAAGTCGGATCACCCGCCTCATCCGGACCCGCCGAGATCAGGAGGTGCGTCGCTGATGAGATGGCGGCGCTGATATCGTCTGAACCCGTTATGAGCGGGGTGACGCCATCCGTGCGGATTTCATCGGCTTTGCCGGGTTTGCGCGTCGTTCCCCAGACGTCCCAACCGTCTTGCGCCAGTCTTCGAGATAGCTCTCGCGCGGAGTAGCCGTAGCCAAAACACAGCAGCCGCCTTGAATCGCTCATGTTTTCTCGGGCTCCCGCATTTTCCACATGTTCCTGCTTTCTTTGGCCACGATTAGACGCTTGAAACCGCTTCGCTTGGGCGCCAAACGCGACACACCAAGCCGCTCAACCGCAACATGGATGTCTGACCCGCAATGTCGATGCGCCTCGCCGTTCTCACGGTCTTCGCTTCCCTGGCTCCTCTGTTCGCTCATGCACAGAGCGCTCAGTACGAGGACTGCGTGGCGTTGGCCGCGACCGACGCGAACGCCGCGCGCGAAAAAGCCGCGCAGTGGGAAGCGATCGGCGGCGGCCCTGAAGCCCGGCACTGCGGAGCAATCGCATTGATCGGCCTCGGCGCGGAGCGTGAAGCGGCCAAGATCTTGACGGAGCTTGGCGTCGAGGCGAACAGCATGGCGTTGCCAGATCGGTCTGCGGCGCTCAGCCTCGCCGGCGACCTGTGGCTTCGCAATAATCAAGAAGAGATCGCGCGAGAGGCCTACCTGCGAGCGAGCCAACTCGCGCCGAATGATCGCGCCCCCCTGATCGGGGCCGCCAAGGCGGCCGCGGCGATCGAGGATTGGAACGCCTCAAGAGACAGCCTGACGCGCGCTCTTGAACTTAATCCCGCGGATGCGGAGGCGCTGACGCTGCGCGCGGCCGCGCATCGGCGGATGGGGGAGGTGTCGATGGCGCTGGACGATGCGGTCAAGGCGACGCGGCTGGCGCCCGAAGCGGCCATCGCCTGGTTTGAACGCGGCGCCGCGGAACGCGCGATGGGCTCGAAAGCCGCCGCCCAGGAAGCCTGGCTGCGCGCTGCGATCTTGGATCCGGACGGACCCGCCGGCGAACTGGCGCGCCTCAACCTGCAGCGGCTCGCCACCGAATAGAGCCGCGCCGGTTAGGCTCGCCACTCCTCTCGGACGGACGCGTCCTCTTCTCGGGGCGACCGCACGCGCCGCTCCGCCTCCCAACGAGCATGGTCGAGCATCTCCAGCGCCCAGACGGCGGCGCCCCGGACCAACGCCGCATCGTCGTCAAGCCGACGCACCGCAGTGTCCACAAGCGGCGCCGCGCCGGAGTTCCCAACGGCGATCATCACGTTTCGCACAAAGCGATCGCGTCCGATCCGCTTGATCGGCGAGCCGCTGAAGAGCTGCCGAAATCCCGCGTCGTCCAGTTCCGCCAGATCAGCGAGACGCGGCGCGCTCAACTCTGCGCGGGCCCAGTAGGAGGCCTCGGACGAGGTCCGCGCAAACTTGTTCCACGGACAAACGGCGAGGCAGTCGTCGCAGCCGTAGATCCTGTTGCCCATCGCCGCTCGGAACGCCCGAGGGATCGGGCCTTTGAGTTCAATCGTCAGGTAGGAGATACATCGCCGCGCATCGAGTTGGTAAGGCGCAGGAAAGGCGGCCGTCGGACAAATGTCGAGACAGCGCCGGCAGTGTCCGCAGTGATCGTCGTGCGGATCGTCTGCGGGCAGATCAAGGGTGGTGAAGATCGCGCCCAGGAAGAACCAGGACCCCAGATCTCGCGACACCAGGTTTGTGTGCTTGCCCTGCCAGCCGAGCCCGGCCGCCTGCGCAAGCGGTTTCTCCATCACCGGAGCCGTGTCGACAAAGACCTTTATCTCGCAGCCGGTCGCCTCGACAAGCCAGCGCCCTAACCGCTTCAGCTTCTTTTTCAGAACGTCGTGGTAGTCGCGGTTCTGCGCATAGACCGAAACCGCCGCGCGATCGCGGTGCGCCAGCAAACGCAGCGGGTCGGCGCTCGGACCATAGTTCTCTGCGACCATGACCACGGAACGCGCTTCTGGCCAAAGCGCTGTGGGATCCGAACGCCAAGCGATCCGGTCCGCCATCCAGCTCATGTCGCCTTGGCGCTCTTCGGACACCCAAGCTCGCAACTTGTCGCCGGCGCGCGCGATCTCACTCGGACGCGTGACGGCGAGCCGGACGCCTTCGAACGAACCGCGCTCGGCCAACGCAGCTCTGAGCGCTTCCGGCGACATCTAAAAATCCAGATCCGTGTAGTGCGGGGCTGGTGAGATCCCCGGCACCCGATCGGCGAGCAGGTCACGAAAGGACGGGCGCGATTTCATCCGCGCGTACCAAAGCTTCGCCGGACTGGCGCGACGCCATGGGACGTCGCCCGCGTAATCGAGCGCCGACAGATGCGCCGCAGCCGCAAAGTCGGCGATCGAAAGAGCGTCTCCCGCCAGCCAGCGGCGATTGTCCGCAAGCCAGTCGATATACTCCAGATGCAGCCGAATGTTCGTCGTCCCCGCTCGGATGCGCGCGCTGTCCGGGTGGCCGTCTCCGCGAAGCTGTTTGAAGATCCGCTCGTTGAGAAGGTTCTCAGTGACTTCTCGATTGAACTTCACGTCGAACCACTGCGCGAGGCGCCGCGCTTCGGCGCGCTGATAGATGTCCGGCGGCAGAACCGGCGGGGCCGGGTGCTCTTCATCGAGATATTCGGCGATCGCGACCGAATCAGAAATGGCGACGCCGTCTTCCGTCACCAGGACCGGGATCTCGGCTCCGGGCGAGAGCGCCAGAAAGTCAGCGCGGCGCTCCCAGGGTTTCTCGTCGATCAGACGCGCCTCGACGCCTTTCTCGGAAAGGAGCATTCGGATCTTTCGACAGAAGGGCGAGAGGGCGAGATGATAGAGGCGGACCATATCCAAGATGGTTAGGCGCGGATGCCGCCCGCTTCAACCACCCACACATTCAGCACGACCGGTAATCGCCAGATCATCCGCGCCGACCCGGATCTGCTCGACGCGCGCAAGTCCCGCCTCATCGAGCGCCGCCGGGTCGAGCCGACGCGGGCTCGGCAGCACGGCCGCCAGCCGTGCGGCCTGATCATGCGACAGTCCGGCCGCCCGACCTCCGAAGTGCTCTCGCGTCGCAGCGTCCACACCGAAAGAGCCTGGCCCAAACTCAGCCACGTTCAGGTAGACCTCCATGATCCGACGCTTCGACCAGCTGATCTCGATCAGCACCGCGAACCAGAACTCCAGGCCTTTGCGAAACAGCGAGCGCTCCGGCCAAAGAAACACGTTCTTGGCGACTTGCTGGGTGATCGTAGAGCCGCCCAGAAGTCGACCTTGCCCGGACAGATACCGTTTCGCCGCGTGTTGCGCGGCCTCAAAGTCAATTCCCCAATGTTCGCAGAACCGGGCGTCCTCGGCCGCCATGACGGAGCGAGCAAGCGTGACCGGGATTCCGTCGAAACCGGTCCACTCCGCCTCTATCTGACCAAGGCGCGCAGCTTCAACGCGCATCAGCCAGGTGCTCGTCGGGTTGGTGAAGTGATAGACTTGCACCCATACCACCGAGATGACTTCGTAGTGCGTCGCCCACCAGAACAGCACCGGGCGCAGGATCCTACCCGCACGCGCCAGAAGACTCAGGCGCTTCTCGCCGCCTTCGCGTCCGACAACGGATGCGCGAGTTTGTCCAACATCTCCTTCGGGCAGATCTGCCAAAACATCCCCCGCTCCGTCGACCAGTCGCGAAGGATCTGTTCCGCCCGCGGCGACCCTGTCTCGGCGTGGTGCGCCTCGACCAGCGACTTCAACTCGGCTTCCCAATACGCCGATTCGAGCTTCACCGCGACGATACTTTCATCGTTCATGTGCTCGTTTAGCCGGCCGTCTTCGTCATAGACCCAGGCCATGCCGCCAGTCATGCCGGCGCCGAAGTTGTCGCCGACAGCGCCTAGGATCACGGCATTTCCGCCGGTCATGTATTCACACCCGTTGGACCCGCATCCTTCGACCACTACGGTCGCGCCGGAGTTTCGAACCGCGAACCGTTCGCCCGCCTGCCCGTTCGCGTAGAGTTGGCCGTTGGTCGCGCCGTACAGCACCGTGTTGCCGATGATCGTGTTCTGCTCGGGCTTCAATGGCGACCCGAGCGGCGGCTTGACGACGATGACGCCGCCAGAAAGCCCCTTGCCGACATAGTCGTTGGCGTCTCCGTGTACGATCAGCTTCATCCCCGGTGAGGCGAATGCGCCGAGCGACTGACCCGCCGAACCGGTCAGCTCGATCGTGAGGTGGTCGTCCTGCAGCTTGTTATGGCGCATGCCAAAGCGGCGCACGATTTTCGAGCTGACCCGCGCGCCGATCGTGCGGTGCGTGTTTCGAATCGTGTAGCTCAGCTGCATCTTTTCGCCGTCCTTGAAGAACGGTCCGGCGTCGCGAATGATCTGCGCGTCGAGCGTATCGTCAACCTCGGTGCGCGGCCGTTCGCGATCGAGTTTCGTCGTGCGCCCCTCATCGACCCGCACCAGCATCGGGTTCATGTCGAGATCGTCGAGATGCGCGGCGCCGCGGCTGACCTGGGTCAGCAGATCGGCGCGACCGATCACCTCGTCGAGCGACCGCACGCCAAGATCAGCCAGGATTTCCCGGACCTCGGTGCCGATATGGGTGAAGAGGTTCACCACCTTGTCCGCATTGCCGGTGAACATCTTGCGCAGTTTCGGGTCCTGCGTGCACACGCCGACCGGGCAGGTGTTGGACTGACACTGCCGCACCATGATGCAGCCCATCGCCACCAGCGCGGCGGTGCCGACGCCATACTCCTCCGCCCCGAGCATGGCAGCGATCACCACGTCCCGCCCCGTGCGAATTCCGCCATCGGTGCGCAGGGTGACACGCTCGCGAAGGTTGTTCAGCGAGAGGACCTGATGAGCCTCCGACAGCGCCATCTCCAACGGCAGACCGGCATACTTGATCGAGGTTTGCGGGCTGGCGCCGGTGCCGCCGTTGTGGCCCGAGATCAGAATGATGTCGGCCTTTGCCTTCGCCACGCCGGCCGCGATCGTGCCGACGCCCGAGGCGGCGACAAGCTTCACCGTCACTTTGGCGTCGGGGTTGATCTGCTTGAGATCGTAGATCAGCTGCGCCAGATCCTCGATCGAATAGATGTCGTGATGCGGCGGCGGCGAGATCAGCGTGACGCCCGGCGTCGACTTCCGAAGCTTTGCGATCAATTCAGTGACCTTGAAGCCGGGCAGCTGACCACCCTCGCCGGGCTTGGCGCCTTGAGCGACCTTGATCTCTAGTTCTTCGCAATTGTTGAGGTACTCCGCGTCAACGCCGAACCGCCCCGAGGCGACCTGCTTGATCTTCGCGACTTTGTTGTCGCCGGAAGCTTTCTCGCTCATGAATTTCGGATCTTCGCCGCCTTCGCCGGAATCCGACTTTGCGCCGATCCGGTTCATCGCGATCGAGAGCGTCTCATGCGCCTCCGGGCTGAGCGCGCCGAGCGACATTCCCGGGGTCACGAACCGCTTCCGGATCGACGTGATCGACTCGACCTCGTCGATATGCAGCTTCTTGGTGCTGGGTTTGAAGCCCAGAAGGTCGCGCACGTGAATTGGCGGTTGGCTGTGCAATCCGTCGGAGAATCGCTTCCACTGCTTGGATGATCCAGTCGCGCAGGCGGTCTGCATCGTATGCATCAGATGGCTTTGCCACGCATGCACCTCGCCCTGGCGACGCTGCTTGTAGGTGCCGCCGATGGGCAGCGAGATCACGTCTTCCCGGAACGCCTTTTCATGCAGCGACAGAACTTTCGATTGGATGCCGGCCAAACCGATGCCGGAGATCCGGCTTGGCATGCCCGGGAAGAACTCGGCCACCACGGCGCGGCTGAGGCCCACCGCTTCGAAATTGCAGCCGCCGCGATAGGACGAGATCACCGAGATGCCCATCTTCGACATGATCTTCAGCAATCCGCCATCGATCGCCTTGCGGAACCGGCGAACCGCCTCCTCGACGCTCATCTTCAACAGGCCCCGGTTGATCCGCTCGACGATGCTCTCTTGCGCCAGGTAGGCGTTGACGGTGGTGGCGCCGCAACCAATCAGCACGGCAAAGTAATGCGGGTCGATGCATTCGGCCGAGCGCACGTTGAGCGAGCAGAATGTGCGCAGCCCTTTGCGCACCAGCCAGGAATGCGCCGCCGACGTCGCGAGGATCATCGGGATCGCCGCATTGTTCTCGTCCGCGCGCTCATCGGTCAGCAGCAAGTGGCCGCCGCCGGCCCGCACCGCGTCTTCGACTTCGATGCGGATGTTCGTCAGCGCCTCGCGCAGCGCGCGCGGCCCGCCGTCTACTGGAAACAGGCAATCAATTTCACGTATGCCCTCGCCAAGCTGCTTCTTGATCTTCGCAAGCTGGCCATTCGAAACCACCGGGCTGTCGAGCGTGAGGATCTCGGTCTGCGCGCTCGACTGATCAAGCACGTTCTTCAAGTTGCCGAACCGCGTTTTCAGGCTCATGACGCGATGTTCGCGCAGAGGGTCGATGGGCGGGTTCGTCACCTGGCTGAAGTTCTGCCGGAAAAAATGGCTCAGCGGACGGTACTGGTCTGACAGCACAGCAATAGGGGTGTCGTCTCCCATTGATCCAACGACTTCCTTGCCGTCTTCGACCATCGGGTGAAGGATCGCCTCCATCTCCTCGATCGAGTAGCCGGCGGCGAACTGCCGACGCCGCAGCTCTTCGGCGTTGAGCAGCGCTTTCTCCGAACCGCCCACCACGGTTTCTTCGAGATCCGTGACCTTCTCAATCCACTCGGCGAACGGATTGGAGCTGGCGAGTTCGTCCTTGATGTCAGAGTCGTGCAAAATGCGCTGATCGACGAGGTCGATGGCGATCATCTGACCCGGGCCAAGCCGGCCTTTCTCGACGACGGTCATCTCGTCAGTTGGGACCATGCCCACCTCCGAGCCGGCGACGACCAGTCCGTCGCCGGTGACGACGTAGCGCATCGGGCGCAGGCCGTTGCGGTCCATCCCTCCGACGATCCAACGGCCGTCGGTCGCTGCGATCGCCGCCGGGCCGTCCCAAGGCTCCATGACCGCGTTCGAATAGGCGTACATCGCCCGCCAACTATCCGGCATCACCGTCGCGGCTTTTGACCAGGCTTCCGGAATCAGCATCGTCTTCGCCATTGGCGCGTTGCGCCCTGCGCGAACGATTACCTCGAACACGGCGTCAAGCGCGGCGCTGTCCGACGAGCCGTTGGCCACAATCGGCTTCAAGTCGTCCTGATGCTCGCCGAAGATCTGGCTCGTCATCCGGATCTCGTGGCTCTTCATCCAGTTCAAGTTGCCCTTCAGCGTGTTGATCTCGCCGTTGTGCGCGAGCATGCGGAACGGCTGGGCCAGCCACCACTGCGGAAACGTGTTCGTCGAATACCGCTGGTGATAGATCGCGAAGGCGCTTTCGAACCGGTCGTCTTTGAGATCGGGGTAGAACTCGGCGACCTGCTCCGCCAGCATCATACCCTTGTAGATCACGCTCCGGCAGGACAGCGAACAGACGTAAAAGCCCGTCACCTGCGCAGCGGCGACTTCCTTCTCGATACGGCGGCGGATCAGGTAAAGATCGCGCTCAAACGTCTCGTCGCCGACCGGCTCGCCATCGACCAGACGGGTGTTGGCGATCATGATCTGCTCGATCTCGGGGCGCGTCGCGTTCGCCTTCTCGCCGAGCACCGAGATGTCGACCGGCACCTGCCGCCAACCGTAGATCGAATAGCCGAGACGCAGCACCTCTGTCTCGACGATCGACCGGCAGGTCTCCTGAGCGTTGAAATCAGTCCGCGGCAAGAACACCATTCCGACCGCCAAGCGGTTATCGAGAAGCGTGTGGCCCGTGCGCTCGATATGATCGCGGAAGAAGGCCTGCGGGATCTGGACGTGAATGCCGGCTCCATCGCCGGTCTTGCCATCCGCGTCGACGGCGCCCCGATGCCAAACCGCTTTCAGGGCGTCGATGCCCTTGGCGACGCCCTCGCGTCGCGGTTGGCCGTCAATCGCCGCGACAAAGCCAACGCCGCATGACGACCGCTCGTCGGCTGGGTCGTACATCCCGATCGCGCTGGGCGCCTGGTGCTCAGAAAAGTCATTGCTCATTGTACATATCCTTCCGCAGGCGGAGCTGCGAACGCGGCCAGGACGTCGGCCTCGGTCATTTGCTTGCGATCACCCTCGAACGCGTAGGCGTCCGGCTTGTGATCGATGAAAATCTCGGTGGTGAATTCAAAGTCTCCGGCGTTGTCGAGCGCGCCATACGCGACGCCGACATACGAACCGTCTTGCATCCGCCAGAACAGGTTGGTTCCGCAGATCTTGCAAAAGCCGCGCTCGCCCCAGTCTGACGCCCGGAACAGGCCGATATTCTCCTCGCCGGAAAAATCGACCCCGCCCTTGGCTTCAACGGCCATCATCACGCCGCCCGACCAGCGCCGGCACATGCTGCAATGGCAAACGTCGAAATGCGGCTCGACGTTCTTCGCCGTGAAGGCGACCGCGCCACAGAGACATCGGCCCGTTACTTTTTCCAATTCGGCCATCGCGACTACTCCGCCGCGACCGAAGCCGACGCCTTTTCGGCGATGTAGGCAGCGATCGCGTCCGCGGCCTCTCGACCATCCCGGATCGCCCACACAACCAGGCTCGCGCCGCGAACAATATCACCCGCGGCGTAAACGCCAGGCAGAGAGGTCGCATGCGTGCGGAAATCGGCCTTGATCGTCCCCCATCGAGTGACCTCGAGACCTTCCGCGTCCCAAAGCTTCGGAAGATCTTCCGGTTCGAACCCAAGCGCCTTGATCACAAGATCCGCTTTCAGATCGAATTCCGTTCCGGGCGCCTCCTCGGGGCTCTGACGCCCGGTCGCGTCCGGCGCGCCGAGCCGCATCCGAATGGCTTTGGTCTTCGAGACGCGGTTTTTGCCGCTGAACGCCTTGGGCGCCGACAACCACTCGAAAACAACGCCCTCTTCCTCCGCGTTCTCAACTTCGCGCTGGGAGCCCGGCATGTTGGCGCGGTCGCGTCGGTAGAGACAGCGCACCGACTTGGCCTCCTGACGCACTGCGGTGCGCACACAGTCCATCGCCGTATCGCCGCCGCCGATCACGACGACGTTCTTGCCGTACGCGTTGAGGACGCCGTCCTCGAACTCTTGCACGACATCGCCAAAGCCGACCTTGTTTGAAGCCGTAAGATAATCGATCGCAGGCACGATGCCGTTGAGGCCGACGCCAGGCCCGCCCAGGCCACGCGATTTATACACCCCGGTGGCGATCAGGACGGCGTCGTGATCGTCTCTCAGCTGTTCGAAGCTGCGGTCATCCGGCCCATCGCCGCCCACGGCGCAGTTCATGACGAACTTTACGCCGGAAAGCTCTTGCTGCTCGACCCGGCGCATGACGACGTCTTTTTCAAGCTTGAACCCCGGAATTCCATAGGTCAGCAAACCGCCCGCACGGTCGTAGCGGTCATAGATCGTGACCTGGAAACCCTTCCGGCGCAGCGCATCCGCCGCCGCCATTCCGGCAGGGCCAGCGCCTATGATCCCAACGCTTTCCGAGCGCTCAACCCGGGGCTTCGCCGGTCTGACCCAACCTTTCTCCCACGCGGTGTCCGTGATGTACTTTTCGACAGCGCCGATCGTGACGGTGCCGTGCCCGGCCTGCTCGATCACGCAATTGCCCTCGCACAAGCGGTCTTGCGGGCAGATACGGCCACAGATCTCTGGAAACGTGTTGGTCGCCTGGCTCAGTTCATACGCTTCCTCGAGACGCCCTTCCGCCGTCAGCATCAGCCAGTCCGGAATGTTGTTGTGCAGCGGGCAGCCTGACTGACAATACGGGACGCCGCATTGGGAACAGCGCGCTGCTTGCTCTTCAGCTTTTTCGGTGATGAACTCGCGATAGATTTCGCCAAAATCGTCAATGCGTTCGTCCGCGGAGCGTTTGTCTGGCATCGAACGCTCTACAGTCGTAAATTTCAGCATCTTTTCCGACACCGACGCCTCCCAGCAGATCGCATTTTCTCGAGATGTCGCTGGTCTATAAGATACATCCACCGCAAGTAAAGCAGTATTGCTGACATTCTTTGGCGACGCAGGCGCTGGGCGATCACCATTATGTTTATCTGACGGCATAAAAGGTCAGCATTGCTGCTTTAGCGGCGCTGCGGAGAACCTCAGCTTGCCTTGCGTACGCTTTTTCGTCACCAGATCGGCGCGGAACGTATTGCCTGCGATGGTTAAAACGCAGCAATAGTCTTGGGGACGACGAAAGGGGCGACGCGCGTGGACCTGAGCCAGCTGATATTTCTCGCCATCGTGCAGGGCGTGACCGAGTTCTTGCCGATCAGCTCTTCCGGGCATCTTATCCTTGCCCCGAAACTGCTCGACATGGGCGATCAGGGCGTCCTGATCGACATCGCCCTGCACCTTGGAAGCCTTGGCGCCGTCGTCATCTACTTCTGGCGAGACGTGCGCGCCGTTGTCTTCGGCCCCTTTCAACTCGTCGCCGACTTGTCCCGCGGCCAACCAATGCGGTGGGGGTCGAAGCTGACATTGCTTCTCGCGATCGCAACCCTTCCTCTGGTGATCGCCGGGCTCTCTCTGTCCGTCCTCGACGATGCGACCAACGGCGAGGCCATCGCCGGCCTGCGAACGATCGAAGTGATCGGGTGGACGACGCTGCTGTACGGCATCGCGCTGTGGATCGCCGATCGCTTTTCCCCGACGGATCAGAAGATCGAGAACTGGAGCTGGTCGGGAGCCGTTCTGATTGGCCTTTCCCAAGCCCTCGCGCTGGTTCCTGGCACATCCCGCTCCGGCGTCACCATGACGGCGGCGCGCTTTCTGGGGTTTGAGCGGACCGAGGCCGCGCGGATCGCCCTGCTGATGGCGGTGCCGGCGATCCTCGCCGCCAGCGCAAAGCTCTTTCTGGACCTGATGGAGATGGACAACGTCCAAATGACCCAAGACGCGGCGATCGCCGCTCTGTTCTCGTTCATCTCCGCCTATATCGCGTTGGCGTTGATGATGCGAATGCTGCGGACGATCAGCTTTACGCCGTTTGTGATCTACCGGCTCGGCCTTGGCGCCGCCCTGCTCTGGATCGCCTACGCCTAGGGCTGGGCGCTACTCTTTGGCGATCACGTCGTCGTACTGCCCGTACGGGCGGAAACGGTAGAGGTAGCTTGGAATGACGGCCTCCACTGTCGTCGGCGACACCCCGAGATCCGCCAAAGTGCCGACGCCCTCGCCGACAACGTTGTCTTTCGCGAGAAGTTTCACCTGATCTAGGGTCAGCAGCGTGTTCGACGCGAACCCCAGCGAAACATAAGGGATCAGATCCAGGAACCATGCCTGGATCCGCGCGATGAAGAACGGCAGCGGAAGAATGAGCCGCCGACGATGGATGACCCCGAGCATCATCCCCATCAGCTCCTTGAACGTGTAGCGGCGCGGCCCGCCAAGCTCATAGATCGCGCCATCCGTCAGCGGGTCGTTGGCGGCTTTGACGATCGCCTTGGCGACGTCGTCGACATAGACAGGCTGAAACAGCGTTTTGGGACCAACGACCGGGATCGCCGGCGACACGCGCGCCATTGCGGCGAACCGGTTGAAGAACTGATCTTCGGCGCCAAAAATGATCGAAGGCCGCAGAACCACAGCGTTCGGGTAGTGCTTGCGAACACCTGCTTCGCCTTCAGCTTTAGTCCGCGCGTAGGCCGACTTCGAACCGGCGTCTGCGCCGATGGCGGAAACCTGAACAAAGCGCGGAACCCCGGCTTCCGCCGCGAGACGCGCGACCCGCTCGGCCCCATCGGCCTGCACCGCCTGAAACGTCTGCCGCCCCGTTTCCGCCAGCACGCCCACCAGATTGATCACGACGTCAGCGCCATGCACGGCCCGCGCGATCGAGGCGTCGTCACGGATGTTCGCCTGAACCGGCTCTACCTGTCCGACATCGCCGTATGACCGCATCTGCAGCGCTTCATTGGGGCGGCGCACGGCGACACGGACGCGCCATCCGTCGCGGGCCAAACGCTGGGCCACGTATTTCCCAACAAATCCAGACCCGCCAACGAGCACTGCAAGAGGCATGACAGGGGTCCCTCCGATAGAATACTAAGTCACTGTGGGTTAGGTAATCTCGTCTAGCCGCCACGTCGAGGCGAGACAAGGCGCAATGGATCGCAGCGGGGGTATGTCGCGGTGCGGGAGGCCGTTGACACGGGGCGTGCGAAACCGTAGCTACACGGCCTGCCGTTCGACGCGCCTGGTTCCCGGGCGCGGAACCTGTGCCCAGGTGGCGGAATTGGTAGACGCGCTGGCTTCAGGTGCCAGTTTCCGTAAGGAAGTGGAAGTTCGAGTCTTCTCCTGGGCACCAAAGCGCTTCTTTAAATGTGTCGCGAACTGCGCGTTGCGGTCGCCGGTAAGCCCGACTATTGAGGGCGAAACGGAGACGGTATGACTGTAAAACTCTATGAAGGTGATCTGCCGAACGGCCTTGATCTCGGCACCGTGGTCGCAATCGACACGGAAACGATGGGCCTTAATCCAAATCGCGACCGACTTTGCGTCGCCCAGCTCTCGAGTGGAGACGGGTCGGCCCATCTGGTTCGGTTTGCCCCGGGAGCGTATGACGCGCCGAACCTGAAAGCGCTGCTGACCGACCCGGACCGGTTGAAACTGTTTCACTTCGCCCGCTTCGACGTCGCCGTGTTCAAACACTACCTCGACGTCGTATGCGCGCCTGTCTACTGCACGAAGATCGCCTCAAAGCTCGCCCGCACGTACACCGATCGTCACGGGCTCAAGGAAATCTGTCGCGAACTTCTGGGCGTCGAAGTCTCCAAACAGCAGCAATCTTCGGATTGGGGCGCGGCCGAGCTGACACAGGCGCAGACGGAGTACGCCGCTTCAGACGTGCTACATCTGCACAAGCTCAAAGAGCGTCTCGATGCTATGCTGGCGCGGGAAGGCCGGACCGAACTGGCGCGCGCGTGTTGTGATTTCCTTCCACATCGCGCCAATCTGGACCTCGCCGGCTGGGACGAGATCGACATCTTCGCCCATTAGGCGTTTCGACGGGACCGAGTTCTTTTGATGATCAAACCCGCTTCGGCAGCTCTCGGTGAGAAGTCCTCTGGGCCGGAAACGGAACAGACGCTGGATACTGCGCGGCAGGTTCTCACGACAGAGGCCGAGGCTTTAGCCCAGGCGGCCGAGCTCCTCGACGGAGATTTCGCCCGAGCGGTCGACGCGATCCTGGCCACGCCCGGGCGCGTTGTGGTGTCAGGGATGGGCAAGTCGGGCCATATCGGGCGCAAGATCGCGGCGACTTTCGCGTCCACGGGGACGCCCGCCCAGTTCGTCCACCCGGCCGAAGCCAGCCACGGCGATCTCGGCATGCTGACGCAGTCCGACCTCGCGCTCGTGCTGTCGAACTCTGGGGAAACGCCCGAGCTGACCTCGATCATCGAGCATACAAGACGTTTCGAGATCCCGATGATCGGAATCGCAAGCCGACCTGACAGCACTTTGCTCCGCGCAGCAGACATCGCCATCGTGCTGCCGCCGGCGCCGGAAGCCTGCCCGATGGGGCTTGCGCCCACGACGTCGACCACGCTGACCTTGGCGATCGGCGACGCCCTCGCTGTCGCCCTGATGGAGCGCCGTGCGTTCACGCCAGAGAATTTCCGCGCGTTTCATCCTGGCGGCAAACTCGGCGCAAAGCTCTTGAAGGTCGAAAACCTGATGCATGGGCGCGACGCATTGCCGCTCATCCGCGGCAGCGCGGCGATGTCGGACGCTATCCTTGAAATCAGCAGCAAGTCATTTGGCGTCGTTGGCGTGATCGACGACGCCGGCGCGTTGCTCGGCGTCATCTCCGACGGCGACCTACGCCGTAAAATGAACACTCTTTTTGAGCTTACAGCAGCGGAAGTTGCGAGTTCGGATCCGAAGACCATCGATCCGAGCGCGTTGGGGGGTGAAGCGGTCGCGCTCATGAATAAGCACAAGATTACAAGCTTGTTCGTGACCGACCCGCTTGCGGACGAGCCTCGCAAACCGATCGGTTTGATCCATATCCATGACTGTCTGCGGGCTGGCGTGGTATAGAAGTTGGGTTAAGAGGGGTCTGCGAGGAGCTGCGAGATGCGGCCGCTCCTTGTGACATCGGAGTATCGCAATGGCGAAACGATCGACTGAACGCAAAACACAGAGCCGTACGGGCCCTGTCGGCGCGTTTAGCGACGGCGCCCAGGCGGATCCGGATTCGAGAGAGACTGTAATGAGTTCAAGTGCAATGGGGGCAGGCGCCCCGGCTCCCTATCTGGAGGCGGGATCGAGGGACGGCGCGTCGAGCTTGAACCCCACGAAGTGGTTGCGGTTTGTCTTGCCGCTCGCCGCGCTCGGACTGATGGCCTTCGTGTTTACATCGAGCCGGCCTGAGATCGGAGGGTTTGAGCTTCCGATCGTTGATGGGGAGTTGCTGGCGTTGAGCGCGGGCATGCGCGTCACCAATCCGCAATTCTCAGGCGCCACGAGCGCTGGAGAGCCGTTTCTTATCCGAGCGGAGTTGGCGGAGCCCGACAGTCCGGATCCTGATGAGATCGCTCTCACCCGCATCGTGGGCTCGATCACCACGGAAGAGGGCGCCAAAATCGGCCTGACCTCTGAAACCGGTCTGCTTGAGCCGAAAATCAACGCTGTGCGCCTTTCCGACGGTGTTCGTATCGTCACTGATGACGGCTATGTCTTTGAAACAGCGACACTCCTTGGCGACGCAGAAAGTCGGGTCGTCTGGAGCGAGACCCCGGTGCGCGGCTACGGCCCTGCTGGAGAGATCACCGCGGAGCGTCTGGAGATCGACATCTCCGGCGATGGAACGGCGTATTTCAAGGGGAACGTTCAGGTGACCATCCGGCAACTGGTTGACCAAGGGACCCAATGAAACCTGTTTAACGTTTCGCGCACCGCCGAAAAGCATTAGACAGGGTCGAGGGATAAGCTGCGGATGGGTGAATTCTGATGATACGCAGAGGTCTTTTTTTCAGCGCTCGCCGGGACCGAGACGCTGAGCGGAGCGTCAAACGTTTCTGCGCCGCTCTGGCCGCAGCCCTGTGTTTAGCCTTTGGGGCGCCGGCAAACGCCCAAACTGCTCAGACGCCATTTTCCGGCTTCAACCACGATGCGGGAGAGCCGATCGAGGTGTCCGCCGAGGCGTTTCGCGTCGACAACGCCAATCAGATCGGAATTTTCACCGGCACGTCCGAGCAGCCAGTCGATGTGCGCCAGGGAGACGTTCGACTGCAGGCGAAAGAGATCCGGATCTATTACAACGGCGGGGTCGACCGGCCAGAAGGTCAGGATGCGATCCGCCGCTTGGAAGCGATCGGCGAGGTGTTCATCACCAACGGCAAAGAATCGGCCGAAGCCGCGAGAGCGGACTATGACGTCGCCGCGGCGGAAATCGTCATGGACGGCAATGTGCGCTTGCTGCAGGGCGAGAGCGTCATGAAAGGCGAACGGCTCAGGATCGACCTGGAGGCTGGGACCGGCCGCATGGAAGGCGGGCGCGTACAGGTGAGCATCAATCCAGCGCGCGCCGGCCAATAGACGCGCCAAGACCAAAGACCCTTTCGGCCGTTGAGCGCCGCGACAAGGGCTTAACGAGCAGGACTGCATGAATGGTTCGCACCATGCTTGAGGACTATGAGGCGGCTCATAACTACGGCGGCGCCCAAGCCCCTGCGACCGGCGGTCTCTTCGTCAGCGGGATCAGCAAAAGTTATCGACGAAAGCCAGTGGTTCGCGGCGTCGACCTAGAGGTCAACCGCGGCGAGATCGTTGGGCTCCTCGGGCCGAACGGCGCCGGCAAGACCACATGTTTTTACATGATCACGGGGCTGATTCCGGTCGATACGGGTTCTATCGCCCTCGACGGCTCCGATCTGACGACCTTGCCGATGCATCTGAGAGCGCGCCGCGGACTGGGCTATCTGCCCCAAGAAGCGTCGATTTTTCGGGGACTTACGGTTGAAGGAAACGTTCGGGCGGCGCTGGAGTTGTCGGAACCGTCGCGCGAACAGCGCGAACATCGACTTGAGCAGTTGCTCGCCGAGTTCTCGGTCACGCATCTGCGCCGCACGCCTGCGGTCGCACTCTCTGGCGGCGAGCGTCGTCGCGTCGAGATCGCGCGGGCGCTCGCAGCGAACCCCTCCTTTATCTTGCTGGATGAGCCGTTTGCCGGGGTCGACCCGATCGCGGTTGGCGATATTCGAGACCTTGTCTGGCAACTCAAGAGCCGCGGCATCGGCGTCCTGATCACTGACCACAACGTGCGCGAAACACTCGAAATCATTGATCGCGCATACATTCTTTATGATGGGCGGGTCCTGATGGAGGGCGCGCCTCACGAAGTCATTCGCGATGAAAATGTGCGTCGCGTTTATCTTGGTGAAGGGTTCCGGATATAAAATCACGCGAGTGATGGGGCTTACCAGAACCGCCAGGAGCGCGTTTTAGCCCGCAACCGACGGAACGAAGATGGCGCTCGCGCAAAAGCTCGATCTGCGACAAGGCCAGCAGCTGGTGATGACGCCCCAGCTGCAGCAGGCCATCAAGATGTTGCAGATGTCGAATCTGGAGCTCGGTGAGTTCATCGCCGAAGAACTCGAGCGAAACCCCCTTCTCGAAATCGCCTCGCCAGATTCGGCGCCAGAGCCTGATCATGCGGCGGACGGACCGGAAACGCCCGCGACGCTTGAGAAAGAGCTGGCGCAGGATCGTCTTTCGCGGACTGAAGAGACGTTCGATACCGGGCAAGAGAACATCTACGCTGACGAGGCCGCCGCCGACCGAATGAACGCAAAGCAGGAGTCGACGCAGTCTCTCGAAAGCGTAGGGGCGATGAGCGAGGCCTCCGCCTGGGCGACGGTCGGCGCTGGTGGATCGTCGCGGTTCGACGACCCCGAAACCAGCCTCGAGGCCACTCACAGCCGCGAAGAGACGTTGCGCGAACACCTGCTTGGACAGCTGGGGTCTTCGACCACAGACGCCGCTCTGCGTCTTGTGACGGCGGATCTGATCGAACAACTCGATGAAAACGGCTACCTGCGCGCCGATCTGGTCGGTGCCGCGGAACGGCTTGGCGCCTCGCTCGAAACCGTCGCCGCTGCTGCGGACCTCCTCAAATCCTTCGACCCGGTCGGGGTTGGCGCTGCGGACCTTCGGGAATGCCTGGCGCTGCAACTGATCGACAAGAACCGGTTCGATCCGGCGATGGAAGCCCTTCTCGAAAACCTCGAGCTGCTGGCGAACCACGAGCTGCCGAAACTCATGAAGAAGTGTGGCGTCGATGAAGAAGACATCCGCGAGATGATCTCGGAGATCCGCGCCCTGGACCCCAAACCAGGCGCGAAATTCGACACGGACATCGCGCAGACGATGATTCCGGACGTGTATGTCATCGAAAACCGCTTTGGCGGATGGAATGTCGAGCTGAACACTGAGACGCTGCCACGCTTGCTTCTCAACAAGAGCTACGCGGCGGAGATCGCGCGAAGCGCAAACGGCAAGACCGGCGAGATAACCGAATACCTGACAGAGCGACAACAGAACGCAAGCTGGTTGATGAAGAGCATCGATCAGCGGGCGAAGACCATTCTTCGCGTCGCGTCTGAGATTGTCCGACAGCAAGACGGCTTTTTCGCCTACGGCATTTCAGCGATGCGTCCGCTGAACCTCAAGGCGGTCGCCGACGCAATCGACATGCACGAGTCGACTGTCAGCCGCGTCACGTCGAACAAGTATATCGCGACGCCTCGCGGCGTCTTCGAGATGAAGTATTTCTTCACCCCGGCGATCGCTTCGATGGATGGCGAGGACGCATATTCTGCGGAAGCGGTCCGCCACCGGATCAAGCGGTTGATCGATAACGAACCAGCAGACGACGTTCTGTCGGACGATCGTATCGTCGCGATGCTGCGCAGTGACGGCGTCGATATCGCCCGACGGACCGTTGCAAAGTACCGCGAAGCGATGCGCATACCGTCATCCGTACGGCGGCGGAAACTGAAATCCGCCGAGCTCGTCCTCTAACCGCCTCAAAATCAATCAGTTTTCACTCACGAACCGCCCCGCGCCTCCGGGACAAAACTGCCGAGATATGCGCTGCGGCCCCTTGAACACCCTTGCCGCCGATGCGAGGTTTAAGGGATGAAAATAAAAGTTACAGGAAAACAAGTCGATGTCGGCGCAGCGCTCACCCGCCACGTCGAAGAAAAGTTGACCGAAGCGGTTTCAAAACATGCCCACCGACCCGTCGAAGCGACGGTAACCCTTTCCCGAGAAGCGCATTTGTTCACATGCGACTGCTCGGCCCATTTGAGCACCGGACTGACAGCCCAGTCTTCCGGGGAAGGCGCAGACGCCTACGCAGCCTGTGATCGCGCGATAAACCGTCTGGAAAAACAGCTCCGCCGCTACAAGAGACGGCTCAAAGACCATCACAAAATGCGAAAAGAGCCGGTTGCAGTTTTTGACGCGCCAGCGTATGTGCTGGCCAACCCACAGGACGAAATCGACGAAGACTCCGCTGATGACAGCGCTTCCGAGGATGTAAATTCCTTCGAACCGTTAATCATAGCTGAGACGACAGAGACGATTCCGACGTTGACGGTTGGTGAAGCCGTGATGCAGATGGAGTTGAAAGAGGCCCAGTTCATGCTGTTCCTCGACAGTGCACGCGGACGCCTCAACGCAGTTTATCGACGCAAGGATGGAAATATCGGCTGGATCGATCCAACCCCAGCCAGTTCGTCTTAAAGATCTGGATAACGGCCAAGCCGGCCTTCCTCTAAAAAAACGGACCCGGTCGCAGGGTCCGGTCGGAGCATGATAATGGAGTTGACCAACCTGGTCGCGCCCGAATGCGTGTTGCCCCAGCTGAGAGCCAGCAGCAAAAAGAACTTGCTGCAGGAACTCTCGCATCGGGCTTCGGATTTGATCGGCGTGGATTGCCGCGCCCTCTTCAGCGCTTTGCTCGAGCGGGAGCGCCTGGGCTCGACGGCCATGGGTCGCGGCGTTGCGATCCCCCACTGTCGGTTGAGTGGGGTCGACGAAATCAAAGGTGTCCTTGCTCGTCTTGAGACGCCCGTGGACTTCGATTCGGTCGACGGAGAGCCCGTCGACCTTGTGTTTCTGCTCGTCGCTCCGGAGGCGGCCGGATCAGATCACCTCAAAGCGCTGGCCAGCGTGTCTCGCATGATGCGCGACGCCAACGCTCTCGCCAGCCTACGCGGCGCCGAAGACGCCGGGGCGATGTACGCTCTGTTGGGATCAGGTTCGCGATCTGAAGCCGCCTGATATCCTTGGGAGCTTCGTGCGGCATCCATCCATCGGGCCAGGCGTCAGTGAACGCTGAGCGCGTTCATTTCATTGGCCTTAGCCGCAGCCCTTGCGGTCGCTCGATCCGGGAAGATCGCAAGCGGTTGCCCAGTCTCGTCATGCAAAGCGTAGGCGTCCGGCGGCACGTCGGACCCATCCGAAGCGCGAACCCCATGGCCAACCTTGCGAAGATAGACAATGGGCCGCGCCTCAGGCGCTAGATCTAGATCGAGTTCGTCGTCGACAGCTCTATCAGACATCTGTCTCTCCTTTTTACTGCGCGCCGCAAAGGCCGCGCTCTACAAGCCGACCGCTCCAATCGCGCGCCGGCCAGTTCTTCAGTGCGTCGTATCAGACCCGCTCGATATCGATCGTCCGCACAACAGCATCGACGGTCTTTCGCACCAGATCCACGTGCAGGAGACCGTTCTCAATTCTCGCGCCGGCGACTTCGACGCCTTCGGCGAGAACAAACGACTTTTGAAACTGGCGTGCGGCGATCCCACGATGCAGGAACACGCGTTCTTCATTCTGATCCGAGGTCTTGCCGCGCACGACCAACAGATTGTCCTCAACGGTGACGTCGAGATCGGCTTCGGAGAACCCGGCCACGGCAAGTGTGACGCGATAGGCGTTCTCACCTTGCATCTCGATATTGTAGGGCGGAAAGCTGTCGGAGCCGGATCTAGCAGCTCGCTCCGCCATTCGTTCCACCTGCTCGAAACCGAGCAGGAACGGATGTCCAGTGAGAGAAATTCTCGACATTGATAACCTGTTCTGACCCAACGTCTATCAAGACCGTAAAGGTGCGGACCCTTCGGAGGCGCCCGCTGCTAAACAGGTGGTTGCGACCGACACCCGCGTCAAGTCGGCGAGGATCGCTGAAACGCTAGCTGTTCTGGACGCTCCCTTGCGGAGACGCCGCGAAGAAGCTGTACGCATTTCGTCCAGCAGCCTTCACGTTGTAGAGGGCTTGGTCCGCCATCTTCAGCAACTCGTCGGGGTCGAGACTGTGTTTCGGCGAGAGCGCGATACCGACGCTCGCGCCGATTTGCACCTCGACGCCGTCGATCTCGAACGGCCGAGAGAGCACCGACAGGATGCGAGCGGCCAAGATTTCCGCTGGGGTTTCCTCGATTGCTCCGGATTGAAGCACAACGAACTCGTCGCCGCCCAAGCGCGCTACTGTGTCTGTGTCGCGGGTCGCCAGCCTGAGACGCGATGCAACCGCTTTGAGAAGCTCATCGCCAGCGGCGTGCCCCAAGGTGTCGTTGACCGGTTTAAACTTGTCCAGATCGAGATAGTGCAGCGCAAAACCTTGCCCGCGTTTGGCTTGCGCCGTTGCGAGCCTTAGCCGATCCACCAGCAACAACCGGTTGGGGAGGTCCGTCAACGCATCGTGATGGGCCATATGCGCGATGAGCTCTTGGCTGCGCCGCTTCTCCGTAACGTCGTGATAGGTGGTCAGGAAACCGCTATCCTTAATTGGAACGCCTCGGATCGACAGGATCCGGTCATCTGGGCGCTTGCGCTCATATTGGTGAGGCTCCCGACCCTTTGCCCGTTCCAGTCGAAACCGGACGTGCTCCTCGACGTCTCCATCGCCATATTCGCCACGTTCAGCATTGGCGCGGAATACATCCTCCATGCGTGGAAGACCGTGTTCGAAGAGCTCGTCTGGCAACTGAAGGAGTTCTTGGAACATGTCGTTATGCAAGACCATCTGCAGGTCTTGATCATAGAGAACCAAACCGCCCGGGTAGTTCTGGACAATTGCTTCGAGTTCTCGCGTGCGCCGGCGCTGATCGGTCACGTCCAGATAAGTCGTGATGAAGCCGCCGCACTTCAGCGGGGCGCCGCGCACCTCCAGAATGCGGCCGTCGGGCCGTACACGATCATAGACATGCGCGACCTTCTTGCGCGCGCGCGCCATGCGCTCGGCCACAAACTCTTCGACGTCGCCGTCGCCGTATTCTCCACGCTTGGCGTTGAACCGGAAGAGTTCGTCCATGCTCGGACGGTCAGGCCAAAACAGATCATCCGGGTAATCGAGCAGTCGCTTCAGCTCGTCGTTGTGAAGCACCATCTTCAGATCGGCGTCGAACAGGCAAATCCCGCCGGGAAAGTTTTCGAGCAAGACCGTTAGAAGCCCTGCAGCGTCGTCCCGGAGGTCCTCGGCCTCTCGCTCCTGCGCTGGCATAAGAAGCATTTTATCGTCCATAATTTTTTTCTATCTAAACAACTAGCTCCTTTGCGTTAATCCTGTCTGAAGCATGCGGGAAAATAAATAATAGAGACATCTGTATGATGTCCTTGATGCTCAAATCGGCTAATTGTCGAATTTTCACTTCGAGAACCCAAGAACTCACGGATAGATCTTGGGTTACGCCAAGACACAGACTGAGTTTCAAACTCGGTCTGCTTTACGGTAGCCACCAATGACTGGGGAGAACGTGTTCGCGCTTGACCGCAAGCTCTATCGGCGGCGCCTCCGGTCGCAGAAGATCGCGCGCCTCTTTACGAACCTGCGGAGTCCGCGCCGATCTACTGTGTCGAACCGTCGGCGACGCCGTTCCTCGACGCGCCCTGTGGAACAAAGCGCCTGCGATCAATCTGATCATGCGCTGGATCGTGATCCGCCGCATCTTCGAAACTCGCCCAGCCGCGGTCGGTCTCGGTATCGGGCAAATCCTTTGGCTCCAGGTGCCGATGGATATGCGACTTCGCGATGTAATGCGCGGTGATCGGCGCGGTCAGAAACAGAAAAAGCGTCACCATCAACTCATGGAAAGAGAAGTCGCCGGCGGAGAAGGAAAAGTAGAGCATCGACGCGATCAGAACGCCGCCGACGCCAAGGGTCGTCGCCTTCGTCGGCGCGTGCAGTCGGGCCATCCGGTCGCTCAGCTTGATCAACCCGAACGAGCCGACCAGCCCGAAAACGCCAGCAATCACCAAAAAGGCGGAGATCAACAACTCGAGTATCATTGTCTCGACCTCACTCGATAATGTCGCCGCGCAGCATATAGCGGCAATACGCGACCGTTGAGACGAACCCCACCATTGCGACGATGATGGCGACCACGAAATACGTTTGCGTGTTTTCCAGAATCCCGAAGAGGGTCAGGAGCGCGATTGAGTTGATGACGAGGGTGTCGAGCGCAAGGATCCGATCCGCGACGCCTGGCGCCGAGACAATCCGATAGAGATTGCACAGAAACGCAGCGCCAAAACACGTAAAGGCGAAATACAGCGCGTAAGTTATCATTCGAAGATCTCCTTCAGACGCCGTTCGTAGCGCTGCTTGATCTGATCGCGAACCGAAGCGGTGTCTCTTTCGTCAAGACAGTGAACCAGCAGGCTGCGGCGATCCGCCGACGTGTCGGCGGAATCCGTGCTTGGCGTCATGGTGATCGTGCCAGCCAAGGCGGTGATCGCTTCGGGCGTGCGGATGTCGAGCGGGATCGTCACCCAGGTCGAGTGGATGTCGCGGTTCGGAACGAACAGGATGGTTCGGGCGACGATGAAATTGGCGACAACGATGTCCCAGAGCACGACGACCGCATATTCCACGATCATCGGGAAATTCTTCATCTTGGGGCGGTCGGGCCAATAGGGCGACGTGATGATCGGAATCAGGACGCCGAGGATCAGCCCAAAAACGACGACCCCAAGCGAAACTGTGTTGTACAGCATCATCCAAACGACGGTCAGCAAGACCGTCAACAGGGGGTGCGGGAACAACTTGCGTAGAGACATTCGTTATCCTTGCTCCAGCCGTAAGACAGCTCCGATGTACTGCGCCGGGGCGTAAAGCTGGCCCGCGGTCGCATTCAGGTAGCCTGCGATCGGTCCAGCCAGCTCCGTGACGACCACCTGCGCCCCGATAATGTCAATCGTCGCTGTGAGGGCGAGGCTCTCTGACTGACGAGCGTCATCGTGAGCGGGAACCTCGACGGCGGCTTCTTGCGCCGATTTCCAAAAGACCGAGCTCCCAGCGCGGGCAAATCCGACAACCGCGATCAACGAGGTGATCAGGATCGCGGCCCATATCCACCAGACCAGATCGGAATCACGCGCCGCGTCCATGATCATCAGTTTGCCGACAAAGCCCGATAGCGGCGGCATTCCAGCGAGGGCGATCGACGACACGAAGAACAGCGCGGCCGTCAGGCCCCCATACCGATGAAAAGGCGACGGAATGATCTTGCCCTTCGCGCCGGGTCGGTGTTCGGTCATCAGGTCGACCACCAAGAACAGCGCCGCTGTCGCCAGAGTCGAATGGACCATGTAGTAAAGCGCCGCGACCGTCGCTTCAGGCGTGAACATCGCGATGGCGATCAACAAGGTGCCCATCGAGCCGATCGCCGAGAAGGCAGCCAGGCGCCCGAGTTCGGTCGAACCCAGAATTCCGACCATGCCGATGATCAACGTCAATAGCGCCGCAGGCATCAGCAAGTCGCCAACCAGCCCATCCATCACCGACAGGTCGGGTCCAAACACCAAGGTGTAGACGCGAAGGATCGCGTAGGCGCCGATCTTCGTCATGATCGCGAAAAGGGCCGCGACCGGAGCAGGCGTGAGCGAATACGTCGCCGGAAGCCAGAAATGCAGCGGCAGAAGCGCCGCCTTGACCGCAAACACCAGGAGCAGCAGCACCGCGCCGACCCGAAGGATCGCGGCCTCGTCGGCAGGCATCTCCGCTGCGCGTTGCGCGAGATCCGCCATGTTGAGCGTGCCGCTCACCGCATAGATGGCGCCCAGCGCGAATAGGAAGAGCGTCGAGCCCAACAAGTTGTAGGCGACGTACTGAACACCCGCGCGCAGCCGCTGCTTGCCGCCGCCGTGGATCATCAGCCCGTAGGAAGCGATCAACAGAACTTCAAAGAAGACGAACAGGTTGAAGACGTCGCCGGTGAGAAACGCGCCGCAAACGCCCATCAGGAGGAACTGAAACAGCGCATGAAAGTGCTTTCCGCGCGCATCCCAGCCAGAGCCGATAGCATAAAGTAAAACGGCGATCGCCAGCAGCGCGGTCAGGAGCACCATCAAAGCCGATAGACGGTCGAGAACCAGCACGATTCCAAATGGAGCCGGCCAGTTGCCGACTTCGTAAACCTCGATCGCGCCGCTTGCCGCCAGCATCAGAAGCCACACCGAAATGGCGCAAAGCGCGAGCGTCCCGAGGATCGAGATCACACGCTGCCGTTCGACCTCGTGTCGCGCGAACATCACGATCAAAGCGGCAATCATCGCCGGCAAAAGTACGGGCGCTAGGATCCAGTGGTTCAATTTTCTTCGCCTTTTTCAGCGCCCATATCGATGCGATCCGTGTCGGCTGACAGGTAGGCGACAAGCGCCAGCATCACGATCACCGCAGACATTCCGAAAGAGATCACGATCGCCGTCAGCACCAGCGCTTGCGGAAGCGGATCGCTGTAGCCCTCGGCCGTCTTCGTGAGAACTGGCGGCAGGTTGACCGCGAGGCGGCCCGAGGCGAACAGAAAGACATTCACTCCGTAGGTCAGCAGGGAGATCCCGATGATGACCGGAAACGTCCGCTGCCGCAGCACCAGATAGATGCCGGCGGCGGTCAAGACGCCGATCGCGGAGGCGACCAGAAGCTCCATTCTATTGGGTTTCCTTCTCTGGTGTTTCCGTTTCTTCAGGCATGACGTCCATCGGTTCGAGATTGACGGTCTCGCCGGCATGGCGCGCAATTCGCGACAGGCTCTCAAGCGACAGCATCACCGCGCCGACGACGGTCAGAAAGACGCCGACGTCGAACGCCATCGCCGTCGCCAACTCGAACTCTTCCATCGGAGGGATCTGGAAATAGCCGAACGCGCTGGTCAGGAAGGGGCGCCCGGCGATCATCGCGCCGATGCCCGTCAGCGCGGCGATCAGAACGCCGGCTGCGATCATGCGGTGGTACGGAAACCGCTGTCGCGCCTCCGCCCAGGCGAACCCACTGGCCATGTACTGCATCACCAAGGCGATCGCGACAATGAGACCTGCGATAAAGCCGCCCCCGGGCTCGTTGTGACCCCGCAGGAAGATGAAGACGCCGACCATGATCGCAATCGGCATCATGACGCGGGTCGCGACCACCATCATCAACGGGTGCCGATCGCCGGCGCCGGGCTCGGGCGGCATCCATCGGGCCAGTCGTCTGCCGGTCTCGCCTCGCAACACCGTCTCGGTGACCGCATAAATGACCAGCGCCGCGATCCCGAGCACGATGATCTCGCCGAACGTGTCGAAGCTCCGGAAATCCACGAGAATGACGTTCACGACATTTGTGCCGCCGCCGCCGGTCTTGGAGTTCTCGAGATGGAAGGCGGAGATCGTCGGCTGCGCAAAGTCGCTCATCAGCATGAGGTACACGAGACCGCCGACCCCCAACCCGCCGACGACGCCGATGGCCGCGTCGCGAAGGCGCTTGCCCTGAGAACTTTCGCGCGGCGTTTCTCGCGGCAAGAAATTGAGCGCGAGCAAAAGCAGAATGATCGTGACGACTTCGACCGACAGCTGCGTCAGAGCAAGGTCAGGCGCGGAGAGATAAGCGAACCCGATCGACACGATGACGCCGATCACGCCCATCAACACAAGCGCGAGGAAGCGGTTGCGATGATAGGCGATCATGCAGCCGGTGCAGATCACCAGCAGCAGCCAGCCGATCGCCGGCACGACCGCAATTGGCAGCGGATCGCGGGTCGGCGCGCCAACCGCGCCTCCGAAATAGGCGAGCCCTCCCGCCGCGAGCACCGTCACAAAGAAGACGCCCGCGTAGCGCGACATCGAGCCGTCGTGCAGACCATCCGTGAGTCGGCGGCCCACCGCCGCGATGCTCTCGACCACGGCGTCAAAGACGGCCTTCGCTTCGAAAACAGAGATGGCGCGCCACAGGCGCTCGAGTGGGCGATGCGCGCTCAGAAGAACCAATCCGCCGACAATCGCGATGATCGACATGAAGAGCGCCGGCGTCACGCCGTGCCAGATCTTGAGGGAGTAGTACGGCAGTTCGCTCGAACCGATCACAGCGCGGGATGTCGTCGCGACGAGATCGCCGACCATCGCGTCCGACGCCACGCCGATGAGAACAACAAGGGTCACGAGAAATGCCGGCGCGATCCACATGCCGAAGCCCGGATCATGAGGTTTGGCCGGGTAGTCGGTTCGCACCGGTCCGAAGAACACATGGCCGATATAGCGAAACGAATACGCCACCGAGAACAGAGCACCGACGGGCGCCAGGACCGGAACGAACAGATCTGACCCGAGCCAAACCGTGTGAGACGCCTCCTCAAGCATCATCTCCTTGGAGATGAAGCCGTTGAGCAATGGCACGCCCGCCATGGATAGGGATGCGATCGCCGCGATCACGAACGTTACGGGCATCAGTCTGCGCAGGCCGCCCAGTCGTTTGATGTCTCGGGTATGGGCCTCGTGATCGATGATCCCGGCGGGCATGAACAGCGCGCACTTAAACGTCGCGTGGTTGATGATGTGGAAGACGGCCACAACGGCGGCGATCGGCGTGCCAAACCCCAGCAGCATTGTGATGAAGCCAAGGTGGCTGACGGTCGAAAACGCCAACAGCCCTTTCAGGTCGTCTTTGAACAGCGCAATCAGCGCCGCGACGACCATCGTGACAAGCCCCGTCGTCGCGACAAGATAGAACCAGATCTCGGTTCCAGAAAGCACCGGCCACAACCGCGCCATCAGGAATAGCCCGGCCTTCACCATCGTCGCCGAATGCAGATACGCAGAGACCGGCGTCGGAGCGGCCATGGCGTGTGGCAGCCAGAAATGGAACGGAAACTGCGCCGACTTGGTGAAACAGCCGAGCAGAATGAGCAGCAGCGCGGGGACATAGAGCGGCGACGCCTGGATCGCATCACGATTTTCCAGGATGACCGAGATGTCATAGCTGCCGGCGATGTCGCCAAGAATGAGCATTCCGCCGATCATGGCGAGACCGCCCATGCCCGTGACGGCGAGCGCCATACGCGCGCCTTGGCGGCCCTCAGGCAGATGCCGCCAGTATCCGATCAACAGGAACGACGAGAGAGAGGTCAGCTCCCAAAAAATCAACAACATCAATATGTTGTCTGAAAGGACAATACCGACCATCGCTCCCTGAAACAGCAGCAGGTAGGTATAGAAATGCGCCATGGAGTCGGTCTTTGACAGATAGAAGCGCGCGTAGAGAATGATCAAAACGCCGATGCCCAAGATCAGCCCCGCGAACAGCAGGCCAAGGCCATCCAGGAAGAAATTCGCGTTCAAGCCGAGCCAGGGCAACCAATCCAGGCGCGCATGCACCACCTCGCCCTGCATGACAGCGGGGGCTTGCGCCAGAAGCAGCCCCAAAGCCGTCACGCTGATCAAGCCGGTCGCCGCTGCGCAGACGTCTCGTCCAGCGCGGATTGTGAGGGCCGGCACGAGAGCGCCCACGAATGGAAGCAAAACGATCAGGAAGAGAGTCAAGGTCCGAGAGCCCCCTCAGGCTGGGATCTGCAAAAACATCGGCGCAAACTGAAAACCGCAGCCTTTTTTCGGCTTAGGCGCGAGCCTCCTCTTCGCGTCTCCGTGAATTTCGTCGTTTTGAAGCGATTGTCGACAGAATTGAAAGCTTTTTCCGAGAAGCCGGTCCGAAGCCGGCGGCGGAAACGCTTGCGGCCCGATCAACACAAGGTTCCGTTTGTAACGGTTTCGGGAAAGTCGTCTTTCCGCGCCTTATCGGCCTGCGCGCATTGGAGAAAACCCCCCGATCGGACTTGGTCAGCGCGGCCCTCAACAGCAGTTAGACCGAGTGTTTAGCTTTGCTCTAAGCTGTGTGCCTTGCCGATTTACGCCGTTGTCGAACAGCGCCCCAAGGCGCGCGCAGCTTGGGCTTCGAAGCGCGCCTGCGACGGGCTTTCGGCGCGTTTGATCCAAGCAAAGGCTGCCCGCTCGCCAAAGTTGATAGCTAAATTCTATCAAGCAGCGGCGCAAAGACAAGAACTGGAGCACAGGTCTGAGCCGCTATCCAGGAAGCAGGCCATTGAGCAACCACTGACATCCGCAACCTTGCTTAGACTGTGTCCGCCTTCCCGTTCGACGGCAGCCTCTCGCCTTTCGCCGTCACTCCGAAGCGGCGTCGGTATGCGCGAGAGAACGTCTCTGGGTTCTCAAAGCCGCACATCGAGCCGATCCGCGCGACGCTGATATGCGAGTTGCGCAGCAGGTCTCGCGCCCGATCCAGCCGCAGAGAGAGGTAGTATCGACCGGGCGACTGCTGCAGATGACGCCGGAACAGACGGTCGAGTTTCCAGACCGGCACGTCGATCTGCGCAGCGATCCCGGCCAGCGGCACAGGCGCGTCGATCGTCGCAATCATCAAGTCGACCGCGCGCGCCATATCGCGATCCACCCGCATCAAGGCTGTCCTGGCCGCGATGTTCCGGGCGTCGCCAGCCTCCCCCAGTGGGCGATAGGTCAGAATCTCCGCCACCCTCGCCGCCAGTTGCGGATCAACAAAGCGCGCGATCAATGCAAGCGTCATGTCGATGGTGGCGACCCCGCCCGCACTTGAGCAGCGCCTCTCGCTCAGGTCGAACAGACGGTCGACGAAAGCCGCTTCGGGAAAGCTCTCGCGATAACCCTCGATCGCTTCGAAATGCACGGCGGCGCGATGTCCGCGAAGGAGCCCGGCCGCCGCGAAGATCAAGGCGGCGGTATCGACGCAGCCCATGACCGCATTTGTGTGCGCACGGCGCTTTAGCCAGTTGATCAGCCGCGCTTCAATCGCCGCTTCGGGCTGATACGACGACAGCAGGACCACGACCTCAACCCGGGCGGCGTCGAGCGGCGCCGTCTCGATCTCGAGCCCACTCGAAGAGCGGATCTTGCCGCCGGCGACCGACAACAGCCGCCAGTGAAAGCGCTGATCGAGGCTTTCACGGTTCGCCACGCGCAAAGGCTCGGTCACGAGCGTGAGCGACAACGCCGGAAAATTATCGGTGAGAACAATGTCGACCTGGATCATGAACGGATTCGAATTGAAGAGCTGATTTTCGTCAAGCAATCGCTGAGAATCGTCAAAAGCATTCGCTGAGCCCGCCATAGACTGATCTCAAAACAAGGTCTGCGACGGAGGAAACGCCCATGCTGGATCTGCCCGGAACTCCCGATTTCGATGTCTGGCCGATCACTCACCAGGCGACGACGGTCCAGACGGCGGGCCAGGAGCTCACCGTCGCCTGGTCCGACGGCGTCGAAACGCGCTTTCACGCGTTCATGCTGCGCGAAAACAGTCCGGACCCCGAAACCATCCACCCGAAAGCGCGCGAGATGGCGATATCGCCGCTCGAGATCCCCGACGACATCGCCTTTCTGGCTGCGGAGATCGACGCGGCGGGCGCGCTCGCCGTCACTTGGTCCGACGGACTGGCGACCCGCTATCATCCCGGTTGGCTGCGGGCGCATGGCTGGACGCCGGCGGCCGAGGCGCCGCCCGCGCCGGTTCTGTGGCGCGGCTCTGAACTGACGGAGCCGCCGAGCTTTGACGGCCGATCGGCGCTTGAGGATCCAACGTTGTTCCTGCAATGGCTGGAAGCTCTCCGGGACTTTGGCGTGGCGCGACTGCGCGGGTTGCCGCAGGAGGACGGGTTGCTGGAGGAAATCGTCACCCGGATCGGCCCAATTCGCGAAAGCAACTTCGGGCGGCAATACGTTCTTGAGATCAAGGATGATCCGGACAGCCAGGCCTATACCTCGGGCAAGCTGCTTCAGCACATCGACCTTCCCACGCGGGAGACGCCCTTCGGACTACAGTTCCTCTACACCCGCGCAAACACGACGACAGGCGGAGAGGGCGTCTATGTCGACGCCTATCGGGTCGCTGAAGACCTGCGACGCGAGGAGCCAGAGCACTTCCACTCCCTGATCACCGACGTTTGGGAATACAACAACCGCGCGCGCGGCTCGGACTACCGTGGGCGCGGCCCGGTGATTGAAACAGACGCCGACGGTCGGATCTCCGGCATCCGCTACAACACCTTCCTGCGGGCGCCGCTGAAGGCGCAGGTCGACGTTCAGGCGCGGGCCTATCGCGCCTACCGCGCGTTCTGCGCCCGCGCACAGGACCCGCGCTACGAGCTTCTGGTCCACTACGAGCCTGGCGATCTCTTCGCTTTTGACAACCGTCGGGCGTTGCACGGCCGCCGCGGATACGACGCCAGGGGCGGGGCGCGGTTCATCGAAGGGATGTACTCGGATCGTGACGAACTTCTCTCACGCATTCGCCTGTTGAAGCGGCAGCTTCGGGCGGGCGCCTGATGGGCCTGCCCGACGTCATGACGGCGGTGCGGCTCTCCGGCTACGGCGGGCTCGACATGCTCGAATACCGCACGGACGTCCCAACGCCTCGGCCCGGCGCTGACGAGGTCGTCGTGAGGGTGACGGCGGCCGGTTTGAACAACACCGACATCAACACCCGCACCGGTTGGTACAACAGCGCCGTGCAAGACGGCACGACCGAGGAAGGCGGCGTGAGCGGCTTTGCGGTCTCGGCAGACGGAATGGGAGACTGGGCCGGCGACATTGCCTTTCCGCGGATCCAGGGCGCGGATTGCGTCGGTCGGATCGCGGTGGTCGGCGAAGGCGTCGCTCCTCAGCGGCTCGGCGAGCGCGTGGTCTGCGACCCTTATGTCTACGATCCGGATGATCCCGACTGGTTGGAGAAAGCCGGCTTTCTGGGCGCGGAGTTCGACGGAGCCTTCGCTCAGTTTACCAGGCTGTCGGCGCGCAACGCGATCCACGTCCGAAACGACCTGCCCGTCAGCGATGCTCAGCTCGCCACCCTGCCCCGTTCCGGCGGCACCGCGATGAACATGATGCTGATGGCCGGACTGCGGGCGAGCGATGTCGTGCTCGTCACGGGCGCTTCGGGCGGCGTCGGCACGTTTCTCATCCAGATCGCCAAGCATTGTGGCGCAGAGGTTGTCGCGGTCTGCAGCGCCTCGGCTTTGGAGGCGCTGCAGCCCTGCGAGACCTACGCCGAGTGTCTCGCCGTCGCTCGCCATACCGGCATGGAGCTGATGCTCGACGAGGTGATCGAAGATCAGGAGAGCTTCCTCCGCGCCGCACGGGACGGGATCCTCAATGTCGCGGTGTTGAAGATGGGGTGCACCGGCGGGATCTCGGAGGACCGTCATCTGGCGCAGGGGCTGCCCGAAGCGGCGACCTTCGGCCTCTACGACTATCACCTTCCGACGGTTCCGGTCGTGTCGAACCCGTTCCCAGTCGTCGAGGGCCGCGTCAAAGTTGCCGAAGACTGCGCCCCTGGTCTGGGAACCGAGGTTGATGGGGCTGTGATCGGCGAAGCGCTGGCGGAGTACGTGCTGTGACCAAGACCGAGCGCCTCAAGCGGATGCTGAACCCGAGGCGCGTCGTCTGGGTGGGCGGGCGAAGCATGGGGGCTGCGATCGAGTACATGCGCGCGAACCGCTTTCGCGGCGAAGCGCTCGTCGTCAATCCGAGACAGGGTCAGATCGCTGGTCTGACCTGCGTTTCCGCACCCGCGGAGCTGCCCTGGGTCCCGGATCTGGCGGTGCTGGTCGTGCCAAAGGATGCGGTCTGTGAGACTGCCGCGGCGTTGTCCGAACACGGTTGCGGCGCAGCCATCTGCATATCCTCGGGCTTTTCCGAGAGCGAGGGCGGGACGGAGCGTCAGGCGGAACTGATCGCGTCCGCCGGGGCCATGCCCGTCATCGGCCCGAACTGTCCTGGCGTCGCCAACTTTCTCGACGGCGCAGCTTTCATGATGGACCACTTCGGCGAACACGCGCCGACGCGAGGAGCGGCGGTGATCTCCAACGGCGGGGCCTATCTCTCTGATCTTGGATGCGCCGACCGTTCGCAACCGATCGCCTACTCGATCGGTCTGGGCAATCAGGCGATGGTCAGCATCGCCGACATGCTGGACGTTGTGCTCGACGATCCGCGCGTGACCGTCGTGAACATCTATTTCGAAGGGATCAGCGATGTCGTCCGGTTGTCGGCGGCGGCGGCCAAGGCCGCGGCGCGACGCATCCCCGTGGTCGCCGTGAAGGGAGGCCGTTCGCAGGCGGGCGCGCGCGCGGCGCGATCCCATACGGCGTCCCTCTCTGGCGACGCAGAGATCGCATCGGCCCTCTTTCGCCGCTTCGGCTGGATCGAGGCCGCGACGCCTTCGGAGGCGATCGAGACGATCAAGATGCTGAGCTTCACAGCGATACCAGCCGGAAACCGAACCGGGTTTGTCACCTCCTCGGGCTCCTATGCTGTTCTCGGCGGGGACGTGGCCGAGCGGGTCGGACTGGAGATGCCGCCGACGACGGAACGCGCGACCGGCGCGCTCGAGGCGGCGCTTCCCGAGTATGTCGGCCCGGCCAACCCGCTCGACATCTCTGATGCGCATGGCTGGCCTCTCGAAGATCAGCGGCCGATCTACGAGGCCTTCTTCCGCGACCCTTATGACTTGGCGGTCGAAGTGATGTGTTACCCTCCCGAAGGCGGCTGGGACATGTCGACCTGGGATGCGACGACCACCGCCTTTGCTGACGCGCGGGGCGAAGCGTCCGCCGCCTTTGTCAACACGCTGCCTGAAGCCTTGCCCCGCGCGGCGCGCGAACGGATGATCGCGCTGGGGGTCGCGCCGTTGCAGGGACTTGAAGACGGACTGCGGGCAGCGGCCTCGGCCGCGCGCTACGGGGCCGTGCGCGACGCCCTGGCGCCGGAAGCAATGCATCTCCCGGCGCCGCCGAGACAACCCACCGGCATCCGCCAGATCACCGAGGCCGAGGCGAAAGAGCGTCTGCGCGCGATTGGCGTTGAGGCGCCGGCGCTCTGGGTCGTCGACGCCGCGGGCGCGCCGCCAAAGGTTTCACATCCCTGCGCGATCAAGGCGATTGCGCCAGGTCTCTTGCACAAGTCCGAGGCCAACGCCGTCACGCTCGACGTGCCGCCGAGCCGATTGGCCCCAGAGATCAGGGCGATGCGCGAGCGCCTGGCGGCCCAGGGTCTTACAGCCGAGGGCTTTCTCGTCGAGGAGATGATCCCTGGCGCGGTCGCCGAGCTGCTGATCGGTTTGCGCCGGATCCCGGATCTTGGCGTCGCGTTGACGCTCGCCATCGGCGGCGTCGCCGTAGAGCTGATGGACGACACCGCGACTGTGATGTCGCCTGCTTCCCGCGAGGAGATCGAGACGAGCCTTCGCAGCCTGCGCCTGTTCCCGCTGCTCGACGGCTACCGCGGACGGCCGACCGCCGCCATCTCCGCGGCGCTCGATACGATCGAGGCGTTGGCGACATTCGTCCTCGGGCGACCGGAGATCGTCGAGCTCGAGATCAATCCGCTCATTCTCACTGTCGAGCGCGCGATCGTCGCAGACGCCGTGCTCGCTGAAGCGTTGGAGGACGCCCCATGACCGACTACACGCATCTGCTCTACGAGGTGGACGACGACCGCATCTGCTGGCTGACGCTGAACCGGCCTGAAAAACTCAACGCAATGAACCTCAAGCTCATCGCCGAGTTGCAAGCCGGGCTCGAGAGGGCCGACGCTGCCGAGGACGTGAACGTGATTGTGATCCAGGGCGCGGGGCGGGGCTTTTGCGCCGGGCACGATCTCGATGAAGACGCCGCCGAGGATCGCAGCTCGATCTACGAGTACCGAGCCCACTACTTCAAACAGTTCGACGAGTTCACGACCCCCTGGCGGATCACCAAGCCCGTGATCGCATCGGTCAACTCGATCGCTATCGGCAAGGGCTTTGAGCTGAGCCTCTTTTGCGACGTCACCATCGCCAGCGACGATACCCGCATCGGCTACAACGAAGTGCGCTACGGCATTTCGGGCCACTGCATGTTCCTGCCTTGGCTGGTGAACATGAAGACCGCGAAGGATTTGCTGCTCACAGGGCGTGAGCTGACGGCGGCGGAGGCGAAGGAGATGGGGCTCGTCACCGAGGTCGTCCCGCTTGAGCAGTTGAAGGAGGCGACCCTGAAGAAGGCGCGGCTGATGGCGCGCATCCCGCGTGAGATGCAGCGGATGCATAAGATGTATCTGAACCGTGTTTACGAGATGCAGGGATTACGAACGGCGACTGACTACTACCTTGAACAGGTCGCGATCCTCGGCGCTCAGCCCGTATCCGAATACGAGGCGTTCTCGAAAGCCACAGCTGAGTTGGGTCTCAAGACGGCGCTCGCAGAGGCGAACGCGCGGTACGAGGGGCTTGAGTGACGGCGCGCGTGGACGAACGCATGCGTCTCGCCCTTCGCAGCGGGCGGCCGGCGTCCGCTTTTGGCAGGAGGGGAACAAATTATGCGGCCCCATGACGCCATCTGCAGTCCACAAGGCGAACGTCGCCGCTGCGTTGGCGAGCGATTCCGGTTCGCCAAAGCGACAAGGTCGCGATCGAAACACGCCAATCAGGCCCAGCGGATTGAATTACTGAGTGTTTCTTCGGTGGGGTGGTGGAGCCAAGGGGAGTCGAACCCCTGACCTCTTGAATGCCATTCAAGCGCTCTCCCAACTGAGCTATGGCCCCATAGTCACCCGGCGATCGTTTGGGGTCGATCAGGTTGAACGGACATACGCAGATGCCGCCCCCAAAGCAAGAGTTTGTCGCCGCTTCATAGCGTCCGGCATACGAACGAGCCGGACGCCGCTGATCCTTTGACCGGATCAGGTTTTCGGATTCTCTTCGTCACTCTCGTCGACGTCGTCGTCATCATCGTCGTCGAGCGACTCGAGGCTCACCTCATCGCTGTCGTCGTCGGTGTTGCTGTCATCTTCTTCGTCCAGAAGGTCGTCATCGCCGAGATCGCCCATTGGCGTGCTCTCATCATCGTCTGACGACGCCGCTTCCGGCAGATCGTTGTCGACATCCGCGTCGTCATCGATCTCCAGGACGTCGTCGTCGTCCTCATCGGCTTCGACTTCAACATCCTCAATCGCTTCTTCTTCCGCTTCGACAACCGGAGCTTTCGCCACCTTGGCCTTCGACGCAGCGGCGCTTTTGCCTCGCCGGGGCTTCGTAAAGGCCTCGATTGCGAAGGTGGAGCCGCACGCAGGGCAAGTGATCGGATCCCGCATTAGATCGTAAAACCGGGCGGCGCAGCTTGGGCAAGCGCGCTTCACGCCCCATTCGGGTTTGGCCATCGTCCTATCCGCTTTTGGTAAACTGACCGCGTCAGTTGCCACAGCACAGAGTTGCTTGTCAAAGACCTGTTGCGCCACAACGGCTTGAAGATTGCTTCGCTGCAATTTTGTACCGGTTTCGCGGCAATTTGTCTGACAACCTTGTCAAGGCTAGGATCGTTACGGGGTTGGGCGTAGAAACGATGCCGATGCTTTATCAATTGTACGAACTCTCGCACGCCGCAGTCGCGCCTTGGCGTAGAGCGGCGGTCGCAGGTCGCGAGATCCTGCAGAACCCGGCCAATCCGTTCTCCAGCACCATCGGAGCGCGTGCGACGGCGGCGGCGTTCGAGATGTTTGCGAATGCGACGCGGCGATACGCGAAACCAGAGTTCGGATTGCACGAGACCATCGTCGACGGCGAGACCGTGCCGGTGTCGGAGGAGGTCGTGTGGAGCGCGCCCTTCTGCGATCTGCTGCATTTTCAGCGCGAGGGTCTTCCCAGCGATCGCAAGGATCAGGCGGTTCTGATCCTGGCCCCGATGTCGGGTCACTTCGCGACGCTCCTCCGAGGCACCGTCGCTGCGATGTTGCCGGATCACGAAGTCTATATCACGGACTGGATCGACGCCCGAGACGTGCCTCTGTCGGCCGGACGCTTCGGGCTCGACGAGTATATCGGCTACATTGTCGAGATGATGGAGGCCCTCCACGAGATCCACGGAGAGCGGGCGTCCGCACTGGGCGTTTGTCAGCCTGGCGTGCCGCTCCTTTGCGCGGCGTCTCTGATGGCCGAGGACAAGGCGGAGGCCCGACCGAGCGCGATCGTGTTGATGGGAAGCCCGATCGACACCCGCGTATCGCCAACCGATCCGAACCATCTCGCCGTCACCCGCCCCCTGAGCTGGTTCCGGGACAACGTGATCACCACCGTTCCGTTCCCTCACGCCGGCTTCTTGCGGCGCGTGTATCCGGGCTTTCTTCAGCTCTCGGGCTTCATGGCGATGAATATGGACCGCCATGTGAACGCGCATGTCCGACAGTTCCGCAGCCTTGTGCGCGGAGATGGCGATTCCGCCGCGCAGCATCGGAAGTTCTACGACGAGTATCTGTCCGTGATGGATCTCTCGGCGGAGTTTTACCTGGAGACGATTGAGCGGGTCTTCCAACGCCACCTGCTGGCGCGCGGGAAGATGACGGTCGATGGCCGGGCTGTCCGCCCGGAAGCGATCGAAGACATCGGCCTCATGACTGTAGAGGGCGGAAAAGACGACATCACCGGCCAAGGCCAGACTGAATCGGCGCATAGGCTCTGCGCAGGGCTGTCTCTCAAGGCTCGCGAGCATTATTCGCACCCCGATGTCGGCCATTATGGCGTCTTCAACGGCGGCCGCTGGCGTAAAGACATCCAGCCTCGCGTCGCGGCCTTCTTGGCCAAGCACCGCTAGGGCTGAGATTGTCGTCACCGTCGATGCGGAGGCGTCTCCCAATTTCACGAGACCGCCAGGAGAGGCTCGAGACCATTGAGCTCGGCGACCCCAGCGTCTCTGTGCTGTTGAGACGGTCGCGCGGCGTGCGCAGACTGTCTCTGTCCGTTTCGCGCCTCGATGGTCGCGTATCGCTTTCGATCCCCGAGAGCTGCACGCTTGCGGTGGCGCAAAGGTTTGTCGAGAAACACAAGGACTGGCTCCGCGCCACGCTCAACAGCACCCCGCCCGCGCAGCGCCTTGAACTCGGAGCCACCATTCCGTTTCGGGGCGGAGACTTGTTGCTGCAGCAAGCGAGCGCCCCGCGGACGTTGATGCGAGAGGGCGATGTTCTGTGGATCGGCGGCCCACCGCAGAACGCCGGAAAACGCGCGTTGGTTTGGCTGCGCGAACAAGCGCGATCAGACCTGCACGACCGGGCGACGACCCATGCACAAAACCTTGGCGTAGAGTTTTCACGCCTCTCGGTCCGTGACACGCGAAGCCGTTGGGGGTCGTGCTCTCATACCGGGGCGCTTTCCTTCAGCTGGCGCCTGGTGCTGGCGCCGCGGGACGTGCTCGACTACGTGGCCGCGCATGAAGTCGCGCATCTGCTTGAGATGAACCACTCCTCGCGGTTCTGGGCCCATGTCGAGAGGCTTCGGCCCGATTGGCGCAGTCAACGCGATTGGCTTCGTGCGCATGGCGCTGAACTTCACCGCTACTGTCTGTAACGCGCCAAAAGTCAGCGATCAGAACTGCGCGTCAAAGGGTCGTTTCTCTGCCGATTGTTGGACCGATCGCGAGAGCCGAACCAGCCGGTCTGCCGATTTTTCCGCTTGAGGTCGTAGCGAGGCTGCGGTTGAGCTCGGGTCGCAATCGGCCGATTGTTTGACGCCGGGATCGCTTTCGCCGGCAAACCCGTATAGGTCTGCCCGCCGTGAAGCTCCTCCATCGTGAGGCGCCAGATCTCCGCCGGCTCGCGCCCTCCGGTCATGCCGTTCAGATCGCCGCTCACGTCTTTGCCAATCCAGGCGACGGCGACCCGGTCGCCCGTGAACCCGGCAAACCACGCATCGCGCGAATTTTGCGTCGTTCCGGTTTTTCCCGCGACTGGCCTGCCGTCGGGCAGTTGCGCGCGTCGGCCCGTGCCGTCAGTCACCACCGCGCCGAGCATGGTCGTCATCCATCCGGCGTGCGACGGTCTGATCGCCCGTTCGACGTTTGGTCGAGGCCGGGTCCAGAGCGTGCTTCCAACTGGATCCTGGATTTCGAGGATCGTGTACGGCGTCACCTTGTAACCGCCGTTCGCGAAGACGGCGTACGCAGCCGCAGCCTCAACCGGACTGACGCCGAAAGTTCCCAGCGAAATCGCCGGATAGGGTGGGATTTCCCCCTGAAAGCCAAACCGTCGAGCCAAAGCGATTGTGCGCTTCACCCCAACCTGAGCGATCAGTCTTGCAGCCACAGAGTTGCTCGACTTCGCCAGAGCCGTTTCCAACGTCACCCACCCGCGATACGTGCCGCCGTAATTGCGTGGCGACCATCGACCGATCCGGTAGCGGCTGTCGTTCACCCAAGCGCTCGGACCCATTCCCGCCTCCAAGGCGGCGGTGAACAAGAACGGTTTGAACGCCGAGCCAAACTGTCTTTTGGCCTGCGCGGCTCGATTGAATTGAGAACTTGAGTAGTCGCGACCGCCCACCATCGCCCGAACCGCGCCATCGGGCGACATGACGACGACGGACGCCTCAGCGTCGGGCATGTTGGCCAGCGACCCTGAAAAGACGGTTGCAATCGCCTTTTCCGACGCGGATTGCGCCGGACGCTCAAACGTCGTCCGGACCACATAGTCGGCATCCGGCGCAACGAGTTCCTCGGGGATCTGCGTCACGACCCAATCCAAGAAAAACGGCGCAATCTCAGGTTTTTCGAGTGGAACCATCCGATCGAGTTTGTTTCTGGCGGCGTCCGCCTCCGCCTGCGAAATGGCCCAGTTGTCGACCATGGCGTCTAGGACCAGACGCCCGCGCGCCTGCGCGCCTGCGAAGTCGCGCTCCGGCGACCAGCGCGACGGCGCGCGCAACAGTCCGGCCAGCAACGCCGACTCTGCGACATCGACGGCTTTCGCCGACTTCTGAAAGTACCGCTGCGCCGCCGCCTCGAACCCAAACGCGCTCGCGCCGAGATACGCGCGATTGAGATACATCGAGAGGATCTGATCCTTGGAAAAGCGCAGATCCAGCGCCAGAGCCAATGGCAGTTCGCGCAGCTTCCGTTCGTATGTTTTCTTCGGGTTCAGAAATGCGAGTTTGGCGACCTGCTGCGATATCGAACTGCCGCCCTGGACGTTGGAGCCGATGCGGTAATTGACATAGAGCGCGCGCAACGTGCCGATGGGATCAAGGCCGGGGTGCAAGTAGAACCGCCGATCTTCGATCGACAAGATCGCCTCAAGAAGGCTCGGCGAGGCTTCCGCTGTCGAGATCGGCTCGAAGCGCTGTCCTCGAACGCCCAAGAGAAGACCGTCTTGGTCCAGCACGGTGACGGCTCCGGTCTCGCGCCCATCCATCAGCGCTTCCGCGTCGGGCAGCTGGGCCATCAGACTGAACGTCGCAGTCGCAACCACGGTCAAGGTGACCGCGGCGGCTGAGACCGTCGCGACCCGCACCGCGCGCCAAAGTCTCCAGATCACAGCCATTCCGTTCACTGACTTACCCCGAGACGCGCGGTATTTCCTCTGGCGTTATCCACCACAAAGACCCTCGTTTCTCAAGTGGCGGCCTCAAACCGCGTGCTCATGCGGCCTTTGACGAAACTCTCCTACGAGTAGCGCTAGAGTTTGCCAAAATTATGCGCAGGTGAATTGCAAAAAATTTGAGCAATTAACACTTTTCGCCCAAATTTCCCGCTCGAGTTGTGAGCATCGCCACCTTTCGCGAGTTTTTCCTCAATTAATTCAGACACTTAAAATGTGGCACCTCTTTGGCACGGCTTTTGAAAAGAGTTAACCGCGACCTTAGAGGCGCGAGGGGAAACCTGTGTCGATCAAGAAAGGAACAGACGGATGAAGCTCGTCATCGCCGTCATCAAACCATTCAAGCTAGAGGAAGTCCGCGAAGCTCTGACCGCCATCGGCGTTCAAGGCCTCATGGTTTCAGAAGTCAAAGGTTACGGCCGCCAGAGCGGTCACACTGAGATCTATCGCGGCGCTGAATACGTCGTGAACTTCGTCCCGAAAATCAAACTCGAAATCGTCATCGGCGCTGAGCAAGTCGATCAGGTCATCGAGACCATCTCAACGACAGCGCGCACCGGCAAAATCGGCGACGGCAAGATCTTTGTCGTCGACGTCGATCAAGCCGTACGGGTGCGGACGGACGAGCGCGACGAAGACGCAATCTGACAAACAGAATTCCAATTCAACTGGAGGTATCAATGATCAAGAGTTCCAACCTTTCAGCGTTGGCCCTGGGGGCGCTCGCCCTCACGGCGCCATCGCTCGGCTACGCGCAGGACGCGCTGCCGCCCGAAGCCTCAGAGCACACTGTCTTTATCTTCAACACGCTGCTGTTCCTGATCGGCGGCTTCCTCGTTTTCTTCATGGCCTGCGGGTTCGCGATGCTCGAGGCTGGCCTCGTGCGCAGCAAGAACGTTGCAATGCAGTGCACCAAGAACGTCGCCCTCTTCTCGCTGGCGTCTCTCGCGTATCTGCTGGTCGGCTTCAACATGATGTATCCAGGCGACGCGTGGATGTTTGAGGGCTGGGTCGGCGCGCTGGCGATGACGTCGCTCGAGCCTGTCGGCGCAAGCGCGGACCAGATCGGCGACATCTCCTATGCGTCGGTTGGTTCGGACTTCTTCTTCCAGCTGATGTTCTGCGCAGCGACCGCCTCGATCGTGTCGGGCACGCTGGCTGAGCGCATCAAGCTGTGGCCGTTCCTGATCTTCACCATCGTTCTGACCGGCCTGATCTACCCGGTGACCGCGTCCTGGAAATGGGGCGGTGGCTGGCTGGACGCCATGGGCTTCCAGGACTTCGCTGGTTCGACCGTTGTTCACGCGTGTGGCGGCGCTGCCGCGCTTGCTGGCGCGATCGTTCTCGGCGCTCGGATGGGCAAGTTCAAAGACGGCAAAGTCAATCCGATGCCGGGCTCGTCGCTTCCTCTCGCCACGCTGGGTATGTTCATCCTGTGGCTGGGTTGGTTCGGCTTTAACGGCGGTTCGCAGCTCGCTATGGGCACCATCGGCGACGTCGCCGACGTGAGCCGTATCTTCGCCAACACCAACACGGCGGCTGCGGCTGGCGCGGTGATGGCGGCCATCCTGACCCAGGTTCTGTACAGCAAGGTCGACCTGACCATGGTGCTGAACGGCGCGCTGGCTGGCCTTGTTTCGATCACGGCCGAGCCGCTCGCTCCGGAACTGTGGCAGGCGATCGTCATCGGTGCGATCGGCGGCGTCGTCGTCGTCTTCACCGTGCCGCTGCTCGACAGCATGCGCATTGACGACGTCGTCGGCGCGATCCCGGTTCACTTCTTCGCCGGCGTCTGGGGCACCATCGCGGTGGTCTGGACCAATGGCGACGCGAACATCGTCACGCAGGTTGTCGGCATCGTCGCGATCTGTGGCGCGACCTTCGGCGCGAGCCTTGTGCTCTGGGGTCTGCTGGCCGCGACGATCGGTATCCGGGTTTCCGAAGAAGCCGAAATGGCTGGTCTCGACAGCGCCGAGATCGGCATGGAGGCCTATCCGGAATTCGGCAAAGGCTCCCAGTTCGTCTAAGCGAACTCTCCCCTCCCGATTGCGCCGCTTTGGGCGGCGGCGCGATCAACTCAAACCCGGGCTTTGGCCCGGGTTTTTTTACGTCTGGTTCTCATCCCAAAGAACCAAGCCAACGCTGGAAAATAGATTGGTCGGAGTAGCAAGATTCGAACTTGCGGCCCCTGCCTCCCGAAGACAGTGCTCTACCAGGCTGAGCTATACTCCGACGAGCGGCGGAGATAGCTAAAGGGGCGCCGCGGCGCAAGGGGATTGGCCGATAATAAGAAGCGGTTAACCTTCTCGGCCCATCTTTCGCCCCCAAGCCTTGCAAGCCGAGGCGAAGAACGCTAATTCCAGCCGCCTGATTGGGGT
>CALDSD010000094.1 GCA_937911325.1 uncultured Neomegalonema sp.
CGCCTATCGACTTATCTCTGGACGACCTTTGTCGGGATCATGCCGGCGACGGCGATCTACACCTGGGTCGAGGCCGGGCTTGGCGAAGTCATCGATCAGGGCGGCGAGCCAAACCTCTCCTTGATCGCAGAGCCCCATGTGTTGGGCCCGTTGCTGGGGCTGGCGGCGCTCGCCGCGCTGCCGATCCTGATCAAAGCTCTCAGAAACAAACGCGGCCAGTAATCGCGCCGCCTGGAACCTTCGGGTCTGAAAGGGACATCGTCATGAAATCGCCCGAGCGGATTAAAACCGATATCGCCATCATCGGAGCCGGATCCGGCGGCTTGTCCGTCGCTGCCGGCGCGGCGCAGATGGGCGCCAGCGTCGTGCTCGTCGAGAAAGGCGAGATGGGCGGCGACTGCCTGAATTACGGCTGCGTGCCTTCGAAGGCGCTTCTGGCGGCTGCGAAGACTGCGCAAGCGCAGCGCAAAGGCGCAGTGTTCGGTATCGCGGCGCACGAGCCCGAAATCGATTTCGCCGCCGTAAAAGGTCATGTGAAGTCTGTCATTGGCGCAATCGCACCGCATGACAGTCAGGAACGGTTCGAGGGATTGGGCGTCCGCGTCATCCGCTCGGCCGGTGAATTCATCTCGCCGCGCGAGCTGCGCGCCGGCGGACACATCATCGAAGCCCGTCGGTTTGTCATCGCGACCGGCTCGTCCCCGTTGGTTCCGCCTATTCCCGGCCTTGATACGGTTCCGTACCTGACGAATGAGACGATCTGGGAACAAACCGAGCGGCCCGAAAAGCTCCTGATCATTGGCGGTGGGCCGATTGGTATGGAGATGGCTCAGGCGCATCGCCGTCTTGGCTCGGAAGTTGTGGTCATCGAGGCCGCAAAAGTCCTGGGCAAAGACGATCCCGATCTGGCGGCGGTCGTCCTCGAAAACCTGCGCGCCGAAGGCGTCGAGATCCTGGAAGGCGCGGCGGCCGAGAAGGTCGAACAGCGCGACGGCAAGGTGATCATCACGCTGGGAGGCGGCGAGACCGTCGAGGGCACGGACCTTCTGGTCGCGGTGGGCCGTTCTGCGAACGTGCAGGGCCTCGGCCTGGAGGCGGCGGGGGTCGAGTACACGAGCCGTGGCGTCAAAGTCGATGACCGGCTGCGGACGACGAACCCCAAGATGTTCGCGATCGGCGACGTCGAAGGCGGCCTGCAGTTCACCCACGTGGCGGGTTATCACGCGGGCGTCGTGATCCGGCAGGCTCTGTTCCGCATTTGGTGGACGAAAGCGTCCACCAAGCACATTCCTTGGGTGACCTTCACGGATCCCGAGCTTGCCCAGGTTGGCTGGACAGCGGCTGAAGCGAAGGAAAAACTGGGCGATCAGGCCGAGATCATTGAGTGGTCCTATGGCGAGAACGATCGTGCGATGGCCGAGAAACGCACCGAGGGGCGGATCAAGGTCATGCTCGACAAGAAAGGCGCGATCCACGGCGCGTCGATCGTTGGCGTCAATGCCGGCGAACTGATCCAGATCTGGGCGCTTGCAATCTCGAAGGGTCTCAAGATCAAGGACATCACCGGTATGGTCGCGCCGTATCCTACGCTTGGCGAGGTTTCAAAGCGCGCCGCAGGGCAGTTCTATGCGCCAAAGCTGTTCAACGACCGAACGCGCTGGATCGTGCGTCAGCTGCTGAAGCTCGGATGATGTTGCGAGATGGCGGGGCTCGTTAGTCTTTTCTCGCCATTCATCGCTCCGACGACGAGCCGGTACTTCACGCGCGCATCCGTCCAGCGCCTGTAAAAGCTCACCAGATCGCTCCATGGATCGCGGAGCTCGCGCAAGCCGGCCAGGAATGCGACGATGACGCCGAGGCCGATCTGGCCCTGAACGACCATCCAGCCACCGATTATCAGCACCGCGATGTCGGCCGCATGGGCGATCAGGTTGCGGATCACCTTCAGCAACGCTTTGAGAATGTTCATCTTCAGACGCAAATCATAGGTGCGACGCGTCTCGCGAACGGCGTCGACGATCAATCGATGGCGGGGCGGATCGGCGGCTTCAATCATGTCCAGACCGGCGCGGCGCAGCGTCAGAATGCGTTTGCGGGTCAATCGGTTGATCGCCTCTTGCAGGATCGGCGTCACGAACGCCTCCGCCGCCAGCGCGATGATCCCGATGGCCGCAAGGACCGGCTCAGTCACGAACATGAACCCGACGACGCCCAGGATCGAGCCGCCCTGGATAAGCGGCGTGTTCAGAGCTTCCGCAGCGAAACCGCCCAGAGGTTCGACTTCGGTCGTGATCACGGAAGTGACGACGCCGAGGGACTTGTGCGCGGCGCGTTCTTTGCGGCGGCGCTGGGCGTCGATCAAAGCGACGCGAAGAAACCTCGCGACGATCTCGGAGATCCAGCCTCGAAGATAGAAGACGCCGAACTTCAGGGCGCCGACCGCCACGATCGCGATCGCGAAAACGATCGCCAGATCGAACAGAAGGTCATAGTCGCCCGCGGGAATAGCCTCGTCGACAATGCGCTTCTGCATTTCCAGCGGGATCACCACGCAAGGCGGGATAGCTAGTCCCAAGGCGATCGTCACACCCTGAAGCGTGTAGGTCTCGCTCATGATCAGCGAGTAAAGCGATCCGTCTTTTCGCCAGCGCTTCGTTGTCGTCATTTATGTTGTCGGCTCTTCCGGCCGCCTCTTGGTCCGCCTCCCAACCGCCGATTCTGGCGGTGTAAAGAGTCAGCTGAACAAGCCGTCGGGTCGCCGACATTTATCTAGATCAACTTTTCAGCGTGTTTTTTTGTACGGCTTGGTCCAGTTTGCGTCCGCCCAAGATCGGCGCGGCCTCATTGAGGACTATGTGCGCCGCTAGGGATGTGAGTTGCGATCCTGTCGAGGCGCGCCTAGCGTGCGCCTTCGCAGCTAGAATAGTAGCAAAGAGGCGCTCATGGCGGTCTGGCGATCGCTTTCCGGACGATTGCTAATCCTGACGATCATCTTCGTGATGATCGCAGAGATACTGATTTTCGTTCCGTCGGTGGCGCGATACCGCGAAGGCTGGTTGCGCGAACGCCTGGAGAAGGCGCAGATCGCCAGCCTCGCGTTGCTCGCTGCGCCGCGAAACGAGCTGCCACGCGGTCTGGAAGCTGAGTTGCTCAGCAATGCCGAAGTCTACTCGATCTCGCTGAAGCGCGACGCCGTGCGCGAACTGATGCTGGAGACGCCGACGCCGAAGCCCATTGCGCCGGAACCTTTCGATTTGCGCAATTCGACGTCGCTGGAACTGATCGTCGACGCGCTGAGCTGCGTGTTTCAATGGGAGCGACGCTTCATCAGAGTGATCGGCAAACCCCAGCTCTTGGGGGGCGAGTGGGTCGAGATCGTCGTCGACGAGGGCGAGCTGAAACGCGCCATGATGGCCTTTGGCGTGCGGATTTTCTGGCTTTCGCTCTTTATCTCCGCGCTCACGGCGGTCTTGGTCTTCTTCAGTGTGAACGCGTGGCTGGTCCGACCTGTTCGGCGCATCATCGACAACATGACGGCGTTTGGCGACGATCCGGAGAACTCGGACCGGATCATTCAGCCGAGCGCGGACAGCGGTGAGATCGGAAGCGCCGAGCGCGAGCTCAAGAGCATGCAAAAGCAGGTTCGCAAAGCGTTGCAACAGAAGGCGCGTTTGGCTGCCCTGGGTGAAGCGGTGGCGAAGATCAACCACGATTTGCGCAACAACCTCGCCAGTGCTCAGCTGCTCGCCGACCGACTCGAGACAAGCAAGGATCCGATCGCCGCGCGCGTCACCCCAAAGCTGCTCAATTCGCTCGATCGGGCGATCCGTCTTTGCCAGAACACGCTCGAGTTTGGGCGCGCGGACGAGCCGGAGCCAGAGAGGCGTCAGGTGGCCCTGCAGCCTCTGGTTCAGGACGTCGCCGACGCGCTCGGCCTCGCGCCGCTCGACGATGCGTCGGATCGCGGCGAGGCCGCGCTGCGGTTCCGCAATCACGTTGACGAAGACGTCGTCCTTTTCGTCGATCCGGATCAGTTGTTCCGGGCGCTGCTGAACCTCGCGCGAAACGCGGTTCAGGCGATCGAGGCGAGCGGCGCCCAAGGAGAGGTCGCCGTTCTCGCGGGACGCGTGGAGCCGACCGACGACGAACCAGCCCGCGACGGGATCGCCATCGATTTGTCAGACACGGGCCCGGGCATCCCCGAAAAGACCCAGGAAAATCTGTTCAGGCCGTTTCGAGGTTCGGCCCGGGTCGGTGGTTCGGGGCTCGGGTTGGCGATCGCCGCCGAGCTGGTGCGCGCCCAAGGCGGCGACCTGACCTTGGTGGAGACGGGTTCAACCGGGACGCGGTTCCGGATTTATCTGCCGAACGGACCGCAGTCGTGACCCGCAGCAGCATCCCTGGACCCGGCCCGCGAAACCTGCTGAGCGATGTGGCTGGGATAGAGGTTGGAAACGCCCAGGAAGACGCGCTGCGGAGCGGGGCGACCGTCGTGCGTTGCACGCATCCGATGATCGCCAGCGTTGACGTACGCGGCGGCGGTCCGGGAACGCGGGAGACGGACGCGCTCCAGCCGGGGACCTTCGTCGACAAGATCGACGCGATTGTTCTGGCGGGCGGGTCTGTGTTCGGTCTGGCGGCGGCGGACGCCGTCTGCGCCGCGCTGGCGGAGCAGCAAATCGGACGGCGCAGCAAAGTCGACGCGCCGCCTGTGCCGATCGTGCCGGCCGCGATCCTCTACGATCTGGAGAATGGCGGCGACAAGAATTGGGGCGCGCATCCGCCGTATGCCGAGTTGGGACGGGTCGCGCTCGCCAACGTGTCCGCTGAGTTTGCGCTCGGATCTGCCGGCGCGGGACGTGGAGCCAAGGCAGGAGATCTGAAGGGAGGGCTTGGCTCCGCCTCGATCGATCTCGGTGATGGGCTGGTCGTCGCGGCTTTGGTCGCCGCAAATCCCATCGGATCGGTTCTGACGCCAGATGGTCGGAGTTTTTGGGCCTGGCCCTTCGAGATAGACGGCGAGTTCGGCGGCGCGCGGCCAACCGAGACCGCCGCCGCGGCAATCGATCCGTTGGGGCCTGGGAGCAAGCTTGACGCGGCCGATCCGAACGCTGCGCCGTTCAACACCGCCATCGCTGTGGTCGCGTGCTCGGCCGAGCTGACGGTCGCTGAAGCGAAGCGGGTGGCGATGATGGCGCAGGACGGTTTTGCGCGAGCGATCCGGCCGGCTCACACGCCGTTTGACGGCGACACCGTCTTCGCCATCGCGAGCGGCGCCGTCTCTCTGCGCGCCAACCGATCGCTCGACCTGACGCGGATCGGATCGGCGGCGTCGGACTGCCTTGCGCGCGCCGTTGCGCGGGGCGTGTACGAAGCGGCGTCGGTCCCGGCCGAGCCTTTGGCGTATCGAGATCTGCAGGGATCATGAGGTCCCTGTTCCCGCGCGTTTGCCGCTTGCATCCGTCGCCGCCCGCCGCTATCTAACCGCTTCGCAGCGGGCGCGGCCTGCTTTGCGTCAGCACCGGTAGCTCAGCTGGATAGAGCACCAGACTACGAATCTGGGGGTCGGGAGTTCGAATCTTCCCCGGTGCGCCAA